>NZ_CP170445.1:1803183-2404244 GCF_042473625.1 Kineococcus sp. DHX-1 | reverse complement strand
GGTGGGCAGGGCGGTGGCGAGGGCGGTGCGGTCGGCGGCGTCCAGGCGGTCCAGGGCCTGTTCCAGCGTCCGCGCGCTCGCGGCGTCGTAACGCGCCAGCAGCTCGCGGGCGTGGTCGGTGGCGCTGACCTGCACGGCGCGGCCGGCGCCGGGGGAGCGGTCCACGAGGCCGGCGGCCGACAGGGTGCGCAGCAGGTTGCTGACGGTGGGACGGGCCAGCCGCAACCGGTCCGCGAGGCCGCTGGGGCTCTGCGCGCCCTGTCCGGCCAGCACCCGCAGCAGCTCCACCTGCGCCTCGGGCAGGTCCGGCAGCGCGGCGAGGTCCCGACTGCGGCGCAGCACGGTGCGCCGCAGCGGTCCCAGCAGCGGGCCGAGCCGGCGGGCCGTCCCCGCTGCGGACGTGGCAGCGGACGTGGGGGAGGTCACGCGCCCATCCTGCCCGCCCGGGTTGCCCTTCTGAGTTTTGCTTGCAAAATAGAAGGCATGACGACCACCGACTTCCCCGTGACGACCACCGTCGAGCACCCCGTCCCGCCGCAGGACCTCTCGGGCATCGTGGGCCACCGCTTCGTCTACACGTACGCCAACGGCTGGCAGTACGAGATGTACGTCAAGAACGCCACGACCATCGACTACCGCATCCACTCCGGGATGGTCGGGGGCCGCTGGGTCAAGGACCAGACCGTCGACCTCGTCCAGCTCGACGAGGACGGCTTCAAGGTCTCCTGGAACGAGCCCACCGGCACGTCCGTCGTGGTGGACGTCATGCCGCAGCGCCGCCGCCTGCACGGCACGATCTTCTTCCCGCGGTGGGTCGAGGAGGACGGTTCCAAGACGGTCCTGTTCCAGAACGACCACCTCGACCGCATGCGCGCCTTCCGCGACGCCGGACCGACGTACCCCATCCATGTCGTGCCCGAGTTCGCCCGCATCACCCTCTTCGAGCACGTCGGTGAGGACAACGAGTCGGTCATCTCCGTCGCCCCCGGCGACCTGGACCCGGAGTTCCTGCAGCGCACGAGCTGACCCGACGGACCGACCCGATCGGATGATGGCAGGTTTCCTGTCAATGCCCTACCGTGGTCCCGCCACCTCAGAACCCCCGGAGGAACCGTGAGCACCCCCGCACCCGAGCAGCCCGACGCCCCGGAACTCCGGGCGCCCGACCGCACCCACCGCCTCCCGACGTCCGACGGTCTGACGCTCAGCGTGTACGAGTGGGACGGCGCGGCCGAGGCCCTACCCGTCTTCCTGCACCACGGCTTCAGCGCCAGCGCGTTCCTCGAGTGGCCGCGCTCGGGTCTGCCGCAGACGCTCCTGGCCCAGGGCCGGCGCGTCCTGGCGGTCGACGCCCGCGGGCACGGTGCCTCCGACGCCCCGCACGACAACGCCTTCTACGGCGAGACGCGCATGGCCCAGGACGTCCTCGAGGTCCTCGACGCGCTCGGCCTGGGGCGGGTCGACCTCGCCGGCTACTCGATGGGGTCCGTCGTCTCGCTCATCTTCGCGTCCCGCCACTCCGACCGCCTGCGCCGCCTCGTGGTCGGGGGGGTCGGAGCGGGGATCATCGAGGTCGGCGGGGTGGACACCCGCGCCCTGCCGTCCTCCGAGCTCGCGAGGGCGTTGCGCGCCTCGGACCCGGGCGACCTCGGCGACGAGCTGCTGCAGGGTTTCCGGATGTTCGCCGCCTCCACCGGCAACGACCTCCTGGCCCTGGCCGCGCAGGCCGACGTCGTGCACGCGTCCCCGATCGACCTCGGGTCCATCGCGGTGCCCACCCTCGTCGTCGCCGGTGACGAGGACCCCCTCGCCGTGCGGCCGCAGGTGCTGGCCGACGCCGTCCCCGGCGCCCGCGTCCAGACCGTCACCGGCGACCACGCGACGGTCTTCAGCGACCCCCGCTTCGCGCGGGAGATCGCCGCCTTCCTGCAGCCCTGACGGGTTCCGCGTCGGCGGCGCCGACGTAGCGGGCCAGGTGCTCGCCCGTCAGCGTCGCCCGCGCGGCCACCAGGTCGGCCGGTGTCCCCTCGAAGACGACCGTGCCCCCGTCGTGGCCCGCACCCGGCCCGAGGTCGACGATCCAGTCGGCGTGGGCCATGACCGCCTGGTGGTGCTCCACGACGAGCACGGACGTGCCGGCGTCCACGAGCCGGTCCAGCAGCGCCAGCAGGTTCGCCACGTCGGCCAGGTGCAGGCCGGTCGTGGGTTCGTCCAGGACGAGCACCCCGCCCGTCGTGCCCATGTGCAATGCGAGCTTCAGCCGCTGCCGTTCCCCGCCGGACAGCGTGGTGAGCGGCTGCCCCAGCGTGAGGTAGCCGAGCCCGACGTCGGCCAGCCGCTGCAGGACGGTGTGCGCGGCCGGGACGCGCGCGGGGCCGGCCGCGAAGAACTCCACGGCCTCCTCGACGGGCATCGCCAGCACCTCGGCGATGTTCCGGCCGGCCAGCCGCAGCTCGAGCACCGACGCCTGGAAGCGGCGGCCCTCGCAGTCCTCGCAGGTCGTCGCGACCCCGGCCATGACGGCGAGGTCGGTGTAGACGACCCCCGCGCCGTTGCACGTGGGACAGGCCCCCTCGGAGTTCGCGCTGAACAGCGCAGGTTTCACGCCGTTCGCCTTCGCGAACGCCTTGCGCACCGGCTCGAGCAACCCGGTGCACGTGGCCGGGTTGCTGCGGCGCGAACCGCGGATCGGGCTCTGGTCCACGGTGACGACACCGTCGAGCCCGGACACCGATCCGCGGACCAGGGAACTCTTGCCCGACCCGGCGACGCCGGTCAGGACCAGGAGCACCCCCAGCGGAAGGTCGACCGAGACGTCCCGCAGGTTGTTCGTCGACGCGCCGCGCACCGGCAGGAACCCCGTCGGCGTCCGCACCGCGGCCTTGAGCTGCCCGCGGTCGTCGACGTGCCGGCCGGTGACCGTCCAGCTGGCCCGCAACCCCTCGAAGGTCCCCTCGTAGCAGACCGTCCCGCCGGCCGACCCCGCCCCGGGGCCGAGGTCGACGACGTGGTCGGCCACGGCGAGCACCTCGGGTTTGTGCTCCACCACGAGCACGGTGTTCCCCTTGTCGCGCAACCGCAGCAGCAGGTCGTTCATGCGGGTGACGTCGTGCGGGTGCAGGCCCGTGGTGGGCTCGTCGAACACGTACGTCGTGTCAGTGAGCGCGGACCCCAGGTGGCGCACCATCTTCACCCGCTGGGCCTCCCCGCCGGACAACGTGCCCGCGGGACGTTCCAGCGACAGGTACCCCAGCCCGATCTCGACGAACGCCTCCAGCACGCCCCGCAGGTTCCCCAGCAGCGGGGCGACGGAGGGTTTGTCCAGCCCGCGCACCCAGTCCAGGAGGTCGGTGACCTGCATCCGGCAGGCGTCGGCGATGCTCACCCCGGCGATCAGGGCGTTCCGCGCGCCCTCGGCCAGGCGCGTGCCGTCGCAGTCGGGGCAGGTGGTGAACGTCGCGAGCCGTTCGACGAAGGCCCGCACGTGCGGCTGCAGGGCGTCGACGTCCTTGGACAGCATCGACTTGCGGACCTTCGGCACGAGGCCCTCGTAGGTGACGTTGATGCCGTCGACCTTGATGCGGACGGGCTCGGCGTACAGGAACGCGTCGAGCTCCTGCTGCGTGAACTCCCCCACGGGCTTGTCGCAGGAGAAGAACCCGCACCCCTTGTAGATGCGGCCGTACCAGCCGTCCATGGAGTAGCCCGGCACCTTGACGGCGCCGTCGTCGATGGACTTCGTGGCGTCGTACAGCGCGGTGAGGTCGAGGTCGTCGACGGTGCCGCGGCCCTCGCAGCGCGGGCACATCCCGCCCGTGCGCGACCAGTCCGCCACGACCTTCTTCTGGCCCGCCCCCTTGGCGACCGTCATCGCGCCCTTGGCCGAGACGGAGGCGACGTTGAAGGAGAACGCCTGCGGGCCCCCCACGTGCGGTTCGGCCAGGCGGCTGAACAGGATGCGCAGCAGGGCGTTCGCGTCGGTCGCCGTCCCCACGGTCGAGCGGACGTCCCCGCCCATCCGCTGCTGGTCGACGATGATCGCGGTCGTCAGCCCGTCGAGGACGTCGACGTCGGGCCGGCCGAGCGCGGGCAGGAACCCCTGGACGAACGTCGAGTACGTCTCGTTGATCATGCGCTGCGACTCCGCGGCGATGGTGCCGAACACCAGGGAGCTCTTGCCCGAGCCCGAGACCCCGGTGAACACCGTGAGCCGCCGCTTGGGCAGGTCGACGCTCACGTCGCGCAGGTTGTTCTCCCGCGCCCCGTGGACCCGGATCGTGTCGTGGCGGTCGGCGGGGTGCGCGTCCATGGACCGATCCTGCCAGCGGCGTCCGCCGCGGGGGAGCCCCTCAGCCGGCCGCGAGGATCGTGCGCAGCTCGGCCTCGGCGTCCGGGACGGACAGGAACAGCAGGTGGTCTCCGGGTTCGAGGACGTCGTCCGGACTGGGCGGCAGCGGCCGCTCGGCGCGGACGATGGCGACGAGGACGGTGTCCTCCGGCAGGCGCACCTCCCCGACGGTGCGGCCCAGGACCGGGCTGCCCTCCTCGAGGGTGTACTCGGCCATCGAGGCCTGACCCTGCTGGAACGTGAACAGCCGCACGAGCTCGCCGACGCTCACGGCCTCCTCGACCAGGGCCGTCATGAGCCGTGGCGTCGACACGGCGACGTCCACGCCCCAGGCCTCGTCGAACAGCCACTCGTTCTTGGGGTTGTTCACGCGGGCCACGGTGCGCGGCACGCCGTACTCGGTCTTGGCCAGCAGGGAGACGACGAGGTTGGCCTTGTCGTCCCCGGTCGCGGCCACGACGACGTCGCAGTCGGCCAGCTCGGCCTCGTCGAGGCTGGAGATCTCGCACGCGTCGGCCAGCAGCCACTGCGCGTCCGGGACGCTCGTGATCTTCATGGCCGCGGGGCTGCGGTCGATGAGCAGGACGCGGTGGCCGTTGCCCAGCAGTTCGCGGGCGATGGACCGTCCCACGATCCCGGCCCCGGCGATGACGACGCGCATCAGGCCCCCTCCTCCGGTGCGGCGGCCAGCACGGCCGCGGCGGACGTGGTGCGCTCGTCGGCGACCACGACGTGCACGACGTCGTCCTCCTGGTAGGCCATGCCCTTGACGGGCACGACGCCCTGGCCCAGGCGGGTCAGGTAGGCCACGCGCACGCCGGCGGCGGCCTCCAGCGCCGACAGCGGCCGCCCGACCCACCCCTCGTGCACGGGCAGCTCGACGAGCACGACACGCCCGGAGGCGTCGCGGAACTCGCTGAGGGCCCCCTCGGGGACGAGGCGGCGCAGCACCTGGTCCGACGTCCAGCGCACCGTGGCGATGGTGGGGATGCCCAGGCGCTCGTAGACCTCGGCGCGGCCCGGGTCGTAGATGCGGGCCACGACGTTCTCGACGTCGAACTTCTCCCGCGCCACCCGCGCGGCGAGGATGTTGGAGTTGTCGCCGGAGGAGACGGCGGCGAAGGCGCCGGCCTCGTGGATGCCCGCCTCGACGAGCGTGTCGTGGTCGAAGCCGACCCCGGTGACCCGGCGCCCGGCGAACGTCGGGCCCAGCCGGCGGAAGGCGTCGGCGTTCTGGTCGACGACGGCCACGCTGTGCCCCCGCTGCTCGACGGTGAGCGCCAGGCTCGAGCCGACCCGGCCGCAGCCCATGATCACGAAGTGCACGTCCCGAACGCTACCGTCTTGCGCCTACCATCGGCAGACGTGCCCTCTGTGACCGATGCGGTCAAGCGCGTCCTCGTCGGACGACCGTTCCGCAGCGAACGCCTGTCCGAGACGCTGCTCCCCAAGCGCATCGCCCTGCCCGTCTTCGCCTCCGACGCGCTGAGCTCCGTCGCGTACGCCCCCGACGAGATCTTCCTGACGCTCTCGATCGCCGGCATCGCCGCGTACTCGTTCTCGCCGTGGATCACCGTGGGCGTCGTCGTCGTCATGTTCGTCGTCGTCGCCTCCTACCGGCAGAACGTGCACGCCTACCCCTCAGGGGGCGGGGACTACGAGGTCGCCACGGTCAACCTCGGCCCCAACGCGGGGCTCACAGTCGGCAGCGCGCTGCTCGTCGACTACGTGCTGACAGTGGCCGTGTCGATCTCCTCGGGGGCGCAGTACGCGGCCGCCGCCATCCCGGCCCTGCGAGGGCACGAGGCGCTCTTCGCCGTCGCGCTGGTGCTGCTGCTCATGACGGTCAACCTGCGCGGCATCCGCGAGAGCGGGGCCGCCTTCGCGATCCCGACCTACATCTTCATGGCCTCGATCCTCGGGATGGCGGTGTGGGGCTTCGGCCGCCTGCTGTTCGGGGACCTGCCCAAGGCCCCCAGCGCCGCCTTCAGCCTGACGGCCGAGCACGACATCTCCGGCGGGCTCACGAGCCTGGCGGGGGCCTACCTCATCCTGCGGGCCTTCTCCTCCGGCGCCGCGGCCCTGACGGGCGTGGAGGCCATCAGCAACGGCGTCCCGGCCTTCCGGAAGCCCAAGAGCAAGAACGCCGCGACGACCCTGCTGCTGCTCGGCCTGACGAGCGTGACCATGCTCGTCAGCATCGTGGCGCTGGCCAACCTGACCGGTGTCCGCTTCGCCGAGGACCCCGAGCACCAGCTGCTGCGGAACGGGACGCCGGTGGGCAGCAGCTACGTGCAGGACCCGGTCATCGGCCAGCTCGCCGCGACGATCTTCGACCACTTCCCGGTCGCGTTCTACGTCGTGACGGCCGCCACCGGGGTCATCCTCGTGCTGGCCGCCAACACCGCGTTCAACGGGTTCCCCGTCCTCGGCTCGATCCTGGCCCGCGACGGCTTCCTGCCCAAGCAGCTGCACACCCGCGGGGACCGGCTCGCGTTCTCCAACGGGATCATCGCCCTCGCCGTCGCGGCCATCGTCCTCATCCTGGCCTTCGACGCCGAGGTGACCCGGCTCATCCAGCTCTACATCGTCGGCGTCTTCGTCTCGTTCACCATGAGCCAGACGGGCATGATCCGGCACTGGAACCGGCACCTGCGGACCGAGACCGACCCCGCGGCGCGCGCCCGCATGCGCCGCTCGCGCGTCATCAACTGCATCGGCCTCGGGCTGACCGCGACGGTCCTCGTCATCGTCCTGCTGACGAAGTTCACCCAGGGCGCGTGGATCGCGATCCTGGCCATGGTCGTCGTCTTCGTGAACATGAAGCTCATCCGGCGCCACTACGGCAACGTCAGCCGCGAGATCGAGGTCGCGCCCGACGCCAAGGCCAAGGCGCTGCCGACGGGGGTGCGGGGCGTCGTCCTCGTCTCCAAGATCCACAAGCCGACGCTGCGGGCGCTGGCGTTCGCCCGGGCCGCCAAGCCGACCGACCTGCAGGCCGTCACGGTCGCCGTCGAGCCGGAGGAGACAGCGGCGCTGCAGCAGCGCTGGGAGGCCCTCGGCGTGCCCGTGCCCCTCACCGTGCTGGACTCGCCCTACCGCGAGATCACCCGCCCGGTCCTGGAGCACGTCAAGGCGCTGCGCCGGCGGTACCCGCGCGACCTGGTCATCGTCTACGTGCCCGAGTACGTCGTGGGCCACTGGTGGGAGACGTTCCTGCACAACCAGTCCGCGCTGCGGCTGCGGGCGCGCCTGCGCTACCAGCCCGGCGTCATGGTGGCCAGCGTCCCGTGGCAGCTGTCGAGCTCGGCGGGCCAGGAGGACCGGCTGGAGCGGCAGGCCCCCGGCACCGTCCGCCGCGGCACCTTCGGCCCGGGCCCCGTCGACCGCGGCCCCACCAGCAGCAGCAGCAACACCGAGGAGACCCCGTGAGCACCCCCTCCCGTCGCCCCACCCGCGCCCGCGGGACCCGCCGCCCCGCTCCGGCAGGACCGGACGCGCGTGGCACCGAGCTCGAGCTGGAGGTCGGGCCGGTCGCCCACGGCGGGCACTGCGTGGCGCGGCACGAGGGCCGCGTCGTCTTCGTCCGGCACGCCCTGCCGGGCGAGAGGGTCGTCGCGCGCGTCACCGAGGGCGCCGAGGGCGCCTCGTTCTGGCGCGCCGACGCCGTGCGCGTCCTCGCCGCCGACCCCGACCGCGTCGAACCGCCCTGCCCCGTCGCCGGCCCGGGCCTGTGCGGCGGGTGCGACTTCCAGCACGCCACCCCGGCCCGCCAGCGCACGCTCAAGGCCGCCGTCGTCGCCGAGCAGTTCCGCCGGCTCGCGGGCCTCGACGTCGACGTGACGGTCGAGGAGGCGCCGCTGCCGGGACCCGGGGCGGACGGGGCGGGGTTGCGCTGGCGCACCCGCACCCAGTTCGCCGTCGACGCCGAAGGCCGCACGGGGCTGCGGGCGCACCGCTCGCACCAGGTCGTGCCCCTGCAGGACTGCCCGATCAGCACCGAGGCCGTCGTCGGGTCCGGCGTCCTCGGCGCCAGGTTCGGCAACGTCGGCACCGTCGAGGTCGCCGCAGGCTCCGACGGCGCCGCGCCCCTCGTCGTCGTCGAGCCGCTGCCCGGCACCCACGCGCACGTCCCCAAGCTGCCCGACGCCTCCGTCGCCGTCCGCACCCTCGAGGGGCTGCACCGCGTCTCGGGCCGCACCTGGGTCGGCGAGCGCGTCACCGTCCGGGTGGGGGAGCAGAAGCGCGAGCACGCGTTCCGCGTGGGGGGCGCCGGGTTCTGGCAGGTGCACCCCGCCGCCCCGCGCCTGCTGGGCGAGGCGGTCCTGGCCGCCCTGGCACCGCAGCCGGGGGAGCACGCCCTCGACCTGTACTCCGGCGTCGGGCTGTTCACGGCGCTGCTGGCCGACGCCGTGGGCGCCGACGGGACCGTCCTGGCCGTGGAGGGGGAGGGGCGGGCCGTGCGCGACGCGCGCCGCTCGCTGCACGAGCACCCCCAGGTGGAGCTGTGGGAGGGCGACGTCGAGGAGGCGCTGACCGACGACGAGCTCGCCGGTCGCCGGACCGACCTCGTCGTCCTGGACCCCCCGCGCTCGGGTGCGGGCCGGGCCGTCGTGGACGGGATCGCGGCCCTGGCGCCGCGGGCCGTGGCCTACGTGGCCTGCGACCCCGCCGCGCTGGCCCGGGACGCGAAGTTCCTCGCCGGCCACGGGTTCCGGCTCGACGGGCTGCGGGCCTTCGACCTGTTCCCCATGACGCACCACGTGGAGTGCGTGGCGCGCTTCGTGCGCTGAGGTCGCGCGGGGAGTTCCTCAGGCGTCCTGGCGCTCGCGGGCGTCGAGGCCGTCGAGGGCCTCCAGGACGCTCTCGAGGACGTCGGTGGGGGACTCCCCGCGGGTGACGTCGACGACCGCGTCGGGCTCCCACGCGCGGAACACCTCGCGGGTGGAGTGGCGGGGGACGTAGCGCTCGGGGCGGCGGGAGAGCAGGGGCATCGGGACCTCCGGGGCGGGCGGCTGGGGCGTGCCTCCACTGTGCTGACCGAGAGTGACCCGGCTCAAGCCGACTGTGCTGCATCCGTGTGCACCCGTCCGGGTGGTCCGTCGCGGTGCGAGACGATCGAGGCGTGAGCGCCCCCTCCCGCTTCCCGCGCAGCGTCTACGGCGAGGGGGAGGAACCGGACCCCCGCTTCAGCCTCGCCAACGAGCGGACGTTCCTGGCCTGGATCCGCACGGCCCTGGCGCTCCTGGCCGGCGGGGTCGCGTTGGAGGGGCTGAACCTCGCCCTGCAGCCGGAGCTGCGGCTCGCCGCGTCCGTCCTGCTCGTCGTCCTGGGGACCCTCACGGCCGGGCAGGCCTGGCGCGGCTGGGCCCGGGACGAGCGGGCCATGCGCCGCGGCGAGCCGCTCGCGTCCCCGACCCTGGCGGCGCCCCTGACGGTCGGGGTCGGGCTGGCGGGGGTGCTGGTGCTGCTCGGTCTGGTCCTGCGGTGACCGGTCGGTTCGACGCGGGGCTGCAGCCCGAGCGGACGGCGCTGGCCTGGCGACGGACGGCGCTGGCCGTCCTCGTCGGCTCGGCCCTCCTCGGCCGGTTGCTGGCGCCCCGGTTCGGAACGGCGGCGCTCGTCCTGGCGGTGGCGGGCTGCGCGGCGGGGGCCGCGCTGCACGTCGCCGCGGGCGCGCGGGGCCGCCGGACGGTGCGCGCGCTGCTGCGGGACGGGCACCTGCGCGCCGGGCCGGGGGCCGGGCTGCTGGCCGCGACGGCCGGTGTCGCGGTGCTCCTGGGCGTGTCGGCGACGGTGCTGGTGCTCTCGGCCACCCACGGTGGTATCTTGACGTCGAGATAAATGGTCGCGAGGGTCCACCCCGCGGGTCGGTCCCACCACTGCCGGTGGGACCATCGAGCACGGCAAGGACGGCGGCGCGGTGCGACGCGACGACGTCGGACGACGAGTGAGGAGCTCCCGGTGAGCAGCCACAACAGCTTCGAAGCCAAGGCTACCCTAACAGTGTCCGGGACGGACTACACGATCTTCCGCCTCGACAAGGTCGAGGGTGCGGCGACGCTGCCGTTCAGCCTGAAGGTCCTCCTGGAGAACCTGCTGCGCACCGAGGACGGCGCCAACATCACGGCCGACCACATCCGCGCCCTCGGCGGCTGGAACCCGGACGCCGAACCGGACACCGAGATCCAGTTCACGCCGGCGCGTGTCATCATGCAGGACTTCACCGGCGTGCCCTGCATCGTCGACCTCGCCACCATGCGCGAGGCCGTCGGCGCCCTCGGCGGGGACCCGACCAAGGTGAACCCGCTGGCGCCGGCCGAGCTCGTCATCGACCACTCGGTCATCGCCGACGTCTTCGGGCGCCCCGACGCGTTCGAGCAGAACGTCGAGATCGAGTACGGCCGCAACCGCGAGCGCTACCAGTTCCTGCGCTGGGGCCAGACGGCGTTCGACGACTTCAAGGTCGTCCCGCCGGGCACCGGGATCGTGCACCAGGTGAACATCGAGCACCTCGCGCGCGTGGTGTTCCCGCGCCAGGTGGGCTCGGAGCTGCAGGCCTACCCGGACACCCTGGTGGGCACCGACTCGCACACCACGATGGTCAACGGCCTCGGCGTCCTCGGCTGGGGCGTCGGCGGCATCGAGGCCGAGGCGGCCATGCTCGGCCAGCCCGTCTCGATGCTCATCCCGCGCGTCGTCGGCTTCAAGCTGTCGGGTGCGATCCCGGCCGGTGCGACCGCGACCGACGTCGTCCTGACGATCACCGAGATGCTGCGCAAGCACGGCGTCGTCGGGAAGTTCGTGGAGTTCTACGGCGAGGGCGTCGCCTCGGTCCCGCTGGCCAACCGCGCCACCATCGGGAACATGAGCCCCGAGTTCGGCTCCACCGCGGCGATCTTCCCGATCGACGACGTCACCCTCGACTACCTGCGCCTGACCGGCCGCAGCGACGAGCAGGTCGCGCTGGTCGAGGCGTACACCAAGGAGCAGGGTCTCTGGCACGACCCCTCGGTCGAGGCGAAGTACTCCGAGTACCTCGAGCTGGACCTGTCCACCGTCGTCCCGAGCATCGCCGGTCCCAAGCGACCGCAGGACCGCATCGTCCTGGACGACGCCAAGGCCGCCTTCCGCGCCGCCCTCGGCGACTACGTGGCGCCGCAGTCCGCGCAGGACGAGGCGCTAGTCGAGACGTTCCCGGCCTCCGACGCGCCCTCGGCCAGCGGCAGCAACGCCGGTGGGGAACCGCACGCGCCGGGCAAGGCCAGCGGCCGCCCGTCGAACCCGGTCGCCCTGACGATGGCCGACGGGACGCAGACCGAGATCGACCACGGCGCCGTCGCGATCGCCTCGATCACCAGCTGCACCAACACGTCCAACCCCTCCGTCATGGTCGCGGCCGCGCTGCTGGCCAAGAACGCGGTGGAGAAGGGCCTGACCCGCAAGCCGTGGGTCAAGACGTCGCTGGCCCCCGGGTCCAAGGTCGTCACCGACTACTACGACAAGGCCGGGCTCACCCCGTACCTGGAGAAGCTCGGTTTCCACCTCGTCGGCTACGGCTGCGTCACCTGCATCGGGAACTCGGGCCCGCTGCCGGAGGAGGTCTCGGCGGCCGTCCAGCAGAACGACCTCGCCGTCACCGCGGTGCTGTCGGGGAACCGGAACTTCGAGGGCCGGATCAACCCGGACATCAAGATGAACTACCTGGCCTCCCCGCCGCTGGTCATCGCCTACGCGCTCGCCGGGACGATGGACTGGGACGTCGAGAACGACCCGATCGGTCAGGACGAGTCCGGCCAGGACGTGTTCCTGCGCGACATCTGGCCCGACGCGGCCGAGGTCGAGCGGGTCATCGGCGAGGCCATCAGCAAGGACATGTTCGTCAAGGACTACGCCGACGTCTTCGCCGGTGACGAGCGCTGGCAGGGTCTGCCCACGCCCGAGGGCGACACCTTCGACTGGGACGCCGACTCCACCTACGTCCGCAAGCCCCCGTACTTCGAGGGCATGCAGGCCGAGCCGTCGCCCGTCAGCGACATCTCCGGTGCCCGCGTCCTGGCGCTGCTCGGCGACTCGGTGACGACCGACCACATCTCCCCGGCCGGTTCCATCAAGCCGGACAGCCCGGCCGGCGTGTACCTGTCCGAGCACGGTGTGGAGCGCCAGGACTTCAACTCCTACGGGTCCCGCCGCGGGAACCACGAGGTGATGATCCGCGGGACCTTCGCGAACATCCGCCTGAAGAACCAGCTGCTGGACGGGGTCTCGGGCGGTTTCACCCGCGACTTCACCGCCGGTGGCGAGCAGACGTCGATCTACGACGCGGCCCAGAACTACGCCGCGCAGGGGACTCCGCTCGTCGTGCTGGGCGGCAAGGAGTACGGCTCGGGGTCCTCGCGCGACTGGGCCGCGAAGGGGACCGCGCTGCTGGGTGTCAAGGCCGTCATCACCGAGAGCTTCGAGCGCATCCACCGCTCGAACCTCATCGGCATGGGCGTCATCCCGCTGCAGTTCCCGCAGGGGGAGTCGGCGGCCTCGCTCGGCCTCGACGGCACCGAGACGTTCGACATCGCCGGCATCACCGAGCTCAACGAGGGCCGCACGCCCCGCACGGTGGCGGTCACCGCCACCAAGACCGACGGTGGCACCGTGGAGTTCGACGCGGTCGTCCGCATCGACACCCCCGGTGAGGCGGACTACTACCGCAACGGCGGGATCCTGCAGTACGTGCTGCGGTCGCTGACCACCGCCTGATCCGCTCCCGGACCACCACGACGGCCGTCCCCCGGAAGGGGGACGGCCGTCGTCGTCCCCGGACTGTGGTGGGATGCAGCCCGTGCCCGCACCGCCACGCCCCTCCTCCCGGGTGGTCCTGCCGCTGTTCGGCGCCCTCGTGGGTGCCCTGCTGTCCTGGACCACGTCCCGCGGCCTCATCGACGACACCTACATCACGCTGGCCTACGCCCGGAACCTCGCCGAGCACTTCCACTGGGGCATGACCCCGGGCATCACGTCGAACGCCGCGACCTCGCCGCTCAACGTGGGGTTGCTGGCGCTGGGGTTCCTCCTCGTCGGACCGTTCGCCGGCCCGGACGGGGAACTCGCCCTGGGCGTCGTCACGACCGTCCTGGCCGCCGTCGCGGCCGGGTGCGCCGGGCACGTCACCCGGCGCGCGGGGATCTCGTCCTGGTGGGCCGCCGCGGCCGTCGTCGTCGTGCTGGCGAACCCGCTGCTCGTGTCCGCGGTCGGCCTCGAGGTCGTCCTGGTGTTCACCGCCGTCCTCGCCCTGCTGGCCGCCTCGGTGGCGGGCCGGCCGGCGCTGTACGGCCTCGTGGCGGGGTTGGCCCTGCTGGCCCGGCTGGACACCGTCGTGTTCGTGGTCCTGCTCGCCCTCGTCTCCGGCCCGGTGCTGCGCCGGCTGCACGTCGCGGTCCTCACCTGCTGCGCCGTCGCGCTGCCGTGGTTCGCGGTGAGCTGGTGGTTCCTGGGGTCCGCGATCCCGGACACGTTCGTCATCAAGACGAACCAGAAGAACTTCGGGCCCGACCGCACGTACCTGCAGGGGTTGTGGACGCACTACTGGCCCAACACCCCCGTCGCGGTCGGGGTCGGCGTCGCCGGGGCGGTGCTCGGCGTCGTCGTCCTGCTGCTCCTGCTCGTGGGTCTGGTCCGGCGCAGGGACGCCGCGCGCCGCGGACTCGTGGGCCTGGGCCTGGGCGGTGCCGCCTACTTCGGCGTCTACAGCGTCCTGGGTGTCCCGCCGTACCAGTGGTACTACGTGCCGCCCGCGGCGACGCTGTCGTTCGTCGCCGTCGTCGGGCTGGGGGTGCTGCTGCGGAACCGGGCCCGGCGGGTCGTGCCCGTCGTCACGGCGCTGGCGGCGGTGGGCGGGCTCGCCGCCTCGGTGCCGGCGGCCGCGCTGCCGCTGCCCTGGGCCTACCCGCCGGTGTTCGGCAACTTCGCGACCCCGGCGGAGTACCGGGCGATCGGCGCGGACGTCGGACGGATCGTCGGCGACCAGCGCGTCACCGCGCCGGGGGAGATCGGGCTGCTGGCGTACTCGTGCGACTGCGAGATCGTCGACCAGTTCTCCGACCCCGCCGTGCTGGAACCCCTCGTCGAGGCCCGCACGGAGGAGGCCGACCCGGTGCTGCGCCAGCTGCTGCGCTGGAACTACGCCCGGCGCGACCCCGGCCCCGCCCAGCCCGACCCGTGGGTCCTGCGCTGGCGCAGTGCCGCCGTGAAACCCCCGCAGGGCGTCGCGGAGTGGACGACGACGGCGGGGACCTGGCGCACGCAGGACGTGCTGGTCCTGTTCCGCGCCGACGGCTGAGACGCGCTCAGAGGTCCAGGAACCCCCGGCGGGCCGCGTCCAGCGGCGGGACGTGGCCCGTCAGCAGGTCCTCCCGCAACACCTCGGCGGCCGTGTCCGGCGGGGTGATGCGCCCGAGTTCGTCGAACAGCGGAACCCGGCGGCGCAGCCGCACGCCGGGTCGCTCGGGGTGCTCGAACGTCCACTCCAGCACCGTGTCCGGCCAGTCGCCGACGAGCCGGGCCCGGGCGGCGCTCAACCCCTCGACCAGCGGCAGCAACCCGGCGTCGGTGCGCCAGTGCTCCTCGAGCCGGCCGTACGTCGCCAGCACCTGCCGCAGGTAGGACCCGGCTTCCAGCGGCCGGTCCACCAGCGGCCGGACGTGCTCACCGATGTCGACCTCGGCACCGCGCAGCAACGGCGTCACGTCCCCGCTGCGGTGCACCGTGAGCAGGTCCACGGGCGGAGCGGATACCCCGGGCGCGTCGCGACGGACGGCCACGACGAGACGTTCGCCCGACCCCGTGCCGACGAGGGCCGCCGACGTCGTCGTCCCGCGGCCCATCGTTACGCGCCGCACCGGGTTCCCGTCGGCGTTGTGGACGACGGCCACGAGCTCGCCCGCGGCGGCGGCCAGAGCATCGGCGCGCCAGCCGAAACCCCAGCGGGCCCCCTCCAGCCGGACCCCGTGGCGGTCCCCGCCCGCGCTCCACGGGTCCAGCCACGAGTGCGTCCCGCGGCCGTCCTCGGTCCGCACGGGCGGCCCCTCGGCGACGGGTTCGGCGACGTCGAGGAGTTCGTCGCCGACGTCGGCGCCCCACGGCACGCGGTACCAGGCGGTGTCCCACACCACCTCGTGCAGGTCGGCGCCGAGGGGTTCCAGGTGCCAGGGTTCGGCGTCCAAGGCCACGAAGAACCCCGAGTCCTCGGCCTGCGCCGCGCGCACGGGTGCGGGCACGTTCGTGCGTCGCGGGGTGCCGCGACGGGCCACGTGCAGCAACTGGCTCGGCTGCAGTCCCCACCCGGGACGGCCCTCGGCCGAGCGCACGACGTCCTGCGGGGGTGGCGGGGGAGCGCACCACGCACCGTCGGGCCCGACGGCCGCCAGCCGCAACCCGTGGGTCCACACCGCGAGTTCCACCCCGCCGTGGCCGATGCGCACGAGCGGCGCCTCCCCGTGCGGGTGCGTCCAGAACGCCGGCCCGTCCGGTACCAGCCGCGGTGGCGGCCACGGGGCCGGCACGGGTTCGGGCGGGACCTGCGACCAGCCGACGAGCCGCTCCACGCGGCCCGTGCGCCGGTCCAGCACGGCGGCGACCGGCTGGGTCTCGTCGAGCGCCCACACCCCCGAGTCCAGGCTCAGGAGGCGGGTGGGTCGCAACGGGCGCACCGCACGATCCTGCCCCAGCCGAGGACCGCCAGGAGGGCGGCCGCGAGAGCCAGCGCGGCCAGTCCGCCCGCTGCCGGTGGCCCGACGCGGTCGACGGCCTGTCCCGCCACCGCCGAGCCGGTCGCGACACCGGCGGCCGAGACGGAGGCCGACCAGGCGAAGGCGCTAGTGAGCTGCTGCGGTGCAGCACGTTCGCGCACCAGGACGGTCGTGGCGACGACGACGGGCGGGACCGCGGCCCCCACCAGGGCGAGCACTGCGGCGAGCACGACGACGGGGGTGGTGAGCAGTCCCGGCACGGCCAGCGGGGTCGCGACCAGCGCCAGGACGACCGCGGCCCGGCGCAGTCGCGGGTCCGGGGCCCGCGTGAGGGCCAGCCCGGCGAGCAGCCCAGCGCCGCTGGAGGCGCCCAGGACCGCGGCGGCCGCCTCGAGCCGGGCGGCCGCGACGGCCAGGGGCAGCGCCCCGAAGTGCACGCCGAGGCAGGCCGTCACGGTGAGCGGGAGCCCCAGCCCCCGCGGCAGCCCCAGCCCGGGGGACCGCCGCCGCGCGGGAGGCGGGGCCGAGGACCGCAGCAGGGCCAGCACCGTCGTCCCGGAGGCGACCAGCGCGGCGGCCCCGGCCAGGGCCACCTCCGGCCGGCCCCCGCCGGCCAGCCAGGCCGCGAGGACCGGGCCGAGCAGGAACGCCGTGGAGCCCGCCACCGCCTCCCACGCGAAGGCCCGCGACAACCCGGACGCGGGGGTGAGCCGGTACGACCAGCGAGCGCCCGAGAACGCTCCCAGCTGGGGCAGGGTCGCCCCGACGACCAGACCCGCGGTCAGCAGGACGGGGCCTGGCGCCGACGCGGGCAGGAGGGCGGCGACCGCCACGAGAGCCGTCCCGTGGGCCAGGGCGAGGACGGGCAGGACGCGGGGCTGGCCGAACCGGTCGACGAGCCGGGCCGTCTGCGGGCCGGCGACGGCCTCGGCCAGCGCCAGACCGGCCGCGGCGAGCCCGGCACCGGACCACGAACCCGTCCGGTCGTGGACGAACCACAGCAGCGCCAGGGGGGTCGCGGCGAGTCCGACCCGCCCCCACGCGGCCGCGGCGAAGAACGCCGTGAGCACGGCGGAACCTTCCGGCAGGGGCGGACCGGCCTGGGGGCCGGACGTTTGCGCCGAACCCTACTGCGCGGTCCGGCGGGTGGCGACGTCACGCAGCGCAGCCGGCCCCGCGTGGGTTCCGGCGCGCGCCCGGCGTCCGTGCACCCGGGGGGATCAGTTCGTGGCGCAACGTGCCGATGAACACTCCGATGCGGCCCCACGGAAGGGATCGCCGGGAACCACCGTGGACGGAACCAGTGCTGAACGAGGCGTGGCGCAGCCACCACCCCGGGGGAGGCCCCGACTCCACCGCCGGGGTCGACGCCGCGTTGCTGCACCACGCGGCCGCCGCCGACGAACCCGTCCTCGTCGTGTCCCGTCCGCACGCCGCCCGCGAGATCGCCCGGGTGCGCTGGGCGAACACCGCCGCCTCCGACCTGTTCGGGATCGACGCCGACCACCTCGTCGACGTCGCCGTGACCCGCCTGCTGCGCACCGGCCCGGACGCCGAGCGCCTGTCCCGCGAACGCCGCACCCGCTACGCCGTCGACGTCGTCACCGCCGGCGGGGACCTGCGGCGTTCCGAGGTCGTGGCCTGGCCCGTCCCCGACCGTCCCGGACCCGGCCTGGCCGCCGTCGCGCGCGCCGGGGCGGGGGAGCAGTTCTGGGTGCTGTCGCTGGCGTTGCCGGAGGACGAGCGCGCCCACGCCGCGCTGCGCGCCGCCGAGGAACGGTTCGCCACCCTCGCCCAGAGTTCCCCCGTGCCCACGATCGTCTCGGACGTGGGTGCGCGGCTGTCCCGCGTCAACGACGCGTTCGCCGAGCTGCTCGGCCTGCCCGCCGAGGAGTTGTGCGGGACCGGCTGGCTGACCCACGTCGTCGACGACGAGCGGACCGGGGTCGTTGAGGCCGTCGCCACCGTCCTGGCCGGGGAACGCGTCACGCTCGACACCCGCCTGCGGACGGCCGCCGGCCAGATCCGGTGGGTGACCGTGCGGCTGGCCCCCAGCCGGACCCCCGGGTACGGGGCCGGCTTCATCGGCACGGTCGAGGACGTCACCGACCGCCTCGCGCGCGAGCACCGGCTGGCCTATCAGGCCCAGCACGACCTGCTGACGGGTCTGCCCAACCGCCTCGCACTGCTGGAACGGCTGTCCGACCTGCTGGCCCTGCCGGGCCGTGCGCCCGGCCAGGGCCCCGACGTCGGGGTCCTCATGGTCGACCTCGACGACTTCAAGACCGTCAACGACGGCCTGGGCCCGGAGGCCGGGGACGCCGTCCTCGTCGAGGTCGCCCGCCGCCTGGCCCGCACCGTGCGCGCCGGGGACATGGTGGCCCGGCCCGGCGGCGACGAGTTCGTCCTCGTCTGCGCGGACCTGTCCGACCTCGACGCCGTGCGCGCCACGGCCGAACGCGTCCTGGAGGCCGTGCTCGTCCCGGTGGAGGTCAACGGGCTGCGGCTGCGGCTCGTCGCCAGCATCGGCGTCGTCCTCCTGGAGGGCCTGAGCTGCAGCGCCGAGGAGGTCGTGCGCGACGCCGGCATCGCCGTGCACGAGGCCAAGGCCGCCGGGGGTGGGCGCTGGACCCTGCTCGACGAGGAGGTGCGCACCCGGGCCCGCCGCGCCCTGCGCCTCGTCGCGGACCTGCGCGAGGCCCTGGCCCGCGGTGGCGTCGAGGTGCACTACCAGCCCGTCGTCCGGCCCGGCCGCCCCGCGCGGCTGCGCAGCGTCGAGGCCCTGTGCCGCTGGACGCACCCCGAGCTCGGGCCCGTGCGTCCCGACGTCTTCATCGAACTGGCCGAACGCGCGAACCTCGTCCCGGCCCTGGACGCCCACGTCCTGCAGGTCGCCTGCCACGACCTCGCGGCGTGGCGCGCGGCCCAGGCCGCGGGGGATCTCCCCGTCAGCCCCGACCACGTGGCCGTCAACGTCTCGGCCGTGAGCCTGGCCGCCGACGGTTTCGCCGCCGGCGTCCGGCGCGCCGTGGCCGCGGCCGGCCTGCAGCTGAGCGACCTGTGCCTGGAGGTCACCGAGACGGCCCTGGCCAGCGACCTGCGCGCCTGCCGCCAGGTGCTGGAGGAACTGCGGGCCGACGGGGTGCGGGTCGCCATCGACGACTTCGGCACGGGCTACTCCTCGCTGGCCTACCTCAAGGACCTGCCCGTCGACCACCTCAAGGTCGACCGGTCCTTCGTGCGGGACCTGCGCTCCACGACCGGACCGGCCCGCGCCGTGGCGGCCGCGGTCGTCTCCCTGGCCCGCACCCTGGGCCTGGGGGTCGTCGCCGAGGGCGTCGAGACGTTCGAGCAGGACGCGGTCATCACCGACCTCGGCTGCGAGGCCGTGCAGGGGTACCTGTACTCCCGGCCGCTGACTCGCGAGGGTCTCGTCGAGGTGCTGCGCACTGGTGGGGAGCTGGTCCCCGGGCCCGCCACCGCGTCGCTGAAGGGGGTGCCCGCGTGAGCACGACCCCCACCACCGCGACCGCCACCACGACCTCGCCCGTGCAGACGTCCACCACCCCGCCGGGAGCCGTGGAGGTCCTCGGCCGGATCTCCGCCGCCCTCGACGACCTGCCCGCCCACCGGCCGGTCGCCGCGCGCGTGGTGGCCGAGGCCGACGACACCGCCTCCGACGCCCGCTCGCTCGGGCGCACGCTCGGCTACGACCCGGCCCTGCTGGCCAAGGTGCTCCGGCTGGCCAACTCCGCCTACTTCGGGTTGTCCGGCCGGGTCTCCCAGCCCGCGTTCGCGGTGACCGTCGTCGGGTTCTCCACCGTGCGCAGCCTCGCCGTCTCGGCCATGGCCGGTCTCGACGACGTCCCCGAGTCCCTCGCCGGGTTCTGGGACCGCAGCGTCTTGACCGCCGTCGCCGCCGCCGAGTTCGCCCCGCGGCTCGGGTGCGGTGCGCCGGAGGCGTTCTCGGTCGGCCTGCTGGCCCGGCTGGGGCAGGCGCTGCTCGTGCGCTGCGATCCCGTGGAGTACCCGCGGATGACGGTCGAGTGCGCCGACCGCGAGGAACTCCTGGCAGCCGAGAACCGTCGTTACGGCGCCACCCACACGCGGGTGTCCGCCGAGGCGCTCGCGGCCTGGGCCTTCCCCGAGGACCTCGCCCACGCCCTGTCGCAGGTGGACCGCCCCGGGTGGGCGACGCCACTGGCCACGTGCGTGCGCCTGGGGCTGGAACTGTCCGAGCGCATCACCGACCCGGCACGCACGCCGCAGGTCGCCGAGCAGCTGTCCGCGGGGCACGTGCGCGATGCCGAGCTGGACGCCGTCCGCGCCGGGGTCACCCGCACCGCCGCCGAGCTCGTGCAACTGCTGACGGCCTGAGGCGGCACCGAGCGGCCGGGCGCGCGGTCGGAGGGGATGGTGTTGGATGGCCTGCGTGTGCGAGGCGACCCCGGCGGCGGAGATCACCCTGCCCGACGAGGAGCACTCGGCCCGCCGGGCGCGCGCGTTCCTGTCCGAGGCCTTCTGCGCCGCCCACCACGCCCGCGTCCTCGACGAGGCGCAGCTGCTGGTCTCCGAGCTCGTCACGAACGCCGTCCGCCACGGCGGCCCGCCCGTGCGGGTGCGGGTCTCCTGCGAGGGGGACGGCCCGGCCCTGCACGTGGCCGTGTCGGACGGCAACCCGCACCCGCCCGTGCGCCGCGACGCGGAACCGGAGGCCGAAGGTGGCCGCGGTGTCGCCCTCGTCGACATCATCTCCGACCGGTGGGGCGTCGAGCACGACGAGAACGGCAAGACCGTCTGGTTCGTGATCTCGTGACGGAGGCGACGACGCTGCGGCTGGCGCGACCCGACGACGCCGCCGCGGTGGCCGCCCTGCTGCGGGAGAACTGGCCGTTCCTCGCACCGTACGAACCCGAACGGGACGAGGCCTACTTCACCGCCGAGGGCCAGGAGGAACTCCTGACCACGGCGCTGGCCGAGCACGCGGCCGGCCGCGTCGCCCCGTACGTCATCGAACACGACGGCGAACTCGTCGGCAGGCTGACGCTGTCCGGCATCGTCCGGGGTCCGTTCCAGTCGGCCGACGTGGGGTACTTCGTCGCCGAGGCCGTCAACGGCCGCGGCGTCGCGACCCACGCGGTCGCCGCGCTGGTGGAACTCGCGTTCGCCCCGGAACCGGGGGGTCTGGGCCTGCACCGGCTGCAGGCCGGAACCCTGCTGTCCAACTCCGCCTCGCAAGCAGTGCTGCAGCGCAACGGGTTCGAGCGGATCGGCGTCGCGCGCCGGTACCTGCGGATCGCGGGGCGCTGGCAGGACCACGTGCTCTACCAGCGCACCGCGCCGGGCTGATCCCGGTCACCGGTCATCCCGCCGTCATGTCCCCCGTCGCGGGAACTCCCTCGGCCAGGCCGTAGCGCAGGAACACGGTGCCCCGGGGTCCCGCGTCCGGCGGGGCGAGCAGCGTGAGGTTCGCGGGGACGATCCCGCCGTCGAACACCTTCTTGCCGGTGCCCAGGACGAGCGGGTGCAGCCACAGGTGCAGTTCGTCGAACAGCCTCTCCCGCAGCAGGGTCTGCACGAGGTTCAGGCTGCCGACGACCTTGACGCGATCGTGCCGCTCCCGGACCTCACGGACGGCCGCGGGCAGGTCCGGGCCGAGCTGCACCGATCCCGACCACGACAGGTCCGGCCGGCCGCGGGAGGCGACGTACTTCGGGACGCGGTTGAACAGCGTCGCGATGTCGTCGTCGCGCCCGCCCTCCTGGTGCGGCCAGTAGGCGCTGAAGATCTCGTGGGTGCGCCGTCCCAGCAGCAGCGCGTCGGTGCCCTCGTAGGAGGCCGCGACCTGCCGTCCCGTGTGCTCGTCCACGAGCGGGGCCTGCCAGCCGCTGAACGCGAACCCGACGGGGTCCTCGTCGGGACCCCCGGGGCCCTGACCCACCAGGTCGAGGGTGGCGAAGAGTTCGAGGTGGATCTGGCCCATGCGTCCTCCTGGTGCGTCCGGTCCGTCGTGCGGTGGACTCCCGACTGCCGCCGGACTCATCGGTGCTCAGCGCTTCCGGTCGGCGGTGGTGCGCCGGACGAGGTCGGCCCACCCGTCCGTGAGGCGGTCCAGGGGCGGGGCCTGGCCCCGCCCGGGGTCCAAGCCCGTGTCCAGGCCCGCCTCGACGTGGTGCCGCAGCGGCGCCTCCAGCACCGCCTGCAGCTGGTAGGCCAGGACCTGGGTGTCGCCCCGCGTGCCGGCGGCCTCGAGGAGGACGCGCAGGTGCAGCCGGGTGAAGTCCCCGGGCGCCCCGGGGGTCGTCGGCCGCGCGCGGGCCTCGCGCAGCAGTGCCGCCCGGCTGTCGGCGAAGGTCAGGCGCTCGCGGCCGAAGGCGACGAGCCGCTCGACGGGATCGGCGCCCGGCCCCAGTGGTGGGGGACCGGCCAGGCAGGCGGACTGGAAGGCCCGTTCGTCCTCGTCCAGCAGGGCGACGAAGAGCCCTGCGCGCGAACCGAACCGGCGGAAGACGGTGCCCTTGCCCAGACCCGCCGCCTCGGCCAGCGCGTCCATGCTCAGGCCCTCCGGGCCGACCTCGGTGAGGAGGCGTCGGGCCGTGCAGAGCAGGAGCTCGCGGTTGCGGGAGGCGTCCGCGCGGCCGGGGATCTCTGCGCCCTCGCCCAGCAGGGCCAGCATCCTCGCCACGGGCGCAGCCTAGGGGAGCGCTGGGAGGACGGCCGCCCGGGCGGAGCACCTTCTGCTTGAAGCTGGGACAAGATGCGGACTACAGTCCGTTTCGAGCGCCCGACCGGGTGCCCACCGTCGTCCGAGGAGATCCCCGTGACCCACGTCCTGGTGCTGGTCGGCAGCCTGCGCGCCGCGTCCACCAACCGCCAGATCGCCGAGACCGCCGTCGCCCTGGCCCCCGAGGGTGTCGAGCTGACCATCCAGGAAGGGCTGGGCGACCTGCCCTTCTACAACGAGGACGTCGACGTCGAGGGGTCGGTCCCGCAGACCGCCCTCGACTTCCGCAACGCCCTCACCGCCGCCGACGCGGTGCTCGTCGTCACCCCCGAGCACAACGGCACCGTCCCTGCCGTGCTGAAGAACGCCATCGACTGGGCCTCCCGCCCGTACGGCGCCAGCCCCCTGAACGGCAAGCCGCTCGTCGTGGTCGGTTCCGCGTTCGGCCAGTTCGGCGGCGTCTGGGCCCAGGACGACGCCCGCAAGGCGCTCGGGATCGCCGGCGCGAACGTCCTGTCCGACGTCACCTTCGCCATCCCCGGCTCGGTCGTCCGGTTCGCGCAGACCCACCCCAAGGACGACGCCGAGGTCGTGGAGAAGCTGACGTCGGTCCTCGACGGTCTCGTCGCCGCCACCCGCGCAGCCTGAGGCCCGGCTGCAGGATCCCCGGGACGAGGCGGGCCGGGCGGCTCCAGCCGCCCGGCCCGCCTGCCGATCACCAGGGGGAGGGGGCACGGGTCCCCACCTGTGAGGGGACGGCGGTCGTGGCGAGTCGGTGGCGTGACCTGAGGGTGGCGGCCAAGCTCGCCGTCGGGTTCGGGCTCGTCGGGGCACTCCTCGTCCTCGTCGCCGGGGTGGGGCTGCACCGCCTGGCCCAGGCGCAGGACCACATGCAGTACCTCGCCACGTCCGGGCTCGCCTCGGTGGACGCCGTGGACAAGGTGGACACCGCCTTCGTCGTGGCCCGCTCCGACCTCGCCGACACCGCCCTCGCCCCCGACGCGGCCACCACCGCGGCGGCGGCCCAGCGCCTGCAGGCCGACGACGCCGCGGTGGACACCGCCTGGGCGCGCTACCTCGCCAGCGGACCGGCCGCCCCCGCCGGCCAGCGCGAGGCCGTGACCACCGCGCTGGCCGAGTACCGCACCGCCGTGACGGCTCTGCTGCCGCTGGCCCGGGACGACGAGCTCGCGGCCTTCGTCCAGCAGCGCACGGCGTCCGCCGCGCCCGCCGCCGACCGGGTCCGGGCCGCGGTCGCCGAGCTCGACGAGACCGAGACCGCTGCGGCGCAGGCGATCGCCGCGGAGGGGGAGGCCGCCTACCGGACGGCCGTCGCCGTCGTCGTGGGCACCGTGCTCCTGGCCCTGGTGCTGGCGGCCGCCACCGCCGTCCTCACGTCCCGCTCCATCGCCCGGCCCCTTGGTCGCGCCGTGGAGGTCATGGAGGGCCTCGCGCAGGGCCGCCTCGACCAGCGCGTCCAGTACGAGGCCCGCGACGAGGTGGGCCGTCTCGCGGTCGCCACCGACACGTCGATGGACGCGTTGTCGGCCACCGTGGGCCGCATCGCCGACAACGCCGTCACGCTCGCCGCCTCGAGCGAGGAGCTGACCGCCGTCGCGACGCAGTTGTCCGGCGGGGCCGAGGAGTCCGCCGTCCAGGCGCAGGTCGTCGCGGCCGCCACCGAGGAGATCTCGACGTCCATCGCGACGGTCGCCGCAGCGGGTGAGGAGATGACCTCGGCCATCCGCGAGATCGCCTCGGCCACCGCGCAGGCGTCGGAGACGGCCGCCGGTGCGGTGGCCTCCGCGCACGACGCCTCGGCGACCCTGACCCGCCTGTCCGCTTCCAGCCGCGAGATCGGCGACGTCGTCGAGCTCATCACCGCCATCGCCGAGCAGACGAACCTGCTGGCCCTGAACGCGACCATCGAGGCCGCGCGCGCGGGGGAGATGGGCAAGGGTTTCGCCGTCGTGGCCGGGGAGGTCAAGGAACTGGCGCAGCAGACCGCGCGGGCGACGGAGGAGATCGTCGCCAAGGTCGGGGCGACGCAGACCGACGCCGACGCCGCGGCGCGCGCCGTGGACGACATCGCCGAGGTGATCGTGCGCGTCGACGCCCTGCAGGCCACCATCGCCGCCGCCGTCGAGGAGCAGTCCGCCACGACCGCCGAGATGGTCCGCAACGTCACCGAGGTCTCCGCGGGCGCCCAGGAGATCGCGCTCAACACGACCGGCATCGCCGCTGCGGCGGCCCAGACCACCACGGGCGCCGGGCACACCGCCACCACGGCCGGCGAGGTGGCGCGCTCGGCGGCGGAACTGAACTCCGTCGTGGCGACGTTCCGCCGCTGACGTCAGGTGGACGGTGACGTGACGGGCACCATCGCCGACGCGTTCTTGTCCCAGATGCGGGGGTTGCGGTCGGGGAACCGTTCGGCGAGGTCGCGGCGGACCTGCAGGAACGTCAGGCCGGGGTCGGCGAGCCGGTGCTCCCCGCGGGCCTCGAACGCGTCGTCGTCGAGGCAGTAGGCGACCTGGTCGAGGGAGTTCATCTGCCGGACGGTCACGAGCTGGTCGACGAGCACCGCCCCGGGGTCGTCGGCGTCCGGGTGCAGCGCGGCCGCCGCGGCGAGGAACTCCTTGCCGTACCCGGCGTCGGTGAACGTCCACTCGGCCGGCCGTCCGTCGCCGTGGTCGGTCACGAGGCCGAACCCCTGCCCGTAGCGCAGCAGGTTCGCCGACCACGCGACCGTGCCCGACGGCAGCTCCGCCTCCTGGTACCCGCTGACGCTGTACCGCTGCAGGGGATGGCTGATCGGCAGGACCACGCGCCGATCGTACGCGGCGGCCGCGGCCTACGCCTCGACCACCTCGGCCGTCTCGACCACCGTCCCCGTGGCGACGACGAGTTCGAGCCGTGACCGGGCCGACTCCAGGACGATGCGCTCGGCGACCGTCGCGGGCCGCAGTTCCTCCAGGGTCAGCAGGAGGCCGGCGCACAGGTCGGGGTCCTCGCGGACGAACGCCGCGTGGACGTGGGCCAGGCCCATGACGAAGGCGGCGTGACGCCGGGCCTCGATGGCCAGCAGGTCCTCGAGCGTGAGCGTCACCCCCAGGACGTGCCGGACGCACGTGCGGGCGAAGTGGGCGAACCGGCCGTCGGGCAGGACGACGATCGCCGCGCCCTCGGCGACGGGGTGGGCGCACCCGGGGGCCTGGCACCAGCCGGCCTCGCGCGTGAAACCCACGACACGGGCCCCGGTGACCGCGGAGGTGAACATGCAGGATGGTTCGGGACGTTTCAGGCGTCGCTGGATCCGCCGCCCGGGCGACGTCCTGGAACCCGGCGGGGTCCGGCGTTCCGCAGCCGGACGGCGCTGAACTCGGCGGCGTGCTCGGTCACGACGTCGACGAGGGGCCACAGCGACGGAACGACCCGCAGTTCCACGTCGTGCGCGGCGAGCGCGAGGACGCAGTCGTCGACCCGCTGCACCGACAGCACGTCGACGGGCTCGTCCGACACCCAGTAGCCGGCCTGCGCGTCGAGGAGGTGGAACGTCGCGGGGTCCAGCGCGTGCACGTGCACGGTGGTGGACGACAGACGGCGGACCCATCCGTCCTCGACCGCGACGACGCGACGGGCCGTCGACGCGAGGAGCGGCCCGGTCGCGTCGCTCGCACGCCAGCACACCCGGGGGCACTGTCGCGGCAGCAGGTAGTGGGGGAGGTGCTCCTCGTCCACGGCCCACACCCACGGTCGCCCGGTGTGCTCCGTGCCGGGCGGGGAGGGTCGGGGGACCATGCGCGCCAGTGGCCCGGCGTCGCTCACGTGGAACAGCCGGGGTCCTCGTGCGTCCGCCGCCACCACGGCAGCACTGTGCCAGGGTGGGCCGGTGGCCGCCGTCGTCATCCTCCTGAACGGGTTGCCCGGAGCCGGGAAGACGACGCTGTCTCGTGGCCTGGTCGAGCGGACGGGGTGGCCGTGCCTGGGGAAGGACGCGGTGGAGGACGCTCTCGCCCCGTGCCGCCGGCGCAGTTCCCCCGCGCCCGGCTGGGCGCTGTCGTGATGGACACGGTGCTGGTGGAGTCGTGGTGGTTCCGCCCACGTGACCTGGCCTTCGCCCGCGCGGGGGCGTGGCGACGTGCGGGGCGTCCGGGGTGGTCGAGGTGTGGTGCGACGTGGATCCGGCGCTGTCACGGCAGCGGTACGCGGCGCGCCGGGGATCGCTCGTCCACGAGGACGGGCTGCGGCTGAAGGAGGACTACGACCGCTGGGCGGCGGACGCCGAACCCCTCGCACTGGGGCCGGTGGTGCGGGTCCCGACGGACGGCGCCGTCGACCTCGACGTCGTCCTGTCGGAACTGCGGGCCGCTACGTCCTGCGCGTGAAGGCGACCCCTTGTCCGGCGGTCCCCTCCGGTGCAGGGTGGAGTTCGGGAGGGCGGAGGAACCCATGGGTCGACTGGTCTACGCGGCGAACACCTCGCTCGACGGCTACCTCGAGGACGCGTCCGGCGCGTTCGACTGGTCCGTCCCGGACGAGGAGGTGCACGCGTTCTGGAACGAGCACGAACGGCGCATCGGGACGTCGCTCTACGGCCGGCGCATGTACGAGACGATGCGCGTCTGGGAGGACGACGACTGGCTCGAGGGTGAACCGGACGTCGTGCGGGAGTACGCCGCGATCTGGCGAGACGCCGAGAAGGTCGTGTTCTCCCGGACGCTGGACGCGGTGACCACGTCGCGGACGACGCTGCACCGCGAGTTCGACCCCGACGTCGTCCGGGCCCTCGTGGAGGCGTCCGACACGGACCTCAGCGTGGGTGGAGCCGCGCTCGGGGCCGAGGCGTTCCGGCACGGTCTCGTCGACGAGTGCGTCCTGCTGGTGTGTCCCGTCACGGTCGGCGGCGGAAGACCCGCGATGCCGGCGGGTCTGCGCGTCGACCTCGACCTCCTCGAGGAACGCCGGTTCGCCGGGGGAGCGGTCCTTCTGCGCTACGCGGTGCGCGAGGCCTGACGAGCGGGTCAGACGAAGAACCCGCCCGCCCCGAGCGGGCGTCCCGACGCCATCCGCGGGACGTACTCCTCGACGAACACCCGAGCGGCGAGTTCCCGGCGACTGCGCACGTTCACCTTGTCGAACACGGACTTGAGGTGGTCCTGCACGGTGTACGCCGAGACGTGGAGTTCCTTGCCGATCTCCGCCGTCGAGACGCCGCGCAGCACGAGTCGCACCACCTCCTGCTCGCGGGGCGTCAGACCGAAGGCCGCGACGACCAGGGGCAGCACGTCCCCGGCGCCGGCGTCCTCGATGGTGACGGCCGTCGTCGACGGACCTCCCGCGCCGAACGTCGTCAAGGGCGAGGCGCTCACGACCACCCACCGGCCGGTGCGCGTCGGCACCCGGATGCGGGGGGCCCAGGTCTCCTGGCCGCGACCGAAGCGTCGAGCGGCCTTCACCACCGACTGGACCGACATCGGCAGCGCCGTCGCGCCGAGCGGCCCGCCGCCCAGCGCGGCGATGCGTTCAGCCGTCTCGGCGTTGGCGGACAGGACGTTCCCGGCGTCGTCGACGAGCAGGACCCCGGGACCACCTGCAGCGCAGCCGTCGAGAGCCGCCGCGGTGCTCGCCACGAGGCTCGCGCGGATCCCGCGGGCCAGCGTGGGCGCGACGCTGCTGACGAACTCCATCTCCGCCGCGTTGAACTGGCGCGTGCGTCCGCTGTCGTCCCGGAAGAGGGCGACGAACGCCCACAGGTCCCCCTCGGCCGTGGCGGCGCTGCGAACGGCTGGACCGTTGAACCTGGCCGGCGACGGGGACCACAGCGCACTGTGGTCGTCGGCCGACCGGGCGCGACTCGCGCGGGTGCGCCACCGCCACGACCCGCGGAGAACGTTGGCCTGACCGGTCAGGGCAGTTCGAACGGGGAACCGCCTGCGGCGAGGAGCGCGTCCACCCGGGCGGGGGACAGCACGTGGTCCCGGACGAGGTAGCTGGCGCCGACGATCCCCGACCGTGACCGGAACCCCGTGGGGACGATGCGCAACTGCCGCGTCGCCAGGGGGTGCGACCGCTGGTACACCGTTTCTCGGACCCCGGCCATCAGGTGGTCGCCGCTGACGCTCAGCAATCCCCCGAGGACGATGACCTCCGGGTTCAGCAGGCTGGTGGCGAAGGCGACGGCCTCCCCGAGGATCCGCTTCGCGGCCCGCAGCCGGGTCACGGCCTGCACCTTGCCCAGCGTCACCTGGCGGGCCACGTCCCGGGCGTCGTGCATGTCCGGCCGGGGGGCATCGCGCAGGTCACGGGCCAGCGCCCAGCCACCGACGAGGGATTCCAGGCACCCGAGGTTCCCGCACCGGCACTGCGGGTCGCCGTACCCGCCGACGTGGGCGTGACCGATGTCCCCGGCCCCGCCCTGGGCGCCCCGGTTGACCGCCCCGTCGACGACCATGCCACTGCCCACGCCGGTGCCGATCTTCACGTAGAAACAGGTGGGAGACCTCCGGCCAGAACCGGTGGTGCTCGGCGACGGTCTGGACGTTCACGTCGTTGTCGACGACGGGGAAACGCCCACCCCGCGGGGCAGACGATCCCCTGGGGGATCCGCGAGCACTTCATGGCGGCGGCGCTCAACGGCATCGCGCACTCGGGGTTGTCCCGCCCCTGCGGCGGCACGTTCCTCGTCTTCCCCGATTACATGCGCCCGGCTGTCCGGCTCGCGGCCCTCATGGGGCTGCCCACGCTCTACGTCTGGACCCACGACTCCATCGGTCTGGGAGAGGACGGTCCGACGTACCAACCCGTCGGGTACCTGGCCTCCCTGCGGGCGATGCCGCGGCTGGACGTCCTGCGTCCCGGGGACGCGAACGAGGCGACGGCGGTGCTGTGGAAGGTCTTGGGCCACCGGGGTCGCCCCGCCGCGTTCTCGCTCAGCCGCCAGTCCCTGCCGGTGCTGCCGGAGGACGAGGACGGCTTCACCTCCGCGGACGGCGCGGTGCGTGGCGGGTACGTCCGGTGGGAGGGCGGTCCCGACGGTGATCCGGCGGTCGTCCTCATCGCCACCGGGTCCGAACTCCAGCTGGCGGTGGAGGCCGGGCGCACGCTCGCGGCTGAGGGTGTCCGGGTGCGCGTCGTCTCGATGCCGTGCCGGGAGTGGTTCGCCGAGCAGGACACGGCGTACCGGGAGTCCGTCCTGCCGGCGCGGGTCCGGGCCCGCGTGTCCGTCGAGGCGGCCAGCGCCCAGAGCTGGCACGACCTCGTCGGTCTCGACGGCCGGACGGTGAGCATCGAGGACTTCGGCGCCTCCGCACCTCCCGCCACGCTCTTCGAGCACTTCGGGGTCACGGTCGCCGGAGTCGTGGCCACGGCCCGGGACGCGCTCTCGCAGAACGGGTGACGTCGCGGGTACGGTGGTCCGGCGGTGGGCGGTGGTGACGTCGAGACAGGAGTTCGCGTGCTGAGGTGGCGTGGTCGTGCGGGCCTGCCCGTGGTCGCAGGCGCGGTCGTCGGCCTGCCCCTCCTCGCGGCCGCCGCCCCGGCGGCGGCGGCCACCCCCGCACCTCTGCGACTGGTGGCCCTGGGGGACTCGGTGACGGGGGCCCACGCCTGCGGCTGCACCGGATTCCCCACCCGGTTCGGTCGCGACCTGACCGCGGCCACCGGGATCCCCGTCAGCGTGGAGACGCACGGGAGCGACGGCGCGACGGCGGCCGACGCCCTGGCGGCCTCGCGGGAAGCTGCGGTGCGGACCGCGTTGCAGTCGGCTGACGACGTCGTCATCACCATCGGCGCCAACGACGTCGAACCTCTCGTGGCGGCCGTCCCGAACCCGGCGCACACGGCCGCCACCGCGGCCTGGCAGGCGCGGGTGCAGGCCGGCGTGCAGGACGTCTCCTCCTCCGTCGACGCCCTGCTGACCGACCTGGACGCCTCCCCGCGCCACCCGCGGGTGTTCGTCACCGGGTACTGGGCCGTCGGCCTGGACGGGGCGGTGGCCCGTGCGCTGTACACGCCGAGGCAGGCCGCCGCCCAGGTGCAGCTGACCGCGGAGGTGAACGCCGCGCTGGCCGCCGACGCCGCCCGGCACGCCGCCACCTACGTCGACCTCGGCCCGGTGTTCCACGGCGACGACGGGACCGTGGACCCGACCCCGTTGCTGGCCGCGGACGGGGACCACCCCAGCGCCCTCGGCCACGCCGCGATCGCCCGGGCATTGCTGACGCGGTGGGTCCCGCCGCTGCAGCACCGGCGGCAGGGGCGCACGCCACCGCAGGTCCAGGCCGGTCCCGCCTAGCGTTCCGGGGTCAGGCGGACGAGCGGGCGCGTGGCCGCCGCGGTCGCGAGGAGCAGCAGGACGCTGCCGGCGACGAGCGTCCACCGCAGACCGGCCGCCGCGCCGAGGATCCCGCCGAGGACGGCGCCGACGGGCTGGACGCCGTGCACGAGCAGCCGCCACGTCGCCAGGGCCTGCGGCAGGTGCTCGGCCGGGACGAGGGTCTGCCGCAGCGTCTGCTGGTTCATCCCGAAGAAGGCGGGCCCGATTCCCCGCAGGACCTGCCCCGCCACGAGCAGCGCGACCACGACCGCGGAGGGTCCCGTGGCCGCGGCCAGGGCCAGACCGGCCAGACCCGTCAGCAGCATCCCGAGGAGGAACGTCCGCCCGCTGCCGCAGCGGGCGGTGACGGCGGGGCCGACCAGGGCGCCGACGATGCCGGCGGCGCCGGCGAGGGCGACGACGAGGCCGACCCCACGTCCGGCAGGTGCAGCCCCCGCACGAGGAACAGGACGAGGACCACGTTCTGGACGGCGCCCGCCAGGGCACCCACCGTCGCGGCGAGCGTCGTCCACCGCAGGGCGGGTGCGTGCCAGAGCACTGTGACACCTCGTGCAGCCAGCCGCGGCAGCGGTTCGCGCTCCACCGGACCGGCGGAGGGGACCCGGCCGTCGGCGGTGAGCCGTCGGCGCCACAGGGCGGACACGACGAACGAGAACGCGTCGACCACCAGGACCAGCGGTGCCGTCAGGAGGCCCACGAGGACGCCCGCGAGGGCGTTGCCGCTGGTGCCGACGGTCGAGGAGCTGAGGGCACGCAGCCCGTTCGCCGTCAGCAGGTCCGCCCGCGGCACGACCGCGGGCGTGAGGGACTCGGCCGCCACGGCGTCGAAGAGGCTGCAGGTGCCGGCCAGCACCACGACCACGCCCAGCTGCCACAGCCGCAGGACGTCGAGGACGGCCAGGACGGGGATCGAGGCGACCAGGAGGGCCTGGACGAGGTCGGTCGCGACGAGGACACGCCGCAACGGCCTGCGGGACAGCCAGACCCCGGCGGGGAGGGCGAACAGGAGGTTGGGCAGCAGCGCACCGGCCGACAGGAGCCCCATCTGCCACGGCGTCGCGTGCAGGACGGTGACCGCCGTCAGCGGCAGGGCGACCGCGGTGGTGCTCGACCCCAGCAGCGAGACGGTGCTGCTGCCGAGGAGGCGCCGGAAGTCCGGGCTGTCCTGCAGGAGGCGGCGGGCCCTCACCGGCGGCTGACCAGCAGGTACCGCTCGTCGTCGACCGGACCTCCCCAGTAGGCCGGCGCGGTCAAGCGCGTCACCTCGGCCTCCCCGCGGTGGCGCAGGACGAGGTCGGTCAGGTGCGCCGCCGTCAGGCCGGCTCCCGTCGACCAGTGGCCCTCCACGAGCAGGAGCCGGCCGCCCGGACGCAGGAGGTGCGTCCAGGTGCCGAGCACGTCGGCCGGTTCCTCGAAGGCCCACAGGACGTGGCGGGCCAGCACCACGTCGACCGATCCGGGCTCGAACGCAGGGTCGGCGGCGTCGCCCACCCGGAAGTGGGCCGGGACCCCTGCGGCGGCGGCCTTGGCGCGGGCTGAATCGACCATGCGCGGCGAGAGGTCGACGCCGTGGACGTCGTGACCCGCTTCCGCCACGAGCACGGACAGGGTGCCCGTGCCGCACCCGAGGTCGGCGACGACGGCTGCCGGCGGCAGCAGCGGGAGCAGCAGGTCGGACCAGGCCCGCCGGACCGCCGGGTCGCGCAACCCGTGGTCGGCGGCCTCGTCGAAGGTGGCGGCCTGCTCGTCCCAGCAACGTCGCGCGTCCTCGCTCATGCGGCCAGCCTGACGCAGCGGACGGGCTACCGTTCCCCGGGTGCCCACGGCGACGGAACTCGCGCGCGTCCACGACCTCGTGCGCGCCGAACCGGCGCTGGCGCCCTTCTCCGGTTCCGGCCCCCGGTCGATGCCGTGGGGCAGCGGGAGCGTGCACCTCACCGGGACCTGGTCGGGTGCAGACGTCGACGTCCTGGTGAAGGTCGGTGCCTCCCCGGCCCAGGTGGCGTGGACCCGGGAACTCGCGCGCGTGGAACCCTCCCTCGTCCCGCGGGTTTTCGCGGGCGGGACCCGCCTCGCGGGAGCCGACCTGGAGTGGTTGGCCCTGGAACAATTGCCCCACGGCCTGGACGGAGGCTGGGGTGGTGCGGAGTTCGCGGTGTTGCTGGACGCCGGCGTGCGTTTCCAGCGAGCGGCTCGCCACGTCCGACTGCCTGCCGCGGAACTCACCCGGGACCAGGTGCGCGACTGGATCCGCCTCGCCCGGGACCGCGGCGCGCCCGGTCCCGTGGACACCCTGCTCTCCCGGCTCGACGTCGACTGGGAACTCCTGGTCGAGATCTGCCCGCCCGAGGTCTGCCACGGCGACCTGCACCTCGCGAACGCCCTGGTGCGCACGCCCGCCCCTATCCGTTCGCCGGCGGTCCTGGTGGACTGCGAACCTTGCCGGATGCCGTGGGTCGTGGAGGCCACGTACGCGCAGGTGCTGAACTCCGACCCGGCGCGTTCCGGGTGGCAGGACCTGGCGGGACTCATGGCCGGTCGCCGCCGCGCCCACGGCCTGCCCGTCGGTCACGACGGGGACGTCCAGCGCGCGTCGACGACCGCGCTGGCGTGGAACGCGCTGCGGTTGTGGGGGGTCCTCGGACCCGTTCCGGACCCGGGGTGGCGCGCGGCGGCGGTGTGGGAGGAGTGGACGAGGAACTACGTCACGGCGGGCGCGGCGGTCTGACCGTCCTTCGGCGACGGGCTACCGTGCCTGGGTGACCGGACCCGCTGTGCTGCGCCCGTACGACCCCGAGTGGCCGCGGCGGGCGGCCCGGCTCCTCGCCGACGTCCGGCGGGTCCTCGCGCCGTTGGGCGTGGCGGACTCGTTCGAGCACATCGGGTCGACGTCGGTGCCCGGGTTGTCCGCGAAGGCGTACGTCGACCTGCAGGTGACGGTGACGGAACTCCCGGCGTCCACCGTCCTGGACGAGGCCCTGGCCTCGGTGGGTTTCGTGCCCGCGGTGGGAGCCCGTCCGGATTCCCCCGGTGTGCACCACGACCTCCCGCGCGGTTCCGAGGTCGTCCCGGACGAGGTGTGGCGCAAACGCCTGTTCACCCGGGACGTCGACGGGCCCGAGGCCTCGATCCTGCACGTGCGGCTCACCGCGTCGCCCTGGGCGCGGTACACGGTCTGGTTCCGCGACTGGTTGCGCGCCCACCCCGAGGCGCGCGACCGGTACGCCGAGTTCAAGGCCGCGGCCGCGGCCGAGCACGCCGGGGATCCGGACTTCGACGACTACACGCGCGCGAAGACGGAGTTCTTCGACGCGGTGCAGGAGGAGTTCGAGACGTGGGGGCGTCGGAGGCCCCGAGCCTGACGCAGCTGGTTCGAAGACGATGGGCTGCGAGGTCTCCGGGCGCTCGGGCGAGGTGACACGCGGCAGGGCCCGACCCGCCCGTGGGGGCGAGCCGGGCTCCGCGTGCGTGCTGAGGTGGTGACGGACTCAGGCTGCGGTGGACGAGCTCGGGCTGGCGCCGGGGGTGCCGGAGCTGCCCCCGGAGCCCGACGACGAGGACGAACCGGGACCCTCGCCGTCGTGGTCGCCGCCGGGACCGCCGCGGCCGCCACGTCCCGGGAAGGTGGACTCCACCGCGTTCTCGACCTGGGCGGGCAGGTCGGCGGTGCGGGCGTCGGCCTGGGCCTGGGTGAGGTTCCCGTCGCTGACCTGCTGGGCCAGGCGGGTCTTGGCCGCCGCGACGAGGGCGTCGACGAGCTTCTGCTCGTCCACTCCCTCGGAGGAGGCGACGCTGGCCAGCGTGGCCCCATCTGCCTGCAGCGCGGTCCGCAGGTCGTCCAGGCTCAATCCCAGCGTGGTGGCCGCGGTGTCCAGGTCGACGAGGCGGCCGCCGTGACCGCCCGGGCCCCCGCGCAGCGCGTCGCTGGTGCTGAGCGTGTCGGCCACCTTGTCGGCCTGGTCCTGGGTGATGGTCCCGTCGCTCACCAGGCCGGCCAGCGCGTCCTTGACCCGCTGCAGACGGTTGGCCAACGCTCCGGTCGCGCCGCTGGAGTCGGTGGTGCTGGTGGCCGCGGTGGCGGGGGAGGCGAGGACCGCCACGCCCAGGCCCGAGACGGCGACGATCCCGGCGACACCGGCACCGACGATCCGCTTGGTCATCTTCATGGTCGATCCTCGTCTCGTCGTCGGGGACCGTTCCCCGTGCCACCAGTTGCGGCTGCGGACCTGAGGAGAACCTGTGCCGGGGCTGGTTCGTGGCGTAGAAGGACCGGTCGCGGCGGGCGGTCGCCGGAGAACTCCGCCCCGAGACCGCCGGAGCGGCACTGGCAGTCACCACGCGCTGACCACCACCGGTGCCGGGACGCGACGGGGTCCGCATCGACAGTGGCGGAACGCTGGACGGCGGCTCCGTCGCCGTCCCGAGTGGCTGGACACTGCACGTCGTTGCAGGACAGACGCTTGAACTGGCCATGGCGGCGCGCGGACGAGGAACCTCAGGCTCGGGGTCCTCAGGGTTCAGACCGCCAGGACAGCCCCTGCGTGGCTGACCGCGACCGTGTGGACCACGTACCCGGCCTCGTCGAGGGAGTGCAGCAAGAAGCTGGTCGGCTCGGCGAGGTACCCCGGCGGCCGATCGCCGGCCATCTCCAGTGCGCTCTGACGGAAGGTGCTCGGCGCCAGGGACACGATCGCCCCGGCCAGGGTTCCGGTCACCTGCCGGTGGACGTGACCGGCCAGCAGCCCGCGCACCTGCGCGTGCCGGACCAGCACCTCCCGCAGGTCGTCGGCGTCCAGCAGACCCATGGCGTCCAGGAAGGGGATGCCCACCGCGATCGGTGGATGGTGCAGGACCAGCAGCGTCGGTGTTCGCGGACGGGTCCCGAGCTCCCCCTCGAGCCATCTCAGCTGCTCACGGCCCAGCCGGCCGGCGCCGCGCACGTCGCTGCTTCCCGGCCCTGGTTCGACGAGGGAGTCCAGCACGACCACCCTCGCCTCCTCACCCTCGACGACGTACCGGATCTGCCCACCACCGGCGTCACGGACAGCGTCCAGGCCCGGCAGGTGAGCGGTGCCGGCGAAGGTGGCCAGCAGCGGAACCCTGCGGTCGTGGCGCGGTTCCGCGGGAGTTCTCGATCAGGTTCGGCCGGCTGGTGTTCAGTGCCGGCGCAAGACCTCCGAGTGCCCGCGGCCCTGGTCGCCGGGAGCATCGGCCTCGTCGGTCCGCCGCGGCACAGGACGGGTGAGTTCCACGTCGAGTCCTGCGGTGGGCGGCGCCGGCGACGCGTGCCGACAGGTCACGGCCGGTGCTTCGACGTGACCTGCGCGCGACGGGGTGCTTCCGTGAGGATCGCCCGCGCGGTGGACTCGGCGTCCAGGTGCGTGGTGTCGAAGTACCAGCCGAGTGCGCTGAGTTCGTCCGCGATGGTGGCGTGCAGACCCGAGATGTCGTAGTCGACCTGCTCGATGCCGGGGCGTCGGGTGTTGCGCCGACTCGCGGTCGCCAGGTCCGGCGCCAGGGTCACGAACCACACCGGCGCCGGCGTCAACCACTGCACCATCGCCTCCGCCATGACCGCATCGGCGACGACGTGGTCGACGACGGGGAAGAAGCCCGCCTCGGAAAAGGAACCGGCGAGCAGGCACACGTTGCGGGCGCGCAGCACGAGCTGGGCCCGAGCCTCCTCGGCGGGCTCGTCGACGGGGCCCACCCAGCCGCTGCGGACCATCACCGCCACCGCGTCAGCGTCGACGACGGCACTACGAGGCAGTGCACCGGCCACCAGAGCGGCGACGGTGGACTTGCCGGCTCCGGGAACCCCGGAGAGGACCAAGCACCCGCGGGACCCGTCGATGGGGCCGTCCGTCGCTCCGTGGGTCACCGCTCGCACGATGGCACCCCTCCTGGACCTGCGCACAACCATCACCGAGACGGCATGCGCCCCGTCGCCTATCCTCGAACACGTGTTCGAGAAGTCGCGCGCGGTCCGCCACGGCCCGCCGGGGTGGCCCCAGGAGGTCCCCCCGCCGGACGCGCAGGACGTGGAGGACTGGCGCGTGGACGCCGTCGCCTGGCTGCTGGACCAGGCGCCGCCGGAGTACCGGACCTACCCCGCGGCGCGCCACCAGCCCGTCCTGCTCGTCTGGCTGGTCAAGCACCACGTCGCCGCGCAGCGCGACGCCGTCCGGCGCGCCACGAGCACCGCCCGGCGGGACCTCGCGCACCGGCTGCCCCCGGAGGCCGCACCCGGCGTCTTCGACGTCCTGGAGCGAGAGGACCTGCGGTTGCGGCGCGTGGCCCGGGCCGTCGACCTGCTCGACCAGGCGCTCGACGGGACGCGGTTCGTGCCCCGTCTGTGAGCCGCTCGTGAACGGTTGACCCGGCCGGGCGGGTTCGCGACCCCGGTGTCGCAGGCGGCTCCTAGACTCGCCGGGTCCGTCCGCCCAGCCACAGGAGGCCACCCCGCATGGGGCTGCTCGAGTCCATCCAGGGTCCGTCCGACCTCAAGGCCCTGGCCCCGGAGCAGCTGCCGGAGCTGGCCGGGGAGGTGCGCGACTTCCTCGTCGCCGCGGTGAGCCGGACGGGCGGTCACCTCGGCCCCAACCTCGGCGTCGTCGAGCTGACGATCGGCCTGCACCGCGTCTTCGACTCCCCGCGCGACCGCATCGTCTTCGACACCGGCCACCAGAGCTACGTCCACAAGCTGCTGACCGGCCGGCAGGACTTCAGCCGGCTGCGCGAGGCGGGCGGCCTGTCCGGGTACCCCTCGCGGGCCGAGAGCGAGCACGACGTCGTCGAGAACTCCCACGCCTCGACGTCGCTGTCGTGGGCGGACGGCCTGGCGAAGGCGTTCGCGCTGCGCGGCGAGCGCGACCGCACGGCCGTGGCCGTCATCGGCGACGGCGCGCTGACCGGCGGGATGGCCTGGGAGGCGCTGAACAACATCGCCGCCTCCGACCGGCCCGTGATCGTCGTCGTCAACGACAACGAACGGTCCTACGCCCCGACGATCGGCGGGATGGCCTCCCACCTCGCGACCCTGCGCACGACGCGGGAGTACGAACGCCTCCTGGACTGGGGCAAGCAGTCGCTGCGCAGGGGCGGGGCTCCGGGGCGCCTGGCCTACGAGACGCTGCACGGCGTCAAGAAGGGGCTGAAGGACATCGTGGCCCCGCAGGGGTTGTTCGAGGACCTCGGCCTGAAGTACGTCGGACCCGTCGACGGGCACGACACCGAAGCCGTGGAACACGCTCTGCGGCGGGCGAAGTCGTTCGGCGGCCCGGTCATCGTCCACGTCATCACGCAGAAGGGCCGCGGGTACCAGCCGGCCCTGGCCGACGACGCCGACCACTTCCACGCCGTCGGGGTCATCGACCCCGAGACGGGGGAGGCGCAGGCGAGTTCCGGGGCCTCGTGGACGAGCGTGTTCAGCCGGGAGATCACCGAGATCGCCACGACCCGCCGCGACGTCGTCGGCGTCACCGCGGCCATGCAGATCCCCGTCGGCCTGCAGGAGTTCGCCGACGCGTTCCCCGACCGCGTGTTCGACGTTGGCATCGCCGAGCAGCACGCCGCCACCTCCGCGGCGGGCATGGCCGCGGGCGGTCTGCACCCCGTCGTGGCGGTCTACGCGACGTTCCTCAACCGCGCCTTCGACCAGGTGCTCCTCGACGTCGCCCTGCACCGCGCGGGCGTCACCTTCGTCCTGGACCGCGCCGGCGTCACCGGCCCGGACGGCCCCAGTCACCACGGCATGTGGGACCTCGGCCTGTGCCGGCTGGTCCCGGGGCTGCGGCTGGCCGCACCGCGCGACGCCGAGACCCTGCGCGAGGAACTGCGCGAGGCCGTCGCCGTCGAGGACGCCCCGACCGTCGTCCGGTTCGGCAAGGGCAAGGTCCCCGCGGCCATCCCGGCGATCGCCCGCTCCGGCCACGCCGACGTCCTCGAGGGTGACGCGTGGTCCAGGGGCGACGACGTGCTGCTCGTGGCCGTCGGGGCCCTCGTCCCGCGGGCCCTCGAGGTCGCTCGTCGGGTCCGCGAGCACGGTGTCGGCGTCACCGTCGTGGACCCGCGGTGGGTCGTGCCCGTGGACGAGGCGCTCGTCGACCTCGCGGCGGCGCACTCCCACGTCGCCGTGCTCGAGGACGGCGGCGAGGTCGGGGGCGTCGGCTGGGCCCTGGCCGCCGCCCTGCGGACCCGCCGGGACGCCACCGCGGTGCAGGTCTTCGCTCTGCCGCAACGGTTCCTGGACGTCGGGGACCGCGAGACGCTCCTCGACGAGGCGGGCCTGGCCCCGCAGGACGTGGCCCGCTGCGTCGTCGAGGCGGTCGCTCAGCAGACCCGCTCGAGCGCCTCGTCGGCGACGGCCGAGGAGTCCCCGACGACGAGCACCCCGCGCAGCGCGGCGTTCCCCTCGACGTAGGCGCCGGTCTCCGCGGGCGTGCAGTCCACGGGGACGAGCAGCAGCGGGGCGCCGTTGACGGCCGCGGCCGGTACGGCGGCCAGGGCGTCGGGGAACGTCCGGCCCGTCGCCACCACCGCGACCTGCGACTGGGCGTGCACGGCGCGGGCGACCGCGGCGGACGTCGCGTACCGGTCGGCGCCCGCGAGGCGCGTCACGGCGTCGGGAGCGGACAGGAACAGGTCGGCGCGCGCCGCCACGGCCGCCGAGACCGAGTCGGTGCTGCCGATGACGGTGGCGCGGGCCCGTTCGGCGGCGCTGAGCCAGGTCGTCACCGGGTCCGGCAGGCGGTCCGGCGCCGTCAGCAGCAGCGGTTCACCGCGCCACCCGGCCAGGGCCGCTCCGGAGACCGCGTCGGGGAAGGCGTCCCCGCGGGCCAGCACGAACGACGCCTGCTGGGCGGGGAAGAACTTCTGCGCCACCGCGACGGCCGTGGCGTACCGGTCCGCGCCGGCGGTGCGGTCCACGGTCACCGACGGCAGCAGCGCGCGGACGGCGGCGAGCACGGCGTCGGGGACACGCTCGGTCCCGCCCACGACGTGCACGGACGAGGGCTTCAACCGCGTCAGCTCGGCGCGGGTCGCCGCCGGCAGCCCGCTCGCGGCGGTGAGGAGCAGGGGGCCGTCGAGGTTCGCGGCCGCCGGTCCGGCGGCCAGGGCGTCGGCGAACGACTCACCGCTGGCCAGGAAGACCGTCGAGCCCGTCGAGGGTGCGAACGACCCCCGCGAGACCAGCGCCGCCGTCGCGTAGCGGTCCGCCCCGTCGGCGCGGACCGTGCCGCTGTAGACGAACGGGGTGCTGACCGCGTGCGCGGCCGGGGCGAACGACAGGCCGCAGACCGCCGCCAACGCGCCCACCACCCCCGCGATGTGACGCTTGGTGAACATGGTGTGACTCTACGAGGAGCTCACTCCCGCACGTCAACGGCGCCGCGGTGCACCGGGAACCCCTCGGCGATCCACCGCTGCACACCGCCGACGAGGTCGGTCGCCCGGCGCAGCCCCACGGCCCGCAGCGACGCCGCCGCCAGTGAGGAGCTGTACCCGTGCCGGCACACGACGACCACGCGCAGGTCCGGCCCCGTCGCCTCGGGGATCCGGTACGGGCAGGTGGGGTCCAGCCGCCACTCCAGCACGGTCCGGTCGATGACCAGTGCCCCGGGGAACTCGCCCTGTGCCGCGCGGTGCGACGGCGTCCGGGTGTCCACGACGAGAGCCCCGGCAGCCTGCTCGGCGAGCAGCTCCGACGGGCTCAGCCGGTCCAGTCCCGCCCGCACCCGCGCCAGGTGCTCGGCGGCGCCCACTCAGGCCGCTTCGCGCGCCTGCAGGGCGTGCTCGAGCATCTCCGCCATCCGCCACGCCTCCGACGGCGAGAGGTGGAAGCCGAGTTCGCGGTGGGTGCCCAGACCGGAGTAGATCGCGATGCCGGACAGGTTCGGCTCGTGACCGTCGTCCTCGATGACGCTGAGGCAGATCCACGGCTTCATGCCGGGACGGAAGTGCGCCATCCGCAGCGGCGGCACGTGGCGTTCGCCCTTGAGGTAGGGGACGAGCATGCGCGCGTACGCGAGGTCGTAGACCTCCGTGCGCCCTTCGGCGCGCAGGAAGACGTCGTTCCCGCGGATGGTGATGGATTCAGCGGCTGTGGCCCCGAGCTGCACACCGCCCATTCCACCGGACGAAGGGCTCCGTGTCTCGTTCGTTACCGGATCCCCACGGGCTACTGCCCCTCGGCGAGCACCTTCTCGACCAGGTCCGGGCTCGTCGGCGCCAGCGCGACCTCCTCGCGGGTGACGACGACGGGCCGGCGCAGACCCCGGTCCGCCGGGTCCGTGGCCGCCCACGCCGCGCCCACGTAGGCGGGGTCGATGCGGGCCAGGTCGAACCAGCCGCGCGTCCGGTCCGGGACCGCGACCGCGCGCAGGACGTTGCCGGGCGTCCGGTCCGGGCCGGCCACGAGGTGCTCGCGCAGCGCCCGCGAGGCCAGCAGCGTCGGGACGTCGCAGCCGCCGACCGGACGCAGCACCCCCGCCGTCGGGGTGCCGGTGTCCCGCAGCAGACGCTGCACGACGAGGGCGCCGATGTCCTCCAGGCGCGCGAGGTCGCGCTCGGCGACGGTGGTCGACCGGCCGGTGGCGCGTGCCGAGGCGACGGGCAGCGGCAGGGTGCGTTCGGAGCGGCCTCGCGGGACGACGACGCCGAGCCCCAGGTGCAGCGCGCCGCCGAGGACGGTCCCGTGGGTCCAGCCGGAGCCGGGGTGGCGGTCGGCACCGGCCGGCACGGCCAGCGGGACCACGCGGGCGGTGCCGGAGTGCAGTTCGAGGTGGGCGTGCAGGACGTCCCCGACGCGCAGGCGCGTGACGTCCTCGTCGCCGTCGGTCGCGGCGGAACCGGCGGCGCGCGCGAGGTCGGCCCACTCCAGCGGGATGCACCCGGGCAGGCGGACGCCGTCGTCGTCGAGGTCGACGTCCAGGTCGTCCACGACGCTCGTGGCCAGCACGCTGCGTCGCAGGATGGCCCGGACGGGGGGCGGCTGTTCGGTGCTCACGTGCCCGACCGTAGGCGAAACGGGCCCCGGTGCAGCGTCGTCGTCGCCCGGACGGGTCAGCGTGTCGCGAGGTGGAACCAGACGGTCTTGGCCGGTGACCCCTCGTCGCGGGGTTGGGGCCACCACGTGGCGCTCTCGTCCTCGGCCTGCCCGCCGACCTCGTCGCTGCGGTAGACGCCCCAGGCGGTGGCGAGGGCGTCGACGAGCGCGATGCCGCGACCGTCGGTGGCCTGCGGCGACTGCGCCCGCAGCGTGGGGACGCGGTCGTCGCCGTCGGTGATGCCGACGAGGATGCCCTCCTCGTCGTGGGTCAGGGACAGCACGACGGGACCGCGGCCGTGGTCGAGCGCGTTCTGCACGAGTTCGCTCGTGAGGAGTTCGGCGATCCAGCGCCGGGCGACCGGCAGGTGCTCGTCAGGGCAGTGGTCGCAGACCCAGTGCCGCGCCATCGAGGCGGCGGACAGCTGCTCGTCCAGGGTGAGACGTTCCACGTCAAGCTCCGTCACCGTCGACACCGTCACCGCTTCGTGACCGGGACGACCATCCCCCACTCGGGCGAACCCGGCAAGGCGAACGGTGTCGTCGTGCTCGGGCGACGACCGTCAGGCGTCCACGGCTGCGGCGGTGTCCTCCACCACGGCGTCCGCCATCGCCTGCACGAGCGGGGCGGCGACGAGGTCCAGCTGCCAGCCCCGCGCCCCGCGCGCGGCCAGCGCCTCGCGGACGGAGGACTCCCCCAGCGGGCTCGGCGGCGCCCACGCGAGGCGGCGCAGCGCGTCGGGCTGCAGCAGGTTCTCCACCGGCAGTCCGTGCTCGTCGGCCACGGCCGTCACGGCGGCGCGCGCGGCGTTCAGCCGTGCCGCGGCCTCGGGGTCCTTGGCCGCCCAGGCGCGCGGCGGCGGGGGACCGTCCCCGCGCGGCTGGTGGGCCGGCAGGTCGGCGTCGGGCAGCGCCTGGCCGGCGGCGACGGCGTCGGCCCACAGCGACAACCGGGACCGGGACGCTCGTCCGGTGAACCCGGACGTCGCCGCGAGGGCCTGCGGGGTGCGGGGCATCGCCCGGGCGGCCGCCACGATCGCCGAGTCCGGCAGCAACCGGCCGGGGGAGGTGTCCTTGCGCCGCGCCTCGGCGTCGCGGGCCAGCCACAGTTCGCGCACGACGGCCAGCTGGCGGCGGGAGCGGACGGCGTGCAGCCCGGAGGTCCGACGCCACGGCTCGGCCGGCGGCGGGGGCGGGGGAGTGGTCGCGACGTGCTCGAACTCCTGTTGGGCCCACTCCAGCTTGCCCTGCGCCGCAAGGCGTTCGGCGAGCGCGTCGCGCAGCTCGACGAGGACCTCGACGTCGAGGGCCGCGTACGTCAACCAGGGTTCGGGCAGCGGCCGGGTCGACCAGTCGACGGCCGAGTGCTCCTTGGCCAGCCGCAGGCCCAGCAGTTCTTCGACGACCGCGCCGAGGCCCACGCGCGGCAACCCCGCGATCCGCGACCCCAGTTCGGTGTCGAACAGGGTGCTCGGGTGCATGCCCAGCTCCGCCAGGCAGGGCAGGTCCTGGTTCGCAGCGTGCAGCACCCACTCCACCCCCTGCAGCGCCTCACCGAGGGAGGACAGGTCCGGCAGGGCGGCGGGGTCGATCAGGGCGGTGCCGGCCCCCGCGCGGCGCAGCTGCACGAGGAAGGCGCGCTGCCCGTACCGGTAGCCCGACGCGCGTTCGGCGTCGACGGCGACGGGGCCCGTCCCGGCCGCGAACGCAGCGACGACCTGCGCCAGCGCGGCCTCGTCGGCCACGACGGGCGGCAGGCCGTCGGCGGGGGCCGACAGCAGCGGCAGCTCAGGTTCGGCGACCTGTTCCTGCTGCTCCGTCGGCGTGTTCGTCACCGCACCACCGTACGTGACCGGTGGTGCGCTCAAGTCACTGGATCACACCTGCGCGCAGGGTGATCGCGACCATCTCGGCACGGTCGCCCGTGCCGAGCTTGCGGGCGATGCGGGCCAGGTGGCTCTTGACCGTCAGCGCGGACAGGCCCAGCAGGGCACCGGTGTCCTTGTTGGAGCGGCCGTCGGCGACGTGCTGCAGCACCTCGACCTCGCGCTCGGACAGCGAGTCCACCCCGGACTCCCCGCCGCGGCCCTCGAAGCCGACGCCCTCGGGGCGCGTGGTGACGAGGTAGCAGCGGACGCCGGCCGCGACCGCACCGCGCACGGCGAACGGGTCGGCGTTCGAGGACAGCACGACGCAGCGGTTCCAGCCGGCCGCGCGCAGCTCGGAGACGAGCTGGGCACCGGAGCCGTCGGGCAGCCCGGCGTCGGCGATGAACAGGGCGCGCGGACCCGTGCGGGCCATCGCGCGGGCCTGGGCCACGCTCGTGGCGTGCTCGACGTTCACGGCGCCGAGCATGCGCAGCGTGCGCGTCACCGATTCGCGCACCGCGGGGTCCGCGACGGCGACGAGGGCCGCGAAGCGGCCGAGACGGGAAGGAACGGCCATCCCGGGGCGTTCGACGAGCGCAGTCACCGTCGTCCTCCTGCAGGCGATCGGGCGCACCCCTGGCGGGTGCACCTCTGGTACTGAGGAGGTGATCGGCCACCCGGGGGCGGTCCTTGAACGTTTGCGCGTCAGCGCGTGGATCAGAGGGTGCGGCGGCCGAGGGACACGACGCCCTCGGGCAGCGGCGGCAGCCCCGCCACCGTGCAGACCAGCTCGCCCCACGCCTGCAGGTGGGCCGGCAGTCCCGCGGGGTCGCGGGGCGTCCACGACGCCCGCAGCTCGACGTCCACCGACGCCTCCCGGTCGGCGAGGGCGCCGTAGCCCTCGGACAGCACCCGCGTCACGGTGCCGCCGACCCCGGTCGCCTCCGCGCCGGCGTGCGCCAGACCGTCCTCCAGCCAGGACCAGCCGACCTGACCCAGCAACGGGTCGGCGCCGAGTTCGGCCTCGAGGTCGGCACGTGCGTACGTGACGACCCGGAACTCCCCGCCCCACTCCTGCGGCGCCGACGGGTCGTGCAGCAGGATGAAGCGGCCGGTGGCGAGCTCCTCGCCGTCCAGGACCACGTCCCCGGCCACGGCCCACGCGTGCGGCGCGATACGCGCGGGCGCCGGGACCTCGGTCAGCACCAGTTCCGATCGCAGCCGGACCTCGCGCACCGCCGCCACGGCCGCCTCGAAGGCGACGGGGACGCCGGGCGCACCAGGTCCTGAGCGTCCTCGGTGAGCGGTCACGCCAGGGAGCGTAGGCATCCCCGCCCCCGGCGGCGGTGCAGCCACGCCGTGGGAGCATCGCGTCCGTGCCTGACCAGAGCGTGCCCGACCAGACCTCCCCGTACCTGCACGCCGCACGCGGCGGGACCAGCCCCTCCCGCACCCCGGTCTGGTTCATGCGCCAGGCGGGCCGCTCCCTGCCGGAGTACCGCGCCGTCCGGGCAGGCACCACGATGCTCGAGTCCTGCCGCCGCCCCGAGCTCGTTGCGGAGATCACCCTGCAGCCGGTCCGGCGCTACGACGTCGACGCGGCCGTCTTCTACTCCGACATCGTCGTCCCGCTGGAGGCGGCCGGCGTGGGCGTCGAGATCGTCCCCGGCACCGGTCCCGTCATCGCCGAACCCGTGCGCACCCGCGCCGACCTCGACCGCATCCCCGAGCTCACCCTCGACGCCCTGCAGCACATCACCGACGCCGTGCGGCTGACGACGGAACAGCTCGGGGACGTCCCCCTCATCGGGTTCGCCGGCGCCCCCTTCACCCTCGCCAGCTACCTCGTCGAGGGCGGGCCCTCGCGGGACCTGCTGCACACCAAGGCGTTGATGCACGCCGACCCGCAACTGTGGCACGACCTGGCTGCCCGCCTGGCCCAGATCACCGGCACGTTCCTGCGCGCCCAGGTCCTCGCCGGCGCCTCCGCCGTCCAGCTCTTCGACTCCTGGGTCGGGTCCCTGCCGCTGGCCGTCTACGAACGGCTCGTCGCCCCGCACTCCGCGACCGCTCTCGGCGCGGTCCGCGACCTCGGCGTCCCCCGCACCCACTTCGGCACCGGCACCGGGGAACTGCTCGGCGCGATGGCCGCCGTCGACGGCGGCGTCGACGTCCTCGGCGTCGACTTCCGCGTGCCGCTCGACGTCGGCGCCGCCCGTGGCCGCGAAGGGGCCGGCCGCCCGGTCGCCGTCCAGGGCAACCTGGACCCCGCGCTGCTCTTCGCACCGTGGGAGGTGCTGCGCGAGGACCTGCACCGGATCCTGCGCGAGGGCGAGCGCGCCGGCGCCGGGCACGTCGTCAACCTCGGCCACGGTGTCCCGCCGACCGCCGATCCCGACGTCCTGCACCGCGTCGTCGAGGAGGTCCACGCGTGGCGGAGCTGACCACGCAGGCCCCTCACCGTCGTCACGTGGTCGTCGTCGGCGCGGGCCTGTCCGGGCTCGTCGCCGCCCGCGACCTCCTCGAGCGCTGCGACGTCACCGTCCTGGAGGCCGGCGACCGCGTCGGCGGTGTCCTGCAGCGCGCCGACGTCGGGGGACTGACCGTCGACCTCGGCGCCGAGTCGATGCTCGCCCGCCGGCCCGAGGGCACGACCCTCGCCCGCGAGCTCGACCTGCCGCTCGTCCACCCCGCCACCACGAAGGCCTCCGTCGCCACGGCGGCCGGGCTCAGCCCGCTGCCCGCCGGGACCCTCATGGGCGTGCCCCGCTCGGCCGATTCCGTCCAGGGGCTGCTCAAGCCTGACGCCGTCGAGCGCGTGCGCACCGAACCCGACCGACCCGCGGCCCCCCTCGAGCACGACGTGAGCGTCGCCGACTACGTGGCCGACCGCGTCGGGCAGGACGTCGTCGACCGGCTCGTCGAACCGCTCCTCGGCGGGGTCTACGCCGGGCACGCCCGACGACTGTCGTTGCAGGCCACGGTTCCCGCGCTCTGGCAGCACGCCGTCCGCGGCGGCTCCCTGCTCAGCGGACTCGGCCCCGCGCCCACCGTGACCGGACCCGTCTTCGCCGGCGTCGAGGGCGGCCTCGCGCGCCTGCCGCTCGCGCTGCTCGAGCACCTGCTCGCCCACGGCGCCGACGTGCGGACCCGGACCCCCGTGCGCGACCTGACCCGCACCGCCGACGGCTGGCGCGTCCGCACCCCCGACGGGGTCGTCGACGCCGACGCCGTCGTGCTGGCCGTCCCCGCCCCGGCCGCCGCCCGGCTCCTGGCCACCGAGGTGCCCGCCGCCGCGGCCGAGCTCGCCGACGTCGAGACCGCGAGCATGGTCATCACGGCGCTCGCCGTCCCGGCCGCCGACCTCGACGGGCTGACCGGGTCCGGCGTCCTCGTCCCGCCCGTCGTCGGGGCGGGCCGAGGGCTGCGCGCCAAGGCCCTGACGCTGTCCGGCCGCAAGTGGGGCTGGGTGGGCGCGCAGAGCGACGAGCTCGCGGTCCTTCGCGTCTCCCTGGGCCGGGCCCGGGAGACCGAGGCGCTGGAGGCCGACGACGCGGACGTCGTGCGTTGGGCGACGCAGGACGCCTCCGCCCTGCTCGGTCGCGACCTGGACCCGGTCGACCAGACCGTCGTGCGCTGGGTGGACGGCCTGCCGCAGTACGCTGTCGGGCACCTGGACCGCGTCGCCCGGCTGCGCGTCGCGGTCGGCGCCGCGGGGAACCTCGCCGTGTGCGGGTCCGTCCTGGACGGCGTCGGCGTCCCCGCCTGCATCGCAGCGGCCCACCGGGCGGCCGCCGAGGTGGCCTGAGGAGCCCTGGGGGACACTGGGGTCATGTCCGACACGACCACCACCACGGGCCCGACCGCCGACGAGATCAACGACACCATCGCCTACGCGATGTGGTCGGTGTTCGCCGTCGAGACCACCCTCGGTGACGCCGACCGGGCCGAGATGACCGACGAGGTCGCGGGCCTGCTCGAGGAACTGACCGGCAAGGGCCTCGTCGTCCGCGGCCTCTACGACGTCGCCGGTCTGCGCGCCGACGCCGACGTCATGGTCTGGTGGTACGCGCCGACCATCGAGCTCGTCCAGGAGGCCTACCGCCGCCTGCGCCGCACCCGTCTCGGGCGCCACCTCGCACCTGTCTGGTCGGTCGTCGGCCTGCACCGCCCCGCGGAGTTCAACCGCGGCCACGTCCCGGCCTTCATGTCGGGGGAGCGGGCGCGCGACTACGTCTGCGTCTACCCGTTCGTGCGGTCCTACGACTGGTACCTGCTGCCCGACGCCGAGCGCCGGACGATGCTGCGCGACCACGGGCTGGCGGCCCGTCCCTACGAGGACGTGCGCGCCAACACCGTGTCCGCGTTCGCGTTGGGCGACTACGAGTGGGTCCTCGCGTTCGAGGCCGACGAGCTGCACCGCATCGTCGACCTCATGCGCGACCTGCGGGCCACCGAGGCCCGCCGTCACGTCCGCGAGGAGGTCCCGTTCTTCACCGGGCCGCGCGTCGAGCTGCCCGAGCTCGTCAACGCCCTGCCCTGAGGGACCTCAGACCTGGCGGTAGTCCGCCTCGGAGTCGGCGTCACCCGCGCGGGTGGCGTCGACGTCCGGTTCCTCCTGGGCCAGCCGCTCGTCGAGGGTCTCGGAGTCCCGGTCACCGTCCTCGATGATCTCGGCGGTGAAGTTGCTGAGCCGGTTCTCCGGCTCCCAGCCCTGGTCGTCCTGGTCGTCGCGCATGAGCGTGTCGGTGGACAGGACCTCGGGGTCGTCGGCCGAGGGGGACGCGTCCGAGTCGACCTGCTGGAGGTCGGGGTCCGCCAGCGGGTCGACATCGGGATCGCGGGGTTCGTAGGGCTGCTCGCTCATGCAGCCCACCCTGCCTCAGGCCTGCGTCGGCCGCAGGCTGAGGCTGATCGAGTTGATGCAGTAGCGCTGGTCCGTGGGCGTGGGGTAGCCCTCGCCCTCGAAGACGTGACCGAGGTGCGAACCGCACGTGGCGCAACGGACCTCGACGCGGCGCATGCCGAGGGAGTGGTCCTCCAGCAGTTCCACGGCGTCGGAGTCCTTGGGGTCGAAGAACGACGGCCACCCGCAGTGCGAGGCGAACTTCTCCGAGCTCGTGAACAGCTCCGCCCCGCACGCGCGACAGGCGTACACGCCCTCGGTCGTCGTGTCCTCGTACTCACCCGTGAACGGGCGTTCGGTCCCGGCCTGGCGCAGCACCTGGTACTCCTGCGGGTCCAGCTGCGCGCGCCACTCCGCGTCCGTCTTCGTCACGCTGTACGTCTTGCTGCTGGTCTCCGGCGTGTGCGCAGTCATGTCCCTCTCAACCCCTCCGGCGCGTGCGGTGTTCCGTGCGGTGTTCCGTCAGCCCAGGCGGGCCGTGCCCGCGTAGACGTGCAGGACGGGCACCCCGAGGCTGTCCCGCGCCCGCGACGCCCAGTCGGCGTGGAACGTGTCCTCGACGGCGTGCGGACGGGTGACGACGACCAGCTCGCGGGCGTCCGGCTCCTCGGCCAGCGCAGTGCGGACCGCGGGCATCGGGTCGTCCTCGGTGGTCCTCCCCTCGGCCGTGAGCCCTTCGGCGCGCAGCGCCTCCACGGTGGCGCGCAGGGCGGTCTCTGCGTCGGCGCGGGCCTCCTGCGCGTCCGGCTTCCCGGCGCGCAGGTCCGCGAGGGCCTCCTTCAGCTCCCCGAGGCTGAGTCGGTCCACCACGTCGGCCAGGAGGCTGCGCTGGGTGTCGGCCGGGACGAGGACGAGGTGGCGGACGTCCTGTCCCTCGGCGCGTTCGGCGGCGTGCAGCTGCGCGACGTTGCGGGCGTCGACGTCGCCGAAGGCCTCCTCGGTGAGCACGACGACGGTCCACGGCGAGGCGTTCTCAACAGGCACGTCCCGACCCTAGTGGGGGCGGGTGGGCCCGGCAGCCCGGTGTCGGGCAGGATCGGGGCCGTGATCGCGTCGACACCCCGGGGCCTGAGCAGTCGTGCGGTGCCGCGGTGGGTCGCCCCCGCGGCCCTCTTCGGGGTGGCCGGGGTGGCGCACTTCCTGCGCCCCCGGGGTTTCGACGTCATCGTCCCGCGCGCCCTGCCCGGCCCGGCGCGGACCTGGACGCTGGCCTCGGGAGTCGCGGAGCTGGGCCTGGCGGCCGGCTACGCGGTGCCCGCGACGCGACGCGCCACCTCCCGCGCGGCCGCCGCCTTCCTGGTGGCCGTGTGGCCCGCCAACGCCCAGATGGCCGTCGACGCCTGGCGTTCCGGCTCGACCCGCGCCCGCGTCGTCACGACGGTCCGGCTGCCGCTGCAGGTCCCGCTGGTCCGGCTCGCCCTGCGGGGCGGTGCGTGAACGGCCGCCGCGCCGCCGCGGTCGGGGCCGTCGCGACGGCCACCGCCGCGACGGTGACGGGAGCCGCCCTCACCGCGACCGCGGTGTCCTTCGCCCGCGCCGTCGTGACCCCCCGCCGCCACAAGCCCGACGACCTCGAGGTCCTGCAGGTCGGCCCCCGCCGCGTCGTGCTGTCGGCCACGGTCGACACCGTCGTGCCCGGCCGGTACGGCGTCTGGACCGACGGCGGCCGCGGGCACTTCCGGGTCGGGGAGATCCTCGAGAGCCGTGAGGGACGCGTCACGCGCGAGCTGCTCGGGGTCGACGCGGGCGTCCCCGCCCCGGGCCGGGCGCGCTGGAACCAGTACTACTTCGCCGGTGACCCGACCGCGGCCCTCGGCCTGCCGCACGAGGACGTCCTCGTCCCGAGCGACGTCGGCGCCCTGCCGTGCTGGTCGGTGCCGGGTCCCGTCGACGGTGCCTCGGGCACCTGGGCGGTGCTCGTCCACGGTCGCGGGGCGACGCGTGAGGAGGCGCTGCGCGCCGTTCCCGTCCTGCACGGGCTGGGGGTGCCGTGCCTCGTCCCCGCCTACCGCAACGACGCCGACGCCCCGACCGTGAAACCGGGGCTCTACGGCCTCGGGGACACCGAGTGGCGCGACGTCGAGGCCGTGGCCCGGTACGCCCTGGACCGCGGTGCGCGACGGCTCCTCCTCGTCGGCTGGTCGATGGGCGGCGCGATCGTCCTGCAGTTCGTGGCCCGCTCGCCCCTGGCCGAGCACGTGACGTCCCTCGTGCTGGACGGTCCCGTCGTCGACTGGTTCGACGTGCTGGACCACCAGGCGCGCCAGGCCGGTGTCCCGGTCCGACTGGGCCGCTTGGGGGTGCAACTGCTCGGCCACCCCGTCGGCCGTCGCCTCGTCGGGGTTCCCGGGCCCGTCGACCTGCGGGCGATGGACTGGGTGCGCCGGGCCGAGGAACTGCAGCTGCCGGTCCTGCTCCTGCACTCCGACGCCGACGACTACGTGCCGTCCGGGCCCTCGCAGCGGCTGGCGCAGGCGCGTCCCGACCTCATCACCTACGTCGCCAGCAGCACTGCGCGGCACACGAAGGAGTGGAACGTGGACCCGCAGGGCTGGGAGTCCGCCGTCCGGGGGTTCCTCACCCCGGGGTTGGAGGCGGACGCGTGAGCGTGGCCCACGCGCTGTGGACGACCGGGCCGGGCCAGGTCGAACTGCGCGAGGAACTGCTGCCCGTGCTGGGCACCGCCGACGTCGAGATCCGGACGGAGTTCTCGGCCGTCAGCCGCGGGACCGAGGCGCTCGTCCTGGCCGGCGCCGTCCCCTCGAGCCAGCACGACACCATGCGGGCCCCGTTCCAGTCCGGGGAGTTCCCGTTCCCCGTGAAGTACGGGTACCTGTCCGTCGGAACGGTGGAGCAGGCCGGTCCGCGGGCCCAGGACCTCGTGGGGCGCAGGGTGTTCTGCCTGCACCCGCACCAGGACCGCTACGTCGTACCGGCCTCGTCCGTGCTGCCCGTGCCCGCCTCGGTCCCACCCGGCCGGGCGGTGCTGGCCGGGATGCTGGAGACCGCGGTGAACGGCGTCTGGGACGCCGGCCTCGGCATCGGCGACCGCGTCAGCGTCGTCGGAGCAGGGGTCCTCGGACTGCTCGTGGCCACGCTCGCCGCGCGCGTCCCGGGCACCGACGTCGAGGCCGTCGACGTGCGCACCGACCGCGCGGGGACCGCGGAGCGGCTGGGGTTCCGGCTCGTCGCGCCCGACGACGCGCGGCGCGAGCGTGACGTCGTCCTGCACACCAGCGGAACGGGTCCGGGACTCACGACGGGGTTGCAGCTGCTCGGCGACGAGGGCCTGCTGGCGGAGATGAGCTGGTACGGCGACCGCAGCGTCGAGGTCGGCCTGGGGGAGGGTTTCCACTCCCGGCGGCTGACGATCCGCGCCTCGCAGGTGGGGCGGGTGCCGCCGGCCCGCGCGCCGCGGTGGACGACGCGGCGTCGGCTCGCGTTGGCGCTGGACCTGCTCTGCGACGAGCGGTTCGACGCCCTGCTCGACGGGGTGACCCCGTTCGAGCGGTCCGCGGAGGTCCTGCCCGGGATCGCCGCCGTGGGCGGCGACGCCCTCTGCCACCGCTTCAGCTACTGAGGAGTTCGGCATGTTCTCGTTGACGGTCCGCGACCGGTTCATGGTGGCCCACAGCTTCACCGGCGAGGTGTTCGGCCCGGCCCAGCGCCTGCACGGAGCGACGTTCGTCGTCGAGGCGACGTTCCGACGCGCCGAGCTCGACGGCGACGGCCTCGTCGTCGACATCGGCGTGGCCTCGCAGGTGCTGCGCGCGGTCCTCGCCCAGGTCGAGTACCGCAACCTCGACGACGTCGAGGAGTTCGCGGGGCAGAACACCTCCACCGAGTTCCTCTGCCGCTGGATCGCCGACCGCCTCTCGGTCGACCTGGGACCCGCCGTGGCCGGGCTCGCCGGGATCACGGTGCTCCTGCGCGAGTCCGACGTGGCGTGGGCGGCCTACGAGAAGGAGCTGTGAGGTACCTCCTCGCCCCCGACCTGTCGACCCCGACGGGCGGAAACCGCTACGACGCCGAACTCCTCGCCCGGGGGGTCGTCGACCGGGTCGTCGGATCGCTCGGGGAGGTTCCCGACGGGGCCTCGGTCCTGCTGGACGGTCTGGTGGCCTCCGCCCACCCGGACCTGCTCGCCGCGCACTCCGGCCGCGTGCGGCTCGTCCTGCTCGTGCACCTGCTGCGCTCGGACGACGTCCCGCCCGAACCGGTCCTCACCGACGAGGTCCGGTCGCTGCGTCTAGTCGACGCGGTGGTGGTGCCGAGCCGCAGCGCCGCGCGACGGGTTCTCGAGGTCTCCGGGGTCCGCGCCGTCGTCGCCGAACCCGGGACGGTCCCGGCCCGACCGTCGGTCGCGCGAGGGGCGCACCGCCTCCTGTCCGTCGGGACCGTCGGTGGGCGCAAGGGCCAGCGCCTCGTCGCCGAGGCCGTCGCGCGCCTCGGGGGCCCGTGGTCGTTGCGGTGCGCCGGAACCGTCGCCGAGGGTTTCACCCTCCCGGGCACCACGCTGCTGGGGCCGGTCGACCACGATGCGCTGCAGGCGGAGTGGGACCGGGCCGACCTGCACGTCCTGCTGTCGGAGGCCGAACCGTACGGCATGGCCGTCGCGGAGGGCCTGGCCCGCGGCGTCCCGTCGCTCGTGGCCGACCGCGGGGAACTGCCCGACCTCGTCGGCGGGGCGGGGATCGTGGTGGGACGTGACGTGGACGACGTCTGCACCGCGCTGGAGCGCTGGGCCGGTTCGGCGGACCTGCGTGCGGCGACGCGCCGGGCGGCGGTCGACCGGGAACTGCCGACGTGGGACGAGACCGCGCGGATCGTGAGGGAGACGCTGTGACCGGACTGGAGAACTTCGACCCCGACTGGCTCGCGCTGCGGGAACCGGTGGACCACGCCGCCCGCTCCCAGCGCCTGGAAGGGCTCCTGGCGGCCCGGTTGGCCGACCGGGAACGTGTCCGGGTCGTGGACCTCGGCGCAGGGTCGGGGTCCACCCTGCGCCACCTCGCGGCGCGGTTGCGGGAGCTCGGCGTGGCGGCCGAGCAGCAGTGGGTCCTCGTCGACCACGACCGGGCCCTCCTCGCCCGTGCGCTGGCGACCCCCGTCGCCGCGGCCGCCTCGGTCACGACGGCCGCCGTGGACCTCGCGGACCGGGACGCGCTGCGGGAGGTGCTGTCCGGTGCGGACGTCGTCGTGGGGTCCGCCCTGCTCGACGTGCTGCCCGGCCCCGTCGCGACGGGTCTCGTCGAGGTGCTCTCCACTCTCGACCCGAGGCCGGCGGTGCTCTTCGTCCTCACCGTGTCCGGAGGGGCGACGAGCGAACCCGCGGTCCCGGGGGTGGCGGAGGCTTTCGACGCCGACCAGCGGGCCCACGGCCTGGGCCCGGACGCGACGGGTTTCGTCGCCGACGCCCTCGCGGCGCACGGCTGGTCCGTGGAGCGGGACGAGACGCCGTGGCGATTGGCCCCCTCGCCCCTGCTCGACGCCTGGGCCGAGGGTTGGTTCGCCGCGGCCGGCGTGCCGGTGCAGCCGTTGTCGGCGGCCGTCGTCCCGCACGAGGACCTGCTGGCGCAGTAGACGTTCAGGCGCGGCGGGCGACCAGGGAGAACATCAGGGGGCACTCGGCGGAACCCTCCGGGAGTTCCCATCCCCGGTCGCCCGGCACGAGGGACGGCAGCGCCTTCCACGGGATCGAGCGGTGTTCCTGGAACGCCACGATCCGCAGTCCCGCCTGGAGGACCGCGCCGACGACCTCGCCGAGGTCGTGCGTCCACTGGTACGTGACGGCGTTCTGCATCCGGGTGCCGCTCGCGTAGGTGGTCCCGTCGTCGAACCGGCGCGGACCGCCGTCGGAGAAGTACGGCTCACCGAGGACCAGGAGGTCGTCGTCCCGGTCGTGCTGCAGGGCGCTCATCGTTGGGTGGGCGTCGTGGACGAGGAACACGCCGCCCGGTCGCAGGAGGCGGGCCACCGCCTGCGCCCACGGCCGCAGGTCCGCCAGCCACGTGAGCACCCCCACCGACGTGAGCACCACGTCGAACTCCCGGCCCAGGGCGTCGGGGGCGTCCTCGTTCGTGGTCTGCACGAACGAGACGTCCGGCAGCCCCGCCCGGGCGGCGAGCCGGCGCGCGGTCGTGACCGCCTCCCCGGACAGGTCGGTGCCGACGACTCGGGCGCCCCGGCGGGCGAGGCTGATCGTGTCCGTGCCGATGTGGCACTGCAGGTGCACGACGTCGAGACCGTCGAGGGAACCGCCGGGCAGGTGGGGGCGGAGGACCTCCGCCTCCACCCCGACCCCGACGGCGTGCGGGTCGTCCGCGAACGCCTCGGCGTCGTAGGCGACGACGTGGTCGGCGACGCGCTCGTCCCAGTTGCGCATGTTGGTGGCGATGCGGTCGTCCACGGGAACTCCTCCGGGGTTCTCAGGTGCGGCGCGAGGCCTGGACGCAGGGCACGCAGCCGCTGGCCTGGGGCAGGAACTCGAGGCGTTCGGCTGGGATGGGGTTCCCGCAGTGGACGCACAGCCCGAACTCGCCCGCGTCCATGCGGGCCAGCGCGGCGTCCACCTCCTGCAGCGTGCGACGTGCGCCGGCGACGCGGGTGGCCTCGGCGGGGTCCGATTCCATCGTCTGCAGTTCCTCGGCCGTGAGCGACTGCAGGAAGGCTCGACGGTCAGCGCGAGTCTCCTCGAGCGCCGAACGCAGGTCGGCAGGACCGGGCAGTCCGTGGGCGACAGTCGGTGTCGTCTGCGTGGTCGTGGTCATCTGGACTCCTCGGGAACTCGGCAGAGAAAGAAGAAGGACGCCTCGCGGATGCGCGGCGCCCTGGGAACGGTGATCTCGGTGTGGATCAGTCGTCCGGGGGCGGAGCCTCGGGCGCGTGTGTCGCAGTGACTCGGGGGTCCACCCCGAGCTCGCGACGTCCCGCCTGTGCTGCCATGCGTGCCACCCTAGCCGGGGAACGGGGGACGTCCACCGGGTTTCCCCGGCGCAGGGCCTGCACGAGCGTCAGGTAGGGGACCCCGACGAGGTTGGCGCCGAGGAGCAGTGCCACGCTCGGGGGCGACCACCCGTGACGGCGGACCGAGGCGAGCGTCCCCGCGGTTCCGATCGCCGATCCACCGAGGAACAGTCCCACGACCTCGACGGCCGGGACGCTCCGGCGCAGTTCCAGCGTCACGGCTGCCGCGCCGGGCAGCACGCTGGCCACGGCCGCGACAGCGAGGTCGACGTCCTCGGACTGCCGTCGAGTCAGGGCCCGGACGACGAACACCGTGACCGAGGAGACGTCGAGCAGGAACACGCCGAGCAGTGCCCGGCGCGACCTGACGGTCCGGCGATCCACGAGACTCCTAGAACGGTGGTGGGTCGTCGGCGTCGCGGGCAGCGCGCAGCGCCACGACCCGCCGGGCGCGGTCGTCGACGTGCTCCCACACGAACTGGGTCTTGAACCGGTGGTGCGTCCGGCACAGGGCTTGCAGGTTGTCGGCGGTGGTGGGGCCGTCGGGCCAGGGCACGACGTGGTCCAGGTCGCAGTCCGCGGCCGGGCGCACGCACCCCGGCCCGCGGCAGGTCCCGTCGCGGGCGACGATGAACCGCCGCAGCGCCGCGGAGGGGCGGTAGACGTCAGCAGCGACGTCGACGACGTCCCGGGTGCCGGGGGCGACGATCACCTTGCGCCAGGTGGCGTCGGGGTCGGCGGCCAGTTCCCGCGCGGTCTCGATGCTCACCGGTCCGAGGCCGTCGACCCACGCTGAGTCCTCGGGAAGATCCCCGCCGTCGTGGCCGTCGGTGCCGAACAGGGTGGTCGCATCGACGCGCAGCAGGACGTGGACGCTGGTCGCGGGCCGGTGACTGCGCCCGGTGGTGACGGGGTGGTCCTCATCGGCCGGGCGCTGGTGGGTCTGGTCGGAGACGGCCGGGGTCCACCGGGTCAGGCCGTCGCGCAGGACGTCGACGAGGGCGTCGTTGACCCTGGTGGCGTGGTCCCGGTCGTCGTGGACGCCGTGGGCCGTGGTGTGGTCGGTGGTGGCGTCGGCGCAGGCGGTGGCGGACGTCATCAACCGCCGCCCCAGGCCCAGGGGGAGCTTCAGGGACAGGTGGGCGGTGGCGCCGTCCTCGCAGTCGGTCAGGACCGCTTCGCGTCCGGGGTGGCGGGTGTGCCGGACGACGCGTTCGTGGTGGGGGGTCATCCGTTCCAGCAGCCGGAAGCAGCGGCCGTGCAGGGCTGAGCCGACCTTGCCGTCGCGGGCCCAGGCCAGGGCGGTGGTGTGGAACGCGTCGAGCGCCGCAGTGAGAGCCTCACCGTCCAGCAGGGCCGCGCCTTCGGTGATCGTCCCGTTCGCGTTCGTGGTGTCGGCGTCTGCGGTGAGGGTTGCGGTGCGGGCGGCCAGGCGGCGGGACTGGGCCAGGATGGTGCGGGCTTGGCGGGCGGTGACCTGTCCGGCGGCGACGGCTTCCCAGACGGGGCGTTCGGCGGTGCCGGCGGTGTGGGCGGTCCACACGTGGGTGAGGGCCGACTGCGATGGGGACACCGCAGCTGCGGGAGTGGTGCAGGGCGACGACTTCGACGGCGGCGCGCAGCGGGTTCCAGGGGGCGAAGTCGTGCCCGCGCAGGCGCAGGGTGACCTGCTCGCGGCGTTCGATGAGTTCCCCGGCCTGGTCGGGGTGGGGGTGGGTGCTGAGTTGGGTGATGAGGTCGGCCAGGCCGAGCAGTTCGGCGGCGTGGGCCTGGTCGGCGGCGCGGCGCAAGGCAGCGAGGTGGGCGTCGACGTCGATGTCGGTGAACCCGTCGGCGTCCAGCGGCAGGACGGTGTGCGTCACCTGCTCCTGAATCGTCGCCGTCATGTCCTGATCCTACCGCCCAGGATTCGTTCGAACAAGGTGAACACGCTGTGCCGCAGCGGTTTCCGCGAGTCACGGCAGTGTGGTGGTCGCCCTCGGTGTCAAGGATTCGTCAACGCCCGTGGGCCTTGCGCACGACAAGGGCCACACTCGACGGATGGCGCGCGCTGAAGAACTCGGGGAGCACGGCGGAGGTTTCGTCCCGGCGTCGGAGGTCCCCGACGACATCCGCGAACTCCTCGAGCTCGGCGGGGAGAACCGCCTCGAGGGCCTGCGCCGCTTCTCGGACTGGGTGCAGCGTCGAGCACCTCAGGCAACGTCCAGAGAACCCGGAGAACGTCCCCAGCCCGCAGGAGCACCGTGGTGGCCGTGGACCCGCGGAGCCGCGGGTCGTGGAGACTCGACGGAGGACACGATGGCCAAGCAGCGCATCGGACGGGGCCCGCTCAGCGTCGCCCTCGAGGACCAGGGCACCACCCACCCGCGCCTGTACGTGCGCGACGGCAGCGGACTCGTCATGGTGCTCCCCGTCCACGTCGACGCCCTGCCCGACGTGCGCCGGCACCTCGAGGAGCCGGTGGGCGAGGAGCTGTGCGACGTCGAGCTCGTCGACGAGGCCGGCGCCGTCGCGAGCCGCTGGGGGAGCTTCGCCCACCGCGGTCAGGCGGCCGCGCTGGCCGTCGTGCTGCTGGGCTCGGACCGCACCCTCGTCGACGCCCGCATCGTCGCCCGCGACGGGGGCCACCGCGGCGAGGAGCTCGAACGCGTCCGCTGCCACCGCCTCCCCGTCGGCAGCTGGGCCTGAGTCAGCGGACGACCCAGTCGAACGCCTCGGCGCGGGACCGCGCTCCCTGCGCCGCCTTGGAACTGCTGCGCTCACCGAGGTCCGCGACGACCTGCTCCGCCAGGCGCACGACGTCGGCGAACGCTGACGGGGTCAGCCACGACGGGCGCAGACCGAACAGCAGGTCCTCGGTGGCGGTGTTCCCGCTCGCACCCGGTGCGAACGGGCACCCGCCGAGGCCCCCGAGCGTCCCGTCGACGAACGCGGCCCCCGCCTGGACCGCGGCCAGGGCGTTCGCGACGCCCTGACCCCACGTGTCGTGCCCGTGGAAACCGGTGCGGCGTGGGGGAGTTTCGGCCCGCACCCGGGCCACCAGCGACCCCACCTCGCCCGGCGTCGCCTGCCCCAGCGTGTCGCACACGACGACGTCGACGGTCCCGGCGGTCCGCGGGTCGGCCGCGATCCGCACGACCTCGTCGGGGTCCACGGGTCCGTCGAACGGGCAGGTGAAGCTCGTGGCGAGCGTCAGCTGGACGCGGCCCCCACCGGCGGCCGACACCCCGTCGGGCACGGTGTCGAGGCTCGCCTCGGTGCTGCGTCCCAGGTTCGCGCGGTTGTGCGCGTCGGACACCGACAGGCAGTACTGGAAGTTGGTGGCCCCCCGCTCGGCCGCCCGCCGGACGTGGCCGGGCGTGGCCACCCACACCCAGCAGCGTTCGAGTTCCTCCGGGGTCAGCGCGTCCACCACGTCCAGGGTGTCCGCCAGCGTCGGGACGAGGTCCGGCCGGGCCATCGACCCGATCTCCAGCGAGGGCACCCCCAGCGCGAGGAGTTCACGCACGATCTCGACCTTGCGCTCCGTCGAGGGTGCCCGTCCCACGAGCTGCAGCCCGTCCCGCAGGGTCACGTCCCGCAGTTCCACGCCCCACGAACCCGGGTCGGTGCTCACTCCTGCGCCTCCAGGAACTCCTCGATGCGGGGACCGTCCCAGCCGAGCACGTCGCCCAGCACCTCGCGCGTGTGCTGGCCGAGGTCGGGTCCGAGGCTGCGCACGGGCAGCGACGTCGGCCCGAACAACGGCACGATGCCGGGGAACGCCACCTCCTGCGGCCCGTTCCCGGCGTCGACGGTGAGGTGCTGCACCATCCCGCGGGCCGCGAACTGCTCGTCGGCGAGGATGTCGGCGGCCTCGTGGATGGGGCCCGCGGGAACTCCCGCGCCGTCGAGGACGGTGAGCACCTCGGCGCGGGTGCGGGTGCCCGTCCACTCACCGATCGCCGCGTCGAGCTCGTCGCGGCGGGTCCAGCGGGCCGGGTTCGTCTGCAGTGCCGGGTCGGCCGCGAGGTCCGGCCGGTCGATCGCGGCCATGAAGCGGGCGAAGATCGCGTCGCCGTTCCCCGCGATCACGACCTCGCCGTCTCGGCAGGCGTAGGCGTTGGTCGGGGCGATGCCCTCCATGCGACCCCCCACCCGCCGCCGGGTCACACCGTGGGCGGAGTGGTCGGGCAGCAGGGACTCCATGACCGACAGGACGGCCTCGTTCAGCGCGACGTCGACGTGCTGGTGCACCGGCCCCAGCGGTGCGCGGCCCGTGGCGGCGCGGCGGTCGCGTTGCAGGAGCGAGGTCACCACGCCGAACGCCGCGTACAACCCGGCGATGGAGTCCCCGATCGAGACCCCCGTCCGGGACGGCGGCCGGTCCGGTTCCCCGACGAGCGCCCTAAGGCCGCCGTGGGCCTCCGCCACCGCCGCGAAACCCGGACGCGGGGCCAGGGGACCGGTCTGCCCGAACGCCGAGACCCGGGCCACCACCAGGTCGGGGTTCGCCGCCTGGAGCCGCTCCGCGGACAGGCCCCACCGGTCCAGCGTCCCGGGGCGGAAGTTCTCCAGCAGCGCGTCGCTGTGGCGGACGAGGTCCAGCACGACGTCCTGGCCCGCCTCGGTCCGCAGGTCGAGCACGATGGACCGCTTGCCCCGGTTGAGCGTCCGGTAGAGCAGGGAGGTCTCCCCGGCGTGCAGGCGCCACTGCCGCAGTTCGTCGCCCGTGCGGGGCCGTTCCACCTTGACGACGTCCGCGCCGACGTCGGCCAGCAACCGCCCCGCGGTGGGTGCTGCGATGTAGTTGCCGAGTTCCACGACCCGCAGGCCGGCCAGCGGGAGTTCCCTCCGGTCGTCGGTCACGCGCACTCCCCTCAGACGAGCACCGTCAGCAGCCCCGCGCTCACCAGGCTCCCCGCGGCGGCGACGACCATCGTCCACCCCACGACGCGGCGCCCCAACGCGCCCACGACCATGACGGCGGACGGCAGGCTCACCGCGGGCAGGGCGATGAGCAGCGCGCCCACGACGGCCGGCCCGAACCCCGCGGTAGCGAGCCCCTGGGTGAGCGGCACCTCCCCGGCGGTGGGGATGACCAGCAACAGCCCCAGGACGAGGGCGACGAGGACGCCCAGCACACCCCACGATCGCGCCGACTCCCCGAGCGGGAACAGCCAGCCCGCGAACGTCCCCACCGCGAACACGACGACGAGGTACTCCGGCACGAGGTAGGCGCTCATCCGGGCCAGGACCGGCAGGAACCGGCGGGGGCCCTCGTCGCGTCCCTCCTCGTGCTGCGACGTGACCTCGTCCACCGCCCTCGCCGCGACGCGGTCCCCGGCGAGCCGGGCCACCAGCGCGCTGCCGCCCACGACGAGGAGCGCGCCGACGACGAACCGCGTGGCGGCCCACTGCCAGGGCGCGACGAGCAGCAGGAAGACGAGGACGGCGGGGTTCAGCAGCGGGTTGCCCAGCCAGTAGGCGACGACCCCGGTCGTCGGGGCGCCGCTGCGGCGCAGCGCCGTCGCGACGGGTGCCGTGCAGCAGGAGCACATCATCGACGGCGTCGACAGGAGTCCGCCGACGAGAGCGCTCGAGGGGCCCGAGCGCCGCCGCAGAACCAACGTGAGCCAGCGGCGCGGGACGAGCGTCTGCACGGCGGCGGCGATGACCAGCCCGGCGACGAGGGCCTTCCACACCGCGAGCGCGTAGACCTCCGTGAACGCCCACCCGGCCGCCGGGCTGGGGCCGGAACCGGCCTCGATGCCCGCCCCGGCCAGCACCGACGACCCCGACCACGCGTGCGTCCCCGACAGCTCACCGACGCGCGCGGAGTAGGGGAGCCACTTCGACCACAGCAGCAGTCCGGCGGCCAGCAGCAGGGCCAGGACGGCGAACGCCGCCGCACCCCGTGGGGTGCGGCGGCGTGCAGGCAGTGCCGGAGTGCTCACCGGTCGAGACTACGAGGGCACGTAGTCCATGGTGTCGGGGTGGCCGCCGATGCGGCCCTCGGCGCCCTGGTCGAGCGCGGTGATGAGCGCGAGGTCCTCCTCGGTGAGATCGATGTCGAAGAGGTCGAAGTTCTCCTCCACACGCGAGCGCGTCACCGACTTGGGGAAGACGATGTCGCCGCGCTCGATGTGCCAGCGCAGGGTGATCTGCGCCGGCGACTTGCCGAGCCGCTCGGCGACGGCGGTGATCGCCGGGTTGTCCAGCACCTTGCCCTGGGCGATGGGCGACCACGCCTCGACGCCGATCTGGTGCTCACCGCAGTAGGCGCGCACCTCCTCGTTGCCGAAGTAGGGGTGCACCTCGATCTGGTTGACGGCGGGCGTCACCGTCGTCTCCTGCGCCAGCCGGCGCAGGTGGGGGACCTGGAAGTTCGACACGCCGATGGACTTCAGCCGTCCGTCGGCGCGCGCCTCCTCCAGCACCTTCCAGGTGGAGACGAAGTCCCCGCCGTACAGCGTCGGCAGCGGCCAGTGGATGAGGTAGAGGTCGATCGGGCCGCCCAGCTTCTCGACCGAGGCGTCGACCGCGGCGCGCGCCGCGTCCGGCTCGTGGGCGGCGTTGCTCAGCTTGCTGGTGATCCAGACCTCCTCGCGGGGCACCCCGGAGTCGAGGACGCCCTGCAGGGTCTCGGCCTCGTTGCCGTACATCTGCGCGGTGTCGAGGTGGCGGTAGCCGACCTCCAGCGCCGTGCGCACCGCGTCGGCGGTCTCCTCCGGCGGGATCTGGAAGACCCCGAAGCCGAGCTGCGGGATCTCGCGGCCGTCGTTCAGCATGATCGTGGGAACAGTCACGGTGGTGATCCTGGTACGGGTGGGTCGGACGCGCATGCGGAGCCGGACCGGGGGTATGTTCCGGGCGTGGGTCTCAAGACGTTCCTCGAGGGGTGGCCGGTCTACCGGCAGCTGACGGGCGACGACCCGCTGGGCCGCGGTGCCGCGACCCAGTCGGCGCGCTCGAAGTCGCTGACGCCCCGCACGGCCACGGCCGACCGCGTCGCGAAGTCGGTCTGCCCCTACTGCGCGGTCGGCTGCGGCCAGCGCGTCTACGTCAAGGACGAGAAGGTCGTCCAGATCGAGGGCGACCCGGACTCCCCGCACTCGCGCGGCCGGCTCTGCCCGAAGGGCTCGGCCAGCGAACAGCTGGTCAACGGAGACTCCCGCGCCACCACCATCCGCTACCGCGCGCCGTACGCGACGGAGTGGAGCGACCTCGACCTCGACACCGCGATGGACATGATCACCGACCGGGTGATCGACGCCCGGCGGCGCGGGTGGCAGGACAGCGACGACCAGGGCCGGCGTCTCAACCGCACGATGGGGATCGCCAGCCTCGGTGGTGCGACGCTGGACAACGAGGAGAACTACCTCATCAAGAAGCTGTTCACGGCCATGGGCGCGATCCAGGTCGAGAACCAAGCCCGCATTTGACACTCCGCCACGGTGCCCGGTCTGGGTGCCTCGTTCGGTCGCGGTGGAGCCACCGGTGACCTGCAGGACCTGAGCAACGCCGACGTCATCGTCATCCAGGGCTCGAACATGGCCGAGTGCCACCCGGTCGGGTTCCAGTGGGTGATGGAGGCCAAGGCGCGCGGTGCGAAGGTCTTCCACGTCGACCCCCGGTTCACGCGCACCAGTGCGCTGGCGGACACGTACGTCCCGATCCGCACGGGAACCGACATCGTGTTCCTCGGGGCGATCATCAACCGCGTCCTGACGCAGGAGCGCGACTTCCGCGAGTACGTCGTGGCGTACACCAACGCCTCGCACCTCGTGTCGGAGGACTTCCAGGACACCGAGGACCTCGACGGGTTGTTCTCCGGTTTCGACCACGACACCCGTTCCTACGACACGGCCTCGTGGCAGTACGCCGGCGGCGAGCACCAGGGTGACGAGCAGGAGGAGACCGCCGAGTCGACGGACAGCGAGTCGGGGCACTCCCTCGGATCCGGCGGCGCCTCGGTCGACCACGAGCACATCCGGCGCGACGAGACGCTGCAGGACCCGCGGTGCGTCTACCAGGTGCTCAAGCGGCACTTCGCCCGGTACACCCCCGAGATGGTGGCCGACGTCTGCGGCATCCCCCTCGACGTGTTCGACGAGATCGCCGAGGCGTGGATCTCCAACTCCGGTCGCGAGAAGACGGGGGCGCTCGTCTACAGCGTCGGCTGGACGCAACGCGGGACGGGCGTGCAGTACATCCGGACCGGGGCGATCCTCCAGCTGCTGCTGGGGAACATGGGCCGGCCCGGCGGCGGCATCATGGCGCTGCGCGGTCACGCCTCGATCCAAGGGTCGACCGACATCCCGACCCTGTACAACCTGCTGCCCGGCTACCTGCAGATGCCGCACGCCGAGCGGCACGCCGATCTCGCGGGCTACGTCGACGCCATCAAGGGCCAGAACCAGAAGGGCTTCTGGGCCAACGCCGACGCCTACACCGTGAGCCTGCTCAAGGCGTACTTCGGCGAGAACGCGACGGCCGAGAACGACTACCTGTTCGACGAGCTGCCCCGCATCAACGGTGACCACGGCACCTACAGCCAGGTCATGGACATGATCGAGGGCGGGAAGATCTTCGGGTACTTCCTGCTCGGGCAGAACCCCGCCGTGGGGTCCGCCAACGGCCGGGCCCAGCGGCTCGGGATGGCCAACCTCGACTGGATGGTCGTGCGCGACCTCGTGATGATCGAGAGCGCCACGTTCTGGAAGGACGCCCCCGAGGTCGAGACGGGGGAGATCGTCCCCGAGGAGTGCCGCACCGAGGTGTTCTTCCTGCCCGCCGCCTCCCACGTGGAGAAGGAGGGCACGTTCACCCAGACGCAGCGCATGCTGCAGTGGCGGGAGAAGGCGGTGAACCCGCCGGGTGACGCGACGAGCGAGCTCTGGTTCTTCTACCACCTCGGCCGGCGCATGCGGGAGAAGCTGGCCGACTCGACCGACCCGCGCGACCAGCTGCTGCTCAAGCTGGCCTGGGACTACCCGCTGCACGGCGAGGAGCAGGAACCGAGCTCCGAGGACGTGCTGAAGGAGGTCAACGGGTACGGCCCGGACGGCCTGCTGCCCGGGTACACGGCTCTGAAGGCCGACGGGTCGACGTCGAGCGGCTGCTGGATCTACTCCGGCGTCTACGCCGACGGCGTGAACCAGGCCGCGCGCCGCAAGCCCGGCCGCGAGCAGTCGCTGCACGCCCCCGAATGGGGCTGGGCCTGGCCCATGAACCGCCGCGTCCTCTACAACCGCGCCTCGGCCGACCCGGACGGCAAGCCCTGGAGCGAGCGCAAGGCGCTGGTCTGGTGGGACGAGGAGCAGGGCCGGTGGGTCGGTGACGACACCGCCGACTTCGAGGCGACGAAACCGCCGTCGTACCGGCCGCCGGCCGGGGCGACGGGGGTGGAGGCCATCGCCGGCGACGACCCGTTCATCATGCAGAGCGACGGCAAGGCCTGGCTCTACGCGCCCAAGGGCGTCGTCGACGGGCCGCTGCCGGCGCACTACGAACCGGCCGAGTCGCCCTTCCGCAACGCCGTCTACACCCAGCAGGCGAACCCGGCGCGGGAGATCTACACCAACCACCTCAACGAGGTGCACCCGTCGCCGCCCGAACCTGGCAGCGGGGTGTTCCCGTTCGTGTGGTTCACCTCCCGCATGACCGAGCACCACACGGCGGGTGGCATGAGCCGCTACCTGCCGTACCTCGCCGAACTGCAGCCCGCGCTCTTCATGGAGGTCTCGCCCGAACTGGCGCAGTTGCGCGGCCTCGAGCACCTGGGGTGGGCCCACGTCGTCACGGCGCGGGCCGTGGTGGAGGCGCGGGTCATGGTGACCGACCGCCTGGCCCCGCTGAAGGTGCAGAACGACCTCGTGCACCAGGTCTGGCTCCCGTACCACTGGGGCCAGGGCGGGCTCACGACCGGGGACGTCGTCAACGACCTCGCGCACCTGACGCTGGACCCGAACGTGCACATCCAGGAGTTCAAGGCCGGGACGTGCGATGTCGTGGCCGGGCGCCGTCCGCGCGGGCGGGAGGCCCTCGCCTACGTGGACGAGTACCGCGTCCGTGGAGGCGTGACGATGGCGTCGGGCGCCGTCGCGGTGACGTCCGACCTGCTGGAGCAGCAGGGGCGGGACCGCGGGGAGCTGGCGCAGCAGGGGGCGACGACCGTCGCGTCCGGGCACGACGACCGGCTCGCCGACCAGGTGGTGAGCGTCCGCCACGACACGCGGTCGCAGCCCGGCGACCCGCAGCAGCACGGCGTGGACCCCGAGGTCCTCGACCCGAACCCCGACCTGGACCTGGAGGGCCGGTAGTGGTTTCCACCAACAGCCTGTACGGCCGCCTCGACGACCCGGCGCGCGACGCCGGGTACGTCGATCCGCCACCGCGCAAGGGGTTCTTCACCGACACGTCGGTCTGCATCGGCTGCAAGGCCTGCGAGGTCGCGTGCAAGGAGTGGAACGCCGTCCCCGAGGACGGGATCGACCTGCTCGGGTTGTCGTACGACAACACCGGCGGGCTCGGCGCCGACTCCTGGCGCGCCGTCGCGTTCATCGAGCAGTCCCGGCCGGCCGTGGACCGCCTGCAGCAGGACACCGCTGCGGCCGGGTTCGACGCGTTCGCCGAGGCGGCGCGCCTCGGCACCGGGGTCCCGGGCGGGCACCCGGTGGCCGAGCGGGCGTACCAGAACTCCTCCCACGGAGGGTGCGGCGGTTCCGGCGGTGGCTGCGGGAGCGCCTCCGCGGCGGCGCCGGCGGCGAAGGACACCGGCGGGCAGTTCCTGGGCATGCCCGGCATGCTCGCCCCCGCGCCGCTGCCGGACCGGGACGGCCGCCAGGACGTGCGCTGGCTGATGATGTCCAACGTCTGCAAGCACTGCACGCACGCCGCCTGCCTCGACGTCTGCCCCACCGGTGCGCTGTTCCGGACCGAGTTCGGGACCGTCGTCGTGCAGCAGGACGTCTGCAACGGCTGCGGCTACTGCGTCTCGGCCTGCCCGTACGGCGTCATCGACAAGCGCGAGGACGACGGCCGGGCCTGGAAGTGCACGCTCTGCTACGACCGGCTGGGCGAGGACGAGACCCCGGCGTGCGCCAAGGCGTGCCCCACGGAGTCCATCCAGTTCGGTGACCTGGACGAGCTGCGCGAACGGGCCGAACGCCGCCGGCAGCAGCTGCACGACGTGGGCGTCACCGAGGCCCGGCTCTACGGCGAGGACCCCGACGACGGGGTCGGCGGGGACGGGGCCTTCTTCCTCCTGCTCGACGAGCCGGAGGTGTACGGCCTGCCGCCGGACCCCGTCGTCACCACGCGCGACCTGCCGTCCATGTACAAGCACATGGCTGCTGCCGCGGGCTTCATGGTGCTCGGCACCCTGGCCGCCGCGCTGGGGCGGCGCGCGTGAGCCCGAAACCGTCTCAGGAGACCCCGCACCAGCCCGGGCAGCCGGGGTTCGAGCACGTTCCCGGCACCGACCCGATCGGCGGGCAGGCCGCGCGGATGTGGGACGCCGGCATGGGGGCCCGGCGGGCGAAGAAGAGGCGGGGGGACGCGAACGCCGTCGTCCCGGACGCGGAGTTCCGGTCCTACTACGGCCGGGCCGTCCTCAAACCCCCGGTGTGGACCCACGAGATCGCCTACTACCTGTTCTCCGGTGGTCTGGCGGCCGGCTGCTCGATGCTCGCCGCCGTGGCGGACGCGCGTGGCGACGTGCTGGCGCGCAGGGTGTTGCGGACGACGTCGCTGGGGGCCGTGGGCGCCAGCGCGTACTTCCTCATCGCCGACCTCGGCCGGCCCGAACGGTTCTACAACATGCTGCGCGTCGCGAAGGTGACGTCGCCCATGTCCGTCGGCACCTACATCCTCTCGGTGTTCGGACCGCTGTCCGGGGCCGCCGCCGTCGCCGAACTGGGTGCGCTGCTGCCCGAGTGGGGGGTGCTCGGGCTGCTCCGCCGCGTCGCGGCCCCGGCGGGGTCGGTCGCCGGGGTGGGGGCAGCGCTGACCGGTCCGCTGCTGGCCACGTACACGGCCGTCCTGTTCGCCGACACGGCGGTCCCGAGCTGGCACGAGCCCTACCGGGAACTGCCGTTCGTCTTCGGCGGCAGCGCGCTCGCCGCCGGGTCCGGCGCTGCCCTGCTGCTGGCCCCCGTCGCGCAGAGCGGTTCCGCCGCGCGGCTGGCGGCCATCGGTGCCACCGTGGAACTCGCTGCCGCGCACCGGATGGAGACCGCGCACGGTCTCGTCAGCGAACCCTTCCACCTCGGCCGGCCGGGGACGTTCCTCAAGACCGCCCGCGCCCTCACCGTGGCCGGGGTCGCCGGGGGTGTCGCCGCCCGGTTCCTGCCGCGGCGGACGGGGAGGGTGGTGTCGGCCCTGGCCGGGGCGAGCCTGCTGGGCGGCTCGTTCCTCACGCGCATGGCCGTCTTCGAGGCGGGTGTCGTCTCGACGAAGGACCCGAAGTACGTCGTCGTCCCGCAACGGGAACGTCTGGAGGCACGCCAGCGCGCCTCCTGAGCACGAGGAGGTTCACATGGCGTTCAAGACGCCCGAGCAGATCGCCGTCGCCGCCGTCGCGAGCGGTGAGAAGAAGGCGCACCTGCCCGTCAGCAAGATGCTCGTCGGGGGTTTCCTCGCCGGGGCCTACATCGCGTTCGCGGGGTTGCTCGCCGTGGACGTCACGGCCGGGCTGAAGCCCGAGTTGTGGGGTGGGGTGACCACCCTCCTCACGGGGGCCGTGTTCAGCCTCGGGCTGGTGCTCGTCATCATCGCCGGGTCCGAACTGCTCACGGGCAACATGGCGCTCATCCCCATCGCGTTGCTCAGCCGCAAGGTCACGATCGGCCGCCTCGCGCTGAACTGGGGCGTCGTCCTCGTCGCGAACCTGCTCGGGGCCTTGTTCGTCGCCTACGTCCTCGCCGTGCAGACCGGGGTCATCGGGGCCGAGGGGACCGCGTCGTACGCCCGCATCGCGGCCATCGCCACGGGCAAGGCCGTCACCGAGGACGACCTGACGATCTTCCTGCGCGCCATCGGGTGCAACTGGCTGGTCTGCCTCGGGGTCTGGATGGCCCTGGCCGCCGAGGACGTCGCCGGCAAGGTGCTGGCCATCTTCTTCCCCATCACCGCGTTCGTCGCCCTCGGGTTCGACCACGTCGTCGCGAACATGTTCTTCCTGCCCGCCGCCCACTGGGCCGGGGTCCCCGGCATCGGCTGGGGCCACATCGTCAACAACTGGGTGTTCGCCGGTCTCGGCAACGTCGTGGGCGGCGGGTTCTTCGTCGGCGTCCTCTACTGGTTCCTCTACCTGCGCGGCCGCGAGGCGGACTGAACGCTCAGCGCACGACCAGGGTCGTGTCCCCGCGCCGCGGGACGACCTCCCCGACGACGGGGTACCCGGGGACCTCGCCGACGACGAGGAGCCCGCCGGAGGTCTGCGCGTCGGCGAGGAGGACGAGTTCGTCCTCACCGGCCGCACCGGCGTCGAGGTGGGGCCGCACCCAGTCGAGGTTGCGCCTGCTGCCGCCGGGGACGAACCCGTCGGCCAGCGAGCGGCGCGCCCCGTCGACGTACGGGACGGCGGCCGCGTCGACGACGGCCGTGACCCCGCTGGCCCGGGCGACCTCGTGCAGGTGGCCGAGGAGCCCGAACCCCGTGACGTCCGTCGCGCACCGTGCGCCCGCGGCGAGGGCCGCAGCCGAGGCGTCCCGGTTGAGCGTCGTCATGACGTCGACCGCCTCCTCGAACACCTCACCCGTCGCCTTGTGCCGGTTGTTGAGAACCCCGAGGCCGAGGGGTTTGGTCAGCGTCAGCGGGAGCCCGGCCTGCGCGGCGTCCCCGCGCAGCAGCGTGTCCGGGTCGCCGATCCCCGTCACGGCCATGCCGTACTTGGGTTCGGGGTCGTCGATGCTGTGGCCGCCGCCGAGGAAGCACCCCGCCGCGGCCGCCGCGTCGGCGCCGCCGCGCAGCACCTCCCGCGCCAGCTCGGCGGGCAGCACGTCCCGCGGCCACCCGAGCAGGTTCACGGCGACCAGCGGGGTCCCGCCCATCGCGTAGACGTCGGACAGCGCGTTGGTCGCGGCGATCCGGCCGAAGGTGTAGGCGTCGTCGACGACGGGGGTGAAGAAGTCCGCGGTGGCGATGACGGCGCGGCCGCCCTCGATGCGCACGACCGCCGCGTCGTCGCCGACACCGACGATCAGGTCCTCGCCGGCTCGCGGTGCGAGACCGGCGACCATCTCCTCGAGCTCACCGGGCGGGATCTTGCAGGCGCAGCCGCCGCCGTGCGCGTACTGGGTGAGTCTCCGGAGGTCGCTCATGGCCCCACCGTAGGCTGGCCCCGCGTGCGTGGAGGCGTACGGGTGCCTGGTGGCCCCCGCGGTCTTCAACACCGGCGTGACCGAGCACCTCGGTCAGGTGGGTTCGATTCCCATCCGCCTCCGCCACGCACGCAGCCCCGCGGGAGGTGTCGCGTAGGTTGCCCGTGTGCAGCCCGCGGAACCGCAGGACCCCCGACGCACCGTGCCGCGCACCGACGCGGTGCTGGCCGACCCCCGGGTGGCCGCCGCCGTCGCCGACCGGGGCCGCGACGTCGTCAAGGACGTCGTGCGCGCGGTCCAGCAGCGGGTGCGGGCCGGTGAGGTGTCGGCCGACGCCCTGGTGCCCGCGGTCCTCGCGGCGCTGCCCCCGGCGGGGACGACGCTGCGGCGCGTCCTCAACGCCACGGGTGCCGTCCTGCACACCAACCTCGGCCGGGCGCAGCTCTCGCCGGCCGCCGTCGACGCCGTCGTGACCGCCGCGGGCGCCACGGACGTCGAACTCGACCTCGTCACGGGGCGGCGGGCCCGCCGGGGCCGCGGGACGATGGCCGCCCTGCGTGCCGCCGTCCCCGCCGCCGGCGACGTGCACGTCGTCAACAACGGCGCGGCCGCCCTCGTCCTCGTCGCCACGGCCCTGGCCGCCGGGAAGGAGATCGTCGTCAGCCGCGGCGAACTCGTGGAGATCGGCGACGGGTTCCGGCTGCCGGACCTGCTGGAGTCCACCGGGGCCCGGTTGCGGGAGGTCGGCACCACGAACCGCACCTCGCTCGCCGACTACCGTGCAGTCCTGTCCGACCGGACCGGGTTCGTGCTCAAGGTGCACCCCTCGAACTTCGTGGTCACCGGGTTCACCGCTGGCGTGGAGGCGGCGGAACTCGCGACCCTGGGGGTTCCCGTCGTCGTCGACATCGGGTCCGGGCTGCTCGGTCCGGACGCGGCGCTGCCCGACGAACCCGACGCAGCGACGGTCCTGGCCGCGGGTGCCGACCTCGTGACCGCGTCGGGCGACAAGCTGCTCGGCGGTCCGCAGGCGGGGTTGCTGCTCGGCGACGCGGGGCTCGTGGAACGGTTGCGGCGTCATCCGCTGGCGCGGGCCCTGCGCGTGGACAAACTCACCCTCGCCGCGCTGGAGGCGACGGTGCGGGCGGCGCCGAACCCCACGCGCGACGCCGTGCACGCCGATCCCGAGGTGCTCCGCGCGCGGTGCACCGCGGTGGCGGAAACGCTGCGGCGCAGCGGCATCGACGTCTCGGTGGGGCCGTCCGCTGCCGTCGTCGGCGGGGGCGGTGCCCCGGGGGTGGACCTCGAGTCCTGGGTCGTCTCGCTGCCGCCGCACCTGGCCGTCCCGCTGCGGACGGGGGACGCGTCGGTCGCCGGCCGCGTCGAGGGTGGCCGGTTGCTGCTGGACCTGCGGACGGTGCCGACCGACGCGGACGAGCTCGTCGTGGCCGCCGTGCGTGCGGTGGCGGGATGACCGGCCCGACGAGCGTGGTGGCGACCGCGGGTCACGTCGACCACGGGAAGTCCTCCCTCGTGCGCGCCCTCACCGGCCGGGACCCGGACCGGTACGAGGAGGAGAAGCGCCGCGGGCTGACGATCGACCTCGGGTACGCGTGGACGGACGTCCCCGGTGCGGGGACGGTCGCGTTCGTCGACGTGCCGGGGCACGAGCGGTTCGTGCCGACGATGCTCGCAGGCGTCGGCCCGGTGCCGGTCGTGCTGTTCGTCGTCGCGGCCGACGGGGGCTGGATGCCGCAGTCGGCCGAGCACCTCGCCGCCCTCGACGCGCTCGACGTCCGGTACGGGCTCCTGGTGGTGACCCGCGCCGACCTCACCGACCCTGGCCCGGCCCGCGACGCGGCGTTGGCCGAACTGCGCCGCACCAGCCTCGGCGACGTGCCCGCGGTGGCGTGCAGCGCCGTCACGGGCGATGGTCTCGACGACGTCCGCTCGACGCTCGCGCAGGTCCTGGGGAACGTCCCCGTGCCGGACGCCGCTGCGCCCGTGCGGTTCTGGGTCGACCGGAGCTTCTCCGTCACGGGCGCCGGGACGGTGGTGACGGGAACCCTGGCGGCCGGGACGGTCGCGGTCGGCGACGAGTTCGTCGTCGGCGGGCGCACCGTGCACGTGCGGGGCGTGCAGTCGCTGGAACGGACCGTGGACCGCGTCGCGGGTGTGGCGCGGGTGGCCCTGAACCTGCGCGGCGTCGACCGGCGGCACGTGCGCCGCGGTGACGCGCTCCTGACGCCGGGGACGCACGTCCGCACCGACGTGCTCGACGTCCGGGCCGACACCGGTGACCTCCCCGCGGAACTCGTCGTGCACCTCGGTTCGGCCGCCGTCCCCGCTCGGGTGCGGCCCCTGGGCGGCGCGCTCGTGCGGTTGCAGCTGCGGGCGCCGCTGCCGATCGTCGTGGGGGACCGGCTGCTGCTGCGGGACCCGGCCCGGCACGAGGTCCTCGGCGCGGCCGCGGTGCTCGACGTCCTGCCGCCCGCGCTGCGGCGACGGGGGGCGGCCGCCGCGCGGGCCGGTGAGTTGGCCGACGTCCTCGCCGACGGCCACGGCCCCGACCTCGCCTCGGAACTGCGCCGACGGCACCTGGTCCGCGGCGCCACCCTGCGGGCCATGGGGGTTCCCGTGGCGGGGCGGCCGGTCGTGGGCGACTGGTACGCCGATCCGGCCTGGTGGGCGGCGCAGCGCGCGCGGGTGCCGGAGGTGGTCCGGAGCCACCGCGCGCAGGAGCCCCTGCAGCCCGGGCCGACGCTGGAGCACGTGCGGCGCACGCTCCGGTTGCCCGACCTCGACGTGGTCACGGCGCTCGTCGCCGACCCCCTGCGGGTGCGGGACGGCCGGGTCGTGGAACGGACCGACGACCTGCCGCCGGCGGTCGAACGCGCGGTCGCCGCCGTCCTGGCGGACCTCGCGGTGGCGCCGTTCGCGGCCCCCGACGTGGAACGCCTGCGGGACCTGCGGCTGGGACGGTCCGAACTCGCGGCCGCCGTGCGGGCCGGCCGGCTGGAACGCGTCGCCGACGGGGTCGTGCTGGCACCGGGGTACCGCGACCGGGCCGTCGCGGCGCTGCGCGCCGTCCCGCAACCGTTCGCGCTCAGCGAGGCGCGCAAGGCGCTCGGCACGTCCCGCCGCGTCGCGGTGCCGCTGCTCGAGGCGCTCGACGCGGCGGGCGTCACGGTGCGCGAACCCGACGACCGGCGGCGGTTGCGGTGAGGACCCCGGCATGAGGGTCCTGGGGATGATGTCGGGGACCTCGCACGACGGCATCGACGTCGCCGTCGTGGAGTTCTCCGAGACCGCGGGGGACGACGGGGTCCTGCGGGCGCGGCTGGGGGAGCACCGCTCGGTGCCGTACTCCGCGTCCCTGCGGGCCGACCTCGTGGCGGCGCTGCCCCCGGCCCGCCCCGGGTTCGAGCAGGTGTGCGCCCTCGACGTCCGCATCGGCCAGGAGTTCGCGGCCGCCGCGGTCGCGGTCGGGGAGGAGTTCGACCTCGTCTGCTCGCACGGGCAGACGGTGTTCCACTGGGTCGAGGGCGGGCAGGTGCGGGGAACCCTGCAGCTGGGTCAGCCCGCGTGGATCGCCGAAGCGACCGGAAGACCAGTGGTGTCGGACCTGCGGACCGCGGACGTCGCCGCGGGAGGTCAGGGCGCCCCGCTCGTGCCGCTGCTCGACGCCCTGCTGCTGGCCCCGTTCGTCGAGGAGGGACTGACGGCCGCCGCGCTCAACCTCGGGGGCATCGCCAACGTGACCGTCTGCGCGCCGGGGAAACCGGTGCGCGCGTGGGACACCGGTCCCGCCAACGCGCTCGTCGACGTCGCCGCCGGGGGCATCGACCGCGACGGCCGGCTCGCGGCCGCCGGAACCGTGGACGAGGGTTTGCTGGCCGACCTGCTGGCCGAGCCGTTCTACGCCCGGACGCCGCCGAAGTCGACGGGCAAGGAACTGTTCCACCCCGGATACGTCGAAGGGTTTCTCGACGGCCGGGTCCCCTCGCCGGCCGACCTCGTCGCGACGCTCACCGAACTCACCGTGCGGACCGTGGCGGACGCCCTCGCGGGAGTGGACGTCGTGGTCGCCTCCGGGGGTGGCGTCCGCAACCCCGTCCTGCTCGCCGGGTTGCGGCGGGAACTGCGCGCGCGGGTCGTGCTGTCCGACGAGATCGGCTGCCCTGCGGGGGAGAAGGAGGCGATCGCGTTCGCGCTGCTGGGGTACGCGTTCGCCACGGGGCGGCCGGGGAACGTGCCGAGCTGCACGGGGGCCCGCGGTGAGCGGGTCCTGGGGCAGGTGACGCCCGGACGGTCCGGCCTGCCGGCCACCGCTCCCCGCGAGCCGTGGCCGGCGGCCCTGCACCTGTCCTGACGCCGACCGGCCGACCGGCCGGGTCAGGACCGGACGGTCACCACGGGGCAGGCGGCCTCGCCGATGACCCGTTGGGCGATGCTGCCCATGAGGTACTTCATCGTGGCCGACCGCTTCCGCACGGGCAGCACCACGACGTCGGCGCCGGCCGTGCTGAGCGCGATGAGCTGCTCGGCGACGTCGGGATCGGGGTGGTGCAGGTGGGCGGCGACGCCGGCCTGCCGGGCGCCCTCCTCGACGGTGCGCCGCACCTGCTGCGAGACGTGGACGGGCGTCGATGGGGCGTCGGAGGTCAGGGGGACCGCTTGCACCCCCAGTCCCAGGCTGCTGGCCCGTTCCAGGGCCCAGGCCAGGGCCGCGGCTCCCTCGGGGCGGTCGGTGACGGCGACGACGACGTCGCCGGTGGTCTGCAGTTCTGCGGTCACGGTGTCCTCCGCGGTGTCGGTGTGCTCAGGGGTCGTGGGGTTCGGTGCGTCCTCAGCCGAAGGGGACGACCCCGGTGGCCACGGCGGCGACGAGCATGACGAGGGACAGGACGACCGAGCGCCAGATGACTTTCTTGTGGTGGTCGGCGAGGTCCACCTTGGCGAGGGAGATCAGCAGCAGCATCGCGGGCACCAGCGGCGAGGTGAAGTGGACCGGCTGGCCGACGATCGAGGCCCGGGCCATCTCGACGCCGGAGATCCCGTAGTGCGAGGCGGCCTCGGAGAGGATCGGCAGCACGCCGAAGTAGAAACCGTCGTTGGACAGGAAGAACGTCAGCGGCATGCTGAGGACGCCGGTGATCACGGCCAGGTGTGGGCCCCACGCGTCGGGCACGATGTCGACGAGCCAGCGGGCCATGGCGGTGTCCATGCCGGTCTCGGTGAGCACCGCGGTCAGGACGGCGGCCGCGAACACCATGGAGACGACCGCGACGATGCTGGAGGAGTGCTCCTTGATGCGCTCGACCTGCTCGGAGGGCTTGGGGAAGTTCACCAGCAGCGCGAGCGCGGCGGCCACCATGAAGAGGAACGGCAGCGGCATGACGTCCATGCCCAGCAGGGCCAGCAGGGCGACGGTGAGGGCGCCGTTGAACCAGATGAGCCTGGGCCGCAGCGTGGGACGGTCGGGGTCGAGCGCGCCGCTGGTCATGCCGTCGTCGTCACCGCCGAGGGCTGCGCCGCCGGCTGAACCCGTCGTCCGGTGCGCCGAGCCGGCACCGGGACCGCCGCCGGCGAGGGCGGGTTCGCGCACCTCGACGAGTTCCACCGTCTCGATGCCGAGCTCGCGGCCCGCTCTCGCCAGGCGGCGCTTCTCGGACAGGCCGAGCGTCCAGGCCATGACGACGACGGCGGCGAGACCGGCGAGCATGCTCGGGACCATGGGGTTGAACAGTTCCGAGGGGGAGACGCCGAGCGCGGTCGCCGCCCGGACGGTCGGCCCGCCCCAGGGGATGATGTTCATGACACCGGCGGCGAGGTTCGCCACCACCGTGAGGACCACGGGCGACAGGCCCAGGCGCAGGTACAGCGGCAGCATGGCCGAGACCGTGATGATGAACGTCGTCGACCCGTCGCCGTCCAGGGAGACGAGCGAGGTCAGCACGGCCGTGCCGATGACGACCTTGACGGGGGAGTTCCCGCAGATCCGCAGGATGAGGCGGATGAGCGGGTCGAACAACCCGACGTCGATCATCAGGCCGAAGTAGACGATCGCGAAGAACAGCAGCGCGGCCGTCGGGGCGAACTTCCCGACCTGTTCCATCACCGCGTCCCCGACCCCGACACCCGTGCCGGCGATGACCGCGAACGCGAGCGGGACGAGGATCAGGGCGACGACCGGCGTGAGTCGTTTCGTCATGATGAGGACCATGAACAGGGCGACCATGGTGAAACCGAGGGTGACCAGCATCGTTGCTCCGAGTTCTCCGTCGAACGGGACTGACGGGAACGCTAGGGAACTCCCGGTCGTCGGGAAGGGTTGCGCGCACAGAACGGCGCACTGAGCGTTCCGCGTGTTGTGCGCGTTGTGCTCACGCGTGCAACGGGACTACCGTTCGCGCGTGGACCCCCGACGATGGTCGTTCAGCCGCCAGGTGCTGGCCGTGCTGCTCCTGCTCGTCGCCGTCGTCCTCGCCGTCGGCTGCGGCGGCTCGGTCTACCTGCTCCACCAGCAGGCCGTCGTGGAGTCCCGCAACCGCAGCCTCGACGTGGCCCGCACCCTCGCCGAGGACGACGCCGTCCGCGAGGCCGTCACCGCCGCGAGCGACGACCCGCCCGCCGGCGCCGCGACGCTGCGCCGCGGGCTCGTCCAGCGCGAGGCCGAGGCCGTCCGCGCGCGCACCGGGGCCCTCTTCGTCGTCGTCACCGACGACCGCGGCCTCCGGCTCGCCCACCCGAACCCCGACGTCCTGGGGCAGCGCGTCAGCACCGACCCCACCCGGGCCCTGGCCGGCGAGGAGGTCGTCACCGACGAGACCGGGACGCTCGGCGCCTCGGCCCGGGCCAAGGTGCCGGTCCGCGCCCTGGGGTCCGACCGCGTCGTCGGCGAGGTCAGCGTCGGCGTCGGGTCCGCGGCCATCGCCGACCGGGCCCGCGACGCCCTGGTGCCGGCCCTGGCCGTCGCCGCCGGCGCCCTCGTGCTCGGGCTCGCCGGGGCCAGCCTCCTGGCCGGTCGGTTGCGCCGGCTCACGCTCGGCCTGCAGCCGGAGGAGCTCGGTGGCATCCTGCAGGCTCACGACGCCGTCCTGCACGGCATCGCCGAGGGGGTCGTCTCCCTCGGGCCCGACCAGCGCGTCGTCCTGGCCAACGGGGAGGCGGCCCGACTGCTCGGCCGCCCCGTCCCCGCGGGTGCCGTCCTGGACGACCTGCCCCCCGCCGTCCGCGAGGTCGTCACCAGCCCGCCGGCGGCGCCGGTCCTGGCCGTCGTGGGGGACCGGGCGCTGCTGCTGTCGGCCCGCCGCGTCGACCGCGACGGCCGGCTGCTGGGCCACGTCGTCACGGTCGCCGACCGCACCGACGTGGAACTGCTGACCCGCCAGCTCGACGCCGTCCAGGCCGTCGGGGAGGTCCTGCGCGCGCAGCGGCACGAGTTCGCCAACCGGTTGCACCTCGTCGCCGGGCTGCTCGAGACGGGTCGGCCCGAGGAGGCGGGCGCCTACGTGCGCACCCTCCTGGCCACGGGGCCGCTGGGGTCGCGCGTGGAGGGGCTCGACGCCGTCGGCGACCCGTACCTGCAGGCGTTCGTCGCGGCCAAGGCCGCCCACGCGCGGGAACGGCAGGTCGTCCTCGCCCTGGGGGAGGTCTCGGTGGCCGGCCGCGTCGCCGACCCGGTCGACGTCACCACGGTGCTGGGCAACCTCGTGGACAACGCCGTCAACGCCGCCGCTGGCAGTCGCGACCCCCGGGTCGAGGTGGACCTCGTCCAGGAGGGCGCCGACCTCGTCGTCGCCGTCGCCGACTCCGGGACGGGAGTGCCGGAGTCGTTGCGCGACAGCGTGTTCGAGACGGGGGTCAGCACCCGTGACGAGGAGGGGCACGGCATCGGCCTCGGCCTGGTGCGGCAGGTGGCCCGCGCCCGGGGCGGCGACGCGTGGCTGGCTCCCGCGACTGCCGGGTCCGGCGCCGTCTTCGTCGTGCGCCTCCCCGGGGCGCTGACCCCCGTCCACCAGCTGGAGGTGACCTGATGGGCGGCGGTCTGCGCGTCCTCGTGGTCGACGACGACTTCCGCGTGGCGTCGCTGCACGCCGGGTACGTGGACGCCGTCGCCGGGTTCGAGGTGGCCGGGACCGCCGGGTCGGTCGCGCAGGCCCGCGCCCTGCTCGCCCGCCAGCAGGCGGCCGGCACCCCCGTCGACCTCGCGCTGCTGGACGTCTACCTGCCGGACGGGTCCGGGCTCGACCTCCTCGGGTCCTGCGACGCCTTCGTGCTGAGTGCGGCGGGTGAACCCTGCACGTTCCGCCGGGCCGTGCGCTGCGGGGCGCTGGGCTACCTCGTCAAACCGTTCGGCGAGGCCGTCCTGCACACCCGGCTGCGCGCCTACGCCCGCTACCGCAGGGTGCTCGCCACCGCCGAGGAGCACGGTCAACCCCTCGACCAGGACGTCGCCGACGCCGCCTTCCGCGCCCTGCACGCCGACGCCGCGGCCACCCGCGGGGGGAGCGCCGCGACGAGCGCCACCCGCGACCTCGTCCTGCGGGCCCTCGCCGAGGCCGCCGAGCCGTTGTCGGCCGCCGACGTCGCGGCCGCCACCGGGATCTCGCGGGCCACCGCCCAGCGCCACCTCGCCGCCCTCGACGGGGAGGGCAAGCTCGCCCTGCGCCTGCGCTACGGGGCGACGGGCCGGCCAGAGCAGCGCTACGCGCCGCTGAGCTGAGCCCTCGACGTGAGCCTCGGTGACCCGATCGGGTGACTTCAGGGCCGTTCGGGGTGGCTCGTCGTGACGCGGCCGACCGGGTGAAGTAGACAGAACGTGTGCGCTCGATGACGATGAGCAGTCAACGAGCTGCTCAGGTGAAGCCAGCGCCTGGAGTGGCCCGTGGGACGCGAGGGACGACGACGAGGAAGGACCCCGGGATGAGCCGCTGGCCCTGGTCGGCGCGGCACTCGGCCGGCGACGACGTCCGCACCCGGGTCGTGCCCTGGGCGGTCGTCTCGCCCCTCGTGGTCGTGGGGGTCGTCGCCCTGGTCCAGGTCCTCTTCGACGGGGGCCCCACCCTGCAGGGCCTCCTCTCGGCGCTCGCGGGCGGGCTGGTCGCGGCGCTGCTGCTCCTCGTCCTGGCCCTGCAGTCGGCCGTGCGCCTCGACGTCGAGGGCCGCCACCAGCAGGAGGCGCTCGACGCGGCCCTGCGGCAGGCCCTGCACGACCCGCTGACCGACCTCGGCAACCGCCAGCTGTTCACCGACCGCCTCCAGCACGCCCTGGCCCGCCGCAGTTCCGGCGCCTGCGCCGTCCTGTACCTCGACCTCGACGGCTTCAAGGGCGTCAACGACACCCACGGGCACGCCGTCGGCGACATCGTCCTCGTCGAGGTGTCCAACCGGCTGCGCGCCGCCGTCCGTCCCGAGGACACGGTGGCCCGCTTCGGCGGTGACGAGTTCGCCGTCCTGTGCGAGGACCTCGCCGACGAGCTGAACGCCTCGCGCATCGCCGAGCGCGTCGTGAACTCCATCGCCGACCGGCCCATCGAGTTCGGTGGCGGCCGACGCCTGGTCATCACCCCCAGCGTGGGCATCGCGCTGGCCCGCGACGAGGCGGACGCCTCGAAGCTGCTGCGCCGAGCCGACGCCGCGCTGTACCGGGCGAAGGAGGGCGGCAAGGCCCGCTCGGAACTGTTCGACGAGCGGATGCAGGCGCAGGCCGTCGACACCCTGCAGACCGAGGTCGACCTGGCGCTCGCCGTCGCCGAGGGACAGCTGCGGCTGCACTACCAGCCGATCGTCGACCTGCGGGACGGGCACGTGCAGGGCGTCGAGGCGCTGCTGCGCTGGCAGCACCCGCGCCGGGGGTTGCTGCAGCCGGCCGACTTCGTGCCCCTGGCCGAGCGCAGCGGTCTCATCGTCGACATCGGCAAGTGGGTCATCGACGAGGCGTGGAAGACGTTGGAGCACTGGTACTCCACCATCGAGGACTGCCGTCTGACGGTCGCCGTGAACGTCTCGAGGCGCCAACTGGCGAACGCCGAACTCCTCGACGCCGTCGCCTCCTCGCAGCCGACCGGCCCGGCCGGGAACGCCCTGCTCGTGGAGGTGAGCGAGGAACTCCTCGTGGCCGACGCGAACGCGGGGTTCTCCACGCTGCACGCGCTGCGGATGATGGGCGTCCGCGTCGCGGTCGACGACTTCGGCGCCGGGGTCTCCTCCCTGGCCCACCTGCAGACGATGCCCATCGACCACGTCAAGGTGGACCGGCACTTCGTCGCCGGACTCGGCCGGCACCGCCAGGACGAGGCCGTCGTCGCCGGGATCATCGGCATGGCGAAGAACATGGGCGTGGGCGTCGTGGCGGAGGGCGTGGAGTCCTCCGACCAGCTCGAGGCGCTGAAGCGGCTCGGCTGCGACTCGGCCCAGGGTTTCCTGCTGGGCCGGCCGAGCCCCGACGTGCGCGACGTCGTGGACCTGCCGGCCCTGGAGGCACGGCAGGGCGCCGCTCCTGCTGTGCGGGAGGCGGTGCGGTAGGTTCCCCGGGTGCCGCGGATCGACCTGGAGGACCTCGACGACCCCCGGTACACGGGTTTCCTCAGGGACTTCACCGCGTTGCGCGACGTGCAGCTGCGGACGCGCCGGGAACCGGCCGAGGGGTTGTTCCTCGCCGAGAGCGTCGAGGTGATCCGCCGGGCGCTCGAGAGCGGGTACACGCCCCGGTCGTTCCTCGTCTCCCCGCACCGGTACGCCGAGCTCGCCGGGGACCTGCCCGAGGACGTGCCGGCCTTCGTGGCGCCGCCTGCGACCGTGGAGACGTTGACGGGTGTCGACCTGCACCGCGGGGCGCTGGGGTCCTTCGCCCGCCCCGTGCCGCGGTCGGTGGCCGACCTCCTCGGGGCGCTGCCGCCCGGCCCGGCCCGGCTCGTCGTGCTCGAGGACATCGCCGACGCCACGAACGTCGGGGCCATCGTCCGGTCCGTCGCGGCGTTCGGCGTCGACGGGTTCGTCGTCAGCCCGCGGTGCGCCGACCCGTTGTACCGGCGCAGCGTGCGCGTCTCGATGGGGACCGTCCTGCACCTGCCGTGGGCGCGGGCGGTGTCCTGGCCGGGGGACCTCGACCTGCTGCGGGACGCCGGGTTCACGGTCGCGGCGCTCGCCCTGTCGGACGACGCGGTCGCGCTGGGGGAGTTCGCGGCGCCGGAACGCCTGGCCTTCCTGCTCGGCACGGAAGGGGACGGGTTGAGCCGACGCGCGGTGGCCGCCGCCGACGTCGTCGTCCGCATCCCCATGGATCCCCGCGTCGACAGCCTCAACGTCGCCGCCGCGAGCGCGGTGGCGTTGTGGGAGACGCGGCGGGCGTAGCGTGAACCGCGTGCGCGTCGCCGTCCTGGGAGCCGGAGCGTGGGGGACGACCGTCGCCGGCGTCCTCGCGCAGAACTCTGACGTCGGTTTGTGGTGCCGGCGGGCCGACCTCGCCGCGGAGATCGCGGCGACCCGCGAGAACTCCCGCTACCTGCCCGGTGTGGAGCTGCCCTCTCGAGTCCTCGCGACCCCCGACGTGGCGGTGGCGCTGCGGGGGGTGTCACTGGTCGTGCTGGCGGTCCCGTTGCAGCAGTTGCGGTCCCGGCTCACGGCCTGGCGACCGGAGTTCCCGGGCGTCCCGGTGGTGAACCTCGCCAAGGGGGTCGAGACGGCGACGGGGGAGTTCGGGACGGAGGTCGTGCACGACGTGCTGCGCGACCGGCAGGTGCTGGCGTTGTCGGGGCCGAACCTCGCCGCCGAGATCGCGCGGGGCCAGCCGGCGGCGACCGTCGTGGCGGGCCCGGACGAACGCCTCGCGCAGCACGTGGCGGCCGTCTTCACGACCCCGCAGTTCCACGCCCACGCGGTCACCGACGTCGTCGGGGTCGACGTCGCGGGCGCCTTCAAGAACGTCGTCGCGCTGGCGGTCGGGATGGTCGAGGGCGCCGGGCTGGGGGCGAACGCGCGGGCGGCGGTGCTGACGCTGGGCCTCAGCGAGATGGCCACCCTCGGCGGTCGGCTGGGGGCGCGGCCGGAGACGTTCCTGGGACTGGCCGGGGCCGGTGACCTCGTCGCCACGAGCACGTCGACGCTCTCGCGCAACCACCGGGTCGGCCTGGCGCTGGGGGAGGGGTTGCCGCTCGCGGACGCGGTCGGCCGGGCCGGCGGGACCGCCGAGGGGGTCGCGACCGCCCCCGCCCTGCTGCGCCGCGACCCCGACCTGCCGTTCGTGCGTGACGTCGTCGCCGTGCTGGCGGGGGAGCGGTCACCCGTCGCCGCGGTGTCCCGCCTCCTCTCGGCGACGTGAGACCAGACGCCGCAGCGCGAACCACGCCACCGGGAGGTACGGGGCTGGGCCGTCGAAGGTGGTGACGCACCCGCCCGGGACGGCGCGGACGGCGTGGACCATCCGGATCCCGAGCACGCGCCACGACCACGTCATGGCGTCCTCGTCGGCCGCGGTGATCGTGAAGCGGAGCCGGACCGGTCCGCGGTGGACGCGACCCGTGACGCCCACGGCGATCCGTTCCGCGTCGGCGTCCACGGACGTCATGTGCGGGGCCCAGGACGGCCAGCGGGCGATCTGCCTGTAGTCGGCCCAGACCGCCGCCGCCGGCCGCGGTCCCCGCACGGTGAGGCGCACGTCAGCTCTGCGGGATGTCCATGGCGATGTCCACGACCTCCGCGCCTGGGAGGGCGGCGAGGTCGCTGCCGCGGACGACCAGCTTGGAGCGCCGCAGGCCCGAGCCGACGAGCAGCCAGTCGGTGTCGGCGACCCGCTGGTCCACGAGGACCCGCCAGCCGGACGGCAACCCCACGGGGGTGATGCCGCCGTACTCCATGCCGGACTCCTCCACGGCGCGGTCCATCGACAGGAACGAGGCCTTGCGGACCTCCAGCAGCCGTTTCACGGCGCCGTTCACGTCGGCCCGCGTGCTGGCCAGGACGACGCACGCGGCGATCCGTTCCTCACCCTCCCGCTTGCCCGCGACGACGACGCAGTTCGCCGACCCGTCGAGCGGGACACCGGCCGCCTCGACCAGGGCCGCGGTGTCGGCGAGGTCGGGATCGATGTCGGCGACCCACGCCCCCTGCGGCAGGGCCGCCCGCACCGCTTCGGGGAGGAGGTGCAGGTGGTCGGCCGCGGGCAGGAGGGTCAGGGAGCCGGCCGCGTGCTGGGCGTCGCTCACCGGAAGTAGACGGGGCTGAGCGTCGCGCGCGCCAGCACGTGGCCCAGGGACGTGAAGGCGGCGACCGTCGGCGTCGCACCCTCGGGCAGGCCGAGCGACTCGACGTCCAGGGCGTGCACCGCGAAGACGTACCGGTGTGCGCGGTCCCCGGGCGGCGGCGCCGCCCCCGTGAAGTCCTCGGTGCCCATGTCGTTGCGCAGGACGGTCGCACCTTGCGGGGCGGCAGTGCCCTGCTCCAGGCTCGTGACGCCCACCGGGACGTCGACGATCGTCCAGTGCCAGAACCCGGCCGGCGTCGGCGCGTCGGGGTCGAAGCAGTTCACGAGGAAGCTCTTGGTGCCTTCGGGGAACCCGTCCCAGCTCAGCTGCGGCGAGACGTTGCCGCCGGCGTGCTTCTCGTCCAGCTGCTCACCCGACGTGACGTCGACCGAGTGCAGCGCGAAGGACGGCACCGTGGGGAGCAGGGAGTAGGGGTCCGGGGCGATGGGTCGTTCGAGGTTCATGCTTCCGACGCTAACGGGCGCGGGCCGGACCGGCCCCTCGACCGGTCCGGACCGCGTCCCAGTGTCAGTCCTTGCGGACGAGGGGGGCGTCCAGCGGCTGGTCCTTGCCGTACAGGACGGCCTGGGTCGCGCGGTGCGCGCGCGGGTTCACGACGATCGGCGCGAAGAGGTTCATCGTGGCCTTCTCTGCCCCCTCCTGCATGTTGACGACGGCCAGGACGGCGCCATCCTCCTCGTTCTCCAGCTCCAGCGACTTGGCGGTCTCGCCGTCGATGACGGGTTCGTAGTCCGGGTAGAACGGCATCGGGTCGGCGACGACGAGCTGCAGGCTCGGGTCCGACATCGAGCGCATCGTGAAGAACATGCCGTCGTCGTCGAGCGGCTGCAGCTCAAAGCTCTTGTGCTGCTCGAGCCCGGCGAGCGGGGCGATGAACTCGATCTTGGGAGTGGTTTCGGAGGCGATGCTCACGGTGGTGTTCCCTTCGTCTGCAGACCCCGGGTGTTCTGGCCCGAGGTGCTCTGGCTGCTCGACCACTACAGACAGTAGCGGCATCTGCGCTGTCCGTCGCGTCCTTCCGTGTCCCCGCCAGAAGCACGAACGCCCCGCCGGGATCCGGCGGGGCGTTCAGGTCGCGCAGGTGCTCTCAGGCACTTATGAGCGGAGCCCGCAGGGGGAGGTCGGTGCCCACGAGCACCGACTGCGCCGCCCGCATCGTGCGGTGGTTGATGACGATGGGCGCCAAGAGGTTCACCGTCGAGCTGGCCGGGTCGTCCCCGACCGTCACGACGTTGAGGACGGCTGCTTCGGTCGCGTCCCGCAGGTCCAGAGCGGCGACCGTCTCGTCGTCGATCTCCGGGGCGTAGCCCGGGAAGAAGCGGGTCGGGGCGACGACGACCAGGCGCAGGCCGGAACCGCTGGCGTCGCGCAGGGACCACAGGGTGCCCTCCTCGTCCAGGGGGACGAGGTGGAAGGCGGTCTGCTCGCCGAACCCCATGATCGGGGAGACGAACTCGATGATCGGAGCGGTCACAGGCGCGTCGGTCATGAGGGTCACTCTAGGAACTCCGGAGGTGGGGAGGGGGATGGAACGTTTCCGGTGGGTGCGGTGTGCGCGTGTCAGCGCAGGAAGTCCAGCAAGGACGTCTGGACGGTCTTCGCCGTGACCTGCAGAGCAGCCTGGTAGGCGACGTTCTGCTGGGTGAACTCGAGGTAGGCCTTGGCCGGGTCGACGCCCTGGACGTCGTCGAGCTGGGACTGCAGGTACTGCAGCTGTCCCGAGTTCACGTCCTCGGCGTGGTCGAGCTGGTTGGTCCGGGCACCGATCGTCGCCATGGCGTTCGTGGCGAGGTTGATGCGGCTGTCGATGCTCGAGAGGGTCACCGAGCTGGTGGCGACGTTGCCGGCGGCGACGTCGGCCGCCAGCGTGTCGAGCTCGGCGAAGAGCGAGGTGGTCCCGGCGCCCTGGACGCCGTAGACGCTGTTGCCGTTGACGTTGACGGTCATCTTGACGCCGGGGGAGATCTCGCGCTGGACGGTCCCGCTGTCGTCACCCGACGCGTAGGTCGTGGGGTCGAAGGCGGCCGTCGTGGCCGAGGACCCCGCGAAGACCGCGCGACCCTGGAACTGCGTGTTGGCGTCACCGAGGATGCTGTTCTTCGCCTCGGTGATCTGCTTGGCGATCGCCTTCAGGCCGTTGCTGTCCAGCGCGCCGTTGCCGGCCTGCACGACGAGGCCGCGGATGAATTGCAGGCTGTCGGTGGTGCTCTGCAGCGCCGGCTCCTGCGTCGTCATCCAGCCCCGCGCCTCGGTGAGGTTGCGCGAGTTCTCGGTGTTGACGGCGATCTGGTCGTTGAGGCGCAGCGCCGCGGCGGCGCGGACGGAGTCGTCCGAGCCCTTCGACAGCGACGTCCCGCTGGTGATCTGCTCCTGCAGCTTGGCGGTCCGCGATTGGGTGTACTGCAGGTTGGTGAGCGCCTGGTTGGCGATGCTGCGCTGGGTCACACGGCCGAGCATGGTGGTCCTCCGGTCAGGTCAGTCGTCAGCGGCCGACGAGGCCGGTGCGGTTGATGAGGGTGTCGAGCGCCTCGTCGATGCTCGTCAGGACGCGGGCGGCCGCGGAGTAGGCGTGCTGGTAGGCGACGAGGTTGGTCATCTCCTCGTCGAGGTTGACGCCCGAGACACCGTCGGCGACGGCGGAGGACTTCAGCGACACCTGGGAGGCCAGGTCGGCGCGGTTGGACGCCGACTGCGTCGAGGCGGCCAGGTTGGTGACGTTGGTCCGCCAGCTGCTCTTGACGTCGGCGAAGGCGCCGGAGACGGCCTTGGCGTAGGCGCGGTCGGCGGAGCCGGTGCCGGTCCCGGTGCCGGAGCTGTCCCGGAAGGTGGAACTGGTGACGGCGACCTGCAACTGCGAGGCCTTGACGGGGCTGCCGGCCGTCCACCCGGGAGCGACGCTGCTGAAGAAGGTCGCGCCGTAGGCGGTGTTGACGGTCGACGCGAGCGTCGTAGCGAAGTCGTCGAGACCTTTCTGCTGGTCGGCCAGGGTCTTGTTGGCCCCGTCGAGGACACCCTTGAGGGAGCCCGTCACCGGGCCGGCGTCCTGCCCGCCGATGCTCGCGACGATCTGGTTGCCGATCTTCTCCGCCCCGGCGGCGACGGCGGTCTTGTCGGTGGGGCTCGTCTGGGTGGACAGCCGCATCTCGTAGGAGAAGTCGCCCGAGACGATGGTGGCGTTGCCGACGAAGACGTCGACGGTGCCGTTGTCGCGGTTGACGACGCGCGAGCCGGTGATGTCGGCCAGCTGCGTCAGGTACTGGTCGCGCTGGTCCATGAGCTCGTTCGCCGAGGCGCCGTTGCCGAGCGTCTCGCGGATGGAGGTGTTGAGCTTGGCCACGTTGGTGGCGATCGTGTTGGCCTGCGACGCGAGCGTCTGGGCCTGCAGACCGAGCTGGTCGTACTGGGCCTCGAGCTGGTCGTTCATCCCGGACACCTGCGTCGCCACGGTCTGGCTGCGGGTGATGACGAGCGACTGCGCGCCGGCGAGGCCGTCCGTGCCGCTCTTGGCCGCCAGGTCGCTCCACGAGGCGGACAGGTCCGCGAGGTTCTTGCTCAGCCCGGTCGCCCCGGTGTCGCCGATGGCGCTCTCGATGCCGGACCACACGGTGCTGGCCGCAGCCTGCTCCTTGGCCGCCGCCGAGTCCTGGCGTGCGGTCGCCGTGGCGAGCGCGTCGGAGACGCGGGTCAGGCCCGTGACGACGACGCCGTCACCGGGAACGTACTTCTGCGTGAACTGACCGGTCTGGTTCAGGACGCTCGCCGACTGCTCGACGCGCTGGCGCGAGTAGCCGTCGGTGTTGACGTTGGCGATGTTCTGGCCCGTGACCTCCATGCCGCGCTGGGCGGCGGACAGGGCGCGGGAGGCGTTGTTGATGCCGGAGAAGGTGCTCATCGTCTGGGGGTCCTTTCAGCAGGCCGGTCAGAGTGCTTCGTCGACGAAGTGGGCGCGGGAGCCACCGGTCGGCGCGGCCATGTTCTTGCCCTTGGCGGTGTAGGTGTCGAGGGGCTTGTCCAGCCCGAGCAGCGTCTCGCGCAGGGCGCGGGAGCCGGCGTTGAGGAGGTCGCGGTTGGCGTCGGCCAGGTCCTGGATCTCCGCGGTGAGGGTCAGGAAGGCGTCGCGGTGACCGCGGAAGATCTCACCCCACGGGTCCGGCGCCGCGTCGGCCACGGCGTTGAGGCTGGGACCGGGCTCGAGGTCGAGCTCGGCGGCCACGGCGTCCACCTCGGTCGCGCGCAGGAGCTCGGTCGTCCGGATCTGCTCCATGACGAACTCGACCTCGCGGGTCGCGTGCGCCAGCCAGCGCGTGCGGCCGCTGGCCAGCACGAGCTGCTCCTCCTCCAGCTTGAACAGGAGCAGCTCCAGCAGCTCCCGCTCCTTCCAGAGGATGCCGGAGACCTCGGCGAGTCCCATGCGTGTCCTTCCCCGTTGCCTGTCGTGGGTGGTGCTCGAGGCGTCCATCGGCGGGCGCTACCACGAGCTGAGGCGGCGGGAGGGTGGATCCGGGAGGTCGGCTGGCTAGGATCGGCCCAGGGACGACGGGGGAGGAGGTGGCGCCGATGAGCGTCTCGGTGACGAGCGTCTTCCCGTTGACGTGGGAGGAGTTGCCCCGCGAGACCGCCGGCCCGCGCATGGAGCTGATCGACGGGAGCCTGCACGTGACACCTCTTGGCGATCTGCGGCACCAGCGGCTTGTCACCCGGCTGAGCGGAGCCCTGTCGGCCTCCTGCCCGAGCGGCTGGGTCGTGCTGGCCGGCGCCAACGTGCTGCGCCGGGGAGCCACAGACCGCCTGCTCATCCCGGATGTCGTCGTGCTCGCCGAGGACGCGCTCGACGAGGGCGGGGTCTACGCGGACCCCTCCGACGTCCTGCTGGTCGTCGAGGTGGAGTTCCCGTCGACCCGGTCCGTCGACCGGCTGCTCAAGCGCGACCTGTACGCGCAGTGGCGGATCAGCGACTACTGGGTCGTCGACCCCGAGGCCCGCACACTGACGCGGCTGGAGCTCGGACCCGACCGCGTCTACGCACCGGGGCGGGGGAGCGCGCACTGGCTGGCCGGGTACGACGAGGCTGGGCTCTGGGCGTGATCAGCTGCCGGTCTTCCTGACGAACTGCGCGTTCTTGGACGGCTTGCGCAGGGCGTAGGGCCGGCCGTCCTCGCGGGCCCGTCGCATCTCCTGGTTCAGCACGCGCGCCTCCTCCTCCATCGCGCGGTTGACCGCGCTCTGGTCCAGCCCGCGGGAGCGCTCCTTCGCGATGTGGTCGTTGCGGCCGATCTCGTGCTCGACGTCGAGGAAGTTCTTGGCGCACAGCGCGTAGAGGGCGCTGACGCGCTCCTCGTTCTTCACCGCGTAGTTGTCGAGGAAGGTCGGCGTCAGCCAGCCCTTCTTGTAGGCGAACTCCAGGTCCTGCACGACCTGCCACAACGGCTTCACGAACGTCCTCCTGCCTCACTGGTCCCGTGCGCCTCAGGGTTCGGGCGACGGGTGCTCCGGAACAACTCTCGGCGCGCGGATGGGGTCCGCTGAACACCGCTGGGCCGATCGGGTCGGACGTCACCCTCTCCGGCGATGGGCGCACGGTGCGTGGCGCGGGCGGTCCCGTTCGGAGCAACGCGCCGGGGTGAGGACTCACCCGATCGGCGCTCAAGTCACGAGGGGGGACGTGCCGAGAGAGGGTGTGTGACCGCAGACGTTGCCACCGCCACCCGGGAGCTCCCCATGGTCGAGCTCAGCGCCTCCCAGCGCAGCGCGCTCGTCGAGCAGCACCTGCCGCTCGTCGGCTACATCACCTCCGAGTTCATCGGCCGTCTGCCCTCGCACGTGAGCCGCGACGACCTGACCTCGGCCGGCCTCATGGCGCTCTTCCAGGCGTCGCGGGCCTACGACCCCACCACGGGCGTCCCGTTCAACCGCTACGCCAACACCCGCATCCGCGGCGCCATCCTCGACGATCTGCGCGGTCAGGACTGGGCCTCGCGCGGCGTCCGCAGCCGGCAGCGCAAGCTGTCGCAGACCGAGGACCAGCTGACGACGCAGCTCGGCCGGACGCCGACCTCCAGCGAGCTCGCCTCCACCCTCGGGGTGTCCGAGAAGGAGTTGGCCGAGACCCGCGACGAGGCGCAGCGCTCCATGGTGCTGTCGATGCAGGGCTTCACCGCCGAGGGTGCCTCCCTGGACGACCACCTGCCGACGCACACCCCCGGCCCGGAACAGGAGCTCCTGCACCGCGAGCGCCTGGGCTACCTGCGCTCGGCCGTCAGCGTCCTGCCCGAGCGGCTCCGGCACGTCGTGGAGGGCTACTTCCTGCACGAGCGGCCCATGGCGGAGCTGGCCGAGGAGCTCGGCGTCTCGGAGTCCCGCATCTCTCAGATGCGCGCCGAGGCCCTCGTCCTCCTGCGCGACGGGATGAACACGCACCTGTCGCCCGAGATGGTGCTGAAGTCCGCCGGCTCCGGCGCGGCCGTGAAGCGCAAGGAGGCGTACTACGCCGCCGTCGGGACGCAGACCGACTTCCGAAGCCGGCTGGCGCTGTCCAGCTTCGCGCAGTTCTCCGTGCCGGCGATGCGCACCGCCTGAACCGTCTCACCTCGAAGGCCCCGCTCCGAACTTCGGTGCGGGGCCTTCGGTGTTCTCGCAATGCCGTCACACAGCGCGACAGCACGCCACGCTCTGTGCTTCCATGGAGGGGCAACGAGGTGTCGCGCACTGCGGTGCCCCGTCGGCAGCGGGACAACCGCGTCCAGCAGTCCTGGAGGGACTCCAGGGGGACGCGGTTCGGGTGGGTCGGAAGAGTCACCCGTTTGCCACGTGACGAGATGCTCAGGTGGGAAGCCCGCAAGCCGATGGATGAAGTGTCAGGCCACGGACGGCCGACGCAAGACACCCCCCTAGGCCCCACATCACGGAGGAATCGTCACCATGGGTCTTCGCATCAACTCCAACATCGCCGCTCTGTCTTCGTACAACAACCTGAACAAGACGGACAAGGCTGTCAGCGGCTCGCTCGAGAAGCTGTCCTCGGGCTTCCGCATCAACAAGGCTGCGGACGACGCCGCCGGCCTGGTCGTCTCCGAGGGCCTGAAGTCGCAGATCGGCGGCCTCACCGTCGCGGTCCGCAACGCGCAGGACGGCGTCAACGTCGCTCAGACCGCTGACGGCGCGCTCGGCACCGTCACCGACATCCTGCAGCGCATGCGCGACCTGGCCGTTCAGGCGTCGAACTCCGGTTCGCAGGACACGACCGCTCAGGCTGCAGCGAACAGCGAGTTCTCGCAGCTGAGCAAGGAGCTCGACCGCATCTCCGCGACGACCTCCTTCGGCAACCAGAGCCTCCTCAGCGGCTCTTACAACGGTCAGTTCCAGATCGGCGCCTTCAACACCGCCAACGACCGCGTGGCCGTTGACCTGACGGCGAACGTCTTCGGTACTGCGGTTCCCGCAGCGTCTGCAACGGCTCTCAAGTCGACCGGCTCGGTCGTCGCCAACACCCGTCTCGACTACACCGCTGGCGGTGGCGGCACTGGCACGCCCGGTGCGGCGACCAGCTTCACTGTCTCCGTCGATGGTGGTGCTGCGACCACTGTCAACCTCACGGGGGTTTACGCTGACGCGAACGCCAAGCTCACCGCCATCAACACGGCACTGTCGTCCGCTGGCGTGACGGCCAGCTACGACGCGTCCGGCCACCTCGCCTTCACGACGACCGCCACCGGCACTGGCCACTCGATCACCATCGGTGGGACCGGCGCGACGGCGGAGTTCGGGACGGCGACGACGTCCGGCGGCGCGGCGGCCACCTACGGTACGGCGACCGGCTTCACCGCCGCGGGCCTCGGCCTGGGCAGCACCAGCGTCGCCACGACCGCTGGCGCGCAGACCGCCATCGCGGACGTCGACAACGCGCTCAAGAACGTCTCCGCGGCTCGTGCGACCGTCGGCGCCATCCAGAACCGCTTCGAGAAGACGATCGACAACCTGAACACGGCGATCCAGAACATCACCGCGTCCAACTCCGCCATCCGCGACACCGACATGGCGGCCGAGATGACCAAGTTCACGAAGAACCAGGTTCTCGCGCAGGCCGGCACGTCGATGCTCGCCCAGGCCAACTCCTCGACGCAGAACATCCTCACCCTGCTGCGTGGCTGAGTTCGCTGACTGAGGTCGGGTAGCTCCGGCTCACCCTCCTCACCAGGCGGGGGACACCGCACGCGGTGTTCCCCGCCTTCTTTCATGTCACTTCCATCGACATCAGACAGGAGCACCGGATCATGACCTCTGTGTCATCCTCCTCCTCCGCCGTCGACGGGCTGATCAGCGGACTCGACACCAGCAGCATCATCGCCAAACTGCTCAGCGTCGATGCGGCACCGCAAACCCAGCTGAAGAACAACGTCTCGGCGGCGCAGACGAAGGTCAACGCCTACCAGAGCGTCAACGCCCGACTCTCGGCGCTGCAGACGGCGGCCTCCGCGCTGACCCAGCCGTCGACGTGGACCGCCGCGAAGGCGTCGTCCTCGGACACCAACGTCACGGCGACCGCGACGGCCTCGGCCACGCCGGGCGCCATCGCCTTCACCGTAGACTCCCTGGCCTCGGGGAAGTCCATCCTCAGCAGGTCCTTCGACCCGTCCAGTCCCGACATCAGGGCAGCGTTGAGCATCCCGTTGGACGTGGTGGCCTCCGACGGAACCCTCCTCGGGACGGTGAACCCCACCTCGGGCTCTCTAAGCGACGTCACCGCTGCCATCAACAAGGTGGCCGGCCTGGGGCTGACCGCCGTCGCGGTCCGCATCAGTGACGGCAACTACCGGTTGCAGATCAGCAGCAGCGGCACTGGGGCGACCAAGGGAAACTTCGACCTCGTCCCCGTCGTCGCCAACTCCGACGGATCCTTGTCGGTCAGGAATTCCGACGGCACCACGACCCCGAATCCTGTCGTGGGGCAGAAGATCGCCGGGTACACCACGCCGTCGGGGACGACGTCGGTCGGGGGCTATGACCTGCTGACGAAGGCTCAGGACGCGCAGATCTCGATCTCGACCCTGACCGGCTCCGGATCGATTCCGGTCACGTCCGCGACCAACACGTTCAACGATCTGATGCCAGGGGTTGCTGTGACGGTCTCCGGCGTCACGCCTGCTGGTGGTGCCCCGGCACGCGTCAGCGTAGCCACCGACGCCTCGGCGGTCGTGAACTCGGTGAGTTCTCTCGTCACTGCAGCGAACGCCGCGCTCTCGGAGATCGCGAAGCAGTCTTCGAGTGGCCAGGTGGGCGCGACGGGAGCGGTTTCCGGTGCCGGCGTGCTAAACGGTGACTCGGCCGTCCGGTCACTCAAGGCGCGCATCATCAGCGCAGTCACGTCCGCCCTCGGGGGGAGCGTGTCTGCGGCGAAGTACGGGTTGCAGTCGACCTCGGACGGTCAGTTGAAGTTCGACCAGGGGGTGTTCTCGGCGGCGTACGCGGCCGACCCGAAGGGCACCCAGTCCGCGTTGGCGCCGACGAGCCTCGACAGCACGAGCACCGCACAAGGCGTCGTCGAGCGTCTCGCCGCCGTCACCAAGGCGGCGACGGACTCGGTCACCGGAACGCTGACGTCGGCAATCAAGGGGCAGACGTCGACGATCTCGGACCTCACCAAGCGCATCTCGGACTGGGACGTCCGCCTGCAGGCCAAGCAGGCGTACTACCAGAAGTACTACTCCCAGCTGGAGATCGCGCTGCAGAAGTCCCAGAGCCAGGGCAACTGGCTCTCGGGTCAGCTCGCCAGCATGAACTCCAGCAACGGCTGATCCCAGCTCAGGAAGCCGGTCACCACGTCCTGTGGTGGCCGGCTTCGTGCTTTCTGGAATCGGACGGTCGTGGGCCTGCAGTCGGCGCGCAAAGTGCCGATGGAGCCCCTGACACCGGAACACCTCTGGAGGAAAGCAGCGCATGACCCAGACGATGTTTGGCGCCCGCAACGCCAGCCGCTACCTCGGTGACAGCCTGGCGACCGCCAGCCCGGCTGCCCTCCTCGTCATGCTGTACGACCGTCTCGTCCTGGACCTGCAGCGCGCGGAGAACGCGCAGCTCGCCGGTGACCGGGAGACGGCGCACCACAACCTCGTGCACGCCCAGGACATCGTCGCCGAGCTCCGGAACAGCCTCGACGTCGAGGCGTGGGAGGGGGGCGAGAACCTCATGGCCCTCTACAACTGGCTGTCCAAGGAGCTCATCGCCGCCAACCTCAGCGGGGACGCGGCACGCACGGCCGCTTGCCGCACCGTCACCGTCGAGCCGCTGGCCGAGGCATGGCGCGGCGCAGCGCTCGAGTACCTCAGCGGCGGGACTGCATGACGGTCCCGGGTGCGGTGGGGTCCGCCGCGCTGGGTGAGTCCCGCGAAGCCGTCGACTGGTCCGCCGCCTGGGATGCCGCCCTGCGGACTGTCGAGCTGGACGTCGCTGAGGCCGAGCGCCTCATCGACGCGATGCACGCCGGGGTCGACGCCCCTGACGTGGTGCCGACTACGGACTGGGTCGCGCCGGCGGCCCTCGGCCAGGTGCCGCGCGAGTTCGCCGAGAGGGCACGCGCCCTGCTGCAGCGCCAGCTCGAGGTGAGCGACCGCCTCGTCGAAGCGATGGTGTACGCACGCTCGCAGCGTCGAGGCCTCAGCAAGTTCGACGCCGCGGAACGTCCTCCGGTCTTCGTCGACCAGGCGATCTGAGGTCTCGACGTCACAGGCAGTCCTGAGACCGGCGATCGGGTGACTCGGGTCAAGCGGGTCGAGCCCCGGTCGACATCTAGAAGGTATCTAGATGTCGACCGGGGCTTTCGTGTCCCTGCCGGAGGATCCCGTGCTCAACCGTCGCCTCACCCGCGCTGCCGCCGCCGTGGCCGCCGCGTCCGTCCTGAGCGTGTGGTCCCCCCAGGTGGGCTACGAGCTCGGGTTGTCCTCGAGCAACCGCGCCGCCGCGGCGGTCAGCGTCGCGCCGAGCGGCCTCAAGGTCGACGTCGGGGACACGCGGCTGTTCGCGCGGTGGAACGCCGCCACCGACGCTTCCGTCACCGGTTACAAGGTCACCTACACCTGGCTCGGAGTCGTGGGAGTGGTGCTGGGCGGCAGCCGCACGGTGACGGTCCCCGCGCCCGCCACCTCTGCGACCCTGACCGGGCTCACCAACAACGTCTCCTACACGGTCAGCGTGACGGCGGTGAACGCCGACGGTGAGTCCCCGTCGTCGACCTCGGTGAGCGCCACGCCGACGGCCACGGGCACGCCGTTGCAGCCCACCGGCCTCACTGCCGCCGTCGCCGACAGTGCCGTCCCCCTCACCTGGACCCTGCCGGTCGACGCCAACCGCAAGCGCGTCGACGTCTACCGCAACGGGACCTTCCTCGCGTCCCCCACGGGGGCCAACGCGACCAGCTGGACGGACAACGCCGTCACGAACGGTCGCACGTACAGCTACCAGGTCGTCGCCGTGAACGACGCCAACCCCGTCAGCAGGTCGGACTACTCCGCGGCGGCGACCGGTGCCCCGGTCGACCTCACGCCCCCGGCGGTTCCCGCAGGACTGACGGCCTCGCCGACCGACCGGCGCGTCAACCTGTCGTGGACGGCGAACACCGAACCCGACTTCGACCACTACGTGCTGTCGGGTGGGCCCCTGAGCAACCTCTCCGTCACCGGGACGTCTTTCGCCGTCACGGGCCTCACCAACGGCACCTCCTACACGTTCGCCCTGGCCGCCGTCGACGCTCGCGGGAACACGTCCGCCACCAGGACCGTGACGTCGCGCCCCCTCGACGACGTGGCTCCCGACGTCCCCACAGGTCTCGTGGCCCAGCCGGCGGACGGTGCGCTCTCCCTGAGCTGGAACCCCTCCGCCGCCACCGACACCAACGCCTACCGGGTGTACGTGGACGGGACGTTCCGCACGGCCGTTCCGGCCGGGACCACTAGGACCACCGTCTCGGGGCTGACCAACGGCACCACCTACCAGGTGCAGGTGTCCGCCGCCGACGCCGTGCCCAACGAGTCGGCGAAGAGCGCCCCGGTCTACGGCACCCCCGTGGACCTGACGGCTCCGTCGGCGCCCACCGCCTTCGTCGCGACAGCCGGGGACGGCTCGGCGACCTTCACCTGGAACCGGAGCCCGGAGAACGACGTCGCCCGGTACGTCGTCCGCCGTTCCGGCTCGTCCACCAATCTGGCGGTGGTCGGTGCGAGCGCATCGACCGCCACGGTCACCGGGTTGGCCAATGGCACGGCGGGTTCGTTCGTCGTCGTCGCGATCGACGGTGCGGGCAACGAGTCGCTGCCCAGCAACGTCGCCTCGGTCACCCCGCGGGACACGACGCCCCCCGCCGCGCCGCGGAACCTCGCGGGCAGCGCGGGCGACGGCGCGGTGTCGTTGTCCTGGGACGCCGGCACGGAACCGGACCTGGACCACTACGTGGTGCGCAACGGAACCGGAGCCACCGTCGCCACGGTCACCAAGGACGTGCGGACAGTCTCGGTCGGCAACCTCGCCAACGACACCGCCGTCACCTTCACGGTGGTCGCCGTCGACACCGCGGGCAACGTGTCGGGTTCCAGCAACGCGGTCACGGTGACGCCCCGCGACACCACGCCCCCGTCCGCGCCGACGGGCCTGACGGCCACGCCGGGCGACGGGCGCGCGACCCTGCGGTGGACCGGGAGCCCCGAGACCGACGTCGCCACCTACCTGGTGAAGAACTCCTCCGGCGCAACCGTGGCGACGATCAGTGCCCCCGGGACGAGCGCGACCGTCACGGGTCTGACGAACGGGACGAGCAGCTCCTTCACCGTGGTGGCGGTCGACCGCGCGGGCAACGCCTCCGCTGCGAGCGGTGCGGTGACCGTCACGCCGGTGGATATCACGCCTCCCGGCGCACCGAGCGCCGTGGGCAGCAGCGCGGGCGACTCGACCGTGACCGTGACGTGGACCCGGTCCAGCGACCCCGACGTCGACCACTACGACGTCGTCGACCAGACCGGCACCGTGCGGGTCACCGCTCCGGCGAGCGCGTCGTCGGCGACCGTCGGGGGTCTGTCGAACGGGACCACCTACACGTTCTCCGTCGTGGCCGTGGACGCCGCCGGGAACCGTTCGGTGGCAGGTGCGGCGCCGGCCGCAACGCCCAGTACCCCGCAACTCCCCGCCCCGACCGGCCTGTCGGGAACTCCCGGGAACTCCGCGGTCACCCTCCAGTGGAGCGCTGTCCCCGGCGCGGTGTCCTACGACGTGCTCGTGAACGGGACGCTCGTGCAGTCGGCCACGACGACGAGCGCCACCGTGACGGGGCTGACCAACGGGACGGCCTCGTCGTTCGCGGTCCGGGCCGTCGCCTCGTCCGGGCAGCGTGGTGCGACGTCGTCCCCGGTGGTCCTGACCCCCACGGCCCCCGCGACGGGTGGCGGAACCTCTTCCCCCACCGGCAGCGGCGGGGGATCGGGCACGGCGTTGTCCCGCGACGGCCGGTTCACCGTCTTCGGCACCGCGGCGCAGCTCGAGCCCAGCGACACGAACACCCAGTACGAGCTCTACGTCAAGGACGGGGTGACCGGCACCGTGACGCGTCTGGCCCCCGGGGCCGCGGGCACCGACCTGAGCGCCAGCCGTGTCGCGATCAGCGACGACGGGCGCTACGCCGTGGTCACCACGACCGCTGCTCTGGTGGCCGCTGACACGAACCGCGCCCTGGACGTCTACCGGCTCGACCGGCAGACGGGCGTGTGGCAGCTCGTCAGCGTGCCGTCCTCCGGTGCGGTGTCGACGACGGCGGGGACCGACGTGGTGACCGGGAACCGCGTGTACTCGACGGCTCCCTCGCTGGCGATGACCGCCGATGGGAACCAGGTGTTCTTCTTCTCCTCCCGCTCCGACCTCGTGCCCGGTGACACCAACGCCGCTCGAGACTTGTTCCGGAAGGACCTCAGCACCGGTGAGGTCACCCGGGTCGACGCTGATCCCAACGGGAACCAGATCGCCGGGGGGACCATCGGGGCGGCTCTCGACGTGACGCCGGACGGCCGGTACGTCCTGTTCGCCACCGCGTTGCAGAACAGTCCCGTCCTGTGGCGCAAGGACCTGCAGACCGGTGCTCTCGAGGTGGCGGCCGGCGCCGGGACGTGGGGGTCGGTGAACTACACCGCGCGTGTCGACCTGGGGGCGAACGATGTCTCCCTCAGCGACGACGGACGGTTCACCGCGTTCAGCTCCAACGACTCCCGCTTCACGAGCGGAGCGGGGGAGTACCTGGCATACCGCCAGGACATGACGACGCGCCAGGTCGTGAGGGCGGGGATCGTCGGGCAGAAGACGACGTGGGAGCACGGCGTGCAGCTCGACCCGACGGGGCGTTTCGCGTTCTTCGCCACGACGGCGGACTACGGCGCGGACACCGATCAGCACACCGACTGGTACCGGCGCGATCTCAACGCCGCGGGTACCGACCCCGCGATGGTGACGTCGCAGGCGTCGGGAGCGCCGTCGTCGCGGCGCATGACCAGCGATGTCATGCCGGCCGAGTTCGGCAGCATTGTCGTCCTGTCCGGCAGTTCCGTGGTGGTCGCGACCATGCAGGCCCTCGTCGCGTCCGACACGAACGGGAAGATGGACCTCTACGCCAAGGACCTCACCAGCGGCGCCGTGAGCCCGCTCGCCTGAGAACGCAGAACGGCCGCCCGGTGGACCGGGCGGCCGTTTTCTGTGCTTCCCACCAACAGCGAGGGTCAAGCCGCCGCGATCCGCAACGGCGCCGGCCGCGCGAGGTGGTACCCCTGCCCCAACCCCACCCCGAGCTCGCGCAGTACCGCGAGCTCGGCGGCCGTCTCGATCCCCTCGGCGATGATGCGCGCGCCAGTGGCTTGCGCGAACGTCACGAGGCCGGCGGCCAGCGCCCGGCGGGAGGTGTCGGCGTCGATGCCGCGCACGAGGGAGATGTCGAGCTTGATGAAGTCCGGCAGCATCGCCAGGACGTGCGACAGGGACGCGTAGCCCGCGCCGGTGTCGTCGACGGCGATGCGCAGACCGTTGCGGCGCAGGGGTTCGAGCGCCTGCAGGAGGGCGGTGTAGTCCGCGACGGCGGAGTGCTCGGTGATCTCGACGACGACGCGGTCCAGCGGCAGCGCCTGCAGGCGCCGGAGGAACCCCGGTGTCGTGATGGTCGAGGGGGAGACGTTGAGCGCGAGGAAACCCGGCAGGTGCGGCAACCCGCGCAGCGCGTTGTCGAGGGCGGACAGTTCCAGGTCCTCCCCGGCGCCGACCTCGGCGGCGTCGGCGAACCAGCGGTCCGGGCTCGGGGTTCCCGCGGGGAACCGGCTGAGCGCCTCGGCGCCGACGGTGGCGCCGGAGACGAGGTCGACGACGGGCTGGTAGACGACGACGGGGCCGCCGGAGGCGTCGAGGTCGGCGAGCCGGGCCAGTCGCGCCCGCCGCAGCCGGCGGGCTCCGTCCTCCTCCTCGACGAGTTCCATGACGGCGTCGGCGACGGCGCTGAGGACCTCGGCGTCGCGGTCGCGCAACCCGGGGTCGGGCTGGCGGGACAACGCGCACAACGTCCCGTAGAGGGAACCGTCGCGGCGCCGCAGCGGGATGCCGACGTACGTCCGCGCGCCCGCCGCCCGCGCCGAGGACTGCTCGAACGCAGGCACGCCCAGGTCGGGCACGACGAACGGCCGGCCGGTGGCGACGACGCGGTCGCACAGCCCGTCGTCCTGCGCGGCCGGCATGCCCGGCACGTAGGGGACCGTCCGCGGACAGGCCACGTTGCGGATCAGACGTCGTTCGCCCTCGATGGTCGTGATGAAGGCGATGTCGGCGCCGAGCTGGCGCCGGGCGAGGTCGAGGAGGGCGTCCAGGGGACTGCGGCCGGGGGCGGGGGGAGCGGGGGCCGGCCGGCGGTGGGGAGTCGTCGGCACGTCGGCGGCCAGACGCTCCTCGGCGCTCGCCCACGTCGCGAAGAGGGTCGTCTCGTACGAGCGCGTCGCGTGGCCGGTCCGGGTGCCGATCCCGGCGGCGGCCAGCGCGGTGCGCAGCCGCTCCGTGAGGGCGGCGGCCCCGGTCGCATCCGTGCCCGGCAGCAGCAGCCCGAACCGGTCGGGGGCGGTGCGCGCGACGAGGTCGCCGCCCCGCAGTCGTGCCGCGGCGGCCGCGGCGGCGCGGTGCAGGAGGGCGTCGCCGGCGGGCAGCCCCAGCTCGGCGTTGACCTCGGTCAGCCCTTGGACCTCGAGCAGCACCAGCGAGACGGGGAGGGCGTGCCGGGCGGCGTGCTGCTCCTCGGCGGCCAGGGCCTCCTGCCAGGCGGGCAGCGTCGCGATCCCGGTCACCTCGTCGACCCGGCCCTCGACGGCGGCGTGCCGGTCGGCGCGGGTCCGGTCGGCGAGCTCGAGCTCGGCGGCGAGCAGCGCCCCCAGCAGGTCCCCCTGCAACCGGATGCTGTCCAGCAGGCCCGGGAGGCGGGTGCCGTCCCCCTCGCCGATGCCGCACAACGTCGCCAGGACCCGTCCGTCGGGCGAGGTCAGGGGCACGCTGACGACGGAGACGGGCCGTCCCTCGACGGCACCCGGCCGGCCGGCCAGGGAGTCCGGCCACCGCGGCATCGCCAGGGACAGCGGGTGCGCGCCCTCCTCGACCACGCGGCGGCAGTGCGTGTCGGCCCACGGCAGCGCGTCGCCCACCTGCACGCCGAGGACGGGGTCCAGGGCAGCCACGAGCACCTGGTCCGGTCCCTCGGTGCGCCCGATCCACCAGCTCGGCAGCTCCGCGCGGTCGGCGAGGTCGCGCAGGGCGCGCTGCGCGACGGCGACGAAGTCCACCGCGTTCGCGGGCGCGGAGGGGACGGGCGGGGACACGTGCACGTGATCGGGTCCCCTTCCGAGGTGCTTGAGAGTTCGTCCACCACGTGGGCGAAAGCTTCCAGAATGTCAACGCTGCGTAAAAGGAGTGTGACGGACGAAACGCTTCCGGTGTGCCGACCGATGGAAGTGGACAGTGGGGAACAGCTCGCCACGCACCGCAGGAGACCACCGGGAGACCCGATGCCGACCACCCGCACCACGCTCGCCGCGTGCCTCGTGCTGCAGGGCACCACCGACACCGGTGCCCTCGCACCCGCGCTCGAGCAGGACCTGCGCGGTCTCGTGGACGTCGCCGACGAGGTCGTCGTCTACGACACCGCCGACCACATCGCCCCCGGCAGCCCCGCCTTCGCGGCCACGCTGCACCCCGCCGTGACGGTCGTCTCCGGCTTCTGGGCCGACGACCGCGAGCGGGCCCAGGAGGCAGCGCTCGCCCACGTCGGGTCCGACTGGGCGCTGTGCGTCCTCGCCGGTGAGCGCGTCACCGTCTCGACCGAGGAGCTGCGCGACCTGCTGCACCGCGCCACCGACGTCCCCGCCATGTCCGTGCGGGTCGACGACGTCGTCCGCGGCTCCCACCGCTCGGCGCGGCTGCTGCACAAGGCCGCGCCGGGCACGTGCCGCGCCGGTGACGTCCCCGAGGTCCCGAGCGCGCTGCTGACCGTCCGCCAGCCGGTCGCCACCACCGCGAGCCTGCCGCGCCAGCGGGGCGTGTTCGACCGCGTCTGACCTCGGGCCGGGGCGGGGTGCGCGGCTAGGCTGGTCCTGACCCGGAGGGGGTGTCCGTGACCGAGCAGTCGACCTCGTTGTCCACCGTGGGACGGTCCCTCAGCTGGGAGGAGTACGAGAGCCTTCCGGAGGACCCGCGTTCGGAGTACATCGACGGGCGTCTCGTCGTGAGCCCGAGCTCCAGCAGGCAGCACCAGAAGATCGCACAGCGTCTGACCTCCACGATCGAAGCGGTCCTGCCGCCGTCGCACGAGGCGAACGCGGCCTGGGCGTGGAAGCCCGGGCGAGACGAGTTCATCCCCGACGTCATGGTCTACGACCTCACCACCGCAAGCGTCGGCACCGGTGCACGTTTCACCGGCACCCCTGAGCTGGTGGTCGAGGTCCTGTCCTCCAACCGCGGCGATGACCTCGTCTGGAAGAGCGCGAAGTACGCCGCAGCGGGATTGCCGCGGTACTGGATCGTCGACCCCCGTGACGAGCGGGTCACCGCCTACGCCCTGGTCGACGGGATCCTCACGCCCACGGTGACGCTGGGACGCGGTGACGTCGGCGACCTCGACGTCGGCGTCGCCAGGGTGCGCATCGACGTCGAGGCTGTCCTGGGCTGAGCCGCAGCTAGCCTGGTCGTACCCGGGGAGGTGGTCGCATGTCCGAGCAGCTGGTCGAACCGCACGTCAGCGTGGGACCGAGGCTGACCTGGGAGGAGTTCGCGCAGCTTCCGGAGGACCCGCGGGCCGAGTACATCGACGGTCAGCTCCTCGGGACGCCGACGCCGTCATTGCCTCACCAGAAGATCGGCATGCGTCTGGCGAACGCCCTCGCACGGGTCCTCCCGGCGACGCACGACGTCGTGCTGGCGTGGGCGTGGAAGCCGGGTGCGGACGAGTTCGCGCCGGACGTCATGGTCTTCGACACCGCGACAGCCCAGGCGGGGGGCCCGGCCCGTTTCACCGGCACCCCCGCACTCGCCGTCGAGGTGCTGTCCTCCCACCGCGGCGACGACCTCATCCGCAAGATGACCAAGTACGCCGAGGCCGGCCTCCCGCACTACTGGATCGTCGACCCCCGCGCCCAGACCCTCACGACGTACGCGATCGTCGAGGGCCTGTACGCCCCGACCGCCGTCCACGGCCGCGGCACGGTCGCCGACCTGGACCTCGGGATCGCCGCCGTTCGCGTCGACGTAGCGGAACTCCTCGGCTGATCAGTCCCCGGACATCGAGAAGTGCTGGTAGTCCTTCAGCGACGTCCAGTCCCCGCCCCAGGAGAACCCGTGGTCGGCGAAGGCCCGCACGACGGGGTCGCCGGCCAGGACGACTCCTCTGCCCGGTCGCCGCTCGACGAAGGCGCGGCCCGCGGTGGGCAGCACGGTGGCGCCCTTGACGTAGGGGTTCTCGACGGGGTTCAGGTCGATCGCCGTGCCGTAGGAGTGCTCCGAGAAACCCGTGCCGCCCGTCGTGCGACGGCAGTTGAACGCCGAGGTGTTGTCCGCGGCCATCGAGGCGTCGTCCGAGCCGCCGAACGCCTCGACGGGTTCCATCCGGGCAACGGGGAAGCGCTGGGCGTACAACTGCGCGAACACCGCGACCACGGCGGCCGCCACGTCGGCGTGGACGACGAGCCGTCCCGTGGAGGGGGCGCCGGCGAAGTCGACGAACGACACCGTGACCGTCCGCAGCTTCTCCGGCGCGACGGGGCACCCCGGTCGCCAGGACGCGGACAGTTCCGCGGCCGTCACGGGCGCCACCGACGAGGTGAACGCCGGCGTCACCGGGGTCTGGACCGGGCGGGCCTGGCGGGTGACGTGCGCCGACGGGGTGCCGGAGGGTTCCGTCGCGACGGGTACCGCGCAGGCCCCCAGCAGCAGGGGCACGGCGATGACTGCGCTGCGTAGGCGGAACCTCACTGCTCGCATCGCCGCACGCTACCTCCTCAGGCGGCGCGCACCGGGGACGTCGGCGAGGTCGTGGTCACGTCGACCGTCCGGGACTGCTGCGAGACCCCGGCGACCACGGCGAGGAACAGCGCCGGGCCGACCATCTCGCAGGCCTCCTCGACGGTCTGCAGCGTCCCGAGCAGCAGGCCCTGCTCGCTGAACCCGCTGTCCGACAGCGCGTTCGCCACCATCTCCAGGCCGACGGAACCGCCGACGTACAACGCGCCGGCCAGCAGGACGAGGGCCGCGGTCCGGCGGGGCAGGGCCAGCAGGAACCGGGCGTAGAACAGCGCGACGAGGACGACCGCGGGCAGCGCCGCGGCGACCCAGGCGTACTTGAACACCCCGGAATCACCGACGACCGCGGTCATCGGTCCGACGAACCGTTCGTGCAGCGCGACGAGCTCGTCCAGGGAGAGGTAGCAGAACCCTGCTCCCAGGACCATCCAGTGCCAGGCCCAGCGGCGGCCCTCGACGAGCGCCTGCCGCCCCACCTCGAAGGTCACCAGCCCGGTGACGGTGAGCAGGACCGCGGAGTACCACGACGGCAGGTTCGTCTCGGCGTTCACGTCGACGAACTTGCGGGCCGACACGACCGCCCCGGCGTCGACGCCGAACGCGACCGTCAGCAGCAGGAACAGGTAGCTGAGGGCCGACAGCACCACGGACGCCCCCAGCAGGACCAGGAACAGGTGGCGTGGTCGGACGGTGACTCGAAGCATCGCGGGGACCCCCCGTCGAGCCCGGTGCCGGGAACTCTGGCGGTGGGCGGGGTCACAGGTTAACCACGGATGAACCAGTGATGAACCCGGAACCGTGGGCCGAACGGGTGACTTCCGGAGCAGGGACCAGTTTCCCGTCGCGCAGGTCCAGCACTCGGTCGGCGCGGTCCACACCCTCGTCGCGGTGCGCCAGCAGCAGGACGGTGCGACCGGACCGGGCCTCCAGCAGGTCGGCCACGAGCTGCCGTCCCGTCTCCACGTCGAGCCCCTCGGACGGTTCGTCGAGCACCAGCACCCGCACGTCGGCCAGCAGGGCGCGGGCCATCGCCAGCCGACGCCGCTCCCCGCCGGACATCGGCGACCCGCCGTCACCCACGCGGGATTCCAACCCCCGCGGCAGGGCCCGGAACCACTCGTCGAGCCGGACGCGGTCCAGCACCGCCAGGAGGTCGTCGTCGGAGCGGTCCGGGGCGGCCAGCAGCAGGTTCTGCCGCACGGAGGTGGCGAACACGTGCTCGTCGTCGCCGACCCGGCCGACGACCGACCGGACGTCGTCCCCGGCGAGGTCGGTCACGTCGACACCGTCGAGCAGCACCTGCCCGTCCGTGGGGTCGAGGAAGCGCTGCAGCACCGCGGCCAGCGTCGACTTGCCCGACCCGGACGGCCCGCGGACCGCGACGACCTCCCCGGCGCGCAGCTCGAGGTCCACCAGGTCGAGGCAGGGGTCGACGGCCGTGGGGCCCCAGTCCGCCCGCACGCCCCGCAGGCTCAGCACGGTCGGCGACGGCGAAGCGAGCGCTCGCGGGGTGGTGGGTTCCACGGCCGGGACGGGGGTGTCCAGCAGCGCCGTCTCCCGCTCCCGCGCGCGACGGGCGCGGACGGCGGCCCGCGCGGCGTCGGGCAGGCCCCGGGCGGCGTCGGCGAGCACCACGCCGGCCAGCACGGCGGCCGCGGTCCAGGCGACGGGGGCGTCCGCAGTACCGACCAGACGTCCGGCGACGGCCGCGGTCCCCAGGGCCACCAGGCCGGCGCCCGCGGCGGTCAGCCCGGCGGTCGCGGCGGCGGCCCGGGCGCGTCGCCGGTCGGCCACAGCCACCACGGACTGCCTGCGCCGCAACGTGTCGAGGGCCTGGTCGGCCGGCAGCGTCTGGAGGTCCTCGACGGCGTCGAGGACCTCCACGGTGGCCGCACTGAGCGCGCCCGTGCCGGCGCGGTGCGCATCCCCGTCCACCCCCTCGCGGCGCTCGGCGGCCGCGGCGACAGCCGGCGCACCGACCACCGCCACCAGCACCCCGGGGACGGCGGCGAGCGCCAGCAGCGGGTGCAGCGCGGTGAGCGCCGCCAGAGCCAGCAGCACGGCCACGACCGTGACGGTCGCCGGGTGCCGGGCCCGCAGCACCCCGTCCACGCGGGCGTCGACGTCGTCGGCGAGCTGGACCAGCAGTTCTCCCGAGCGTCCGGACCGCTTGCGGGACAGTGGTCCCGGGAGTCGCGGCACGAGGGCGGCGACCACGTCGGAGCGCCACCGCGCGAGACGGGCGAAGGCGACGTCGTGGCTCAGCAGCCGCTCGGCGTAGACGAGCAGCGGCCGCGCGGTGGCGCTGGCGCGCACGACCACGGCGGCCACCGACAGGGTCAGCACGGGTGGGCGGTCGGCGGCGGTCACCAGCAGCCACGTCGCGGCGGCCGTCAAGGTCAGGCCCGCCAGGACGGCCACGACGCCCGTAGCGACCGCCAGTGCGCCGGCCCACCGACCACGCGGGGGCGGGTTCGCGGCGGAAAGCACGACTTCCGCCCCCTCGGAACGCCCCGGAGGGGCGGAGGGAGTGTCCTCCACGCGGGGGACGGGAGCCGGGGGGAGGGGGCGGGCGAGGGGGGTGGTGCGGTCGACGGCGGCGAGGAGGGCGGGGCGGTGGGCGACGACGAGGACGGCGAGCCCGTCGTCGTGGGCCAGGGACCGCAGGGTCGCCACGACGGTGGCTTCGGCGGCCGGGTCCAGGTGGGCGGTCGGCTCGTCGAGGATCAGCACCCGCGCGCCCAGGCGCGCCGACAGCACCGTCCGGGCCAGGGCCACCCGCTGACGCTGACCGGCCGACAGGCCCGCCGCGTGTTCGCCGAGCGGGGTGGTCGGGTCCAGGTCGGCCGCGGCGACCTCGGCCAGAGCGCTGCGGACCTGCTCGTCGGTGGCCTCGCGGCCGGCGCGCACGGCGTCCGCCGCCGTCACCGCGTGGCCGAACTCGGGCCGCTGGGGCAGGTGAGCCACCGACGGGGCGAGCGCGACGGCCCCGGCGTCGGGGACGAGCACCCCCGCCGCGACGCGGGCCACGGTCGTCTTGCCCGCCCCGCTGGGCCCGGCCAGGGCGTGCAGCTCGCCGGGGACGACGTCCAGGTCGACCCCGGCCACGACCGCCGTGCCGTCCTCCCGGCGCACGGTCACGCCGCGCAGCCGGATCCCCGCGGTCCGGGCGACGACGTGCTCCGGGAGGGGGGCGCTGAGCACCGCGTCGACGTCGTCGACGACCGCGGTCGCGTCGGCGGTGTCGTGGAACCGCGCGCCGACCTCCCGCAGCGGCCGGTACGCCTCCGGGGCCAGCAGGATGACGAGGACCGCGGTGTGCAGGTCCAGCGACCCTCCGGCCAGCCGCATCCCCGCCGTCACCGCGACCAGACCCACCGACAGGGTGCCGACGAGGTCCAGCGCCGTGGAGGACAGGAACGCCACCCGCAGCACCGACAGCGTCGCGCGGCGGTGGGCGTCCGTCGTCGCCGCGACGGCCGCCACCTGACGCTGCGCCCGCCGGTGGGCGCGCAGCGTCGGCAGGCCGCGGACGGTGTCGAGGAAGTGCGCGGCCAGTGTCCGCTGCGTGCGCCACTGCCGGTCCGCCCGCACCTGCGTCGCCTTGCCCAGCAGCACCGCGAACACCGGGACCAGAGGCAGCGTCACGAGCACCGTCACCGCGGACTCGAGGTCGGTGAGGGCCAGCAGCAACAGCACCACCGGCGGCAGCAGCACCCCGGGCACGAGGGCCGGCAGGTACCGCGTGAACCACCCGTCCAGGGAGGGCAGCCCCTGCGTCAGCAGCGCCGCCAGCCGGCCCCGGCCGAACCGCTCCACCCACGCCGGCCCCAGCCGCAGCGACCGGTCCAGCACTCGGATCCGCAGGTCGTCCCGCACGGCGCTCGCGGTCCGCTGGGCCAGCCGGGTCGCCGACCAGGACGTCAGGACGCGGGCGGCGACGGCCACCAGCAGCAGCCGGAGCCCGGCGGCGGGGTCCGTGCGGTGCCACAGGGACACGACGACGTCGGCGAGCGCCACGGCCTGCAGGACGAGGGCGCCGGCTCCGGCCGCCTCGACGACGCCGATGCCCGCGATGCCCGCCCGCGCCGGCCGGGCGTGCCGCAGCAGCCGGGGGTCGACGGGCCCGCGAGGGCGGTCCGTGGCGCTCACCGGACGGCTCGGCCCACCGCGGCCGGGCGGGCGGTGCGCCGGGCGGGGCCGCTGGCGACACGGCGGCGGAACACCCAGTAGGACCAGGCCTGGTAGGCGATCACCCCGGGCAGGATGACGACGCCGGCGACCGTGATGAGGTGCAGCGCAGCGGGGGAAGCGGCCGCGGCGCCGAGGGTGACGTCCCCGCTGGGCCCGAGGGTGCTGCGCAGCAGGACCCACGCGCCGGTGCCCGCGCCGGTCTGCAGGTGGGCGGTGAACACCGCGACGACGCTACCGGCGACGGCCAGGGTCGTCGCCGCGAACGCCAGCGCCTCGGCCCGGCGCCAGGCGGCGACGGCGGCCACGCCGAGCAGGGCGGCCGCGGCGACGACGACGGCGTGGCCGGCAGCGATGAACAGCGCCAGGGCGACGACCAGCAGGGCCGGGGCGGTCGCCACCGTCAGGCGCCGGGCCCGCTGGCGCAGGACGCCGGTCGTGCGCAGCGCCAGGAACGTCGCGCCGTGCACGGTGGTCAGCAGGACCCCGGCGAACCCGCCGAGCACGGCCCACGGCCCGAACAGCGGGTCCAGGGACCGGCCGAGGCCGCCCAGCCAGCCCTGGGCGTGGACCTCGCCGCCGGGGGACAGCGCCAGGCCCGAGACGAGGACCCCCAGGACCGCGCCCCAGGTCCCGGCCAGCAGCAGCGAGCTGGCAGCCAGGGCTGCGTCGCACCGGTTCCGCCACCGCGCGGTGTCGTGCTTGCCGCGGAACTCGATGGCGACGCCGCGGACGGCGAGCAGGAGCAGCAGCGCGATCATGGGCAGGTACAACCCGGACAGCAGGGCCGCGTACCAGTCGGGGAACGCCGCGAACGTGACGCCGATCGCGGCCACGAGCCACACCTCGTTGCCGTCCCAGACGGGGCCGACGGTGCGGACGGCGGCGCCGCGCTCGGCCTCGGTGCGCCCCAGCAGGGGGCCGAGGAAGCCGACGCCGAAGTCGAAGCCCTCCAGGACGAAGAACAGCACCCAGGCCAGGACGGCGATCCCGAACCACAGGACGGACAGCTCCACGACGGATCCCCTCCGGAACTCAGTAGGTGGTGACGAACTCGTCGTCCGCGGCCGGTTCGGCCGGGGCGGGCGCCGGCATCTCGGGCAACCCCTTGCGGACCAGCCGGGCCGCGAGCTTGACCCAGACGACGGCCAGGGCGCCGTAGACGACGGTGAAGGCGGCCAGGGACGCGGCGACCTCGGCGAAGGTCAGGCCGGGGGAGACCCCGTCCGCGGTCTTGAACAACCCGAACACCAGCCACGGCTGGCGGGCGGTCTCGGTGAAGATCCAGCCGAAGGAGTTCGCGGCCAGGGGGAGCAGCGGCAGCAGGCCGACCGACCACAGCAGCCCCTGGGCCAGGCGCCGGTCGGGGCGCAGGACGCGGGACTTCCGGGTGACCCACAGGTGCGCGGCGGCGACGAGCACGGCGAACATGCCGACGCCGATCATGAGCCGGAAGCTCCAGAACGCGACCGGGATCCACGGCACGTAGTCGCCGGGTCCGAACTGCGCCGCGTAGGCGTCCTGCAGGTCCTTCAGCCCCAGCACCTGCGCCGAGAACGAGCCCTTGGCCAGGAAGGACAGGAACCCCGGGACCTCCAGGGAGAACGTCGGCTTGTCGCTGCCGAGCGGGGCGTAGGAGAAGATCGAGAACGGGGCACCTGTCGTGGTGCGGTACAGCGCTTCGGCCGCCGCCATCTTCATGGGCTGGACCTGGGTGATGACCTTGCCGAGGACGTCGCCGCTGAGGGCGACGAGCCCGCCGCCGGCCAGCAGGGCCCAGGCCCCGAAGCGCGACAGCGTGCGGAAGGCCGCGAACTCGCGGGTGTCCTCGGCGTAGTCGCCACGGAGCAGGTGCCACACTCCGACGGCCATGACGAGGGCGCCGCCGGCCATGACCGCGCCGGCGTAGGTGTGCGGGAACGCCGCGAGGTTGACCTCGTTGAACAGCAGTTCCGAGAAGCTGCCGAGCCGCGCCCGGCCGGTCTGCGCGTCGATCGTGTACGCGACGGGGTTCTGCATGAAGGAGTTCGCCGCGAGGATGACGAACGCGCTGATCGCGGTGCCGACCGCGACGATCCAGATGGTGGCCAGGTGGACCAGGGCCGGCAGACGGTCGCGGCCGAACCACCACAGGCCGAGGAATGTCGCCTCGAGGAAGAAGGCGAGCATCCCCTCCACGGCCAGGGTCGGCCCGAACACGTCTCCGTAGAACCGTGCGAAGGAGCTCCACGACAGGCCGAACTGGAACTCCTGGACCAGGCCGGTGACGACGCCGACGGCGAAGGTCGTCATGAGCAGCTTGCCGACGAGGAGGGAGAGGCGGCCGTACGTGTCGTCCCCGCCGCGGCGGGTCCGGCGCAGGTGGGCCGTCTGCAGCAGGGCGGTGAACAGCGCCAGGCTGATCGACAGCGGCACGAAGAGGTAGTGGTAGAGCGTCGTCACCGCGAACTGGAGCCGGGTGAGGTCCTCGATGGTCACGTCCTCCGCCTTCCTACGACGTCCTGTCGTACTACGACCAACTGTAGTACTCGGATCGGTAGTACGACGGCTCGCGTTCAGCAGTGTGTTTGACGTAACATCCACCCGTGGCCCTGGGAGAACTCGAACGCGACGTCATGGACCGCCTGTGGGCGGCCGGTGAGCCGCTGACCGTGCGCGAGGTCCACGAGCAGCTCGCCGAGCACCGCAAGATCGCCTACACGACCGTCATGACGGTGCTGGACCGCCTCGCCAAGAAGCACGTCGTGCGGCAGGAGCGCGAGGGTCGGGCCTTCCGCTACACCCCCGTCGCCTCCCGCGAGCAGATGGTCGCCGAGCTCATGCTCGACGCCCTCGGTGGCGTCCCCTCGGTCGACGACCGGCAGGCCGCCCTCGTCCACTTCATCGGGGGCGTCTCGCCCGCCGAGGCCGCCGCGCTGCGCGAGGCGCTCGACGCCGTGTCGAACGGCGGGGCCCACGACCGGGGGAACGCAGCCCCCACCGCCTGAGCCGTGCACACCACCGGGCCCGGGACGCCGTAGGTTCGGACCGTGACAGCCGTCTGGTTCGCAGCACTGGCGCTGCTCCTGGCGGGTCCCGTCCCGGCGCTCCTGGCGCGTGCACGGTGGACCTGGCAGGTCCCGCGCGCCGCCCTCGTGCTCTGGCAGGCCATCGCGCTCGGCGCCGTCCTGGCGACCCTGGGTGCGGGCCTGGCCTCGCTGTCCCTGCTGTTCACCGAGGAACCGGGTTTCCCCTTCCTCGAGCGCCACGGGGTCGTGCAGACGACGCTCATCGGCCTCGGCTCGGCCCTGGTCACGATCGTCACCGTCCGGTTCTGGGTGGTGGCGACCCTCGTGGGGATTCGCACCCGCCGCCGCCGCAACCGGCACCGCGACCTGGTGGACCTGCTGCACCGCAACGAGTCCGTCTCCGAGGTCGACGCCGCGCTGCTGTCCGGGACCGGCGTGCGGGTGCTGTCCGGCCCGGGCCGCGTCGCCTACTGCGTGCCCGGAGTCCGCTCCCGCGTGGTCGTCTCCGACGCGATGCTGGCGTCCCTGACCCCCGAGGAGGTGCGGGCCGTCCTGGCCCACGAGCGGGCCCACCTGCGCGCCCGGCACGACCTCGTCCTGGAGGGGTTCACCGCCCTGCACGCCGCGTTCCCGCGGTTCGTGTCCAGCCAGGCCGCGCTGGACTCGGTGCGCCTGCTCGTGGAGATGCTCGCCGACGACGCCGCCCGCCGGCGGGCCGGTTCGCAGCCGCTGGCGCGGGCGCTCGTGGCCCTGGCCGGCACCGACGAGCCGGGCCGGGAGATGCCGGTCGGCTCCGCGGCCCTCGCCCGGGTCCGCCGGCTGGCGGCTCGCCCCCCGCGACGGGGTCTGTCCGTCCTCACCTACGCCACGGCCGCCGTGGTGCTCGGCGGGCCCACGCTGGCCATCGCCGTCCCCTGGCTCGAGGCCAGCTACCGCGCGCTGGCCGGCTGAAGACCCACCAGGGGACGCGGTCCCACCCCGCGGACCCCGCGGTGGACGCTGAGACGCGGTTCGAAGCGGCTGACCGTCAGCAGCGTCTCCGGCGCCACCCCGGTCATCCAGTCCACGACCTCGGTGGTCGGGTCCGCGAACGCGTGCTGCAGGACGGCGTGCTCGAGCACCCGGCCGGGGGAGTAGCGCGCCCACCGCGTCACGAACCGGCCCTCGAAGACGCCGTAGCGGCCCAGGCCCGGCACCCCCACGACGTAGGCGGCCAGGTCGCCGTCCAGCCGCAGCGTCGCCAGTTCGCGACGGTCCACCTCGCCGAGCGCCGCCAGCCGGTCCAGCCAGGTGCGCCGGCCCGCCGGGGTGTCCAGCGGACAGGCCAGACCGTGCGCGGCGTCGCGGTCGCGGTAGGCGGCCTCGATCTCCGGCAGCGTCGCGGTGAAGACGTCCGGGTCCCGGCTCAGGACCAGCTCGGCCGTGACGCCGTCCGTGGCGAGCCGGTTCGCGTTCTTGCGCAGGTTCTTGCGCATCCCCGCGCTCACGAGGTGCCCGCCGGGGACGGGGCGTTCGACCACCGGGACGGGCAGTTCCGCGCCGACGTCCGCGCCGGCCGCGGCCGCGAGCGCCCGCACGGCCAGGGTGTCGGGCAGGCCGGTCAGCTCCAGGGCGGTCCCGCGGCGGTCGGCGCCGTCGGCCAGCGCCGCGCCGAGGGGGCCCGCCAGCTCCAGGGCGGTGCGCGCGAAGTCCTGCGCGCCGCGGACCCCCGGGCTCGTCAGGACCCCGCTGCGGTAGCCGCCGCCACCGCTCAGCAGGTCGGTGCGCGTCCCGTCGTCGCCGTCGCGGGCGGCCCGTTCGCGCGAGTCGCGGAGGACGGCCACTCCCCAGGCCGCGCCGTCGCGGACGGCCGCGGCCCAGACGGCGGCGGGCGGGGCGGCGGCGACCGCGCGGCGGACCCACGCGAGGGAGGCGGTCACGGGGTCGGTCGGGGACGGGGGCCCGGCGGCGTGGGCCAGGAGCGCCTGGACCGCGTCGCGGCCCTCGACCAGGGTGGCCGCGGGGGAGGGGACGGGGCTGAACTGCTGGGGGATGCTCACGAGAACTCTCCGGCCGGAGCCTGTGCGGGAACGGGAACGGGTTCGGGGGCGCCGTCCAGCCCGGCGTCGTGCCGGAGGAGCCAGTCCTCGAGGTCGGCGGCGGGCAGCGCCTTGGCGTAGAGCCAGCCCTGCACGACGTCGCACCCCGCGGCGGCGAGTTCGCGGCGCGTCGCCTCGTCCTCCACGCCCTCGGCGACCAGGCGCAGGCCCAGGGAGTGGGCCAGCCCGATCGTCGAGCGGACGATCGCCAGCGCGCGGGGGTCGTCGGTCAGGTCGGACAGGAAGGACTTGTCGAGCTTGAGGTCGTCGATGGGCAGTTCCCGCAGGTACGCCAGTGAGGAGTACCCCGTGCCGTAGTCGTCGACAGCGACGCGGATTCCCCTGCGGCGCAGCCCGTCCAGGATGCCCTGGACGCGGACCCGGTCGGCCATGAGGAAGTCCTCGGTGATCTCGATCTCCAGCAACCGGGCCGGCAGACCGCGTTCGAGCAGCATCGCGCAGAGGCGGTCCGGCAACGTGGCGTCGCCGAGGGAGGAGGCCGACAGGTTCACGGCCACCGACAACGGACGTCCCGCCGCCGCCCAGGCCGCGGCCTGGTCCAGCGCCTGCTCCAGGACGGCCTGGGTCATGGCCTCCATCAACCCGGCCGCCTCGACCACGGACAGGAACGCGTCGGGGAACAGCAGCCCCCGCCGGGGGTGCTGCCAGCGCACGAGCGCCTCGACGCTGTCCACCGCACCCGAGGCGACGTCCACCTTCGGCTGGTAGTGCAGGACCATGCGGCGGTCCTCGATGGCGGCGCGCAGCATCTCGGCGGTCTCCAGCCGCTCCCCGGAGGCGAACTCGTCGACGTCGGCGACGTAGGCGAAGCTGCCGAGGTGGCGCGTCTTGGCGTGGTACATCGCCACGTCGGCCTGCCGCAGCAGCGTCGAGAGCTCCGCGGTGCTCGCGAGCAGCACCGAGACGCCGATGCTCGCGCGGGCGCGGACCTGCACCCCGTCGAGGCCGTACGCCTCGTGCAGGGCGGTGTGGACGTCGTCGGCGAGGTCGAGCGCCTCGGCCTGCGAGGCGCCGGCGCGCAGGATCGCGAACTCGTCCCCGCCCAGGCGCACGACGACGGTCCGCGGGCTCGCCGCGACGTCGCGGACGCGGCGGGCGATGTCGCGCAGGAGCGCGTCACCGGCCTGGTGGCCGAGGCTGTCGTTGACCTCCTTGAACCCGTCGAGGTCGAGCAGGAGCAGGGCCGCGGTCTCCTCCGGTTCGCACGCGGTGAGCAGCGCCGGGCCGCGCCGGTACAGGGCGCGCCGGTTGCCCAGGCCGGTGAGCTCGTCGGTGAGGGCGAGCTCGCGGTGCTCGGCCAGCCGGGTCACGTCGCGCAGGGTGATGACGAGCCGCGCCAGGGCGCTGAGCACGGTCGCCGCGGCGACGGCGATGGCGATGGGGTGCAACGGCCAGCGGTGGTCGACGACGAGGACGCCGAGGGCGACGGTGGTGGACAGGACCGGGATGGACAGCAGCGCCCAGGCCGGCAGGCGCGGACCGGTCGGGTTCGACGTCCAGCCCGGGGTGAAGCCCATGAGGACGACGCCGGTGACCCACACGCCGTCCGTGACCCCGCCGGAGACGTAGGTGCCCTGGGCGGTGGCGAACAGGTAGGCGACGTCGGCGACGACGAAGACGACGAGGCCGGCCGCCAGCAGCCACAGGCCCTTGGGCGGGCGCCAGCCGAACAGGGCGAGGACGGCGGCCAGGACCATGAGCAGGACGAGGTCGAGCGCGGGGTAGGCCGAGGTGGTGGCGACGGCGGCCCAGCTGCCCTCGGCCGAGACGATCGGGCCGATGACGGCCGCGGCCGCGACGGCCCCGACGGCCAGGGCGCCGACGACCCCGTCGAGCCACAGGCTGCGGGTGTGCCGGGCGTCGCGGTGCTTGGCCAGCAGGATGAGGGCGACGAAGACGAGCGGGTAGAAGAGCAGGAACCCCAGGTCGGCCCCGGAGGGGTAGGGCGGGTCGGCCATCGGGCGCACCACGATGGTCCAGAAGACGTTGCCCGAGCCGTACACCGCGAGCGCCGCGCTCAGCAGGTACCCGCCGCGGCGGGACCCCTGCAGCGACAGGGTGCGCACGAGGCACAGGGCGGCCGCGGACTCGTAGGCGAGGTTGTTGAGGACCCCGTCCAGGAGCAGCGAGTAGCCCGAGGTGGCCCGCACCCCCGGCACGGTGGAGACGACGAAGGCGGCGGGGACGAGCAGCAGCAGGACGTGCAGCACGCGTCCCCAGGGTGCGGGCAGCACCGTCCGGTGCCCACTGGTTGAGCTCACGACGAACCTCCAAGGTCACAGGAGGTGTCGGTTGGCCACGTGCACGACTCGACCCGCCGAACGGGTGTCGGGGGTCCTCAGCCCAGCGCGCAGAGCACGGCGCCGAGCAGCACGAGCCCGACGGAGGCCGTCTGGAGGCGGCTGAGCCGCTCGCCGTGGACCTGCCGGGCCAGCAGGACGGTCACGGCCGGGTACAGCGAGGCCAGGACCGCCACGACGCTGACGAGCCCGGACGCCGAGGCCAGCGCGAAGGCCGCCGTGGCGGCCAGGTCCAGGACGCCGAGGGCCAGCAGCAGCGGCAGGTCGCGGCCGAGCACGGGGGGAGCGGTGCGCACGACGAAGGCCGCGGCGACGACGACCACGACGAGGGAGGACAGGCGCATCCCGAGCAGGGCTCCTGCGACGGACGTCTCGCTGGCGCGGGCGAGGGCGTAGACCTCCACGCCGAACAGCAGCGCGGCCAGCGCGGCCAGGCCGACGGCCGAGGCCGGGGTGCGATCCGTCCCGGACAGTTCCGGGCCCGCCGTGCCGACGACCCCGACCAGGGCGAGCGCGGCACCACCGAGGGCGACGGCACCGGGCCGTTCGCCGGTGAGGACGGCCGCGGCGACGGGGACGAGCATCCCGCACGAGGCGATCGGGGCGACGACGCCCATCGTCCCCCGGGCCAGGGCGGTGTAGAGGGCGCCCATGGCACCCGCCCACGTCACACCGGCGAGCACCGACCAGCCGAGCCACGCGCCGGCCCGCACGTGCGCGAGCTGGCCGGTGACCAGCAGGAACACGAGCAGCACGAGGGCGGACAGGACCTGGGAGACGGCGAGGACCTGCACCGCGCGCAGTCGGCGGCTGACGCTGCCCCCGAGGAAGTCCGACGTGCCCCACAGGGCGCTGGCCAGCAGCGCGAGGCCGGCGCTCACCGGGCGGTCCAGGCGGTCCGGGTGGGCTGGTGGGGCTGCAGGGACGACGAGGGGGCGTGCACGGGGTCTCCTCGACCACCGTGCACGCCCCCTTGAGCGTTCACGCACCCGCTGTGGCGGGGCTCACCGCGGGGTCACTGCTGGATCAGGTAGAGCTCCAGCTGGACGATCCCCGGGCGGGGGGACTGGGCGTTGACCGCGCGCCAGAAGTCGCGCTTGGCCGACCCGGCGAAGACGCCGGGGGCGGCGGCGTCGAGCTGGGCGTTGACCCGACGGGCCAGGGCCGTCCCGGCACCGGGGTCGCCGGCCGTCCCGAACGTCAGGACGAAGGCGGCGCGGCGACCCTGGGCAGCCAGGTCGCCGACGGCTCCGGCGACGGCACCGCGGATGGCGTCGTCGGTGGAGGCCCCGTCGACGAGGACTTCCAGGACGACCGGGGCCTGGGCGACGCCCGCGGGCATCGAGGGCACGGGGTCCGGGGCGGGCGCCGGGGCGGTGACGGTCACCGTCGGCACGGGCGTCGGGGTCGGGCTGGGGGAGCTCACCGCGGCCGCGGCTCGGGGTGCGTCGACGCCCGCGTGCACGGCGCCACCGGCCGCGAGGCCGATGATCGTCAGGGCCAGGAGAGCGTCGGCGAACACCCAGCCGGCGAGGCCGACCGTGCCGTCCTCCTTGCGTCCCAGGCGAGCCGACGGTCGCAGGGCCGGGCGCCTCACTGGCCCACCCGCGCGTAGCGGCGGGCGGCGAGGTCCTGCAGCGTGCGGGGCGCGACGGCCACGAACTGCTCCTGGACCTCGGGTTCAGGTCGAGCGTTGCGGCGCACGACCGGCTCGGGCTGAGGCTGAGGGTGAGGCGTGCGCGACTCGGTACGGGGCTCGGGCCGGGGCTCGAGACGGGCGTCCTGGCGGGCGTCCGGACGCGGTTCGGGACGGGGTTCCGGACGCGGTTCGGGACGCGGCGCCGGGCGGCGGGCCGGCACGGCCGGACGCTGCTGCTGGTGCTGCTGCTGACGCGCGGAGGCGATCGCGATCCGCTCCGGCAGGGCTTCGACCTGGACGGTCAGCTGGTCCATGACCCCGTCGACGACGGAGCCGAGCTCGGAGTTGAGCGACTGGCTGAGGGTGGAGGTGAGGTCCTGCGTCAGGGTGCGGCTGGCGTCGCGGTAGGCGCGGTTGACCTGGCGGACGTGGTCCTCACCGGCCATGGCCAGCGTCTGCGTGACGGCGGCGGAGACGTCCTCGCGCAGGGTGGAGCCGATGCTGCGCAGGGCGCGGCCCGTGGCGTCGGCGTGCTCGTGCTGGACCTTCTCCAGCCAGCGCGGCACCGAGCGCATGTCGTGGGCGGCCTCGACGAGGCGGTTCTCGATGCCCCGCCAGGAGTCCAGGACCTCGTTCTGGGTGGTGAGCAGGTCGGCGAGGCGCTCCTCGTGGCGGGTGCGGCGGTCGGCGGCTTCGGCGGCCGTGGCCAGGACGCGGCTCGCGGTGCCCAGGGCGGACTCGGCGGCCTCGGAGGTGCGCTCGACGTCGCGGCGCAGCGTCTCCATCGTGGTGGCGGCGTGCTCGGCGGAGGCCGAGACGTGCTCGCTGAAGGCCTCGCCGGTCATCCGGGTCACCTGCTGGACGCTCTCGACGACGGTGGCGTGCATCGTCTCGACCGACTCGCGGGCCGTCGTCGACAGGGCGGCGACGTGACCGGTGACGGCCTCGCCGAAGTCGGCGCTGTGCTTGCTCATGGTCTGCGCGGACGTCGACAGCTCGGTGATGGACTCGCGGGTCTGGGTGCTCAGCGCCTCGACGGCGGCGGAGACGCCCTCGACGGCGGACAGGACGCGGTCGCGGCCCTGCAGCCCCTCGCGCAGCGCCTCGGACGTGCCGGCGCGGACCTGCTCGAGGTGCTCGGACAGGGTGCGGGTCGACTCGGCCAGCGTGCGGGTGTGCTGCTCGCGGTCGGCGGCGATGAGCTCACCGTGGCGCGAGACGGCCTCGGTGACGGCGGAGCCGAGCTCGGTGGCGGCGCGGGCGACGTCGGCGCCGCCGGTGTTGGCGGCCTCGGCCGCGGTGATGGCGTGCTGGGCCGAGGACCGGACGGTCGCGACGAGCTCGCTGGTGTCGGCGTGCAGGCGGATCGTCTCGGCGACCAGGCGGCCCAGCTCGGTCAGCCCGCGCTCGAAGTGCGCGCCGAGCTGCTCGGCGGCGTTGCTGCGGTGCGGGGCCAGGGCCAGGGTGGCGCGTGCGGCGAAACCGCGCAGGAGTTGCCGGTGGGACTCGTCGGCGCGGGCGGCCGACAGCTCGTCGGCGCGCTGGCGGCGGTCGGTCGCCACGGCCACCGCGATGGCGGCGGCGATGAGGACGACGGCGAACTCCGCGACGCGGTCCAGGGAGAAGAAGGTGCGGCCGCCGAACCCGTCGAGCCACAGCTGCAGGAACGACTCGCCGTCGGCGGCCTCCCCGGCGGCCGACATCTGGCCGTAGGCGCGGCCGGCGAAGAGCAGACCGACCCACGTCACCATGACGGGCGCGAAGACGAGGATGGTGCGCAGGGACCCCGAGCGCAGCACGCTGCGGCGCAGCTCCAACGGCGCCACGGCGGCGTCCACGTCGAGGACGTCGAAGAGGTCGGCGTCGGCCCAGCGGCCCAGCCGTCCGTCGCCGCCGTCGGCCTCGGTGCGCACGGCGGTGGCCAGCTGCCCCAGCACCTGCGCGCGGTGCTCGGAGGGCTCAGCGGCCGTGAGCTGCTCGGCCTCCTCGGCCAGGAGGGCCAGTTCCGCCGGACCCGCGGCGGGCGCGTCGGTGGGGCGTTCTGCGCTGTCCATGGAGTGGGGTGTCCTGTCCTGGAGTGGGTGGGGGACGGTGGTGCGACTGCGCTCTTCCTCGGCGCGGGCGGCCGGGAGCTTGAGCGGCTGGATCGTCCGGACGTGCGTCACCCGTCCGGCCCAGCACCGCCACGCTGGGTGTCGGGCGGGCCGGGCGGTGGGCCCGGTCAAGGGCTGGGCGCGGTGCGCCGATGGAGTGGACACCTCTAGAAGTCCGGCTGACCGGCCGGAACCGGGGCGCCACCGACGGTGGTCGTCGCGGGACCGGTACCGCCGTCCGGGTGAACCGCACCCGCCCGTCCGGCGCAACTGCGCGAACCGGTGCGGCAGAGGTGGACGACAGCACCGATCGGTGCCCCGTCCGGGCTCAAGAGGCACGGCTGCAGGGCCGAAGGAGTGTCTGAGCCTTCAGAACCCGAAGTCCCCAGCGCTCAGCTCGATCCGACAAGTTCGAAACCCGGAGGGTGGCCCCGTGTCCGATCTCACCAGCGTCGCACTGCACACCGCGTTGAACGGTCTGCAGGCGCGGCAGCGGGCCATCGCCGACAACATCTCCAACATCAACACCAAGGGCTACCTGGCCAACAAGGTGCAGTTCGAGGACGCGCTGGCCAGCGCGGTCGCCGCGGGCGACCCGGCCGCGGCCGTGAGCGCCGACATCTCCACGAAGAAGTCGCTGGAGCCGACCCGCGAGGACGGCAACAACGTCAACCTCGACGAGGAGTCGATCTCGAACATCTCCACGAACCTCAGCTACCAGACGGTGCTGAGCGCGCTGAACTCCAAGTACTCGTTGCTGCGCACCGCGATGAGCAGCCAATGACGACGGATCCCCTGGTCCCGTCCACCGGTCCCCGTCCCCTGACCTGACATCCGGAGCACCGCATGAGCATCTTCGACGCGATCGGCATCGCCGGTACCGGCGTCACCGTGAACCGCAAGTGGATGGACGCCGTCAGCGACAACCTGGCGAACATCAACACCGCCGTCCGGACGTCGGACCCGGCCTACGAGGCCAAGTACGTCGTGGCCGCCGAGGCCGCCGACGGCAAGGGCACGCAGGTCGCCGGCATCGTCACGGGCAGCGCCGAGGGCAAGCTGGTCTACGACCCGTCGAACCCGCTGGCCGACGAGCAGGGCTACGTGAAGTACCCCGACATCGACATGAGCACGCAGATGACCAGCCTGATCATGGCGCAGCGCGCCTACCAGGCGAACCTCTCCGTGATCGACCGGTCCAAGGAGGCCTACCAGGCCGCCCTGCAGCTCGGGAAGGCGTGAGCGGGATGAGCATCGAGTCCATCGGTGGCGTCGGGGACGTCGCCAGCACGCTCGGCACCCTGGCCACCGGCTACGGGCAGGGCATCGCCGACACCGACAACCTGCAGATGACCGGCGCGGTCGGCGGGGGCAGCGGCACCTCCTACACGGGGGTCGTGAACCCCGCCGCGGTCGCCGGCGTGGCCGGCACCGGGCCCTCCACCTCGGTGGACGGGACCTCCGGGACCGACTTCGCGTCGCTGCTGGCGCAGGGGCTCGGCGGGGGAGTGGACAAGCTGCAGGGCCTGCAGTCCACCTCCGACGACCTCGCGGTCAAGGCCGCCACGGGTGACCTGACCAACGTCCACGACTACATGATCGCCAGCAACGAGGCCCAGCTGGCCACCCAGCTCACCGTCGCCATCCGCAACAAGGCCGTCGACGCCTTCAACGAAGTCATGAGGATGCAGGTCTGATGGCCAAGGCCAAGGGAAGCGCGGCGATCGTCGAGAACGCCAAGAACTTCGTCTCCGGATTCCGGACCTTTTCGACCGGCCAGAAGGCGGTCGTCATCGCGGTGGTCGCCGCGCTCATCGGCGGGGCGGTCCTGTTCTCGCAGTGGGCGGCCAAGCCGTCGTACTCGCCGCTGTTCTCCAACCTCTCGGGGACGGACGCCAGCGCGATCGCGGACAAGCTGAAGGCCGACGGCACGCCGTACGAGCTCGCCGACGGCGGCGCCACGATCTCGGTGCCGGCCGACAAGGTCGACTCCGAGCGCCTGGCCATGGCCGGAGCGGGACTGCCGGCCGACACCGACTCCAGCTCCGGGTCCAACCTGCTGAGCACCCAGGGCGTCACCGCCTCGGAGTTCGTGCAGCAGCAGGCCTACCAGCAGGACCTGAAGAACACGCTCTCCACGACGATCGAGGCCCTCGACGGCGTCCAGTCCGCCGTCGTCAACCTCGCGATCCCGCAGAAGGACGTGTTCCTCAACGAGCAGGACCCGGTCACCGCCTCGGTGCTGGTCAAGCTCAAGCCGGGGGCGCAGCTGTCCAACGACAACGTCACCGCGATCGTCAACCTCGTCTCCGGCGGCGTGCCGGGCATGAACCCCAAGAACGTCTCCGTCGTCGACGACAAGGGCAACACCCTCTCGACCGACGGCACGGGGTCCAGCGCGCAGAACGAGAAGGCGAACGACTACAACGCCAGTGCGTCCTCGGAGCTGCAGAGCTACCTGGAGAGCATCTACGGCAAGGGCAACGTCCGCGCCACGGTCAAGGCCACGCTCGACTTCGACGACCGGACCGAGACCTCCCGGACGTACACGCAGACCAACGGGATCAACCCCTCTGCGGTCTCGAAGACGTCGGAGACGTACAACGGCACGTCCGGCACCGGTGCGGCCACCGGCGTCCTGGGCCCGGACAACATCCAGGTCCCCGCCGGCACCACGGGCACCACCGGCAACGGCGGCTACGCCAAGACCACGGACAACAACAACCTGCCGACCAACGAGTCCACGGTCGTCACCACGCAGGCTCCCGGCAAGGTCACCAAGCAGACCGTCTCGGTCGTGCTCAACGCCAGCGCCAAGGGGGCTGCGGGAGCTGCGGACATCAACCAGGTCACGCAGATCGTCAACCAGGCCGCCGGCATCGACCCCACCCGCAACGACACGGTGTCGGTCGTCAAGACCGCGTTCGACGACTCCGCCTCGACCGACGCGGCCAAGCAGCTCGCCGAGGCCGACAAGGCCGAGCAGCAGGACACCCTCATCGGCTACGCCAAGACCGGTGCCCTCGCCCTGCTCGTCCTGATCATGCTCATCGTGATCCTCGTGGCCTTCCGCCGCCGCAAGGTGGAGACGGTCGACGTCCTGGACGTCGACCCCCTCCAGCTCGGTGACATCACCGCGCCGCCGGCCGGGCTCAAGGAGATCGCCCCTGCGGTCGAGAAGCACGTGGCGCTCGAAGCAGCACCGGTGGACCCGGCCCTGGAGGCCGCGGCCGCCCGCCGCACCGAGGTCGTCGAACTCGTCTCCCGCCAGCCCGAGGAAGTCGCGGAACTGCTCCGCGGCTGGCTCGCCGATCGGAGGTCCTGAGCCGTGCCGTCCACCGAGCTCGAGGTCGCGCCCCTGACAGGGGCGCAGAAGGCCGCCGTCCTGCTGCTGCAGGTCGGTCAGGAGAACGCCGCCAAGGTGCTGGGTCACCTGCGGCCCGCGGAGATCGAGGAGCTGACCGCGGAGATCCTGCGGCTGCGATCGGTCACCCCCGAGGTGGCCGGCGTGGTCCTGGAGGAGTTCCACGGGATGATCGCCTCGCCGCTGCGCGGCGGGCTCGGTGGCCTCGACTACGCCCAGTCCCTCCTGGAGGGGGCGCTGGGCGCCGAGGGCGCCGCCGAGGTGCTCGGCCGGGTGGCCGAGGCCGCGATCGTGCAGCCCTTCCAGTTCCTGCACCAGGCCGACCCGCAGCAGATCCTCACGTTCCTCACGGGGGAGCACCCGCAGACCATCGCCCTGGTCGTGGCGCACCTGCGCCCGGACCAGGCCTCGATGATCCTCGGCGGGCTGAGCGCCGACATGCAGGCCGACATCGCGCTGCGCATCGCCACCATGGAGGCGACCAGCTCCGAGTACGTCCGCCTCGTCGAGGACGTCGTCCAGCGCCGCACCTCCACGGTGCTGCAGGCCAAGACGAACACCGCCGTCGGCGGCGTCCAGCCCCTGGTCGACATCATCAACCGCGCCGACCGCGGGACCGAGCGCTCCATCCTCGAGGGCCTGGCGGCCAAGAACGCCGCGCTGGCCGAGGAGATCCGCGGGCTCATGTTCGTCTTCGAGGACATCACCACCCTCGACGACCGCGCGATCCAGCTCGTCCTGCGCGGGGTCGAGACGGCCGACCTGGCCACGGCCCTCAAGGGCGTCACCGAGACGGTCCGGGACAAGATCCTCAAGAACGTCTCCGAGCGTGCCCGCGAGAACCTGCTCGACGAGATCGAGCTCATGGGCCCGGTCCGCATGTCCGCGGTCGAGGAGTCCCAGCAGAAGGTCGTCGCGATCATCCGCCAGCTCGAGGAGTCCGGCCAGATCGTGCTGACCCGCGGTGGTGACGATGACTTCGTCTCGTAACTCCTTCCAGGCCGCGGACACCCGGCCCACGACGACCCGCGAACCGCGCGTGTTCGTCGCCGTCCCCGCGGCGACGAGCACGTCGCCGCGGGGGTTCGTCGGCCTCGACCTCGCCCAGCGCGAGGACTCCGCCGAGCTGGCGCAGCTGCGCGAGCAGGCCCGCACCGAGGGCTACGCCGCCGGCTGGGCCACCGGCATGCGCCAGGCCGCCGTGCGCGCCGAGGCCGAGCTCGAGGCCCAGCGCGAGGCCGCCCACACCGCGGCCCGCCTGGACCGCGACGAGCGCCGCGCCGCCCGCGGGCGCGCCGAGGAGGCGCTGCTGGCCGCCGGCGACGCCCTGCGCGCCGAACGCGAACCCGCCATCGGCGCCCTGGCCGACACCGTCTTGGAACTGGCCCTGGAGCTGGCCGGTGCCGTCCTGGACCGCGAGGTCCAGCTCATGGACTCCCCCGTGGGGGAGGCCGTCCGCCGCGCCCTGGCGCCCCTGGACGCCGAGAAGCCCGTGACGGTCCGTGTGAACCCGGCCGACTTGAGCGCCCTGACGGGTGACGCCCTCAAGGGTCGGCACGCGACGTCCGATGCAGAACTCGTGAGCTTCCTCCCCGATCCCACCGTGCAACCGGGTGACGCGTTCGCCCGCCAGGGGGACACCGAGGTGGACGCCGGCCTGCGGGCCAGCGTCTCCCGGGCCCTGGCTGCCCTCGTCGGAGAGGGCGAGACCGGAGCGCTCGGGTGAGCGCGCTGGTGTCCACCCGCCTCGCGGCGCAGGTGCGGGAGGTCCTGGCCCCCCAGGTCGCCCGCGCCGCCGTCGCGGCCCGCCCTCAGCTGCGCGGGCGGGTCAGCGCCATCGTCGGCCTGTCCGTCGAGGTCTCCGGCCTGCGCGCCGCCGTGGGGGAGACGCTCCTGCTGGGCGAGCCCGGCACGGCCGCCTGCATCCCCGCCGAGGTCGTCGCCGCGGAGGGCTCGCGCCTGCGCTGCCTGCCGTTGGGCCACCTCACCGGCCTCGCGGCCGGCGCCCCCGTCGTCGCCACCGGCCGGCCCTCGGACGTCCCCGTCGGGCCCGCGCTGCTCGGTCGCGTCGTGGACGCGATGGGCAACCCCCTCGACGGCGGCCCGCCGCTGGTCGCCGCGCCCCGCGCCGCCCTGCACGCCAGCCCCCCGCCGGCGCTGTCCCGCGGCCGCGTCGACGCCCCCCTCGGCCTCGGCGTCCGCGCCCTGGACACCCTCGTCCCGGCCGGCCGGGGCCAGCGCTTCGGCATCTTCGCCGGTTCCGGCGTCGGGAAGTCCTCGCTGCTGTCGATGATCGCCCGCGGCACCTCCGCCGACGTCTCCGTGCTCGCCCTCATCGGCGAACGTGGCCGAGAGGTCCGCGAGTTCATCGAGGACGACCTGGGCGCCGAGGGCCTGGCCCGGTCCGTCGTCGTCGTCGCCACCTCCGACGAGGCCCCCGTGCTGCGCCTGCGCGCCGCGCTGACCGCCACCGCGATCGCCGAGTCCTTCCGCGACCTCGGCGCCGACGCGGTGCTCATGATGGACTCCCTCACCCGCGTGTCCATGGCCCAGCGCGAGATCGGCCTGTCCGTCGGTGAGCCCCCCGCCACCCGCGGCTACCCGCCGAGCGTCTTCGCCCTCATGCCCCGCCTGCTGGAGCGCGCCGGGCCCGGCGTCACCGGGTCCATCACGGGCATCTACACGGTGCTGGTCGACGGTGACGACCACAACGAGCCCATCGCCGACGCGGCCCGCTCCATCCTCGACGGCCACGTCGTCCTGGACCGCCGGCTCGCCACCGCGGGGCACTTCCCGACCATCGACGTCCTCGACTCGGTCTCCCGCGTCGCCGGCCGCGTCACCGGCCCGGAGCAGAAGGCGGCCGCCACGGCCCTGCGCCGCGTCCTGGCCGCCCACCGCGAGGCCAAGGAGCTCATCGACGTCGGCGCCTACCAGCCCGGCGCCAACCCCGAGGTCGACGCGGCCGTCGCGCACCTGCCGGCGATCAACGCCTTCCTGCGCCAGGACATCCACGACATCACCCCGCCCGCGCAGGCGTGGGCCCAGCTGCAGCAGCTGGTCGCGAGCTTCGGAGGTCAGCGGTGAGTGCCACCCGGGCGATCATGGCCCTGCTGAAGCTGCGCAAGGTCCAGGCCGACCAGATCAAGGTCGACGTCGCCGCCGCGAACGCGGTGCTGCGCAACGAGAACAAGCGGGCCGCCCGCGTCCGGCACGAGCTGGGCGAGGCCCACCTGACCGACGAGACGATGGCCGCCTGGACCGCGTCCGTCGCCCGTCGCGCCGCCCTCGTCGCCGACCTCGAGGGTGCCCGCGCCCTCGTCGCGCGCGCCGAGGCCGACCTGGGGGAGAAGCAGGCCGCCTGGGCCCGCGCGCGCCGCGCCGAACGCTCCCTGGAACGCGTCGTGGAACGCCACGAGCGTGCCCAGGAGGAGGCCGCGCTGCGCGCCGACCAGAAGGCCCTCGACGACCGCACGGTCGCCGAGTTCGCCGCCCGCGCCCGCCGCCGGGCCCAGCTCGAAGGAGGCGAGTCGTGAGCGGCATCGCCGAGATCCAGTCGCGCATCGCCGACATCGAGGCCCGCATCGCCCAGTTCACGGGCACCACCGGGCAGACCCTCGCCACGACCCTGTCCACGAGCACCTCCGCCGCGTCCGGGGAGTTCGCGAACGTCCTGTCCAGCACCGGGTCCGGCGTGGCGGGCGCCGTCAGCCGCGGGACGCGCGTCCTCAACGACGCGGCCCTCGGCGGCGGAAGCACCGGCCAGCGGCTGCTCGACGTCGCCTCCCAGTTCAAGGGCGTGCCCTACAAGTGGGGCGGCACCACGCCCAGCGGGTTCGACTGCTCCGGCCTCATCCAGTACGCCGGCAAGCAGATCGGCCTGAACCTGCCCCGCACCGCGGCGCAGCAGGCCACCGTCGGCACCGAGGTGCCCTCCCTGGACCAGGCCCGCCCCGGCGACCTCGTCGTCCTGGAGAACGGCCACCACATCGGCATCTACGTCGGCAACGGGCAGATGCTGCACGCGCCGAAGACGGGCGACGTCGTGAAGATCTCCAAGGTCTGGGAGACCCCCATGACCATCCGCCGCCTCGGCACCACCGCCGCCACCACCGCGGCCGGGGTGGGCGTCGCCGCGACCCTGCTCTCCGGCCTGGGCGGCACGTCGGCCACCGACGCCTCCGCCTACGTCCGACCCGCGTCCCTGTCGACCGGTGCGACGTCGCGGTCCGCCCCGTACGAGAGCGCCTTCACCGCCGCGGAGCAGAAGTACGGGCTGCCCTCGGGTCTGCTGCGCGCCGTCGCCAAGCAGGAGTCCGGCTTCGACCCGACCGCCCGCAGCCACGCCGGCGCCACCGGGCTCATGCAGTTCATGCCCGCCACGGCCCGCAGCCTCGGCATCGACCCGACCGACCCGTTCGCCTCCATCGACGCGGCCGGCAAGTACCTCTCCGGGCACCTGAAGACTTTCGGGTCCGTCTCCCTCGCCCTGGCCGCCTACAACGCCGGCGCCGGGAACGTGAAGAAGTACGGCGGTGTCCCGCCGTTCGCCGAGACCCAGAACTACGTCAAGAAGATCACCGCCGACCTCGGGAGTGCCGCGTGAGCGCCAACCTGTCCGTCACGACGCTGCCGTTCCCGGTGACGTCCCGCGAGAGCAGCCGCTCCGCCGGCTCCGCCGGGTCCGAGGCCGACTTCGCCGGCTCGCTCGGCCAGGCCGTCCAGGACCTGCGCACCCCCGTCCGCGACACCCGCGAGGACCGGCCCGTCCGCGACGACCGCCCCGACGCCTCCGCGGCGGCCGAGCGCGCCGTCGACAAGAGCGTTGAGCGCCCGGCCGAGCGTCCCGAAGCGCGGCCCGCCAAGGCCACCGAGCGCACCGAGAAGGGTCACGAACCCCGCCCGGTCACCCGCGCGAAGGGGGAGAAGGCCGACGAAGCCGGCGCCGAGGGTGAGACCAGCGCGGACGCCACCGTCACCACGGTGCCGACCGTCCCCGTCGACCCCTCCCTCCTCGGCCTGCCCGCCGCCCTGCGCGCGGCGCTCACGCCGAAGACCGCCCCCGGCCTGTCCGGTGAGACCGGCGGGGCTCCCGTGACCGGTGCGCCGGCCGTGGCGGGCGTGGCGACGACACAGCCCCTCGTCGACGCCGCCACCACCGCCGTCCCCGCCGCCGCGACGACCGCCCCGACGGCAGCCGCCACGGCCGTGGCGGAACCCGACCCGACCGTCGGTGCCCCCGTGCCCGCTGGAACGGCCACCGGGACCGCCGGGACGCCTCAGGTCGCGGTGACCGCCCCGCTGGCGGCACCCGCCGACACGCCCGCCGCGAGCACCCCGGTGACCGCCGTCCCCGCGGACCAGGGCGGCGACCCCGTCGCCTCGGCGCTCGCAGGCGCCACCGTGACCTCGGTCCCCGCGCCCGCTGCCGGTGCGGGTACCCCCACCGCGCCGGTGCAGACGGCCGTGACGGGTCTGCCCCAGCACGTCCGGCCCGTCGAGCAGGCGCAGACCCCGGCCGTGGCGACTGCCGCACCCACGACGCCGGTGGTGGCCCAGGCCGCCGCGCAGGCGTCGACCGCGCCGGCGGCGCCCCAGGCCCAGAGCCAGCCCGCGGCCGCGACCACCGACGCCGCCCCGGCCCCGGGCGTCCCGGTGGCACCGACCGCGGGTCAGGCCGGCCAGGCCACCGGCGACGGTGCGGGTGCCGGACAGCAGCAGGGCCAGAACGGCCAGCAGCCTGCCCCGGCCCCGCAGGTGCCCACCGCACCGCGCGCCGCGGCGGGGGAGGCCCCCGTGCAGACCGCGCCGGTCGTCCTGGCCGGCAGCCCGGCCGTCACCCAGCCGATCGCACCGCCCGTGACCGCTGCGGCGCAGCCGGTTCCGGTCGCCGTGGCGGACGACGCGGGGGTGCCCGCGGGGCTGCTGCCGACGGCCGTCCCGTCCGTCACCGGAACCGGGACGGTCACCGCACCCGCGGGCGCCCAGGCGTCCACGCCGCCGGTCCCGCTGCCCCTGGCCAACCCCGCCGCGTTCGCCCACGGTGTCGCCGGCCGCCTCGAGGACCTGCCGGCGGCGGACGCCGTGCACCGCATGTCGGTCGAGGTGAACCCGCAGGGCCTCGGCCCGGTGAAGGTGACCGCCGAGGTCAGCGGGGGAGCGCTGCACGTCTCCCTCGCCGGGGCCTCCGAGGCCGCGCGGCACGCCCTGAAGGCCGCCGTGGGCGACCTGCAGCGGGAACTGTCGACCGGCAGCTGGACGCAGACCACCGTCGACGTGCGCGCCGACTCCGGCTCCTCCCAGCAGGGTCGCTCGGCCGACGCCCAGTTCGGTGGTCAGCAGCAGGGCTCCTCCGCCGGGCAGCAGGGCCCGGGGCCGCGCTCGGCCGCCGCCGAGGCCGGGGCGAGTGCCCGGTCGGCCTTCTCCGCCGCCGCCGCCGAGCGTCGCAGCGCCCGCGAGGCGGCTGCCGTGGCCGCCGGTCGCGTCGACCTGAGCGTCTGAACCGTTCCAGGTGCGGAATGCACCTGAAAGGACGCCGTGAATGCCCCGCCCGGGCTACAGACCCTCACCCGTTCGTCCGAAGGAGTAGGCATGACCATCGATGCGGCCAGCGGGGCCAATCCGTACGCCGGCCTGATCGCCAACTCCGACCTGCTCACGCAGACCACCGCGGCGAAGAACGCCGGCAAGACGGACACCTCCGCGGTGGCGCAGCAGAAGACCAAGGACGACAAGGACATGTTCCTCAAGCTCCTGGTCGCCCAGCTGCGCTACCAGGACCCGTCCAAGCCGGCCGACACGACGCAGTTCATGGCCCAGACCGCGCAGTTCTCCGCGCTGGAGGCCATGCAGGACGTCGCCAAGCAGTCGACGTCCATGGTCGCGGCGCAGAACAAGCTGCAGGCCAGCACCCTCGTCGGCCAGACGGTGTCCTACACGGGTGAGGACGGGAAGACCAAGACCGGCGAGGTCCGGTCGGTCTCCTTCATCCAGGACTCGGCCGGCGGCACGAACGGCGAGCCCGTCCTGAACGTGGACGGCGTCAGCGTCGTCCTCTCCAAGATCGGTGGGGTCGGCAACGCCGGCGCGACCGGCACCACCACCGCCTCGAGCACCACGGGCACGCCTGCCGCGGGCTCCACCACGAACCCCGCCACGGGTTCGACGCAGTCCGCCTGACCCCTCCAGTTCCCCGTCAGCCCCCTCGAAAGGTCTGAAGCATGCTCCGCTCCATGTTCTCCGGTGTCAGCGGTCTCCGCGCCCACCAGACGATGATGGACGTCGTCGGCAACAACATCGCCAACGTCAACACCACCGGCTACAAGAGCTCCAGCGTCGTCTTCGCCGACACGCTGTCCCAGCTGACCAAGGCCGCGGGCGCCCCGACCAACGCCGCCGGCGGCACGAACCCGTCGCAGGTCGGTCTCGGTGTCCGCGTCGACGCGATCGCGCAGAACATGACGCAGGGCTCGGCGCAGGCCACGGGCAAGGCGACGGACCTGATGCTGCAGGGCGACGGCATGTTCGCCATCCAGCAGGGCGACGGGACCTTCTACTCGCGCAACGGGTCCTTCACCCTCGACGCGAACGGCTCCATCGTCACCAACGACGGCGGCTACGTCATGGGCTGGAAGGCCGACGCAGCCGGCAACATCAACACCAACTCCCAGATCGGCAAGCTCGTCATCCCGTCGGACTCGGTGATGCCCGCGGTCTCGACCGCGAACAGCACCCTCAAGGGCAACATCGACCGGACGTTCAAGACGCCGTCCCAGGTGCCGACGGTAGACCCCACGCTGCCCGGCACGGCGGGCACCGGTCAGGACAAGGTCCCCGGCACGATCGTCACGACGGCCATCAACGCCTACGACGCCCAGGGCATCCTCACCAAGTACACGGTGACGTTCACCAACACCGTCTTCCACACCCCGGCCGCGGGCGCCACGCCCGACCAGTACCAGCCGACCAACAACTGGAAGATGGTCGTCACCGATGCCTCGGGTGCCGTCGTGAATTCCACGACGACCAAGGGCGACGCCGCGACCACCCCGGCTGCGGCGTCCATGGCACCTGACCAGGCGCTGAGCTTCGATCCCAGTGGCACCTCGGTGGATGCGGCCCACAAGAAGGTGTTCGTCGCCGCTCCCGGCAGCCCGGCCGGCCGTGAGCTCGCGATCGACCTCTCGGCCCTGACGGCTTACGTCGGGTCCTCCGGCGCCAGCCAGATCAACCCCAGCACCGACGGGGCCCCGATCGGCACGCTCACCAGCTACGCCTTCGGCACCGACGGCGTCATCACGGGCAACTACTCCAACGGGTACAAGCAGACCCTGGGTCAGATCGCCATCGCGTCCTTCAACAACGCTGCGGGCCTGCGCAAGGAGGGGAACTCCCTCTACAGCGTCTCGACGAACTCGGGCAACCCGGTCTACGGCATCGCCGGCCAGGCCGGCCGCGGCGGTCTGCTCGCCGGCTCCCTGGAGATGTCGAACGTCGACCTGTCGGCGGAGTTCACCGAGCTCATCCTCGCCCAGCGCGGTTTCCAGGCGAACTCGAAGGTCATCACGGCCTCCGACGAGATCCTGCAGGACCTGGTCAACCTCAAGCGCTGACCCTGACCGACCGAACACCCTCCCGGGAACTCTTCCGGGAGGGTGTTCGCTTGTCCGGCACCACGTGCCGGCGACGACGGAGAGTGACTGCAGGCCCGGCATTAGCACGAACGGGTGCACCGTGCAAGCCCCTCTCAGGTCCACAGACCGCACGCCGATGGACAGGGTGGAACCACCCAGCCCACGGACGGGCGCACCCCGCCTCCACCGCCAAGGACGGACCCCACGTGATCCTCGTGACTCGCCTCAACGGGTCGGTGTTCGCTGTGAACCCCGATCTGATCCAGCGCGTCGACTCGACCCCCGACACGGTCATCACCCTCGTCGACGGCGCGAAGTTCGTCGTCACCGAGCCCCTGACCGAGCTCGTCGAGCGCGTGATGGCCTTCCGCGCGCGGGTCGTCGCGACCGCGCACTCCCTGGAGGAGACGGGGACGGCCCACGTCCTCGAGCTGCCGACCCACACGGGCCAGAACGACCAGACCAGTGACCACCCCAGCGGTGCGGACGGCGACCTGCCGGCCCCGGTCCCGCTGCACCGCAGGAGGCCGTGAGCCATGGACTTCGCAACCATCGGCGGTCTGATCATCGCCGCGGCCGCCATCCTCTGGACGCAGAACCACGAGGGCGGTAGCCCCACCGACATCCTGCTGCCCGGCCCGCTCGTCCTGGTCTTCATCGGCTCGCTCGGCGTCGGCCTCATGGGTGGCACCCTCAAGGACGGCATCGCCTCGTTGAAGGCCCTGCAGAAGGCCTTCCTGGGCAAGCCGAAGAACTCCGGCGAGACCGTCGCCGTCATCGTCAAGATGGCCGAGCGCGCGCGCCGCGAGGGCCTGCTGGCCCTCGAGGACGCCATCAAGGAGGTCGACGACGAGTTCCTGCGCGACGGCCTGCAGACGGCCATCGACGGCACGGACCCCGACGAGCTCTACGAGATCCTCTCGGCGCAGATCCAGGCCAAGAAGGCCAACGACAAGCAGGTCGCGAAGTTCTGGGGCGACCTGGGCGGTTACGCTCCCTCGGTCGGCATCGTCGGGACGGTCATCTCCCTGACCGTCGTCCTGCAGAACCTGTCCGACGCCGGTTCCCTCGGCCCGATGATCGCCTCGGCGTTCGTCGCGACCCTGTGGGGTGTGGCCAGCGCCAACGTGTTCTTCCTGCCCGTGCAGACCCGCCTGAACCGCCTCTCCGGTCTGGAGACCGCGCAGATGGAGCTGGTCGTCGAGGGCATCCTCGCGATCCAGGCCGGCTCCAACCCGCGCTCGGTGGCGAAGAAGCTCGAGAGCCTGCTGCCCCCGGGCACCGCGGTTCCGGACAAGAAGGCGGCCTGATGTCCGCAGCGCACAAGCGGCGTCACAAGCACGAGGAGCACGAGGAGCACGTCAACCACGAACGGTGGCTGGTCTCCTACGCCGACATGCTGACGGTGCTCATGGCGCTGTTCATCGTCCTGTTCGCCCTCAGCCAGATCGACCAGCTGAAGTTCGCGCAGTTCAAGGACGGTCTCACCAAGGGCACGGCCAACTCCAACCAGGCCGTGTCCGGCAGCGCCGGCGTCCTCGACGCGACGAACGGCGACATGCCGATCGACATCAGCCCGAACTCCACGGGGCAGCCGCTGCAGCAGTCCATCTCCAGCGAGGTGCGCACGGTCCTGCAGAAGGCCCAGACCGCCCAGCAGCAGCAGGACCTCAACGCCGCCCAGCAGGAGGTCTCGGACTACCGCGAGATCGCCAAGCAGCTGAACGACGCGCTCACGGCCAAGGACGACCAGGACCAGGTCACCTACCGGATCACCTCCGACGGCCTCGTCGTGGGTCTGGTGGCGGACAACGTGTTCTTCGCCAACGCCAGCGCGGACGTGGAGACCAAGGGCCGCGAGGTCCTGGACACCATCGCCCCGATCCTGGCGCAGCTGCCCAACGACATCGCGGTGCAGGGCCACACGAACTCCCTGCCCCTGTCCGGCAGCACCCGCTACCGCGACAACTGGGACCTGTCGGCGGCCCGCGCCATGACCGTGGTGCAGCGCTTCGCGGCGGCCGGCATGGCCTCGAACCGGTTGTCGGGCACGGGGTACGCCGACTCCCGTCCGCTGTACCCGGACACCGACCCGCGCGCCGTCAACGGCAACCGCCGCGTCGACCTCGTCGTGGCGTCCCCCAGCTCCGACGCCGTGAAGGCCCTGCTGCCGAAGGTCGCGCAGCAGACCCCGACCGGTGACGGCCCTGCCGAGCTGACCGGCACGAGCGACACCAGCACCACCGACGGCGCCACCACCGTCCCGGCCTCCACCACCGGGCAGACGGGGACCGTCGCCGCTGCGGCCGACATCGCGACCGGCATCACCCCGGACCTCGCGTCCGCCGTGGCGCACTGACCCGACCCACCACCCGAGACTCAGCAGACCCGAAGGAGGCCGACGTGGCCAAGAAGGACAAGGGCGACGGCGAGGCCAAGCCCGGCGGCCCGAAGAAGCTCATCATCATCGGTGCGGCCGTGGCCGTGCTGCTCGCCGGCGGCACCGGTGCCGGCGTGTTCATGATGACCAAGGGCGACAAGGCGTCGGCGGCGGAGGCGACCCCGACGCCGACCCTGACGCCCGGGACGGTCACCGCGCTGGACCCCATCAGCGTCAACCTCGCCGACGGGCACTACCTGAAGATCGGTGTTGCGCTGCAGGGCGTCGCGGCCGCCGGCGGTGGCCACGAGGGCAGCAAGGACACCCTCGACGGGTCCAAGGCCTACGACCTCATCATCAACGAGTACTCCAACCTCTCGATGACCGACCTGGAGAACTCCGACCAGCGCAACAAGTTCAAGGACGAGCTGCAGAAGAAGGTCATCGAGGCCTACACGACGGAGACCGACGGGACCAAGGAGGAGTCCGTCATGGGCATCTACCTGACCTCCTTCGTCATGCAGTGACCCCGCGCTGACCCGGCGCCCAGGAGGACCCCGGACACCGTCCGGGGTCCTCCGACGTTCCCGTGGCACGGCGCCGGGGGCGGGTCAAGCCCCGACGCCCGGATGCCGACCCTGAACGGGTGAGTTCCCCCACGACCCACGCCGCCACCGTCCCCGCCCCGCGGCCGGGCCCCAGGCCTGCACCGCCCGCAGCGCCCGCGGACGCGTCGGCCTCCGCGCGCAGCCGCAGCCGCCGTCGGCGCGTGCTGGGGGCGCTGGCCGTCCTGGTGCTGCTGGGCGTGGCGGGGGTCATGCTGCACGGCACGTTCGGACGTCTGTCCGGCGCCGAGTTCGGTGCCGCGCTGCGCGGCCTCGGACCGGGGGCGCTGCTGCCCGCGGTGACCCTGACGGCGCTGTCGCTGCTGCTCATGACGGGGTACGACGCCCTGGCCCTGCGGCACGTCGGCCAGCGGTTGCCCTACCGCCGCTACGGCTTCGCCGCCTTCGCCGCGACCGCGCTGGGCAACGGCCTCGGGGCCTCCGCCGTCGTGGGTGCGGCCGTCCGCGCCCGTCTGTACACGCGCTGGGGCGTGCCCGGCGGGGACGTCGCCCGCGTCGTGGCCCTCAACCTCGTGACCCTCGTCCTGGGCGCCGCCGTGCTGGCCGGCGGGGGTGCGCTCGCCGCCCCGGACGCCGTCGCCGCCGCGCTGCGCGTCCCGGTCCCCGCCGTGCTCGCCGTGGCCGGGGTGCTCGTCGCTCTCGTCGTGGCGCACCTGGCCTTCGCCGCCGCGGGACCGCGCGAGGTCCGCCTCGGCCGCCTCGTCCTGCACCGCCCGGCGCTGCCGCTGGCGTGCGGGCAGGTGGTGCTCTCGACGGTGGAGTGGCTGGCGATGGCGTCGGTCCTGTACGTCCTGCTGCCCGCGGCGGGCCGGCCGGCGTTCCTGCCGTTCGCGGTGGCCTTCGCCACCGCCACCGTCGCGGGACTGCTGTCCAGCGCTCCCGGCGGGGTCGGGGTCTTCGAGACCTCGTTGCTCCTGCTGACCGGGCCGATCGGGTCCCCGGCGCAGGTCGCGGCCGCGCTCGTCGTCTACCGCGTCTGCTACTTCCTGTTGCCGGTGCTGCCCGCGGCCGTCCTGCTCGCGCTGCACGAGGCGCGCCGCGGCCGGTGGCTGCAGGTGCTGCGCCCGCGCCGGAGCGTGCGCGCCGTCCGTGCCCCGCTGGCCCCGACCGCCCTGGCCCTGACCGTCGCCGGAGCGGGCGTGGCGACCGTCGTCGCCGGCGAGCTGGCCGGCGCGGTGCCGACGGGTCTGTCCCGCGCGACGACGGGCCTGGTGGGCCTGGCGGCCGTCCTGCTGGCCGTCGGCCTGCAGCGCCGGTTGCGCGGGGCGTGGGCCGTAGCGCTCGTGCTGTCGGCGGCGGTCGCCGCGTCGGCGCTGGCCCACGGCGACGAGCTGTGCGCCGCCGGGTCCATGACGCTGCTGGTCCTCCTCGTCCGGGCCCGTGCCGCCTTCCACCGCGGCCGGTTCCTGCCGGTCGCCCTGCGCGGCGGGACCGTCGTCGTCCCCCTCGCCGCGACGGTCCTCGTCGCGGGGGCGGTGGGCTGGCACGAGGCGCTGGCCGGTGGGATGGGTCCCACCCCGTGGTGGGACCGCCTGCTGCTGGTCGCCGGGGCCGTCGGGATGCTGCTCGGCGGGCGCTGGCTGGCCCGCACCGTGACCGCCGGACCGCACCACGCCGCCGACGCGTCGACGAGCCCGGTGGAGCTGGCCCGCGTCGACGACCTCGTCGCCCGCTTCGGCAGCTGCCTGTCGCACCTGGCGTTCACGGGGGACAAGCGCTTCCACTTCAGCCCCACCGGCGCCGCCTTCCTCATGTACCAGGTGCGCGGACGCAGCTGGGTCGTCATGGGGGACCCCGTCGGTGAGGACGAGCAGGTGCGCGACCTGGTCGCCGACTTCGTCGCGCTCGTCGACTCCCACGGCGGCCGCCCCGTCTTCTACAACGTCACCCCCGAGCACGCGCAGCTGTACCGGGCGTGCGGGCTGACGCTGGCCAAGCTGGGGGAGGAGGCCGTCGTCGACCTCGACGGCTTCACCCTGGCCGGCAAGGCGCGCGTCGGACTGCGCAACTGCCGCAACAAGTCCCAGCGCCTCGGGATGAGCGTCGAGTTCGTCGCCGCCGCCGACGTCGACCCCCTGCTGCCGCAGCTGCGGGAGGTGTCGCAGGCGTGGCTGACCCACCGCAACGGCCGCGAGAAGCGGTTCTCCCTCGGCGCGTTCGACGAGGAGTACGTGCGCCGCTTCCCCCTGGCCGTCGTCCGCCAGGACGGGCGCATCACCGCCTTCGCGACGCTGTGGACCAGCGCCGACGGCCGCGACGTCCAGGTCGACCTCATGCGCCGGCTGCCCGACGGCCCCCGCACCGTCATGACGTACCTGTTCGTGGAGTGCATCCTGTGGGCCCAGGAGCAGGGGTGCGCCACCTTCAACCTCGGGATGGCGCCGCTGGCCGGGCTGCAGGGGGAGCAGGGCCCGGAGTCGGTGTGGGACCTGCTCGGGCACCTCGTGTGGACCCACGGCGAGCGGTTCTACAACTTCCAGGGCCTGCGGACCTTCAAGCAGGGCTTCGCGCCCCGCTGGCAGCCCTGCTACGTCGCCTCGCCCGGCGGCCCGGCGCTGACCAGCGCGATGGTCGACGTCGTGACCCTCGTCGGCGGCGGCGTGCGCGGGGTCCTGCGCGGCTGACGGCTGCGCCCCAACGGCTCCCTCGTCGACGTCGACGGGGGAGCCGTCGTGCACCCGGCGCCGTACGGGCCGGTTGGGCTCGTTGACGCATCGCGCTCGACCTAGGAGCCCGCGGCGTCAGCGAGACCCCCTACGCCGGGGAGCAGGGGGTGGGCTCGTCGACGCATCCGGCTCGTAGGTCGAGCCCGCTGCGTCGACGAGCCCCCCAGCCGACCGCGGGGGGACTTGAGGCCGGGGGGCGCGGGACCACCCGTTCGGGCTCGCGCTAAAGGGTGACGGCCGTTCGTGCCGATAGGAAGCGCGTGGCAGCCGAGACCCCCAGCACCGCAGAGCGGACCGGCACCCGTCGCTCCCGCCGACGCGGTGTCCCCGTCCCGTACGACTTCCGACGGCCGACCAAGCTGTCGCGTCAGCACGCCCGCGTGCTCGAGATCACCTACGAGGGCTTCTGCCGTCAGTGGGCGACCCTGCTGTCCTCCACGCTGCGCACCACCGTGCAGGTCGAGCTCGACGGCATCCAGCAGTACAGCTACGACGAGTACGCCGCGTCGCTGCCGATGCCGACGGTGATGGCCGTCTTCGACCCCGAGCCGCTGGTCGGCGCGGCGGTGCTGCACCTGGACATCGCGTTCGTGCTGTCGTGCATCGAGCGGATGCTCGGTGGCACCGGCGCGAACGAGCAGCCGGCGCGCCAGCTCACCGACATCGAGGCCGTCCTGGCCCGCGGCATGGTCGAGCGCACGCTGGTGGAGCTGGCGTCCTCGCTGCTGACGGTGACCGACCTGAAGCCGAAGCTGACGGCGATCGACCAGAACCCCGCCTTCGCGCAGGCCGCCGCCGCCACCGACGTCATGATCGTCTCCTCGTTCCACCTGCAGGTCGAGGGCGCCTCGGGCACCGCGACCCTGGCCATGCCGCTGGACCCGCTGTCGGCGGCCCTGACCGCGGCCGAGCTGCGCGTGGCCAGCCCCGAGGAGCTGCGGCTGCGGCGCCTCATGCGCGACCGCCTCGACGACCACCTGGAGAACATCCCGGTGGAGGTGTCGGTGCGGATGCAGGCGGCGCAGATGCGCCCCGACGAGATCCTCTCGCTGATCCCCGGCGACGTGCTGCGCCTGCCGCACCGCGCCGAGGAGCCCCTGGAGGTGGTGGCCTCCGGGGCCCACGTCGCCTCCGCCGTGGCCGGTAGCCGCGGAGCCAAACTCGCCTGCCTGATCGTCCCGACCCCCGAGGAGAACGCCCGATGAGCGCCATGACCACCACCGACCTGACCGCGACCCTGCGTGAGGCCGCCCAGGCTGCGCTCGCCGTCCTCCCGCTGTCCGCCCCCGGCACGATCACCGACATCGTGCCCGTCGCGGCCGCCCCCGACCTCGGCGACGAGGGCACCGCCGTCTCGGCGAACTTCGCCGGCGCCGCCAACGGCCGCGTCACCGTCGTCGTGGGCGAGGAGACGCTCGGCACCCTCCTCATGAGCCCCGAGGGCGCCCTCGACCCGGTCGACGCGCTGCGCCCGGCGCTGGAGACGGTCGTGCACTCCCTGGGCCAGTGCGTCCTGGAGGCCGGAGTGGAGGGCGACCCCGCCCAGGCGCTGCGCCAGCTCGACGGCGGCGCCGTCGCGGTCGTCGGTGCGGGCGGGGAGACCCTGGCCCTCATCGGCCTGACCCTCACCGCCCAGCAGGACGTCCCGGCCCCCACCGCGACCGCGACCGCCTCGGCCGCGGCCGCCGGCGGCCCCCGCCGCACGATGGACCTGCTGCGCGACGTGCAGATGGACGTCACCGTCGAGCTCGGTCGCACCCACATGACGGTGCAGGACTTGCTGGCCCTGACGCCGGGCTCGGTCGTGGAGCTGGACCGTGCGGCCGGCTCGCCCGCCGACATCCTCGTCAACGGCCAGCTCATCGCCCGCGGTGAGGTCGTCGTCGTCGACGAGGACTACGCCATCCGCATCACCGAGATCGTCACCCCGGAGGCCGGCGCCTGATGGACGCCGTCGCCGCGATCGCGCGCACGAGCATCTCCCTGGTGGCGGTCCTCGGACTGCTCTACCTGATCTCGCGCTGGCTGCGCCGCCGTCAGGGCGGCGTGGCCGGCGGCGCGGACTTCGCCGTCCTGGCCAAGCAGAGCCTGGGTGCGAAGGCCGCCGTCGCGCTGGTCAAGGTCGGCGACAAGGCCCTCGTCGTCGGGATCTCCGACGGCGGGGTCAACCTCCTCGGCGAGACCGACGTCGCCTCCGTCCTGCCGGTCACCGACGGTGAGGACGTCCACCCGGGTGGGTCCCTCAAGGAATCTGCCGGACGTGTCGAGGAGGTGGACATCACCACCAGCGCCACCACCTCCGCCACGGACCCGGCGGACATCCTCAGCGGCACGGACGCCGTCGCGGCGCACTCCCGCACCGAACCGGTGACGGGGGAGCGCTACCTCCGCAAGGCCGGCGAGACGATCGCCGTGAAGGCCCCCGCCCGCCACACCGCCACCGGTGTGCAGGGTTCGGCGCTCTCCCCGGCCACCTGGTCCAAGGCAGTCGACGTGCTGCGTGAGAGGACGACCCGCAGGTGACGAACTCCCGAGTCCGGCCCCAGACGACCCGGACCACCGCAGCCGCCCGCCGGCTCGCCGCGGCCCTGGTGCTCACCGGGGGACTGGTCGTGGGCGGCGCGTTGAGCGCCCAGGCGGCCGCCCCCGCCGCCACCGGCTCGGTCTCGACCGTGACGCTGGCCGCCGCGCCGGCCGCGTTCGCCACCGGCGTGCAGGCCCCCACGGCCCCGCAGGCCCCGGTCGCGCCGGAGGGCACCGGGTCGGTCTCGGTCGACATCAACGGCGTCGACGGCAAGCCCAGCCAGTCGATCACCATCATCATCGCGCTGACGATCCTGTCGGTGGCGCCCGCACTGCTGCTGCTCACCACGAGCTTCACCAAGATCCTCATCGTCCTCGGCCTGACCCGCAACGCCCTCGGCCTGCAGGGCACCCCGCCGAACCAGGTCCTCGCCGGTCTGGCCCTGTTCCTGACGATGTTCGTCATGGCGCCGACGTTCAGCCAGATCAACGACGTCGCCGTGCAGCCCTACCTCAAGGGCGAGAAGACCGCGACGGTCTCCTTCGAGGACGGTTCGAAGCCGCTGAAGGAGTTCATGCTCAAGCAGACGCGGCCCGAGGAACTGGCTCTCATGACCAAGGCCGCCAAGCGGGACCTGCCCAAGACCCGTGAGGAGACGCCGCTGACGACGCTGGTGCCGGCGTTCGCGCTCTCGGAGCTGCGCAGCGCCTTCATCATCGGGTTCGTCATCTTCATCCCGTTCCTGGTGATCGACATCGTCGTCTCCGGGGCGCTGATGAGCCTGGGGATGATGATGCTGCCACCGGTGACGGTGTCGCTGCCCTTCAAGCTGCTGCTGTTCGTGATGGTCGACGGGTGGGGGCTCATCATCAAGTCCCTCGTCTCCTCCTACGCCGGCTGAGGCTCCCCACCGTCCCGTGCCCGGGCACCCCTCGCGGGTGCCCGGGCACGCGCGCGTCCGGGATCTCCTGAGCCTCCGGACCCCGTCCGGCTCAAGGGATTCACCCGAACAGCCGAAGGAGTCTGCAGAACACCCGTGACACCCGTACGCACCGCGAACACCTCTGCGAACACCTCTGCGAACAGGAAGGCGACCAGATGACCGACGTGACCGTCATCCACCTCGGGATGACCGCTCTCGTCCTCGCCGCCAAGCTCTGCGCCCCCATGCTCCTGACCGCCCTGGCCGTCGGGTTCGGCATCTCCCTGTTCCAGAGCGTCACGCAGCTGCAGGAGCAGACGATCTCCTTCGTCCCCAAGGCCGTCGCCGTCGGGGTGGCCATCGTGTTCTGCGGCAAGTGGATGCTGCACGAGATGACGAGCTTCACCACGGCGCTGTACGAGCAGATCCCCTCCCTGCTGACCCACGGGGGCTGAGCCGTGCAGGGGGTCCCCTCGGTCCCGCTGGACCTGCTGATGGCGCTGCTGCTGGCCGGCATCCGCGCCGCGGCGTTCCTCATGCTGGCCCCGCCGTTCGCCAACAAGGCCGTCAACGGCCGCACCAAGGCGATGCTGTCCGTGGCCATCGCGCTGCCCGTCGCGACCCGCCTGCGCGACTCCGTCCCGCCCGTGGAACCGGGCGCGATCATCACCGCGGCGCTGCAGCAGGCCCTCGTCGGCGTGGTCATGGGCGCGTTCGTCGCGCTGCTGTTCGCCGCCGTCCAGGCCGCCGGCGACATGCTCGACCTGTTCGGCGGTTTCCAGCTCGCCAGCGCCTACGACCCCCTCATGCAGTCCCAGACGGCGATCTTCGGCAAGCTCTACAACTGGACCACCACCGCGCTGCTCGTCGTCTCCGGCGGGCACCTGCTGATCCTGCAGGGTTTCCTGCGCTCCTACGACGTCCTGCCGCTGGACGCCGGGGTCGACACCGGCACCGTCGCGCGCGTCTTCACCTCCGGCGTCACCGAACTCATGCTGTCGGCGCTGCAGATCGCCGCCCCCCTCATCGCCGTGCTGTTCCTCACCGACATCGGCCTCGGCCTGCTGTCCCGCGTCGCCCCCGCCCTCAACGTGTTCGCCATGAGCTTCCCCGTGAAGATCCTCATCGCCCTCACCCTCGGCGGGTTCACCTTCTCCCTGCTGCCCGGCGTCGTCGGCGACCTCGCCGACACCGCCCGCGAGACCGTCGTCCGGATGGTCACCCCCGTGGTGACGAGAGGTGGGGGCGGGTGAGCGGGGAGAAGACCGAGAAGCCGACTCCGAAGAAGCTCAAGGAGGCCCGGGAAGAGGGGAACGTCCCGTTCTCCCGCGACGTGGCCGCCTGGCTGTCCACCGGGGCCGGCGCCGCGACGATCCCGCACACCATCGAGGCCGGCCGGGTCCTGCTGCAGCGCACCATGGGCCGCATCGCCGAGGTCGCCGCCGACCCCGAACCCGCTCGCGCCCTGTCCGTGCTGACCGACACGTTCTCCGGCGTCCCCGCCGTCCTGGGCCCGCTGGCGATCGCCACCGTCCTGTCCGTGGTCGTCGCCGGCGCGGTCCAGGGAACCCTCTACTTCGCGCCCAAGAAGCTCAAGCCGAAGTTCAGCAACCTCAACCCCGTCAACGGCCTCAAGCAGCACTGGGGACCGCAGGCGGTGTGGGAGGCCACCAAGTCGCTGCTGAAGACCATCGTCATCGGCGGCGCCGTCTGGCTCGTGGCCAAGGACCTCGCCCCCCGCCTCGTGGCGCAGGGCGCCATGCCCACGGCCTCCGTGCTGTCCCTCACCGGCTCGGCCGTCATCCGCATGCTGCTGGTGACCATCGTCGTCGGGTTGCTCATCGCCGTCGCCGACTACGCCATGAGCCGGCGCCGCATCATGAAGAAGCTGCGCATGAGCAAGCAGGACATCAAGATGGAGCACAAGAACGCCGAGGGTGACCCCCTGCTCAAGGGCGCCATCCGCTCCAAGCAGATGGCCATGTCCCGCAACCGGATGATGGCCGACGTCGCCAAGGCCGACGTCGTCCTGGTCAACCCCACCCACATCGCCGTCGCCCTGCGCTACGAGCCCGGCACCGGCGCGCCCAAGGTCGTCGCCAAGGGCGCCGGGGCCATCGCCACGAAGATCCGCGAGAAGGCCAAGGAGAACGACGTCCCCCTGGTCAAGGACATCGAGCTGGCCCGGGCCATGTACAAGAGCGTCAAGGTCGGCCAGGAGATCCCGCCGGAGTTCTTCGCCACCGTCGCCAAGGTCCTCGCCTTCGTCATGAGCCTGCGCACCCGCGGCTCCCTGACGGCCTTCGGCGAGGCCCACACCGTCCCGGCCTGACGGTCGAGGTCGCGGAGGTCAAGGTGGGGAGCGCGAGCGCCGATGCCCAGGACGTGGGCCGATCGAGTGAGGCAGCCGGTGCCGAGGGCAGCGCGGTGCCGGGCCGCCGGCTCGAGCACGTCCTGCCCCACCCGGCCCCCCAGCCCGGCGACCTGGACGGCGCCCGCGACCTGCACCTGCGCAGCCGCCGCCGCGCCGACGACCGCGCCGCCGCCGCCGGCGGCACCTCCGTCGGCGTCCGCCTCACCCGGGCCCTGGGCCTCGTCGTCGCCCTCCTGCTGCTCGTGGGGGCCAGCGGCGCCGGCGGCCTGCTCGTCACCGGCTCCTCCCGCACCCGCGAGACCCAGCTGCGCGGTCTCGAGGCGGCCAACGCCACCCTCCAGCTGACCCTCGCCGACGCCGACGCCGCCGTCCGCGACGCCACCACCGGGCACCTGCCGCAGTCCCGCCAGACCTACGACCACGCCGTCCAGGCCCTGCCCGCCCTGCGCGCCCGCGTCCAGTCCCTGCTCACCGACCCGTTGCAGCGCAGCCTGTTCGCCGAACAGTCGGCCCTCATCGACGCCTGGCTGAGGACCACCGACCCCGACCGCGGCGCCGCCGACCTCACCGGCGCCGCCGCGCAGGCGGCCGCCTTCACCGACCTGCGCGACGCCAACACCCGCCTCGACGACCTCGTCCGCCGTCAGCGCCACGACGCCACCAGCACCGAGGCCTGGGTCCGCTACGGCGCGCTGGCCGTCACCGCCCTCACCCTCGCCGCGGCGCTCGCCGTCGTCGCCGGCACCGGCGCCCGCACCCGCCGCGCCCTCGTGGACCCGCTGCGCTCCCTCGTCGACGTCCTGGACGCCCACGGCCGCGGGGACCGCCGCGCCCACGCCGACCCGACGGCCGGACCGGCCGAGGTCCGCAGCGTCGCGCTCGCCGTCAACGACCTCGCCCGCGAGAACGCCCGCCTCCTCGAGGCCGCCGAGCAGTCCGCCCGGCTGCACCGCCTCGCCGGCGACATCGGCCGCCAGGTCCGCGACCAGCTCGTCGCCGAGGACGCCCTGCAGGTCGCCGTCACGCGGCTGGGGGAGGAGCTGCGCGTCGGCCGCGTCTGGGTGCGGATGCTGCAGGACGGGCCCGGACCCGACCGCGCCGGCGGCGTGCGCTCCGGGCTGGGCCCGGTGGCCGGGGAGTGGGCCGCCCCCGCGCTGGCCCCGCTGCGCTCGCTGCCCCGCGGCGACGGGGGCGCCACGCGCGCCTTCGACGACTCCCGCAGCTGGCTGCACGAGCTGCACGCCTCCGGGCAGGTCTACGCCGTCCCCGACACCCGCAGCCTGCGTGGCCGCTCCCCCCTGCTCGACGGGTTCCTGCGCGGCACCGACGCCCGCGCCCTGCTGCTGGTCCCCATCGGCGTCGGCGACTCCCCGCAGGGTCTGCTGACCGTCGTGTGCGGGACGGGACCGCGGGACTGGACCGTCCCAGAGGTCGAGCTGGCCCGCTCCGTGGCGGTGGACCTGTCCCGCGCCCTCGTCCTGGCCGGCCTCTACCGCGCTCAGGAACGGCTGCTGGGGGAGCTGCGCGACGTCGAGTCGGTCAAGTCCGACCTGCTGGCCACCGTCTCGCACGAGCTGCGCACCCCGCTGACCAGCATCTCCGGCTACCTCGAACTCCTGCGCGACGGGGCCGTCGGGGATGTCGGCGAGGACGTCGCCGCGGTCCTGGGCATCGTCGAACGCAACACCGACCGGCTCCGGGCGCTCATCGAGGACCTCCTGCTGCTGTCCCGCGTGGAGTCCGCCCCCACCACCGAGGTCCGCGGCGCCAGCACCGTCGCCGACCTGCTCAGCGGCGTGCTGGCCGCCGTCGCGGCCGGGCCCACCAGCGGCGGCACCGTCCGCTGCACCACCGCGCCCGACGAGCTCACCGGCCTGCGCGTCCCGGGGGAGGCCGAGCACCTGCACCGCGCCCTGCTGGCCGTCGTCGACAACGCGGTGAAGTTCTCCCCGGTCGGCTCCCTCGTGCGCGTCCGCGTCGAACGCCACCCCGCCGACGTCCGGATCGTGGTGCAGGACAACGGGATGGGCATCCCCGCGGCCGAGGTCGCCGGGGTCTTCGGACGCTTCGCCCGCGGGTCCAACGCCGCCGTCCAGCAGGTCCCCGGCACCGGCCTCGGGCTCACCATCGCCCGCGACCTCGTCCGCCTGCACGGCGGCCGCATCGAGCTGGACTCCGTCGAGGGCCAGGGGACGACCGCCACCGTCAGCCTGCCCCTGACCTCCACGCTGACCTCCACTCCGGCCTCCACGCCGGCCCCGCCCCCCGGGACGCCGGCCGACGGGCAGACCGTGGGCGGTGCCTGGTGAGCCCCCTGCGGCACCTCGACCCCTCCCATTCCGACACCCACGCCCACTCCGAGGAGGACGCGCGACGGGCCGCGCTGCGCGCCCACGACCTGCTCGCCGTCCCCGAGACCCCCGACGCCGACCCCGAGCTCGACGCCGTCGTCCGGCTGGCGCTCGCGGTCACCGGCGCGTCCGCGGCCGCTGTCGACCTCCTCGACGCCCACCGCCAGCTGCGGCTCGCCACCACCGGCACGAGCGAGGGGACCGACCCCGCGAGGGGCACCACCGACCGCCGCGAGTCCCTCGCGGCCCGCCTCCACACCGGCCGCCACGCCGCGTCCGACGTGGTGGTCGTCCACGACGCCCGCCGCGACCCGCGCCTGCGGGACAGCAGCTGGGTCGACGGCCGCCTCGACCGGGTCGTCTTCGCCGCCTCCACACCCCTGCGCAGCGCCGAGGGCCACCTGCTCGGCAGCCTCTCCGTCACCGCCGGCACCCCCCGCGACCTCACCGGCGAGCAGGCCGACCGGCTGCGCGACCTCGCCGGACTGGCCGTCGCCGCGCTCGACCGGCGCCGTCGCCGTCAGGTCACCCTCCTCGCCGAGGTCGAGCACCAGCGCGCGCTCCTCACCGCCGCGCTGGCCCGCACCGCGGCGCTGGAGGCGGCGGGGGAGCGGCTGCGCCGCAGCAACGACGAACTCACCCACCTCGCCGCCGTCGCCGGCCACGACCTCGCCGCCCCGCTGACCGCCGTCATCGGCTACCTCGACCTCGTCCTCGACGTCCACCGCGGCGACCTCGGCGCCCAGGGCAGCCAGTGGCTCGGCACCGCCCTGCGCGCCGCCCACCGCATGCAAGGCCTCATCGAGGCCGTGCTCGTGCACTCCCTCGCCGACGGCGAGCGCTGCCACCCCCGCCGCGTCGACGTCCGCGACGTCCTGCGCCACGTCGTGGAGGACCTCGGGACCTCCTGCGCCGCAGCCCGGATCGGCTACACCGAGGTCCCCGCCCCCGGTGGCACCCTCGACCCCCAGGCGGACCCCGTCCTGCTGCGCCAGCTCCTGCAGAACCTCCTCGCCAACGCCGTCCGCCACCGCCGCCCCGACCGGCCCTGCCGCATCGAGGTCACCGTCACCGCCCTGCCCGCCGGGGGCTGGGAGCTCGCGGTCGCCGACAACGGCCACGGCATCCCCGCCGACCAGCGCGACCGCGTCTTCGCAATGTTCACCTCCGGACCCGCCCCCGGCGGGCACGGCATCGGCCTGGCCACCTGCCGGCGCATCGTCACCCGCCACGGCGGGTCCATCACCGCCGAGCCGACCCCCGGCGGCGGCGCCACCCTGCGCGCCACCTTCTTCCCCGCCAACCCCCCAGCCCCTCCCACCTGAGCCCACGGGTGGGCCGACCGGGTGGGCCGGCGCCGTCGGCCTCAAGACCGCGCCACGCGCGCCGATGGGCCGCAGACACCCGCACCACCCCAGAACACCCCCGCACCGAAGACCCGACCCCTTCCAGGTCCAGGAGGACCCCGTGGCACGAGTGCTCGTCGTCGAGGACGACCCGGACATCCGCCAGCTCGTCGAGCTGCGCCTGCGCGGCCTCGGACACCGCGTCGTGTCCGCCCCGTCCGGCGCCGAGGCGCTCGCGGTCATCGCCGAACGCGGTGCCCCCGAGGTCGTCGTCCTCGACGTCGCCATGCCGGGCATGACCGGCCTGGAAGTCCTGCGGACGCTGCGCGCCCAGCCCGAGACCGCCGACCTGCCCGCCATCTTCCTGTCCGCCCGCGTGCGGCCCGAGGACATCGCCGCGGGGGAGGAGCTCGGGGCCGTCTACCTGACCAAGCCCTTCGTCGTCAGCGCGCTCGCCGGCGCCATCGACAAGGCGCTGCAGGCCGAAGCCCACGCCGCCGGCGGCTGGTGACCCCCCAGCACCACACGCACCACAGCGCTCCCCGAGCCCCGTCCGCCACCCGGCCGACGGGGCTCGTCGCGTTCCCCCCGGCCCGGCCCCGGCCCGGCACCGTCCGGGCGGGTGCGTCCGAGCGGGTGACTCAAGCCCGGGCCCCGGAGTGCCGAAGGAGGCAGTGGCCAGGACGGCCGCAGCAGGCCACGGACCGGCCGCTGGACGAGGGACACCCGAACGGGTGCCCCGCGCGAACCAAGGCGGTGCAGTGCGACTTCGCAACCTCCCCCAGCTGGCGATCCCCGCGGGGGTCGTCGGCATCGTCCTGCTGCTCGTCGTGCCCCTGCCGGCGGCCCTGCTGGACTTCCTCATCGCGCTGAACATCACGCTGTCGCTCGTCGCGCTGCTGGTCACGATGTTCGTCAAGCGTCCCCTGGACTTCTCCGTCTTCCCGGCGCTGATCCTCGTCCTGACGCTCTTCCGCCTCGGCCTGAACGTCGCCTCCACCCGCCTGGTGCTGTCCAACGGCTACGCGGGCAAGGTCATCGAGGCCTTCGGGCACTTCGTCATCTCGGGCTCGCTGGTGATCGGGATGGTGATCTTCCTCATCCTGGTCGTCATCCAGTTCGTCGTCATCACCAAGGGTGCCGAGCGCGTCGCCGAGGTCGGCGCCCGCTTCACCCTGGACGCGATGCCCGGCAAGCAGATGGCCATCGACGCCGACCTGAACGCCGGCCTCATCGACGAGGCCGAGGCGCGCCAGCGCCGGGCCGACGTCACCGCCGAGGCCGACTTCTACGGCGCCATGGACGGTGGGTCGAAGTTCGTCAAGGGCGACGCCATCGCCGGCATCGTCATCGTGATGATCAACCTCATCGGCGGGTTCGCCATCGGGATGCTCCAGCACGGTCTGGGCCCCGCGGAGTCGATCAACAAGTACGCCCTGCTGAGCATCGGTGACGGCCTCGTCTCCCAGGTGCCGGCCCTGCTGCTGTCGGTCGCCACCGGCCTCATCGTCACCCGCTCCACCGGGACCGGGGACATGGGCGGGGAAGCCATCCGCCAGCTCGGCCAGCAGAAGATGGCCTTCCAGATCGCCGGCGGCGCCATGCTCGTCCTGGCGCTCATCCCGAGCATGCCCAAGCTGCCCTTCCTCGTCATCGGCGGGCTCGCCGTCTTCGCCTCCACGCGGATCGCCAAGCGCGACAAGCAGACCGCCCGCGACGCGGCCCTGGCCGAACTGGCCCCCGCGCCCCACAACCCCAACGAGGCCGCGGAGAACCTGCTCGAGGAGATGCGGGTCGACCCGCTCGAGGTCGTCCTGGCCCCCGACCTCGTCGACCTCGTCGACACCTCCGGCGGCGGCGACCTGCTCGAACGCGTCCGCGCCCTGCGCCGCAAGATCGCCCTCGAACTCGGCCTCGTCGTGCCCCCGGTCCGCACCCGCGACTCCCTGGACCTGCCGATGTCGACCTACGCGGTCCGCATCTCCGGTGTCGAGGTCGCCCGCGGCACCGCACCGCCCGGTCAGGTCCTGGCCCTCGGCGACAACCTCGACGGCCTGCCCGGCCGGGCGACGGTCGAGCCGGTGTTCGGCCTGGCCGGCAAGTGGATCCCCGCCGAGCTGCGCCACCAGGCCCAGCTCATGGGGGCCACGGTCGTCGACCGCGCCAGCGTGCTCATCACCCACCTCGGCGAGCTCGTCCGCACCCACGCCCCGCGCCTGCTGTCCCGCGAGGACGTCCGCTCGCTCACCGAGGCGCTCAAGCGCACCCACCCCGCCGTCGTCGACGAGCTCACCCCCGCCGTCCTCACCCTCGGGGAGGTCCAGCGGGTCCTGCAGGCCATGCTCGACGAGGCCGTCCCGATCCGGGACCTCGCCCGCATCTTCGAGGCGCTCTCGCTGCGCGCCAAGGCCGGCAGCGACCTCGACGGGCTCGTGGAGGCCTCCCGCCGGGCCCTGGGCCCGGCCGTGGCCGCCGTGCACGAGCAGGACGGCACCCTGCACGTCATCACGCTCGACCCCGTCCTGGAGCAGCAGCTCGCCGAGTCCCTGCGCCCCGGGGAGCACGGCGCCAGCCTGGCCCTGGACGCGCGCACCGCCGAGCACCTGGTGACCTCCTCAAGTTCCTGCATGGAACGTGCCGAAGGGCAGGGCATCAGCGCGGTGCTCGTCTGCGCACCCCCTCTGCGCGCCCCCCTGCGCCGCCTCCTGAAGGTGGCGGTGGGCCGCCTGCACGTCCTGTCCTACGACGACGTGAGCAACCACCCCCGGATCGAGACGGTTGGATCGGTGAGCGGTGTCCATGCACTTGCTTCTTGAAGGCTCTGACCTGGGCGACCTCCTCGCGGAGGTCCGCACCCAGCACGGCCCGGCGGCCCGCGTCGTCCGCGCCGAGCGCATCCGTTCCGGCGGCGTGGCCGGCTTCTTCAGCAAGGAACGCTACGAGGTGACCGTCGAGATGGACGGCGCCGGAGGGGACGACGAGACCCACGTGAGCCACGCCGACGACCAGGCCCCCGCCGCGGGACCGGCCCCCGAGGGCCTGCAGGTGGAGGAGCGCGAGGCCCTCGACTTCGAGGCCCTGCTCGCCGCCGCCGACGCCGCCGAGACGGCCGCCGGCGCCGCTCCCGCCCCCGTGCCCACTCCCGCTCCCGTGGTCGCCGACGACACCGTCGCCGCGGAGGACTTCGAGTCCGCCCGGGCCGGGCTGCTCGAGGTGCTGCGCGCCTCCCAGCAGGGGGCGTCCACCGAGGCCCCGCAGACCGGGCTCAAGGAATCCGCCGCGGATGCCGAGGACCGGGGTGTGATCGCGCAAACGGGTGACGACCAGCACGCTGCGTCGACCGGCTTCGCCCACCCGGACGAGGCCGCCGACCAGGCGGACGAGGCCTACGCGGCGCTCGCCGCCGACCTGGCCGACGAGCTGGCCGACGAGCAGCTCGACGAGCAGGTCGACGACCTGGCCGACAGCGGAGCCGACGAGCAGGCCGACGAGCTGACCGACGAGGAGGCCGCCGTGGCGGCCTTCGAGGCCGAGCTGCTCGAGCAGGCCCGCGCCGAGATCGAGCGCGCCGAGCTGGAGCGTGCCGAGGTCGAACGGGTCGCCCGCGAGCGCGAGGCCACCGCACGTGCCGCCGCCGAACGAGCCCTGGAAGAGGAGCGGATGCAGCAGTTGGAGATGGAGCGCCGGGAGGCCGAGCGCGCCGAGCACGCCCGCCGCGAGGCGGTCCGCGAGCAGGAGGTGCGCCGCGAGGCGGTCCGCGCGGACGTCCGGCGCCGGCAGGCCGAGCGCGTCAGCGCTCCGCGCCCCCAGGCCCAGGTCCCGGTGCGCGTCCCGGCGCAGGCGCCGGCCCGTTCGCTCGGCGAGGTCCTCGCCGCGGCGGACGCCGCGGACGGCACCGACCGCCTCGGCGCGATGTTCGCCGCCGGGCAGGGGGAGGCCGCCCCGCAGCAGCGCGCGGCCCGCCCGCACCGGCCGATCTCGACCGAGAGCGACTCCTTCGCCCGGACCCTGGCCTCGATGCGCCAGGGCGCCACGCGAACCCCTGCGACTGGAGTAACGGGTGATGTACGCTCCGTTACCACGCCGGTGCGTTCCGTTCGTCCCCGTCCGGGACACCCCGACGCTCGACCCGCTCGCACCCCGGAGGAACGCGTGTCCGATCAGTTCGGGACCACGAACGGCGCCACCCGCGAGGGTCGCGGTCCGGCCCGCCGTCCGGAGTTGCGCCGCCCGGCCGCCGTCGAGGACCAGTTCGCCGACCAGTTCGGTGACCAGTTCGGCGACCGGTTCGAGGTCGAGCGCCCCGTCGAGCGGCCCGTGGACCGGGCCGCCGACCGCGGTGACCGCCGCGGTGACTGGGCCCACGACTACGACCAGCTCGAGCAGCAGGTCGCTGCGCAGTCCTACTACGAGCAGGACTCCTACGAGAAGGGTTTCGAACCCGGCTACGAGCGCCAGGACGAGCGTCCGGCCCGCAGCTACCAGCCCGCCCCCCGCGCCGCCGAGCGCGTGGAACGGGCCACTGACCGAGCGGTGAACCGCGATGGGGACGACAACGAGGCGATGACCATGGATCTGACTTACCGTGAACCCGTGACCACCTACAGCGACCGTTCCGGTGCGTCCCGCATGGCCTACCGCGAGCCGCAGGACACCGGCGACGTGCTGCGCCTGGCGCGCGACATCGACGTGCCCGCGCCGCTGCGCGTCGGTGCCGGCGAGCTCGTCGTCGTCATCGGTGAGGCCGACGCCGTCGTGGCGGCCGCCCTCCTGGTCGCCGACGAGGTCGGCTCCGAGGCCCCGCTGGTCCTCGGCCGCGCCGACGTCCAGAACACGGTCACCGCCGACGAGCTGCCGGCCCGCCAGGACCAGGCCCGCCGCTGGAGCGCGCCCCTGACGGTCGCCATCCCGGCTCGCCCGACCGGGGCCGACGCCGAGCGCGCCGCCCGCATGGCCGCCGAGATCGGTGCCGCCTCCGTGGTCGTGTGCGTCGACGCCACCCGTCGCAGCCACGCCGTCGCGAGCCTGCTGCGCGCCCTCGACGGTGTCGGGCTGCCCGCCCGCCGCCTGGCCGTGCACCGCGCCGCCGAGAGCCCGGACCCGCTGGACGTCCTGTCCCTGGACGTCCCGGTCGGCTTCCTCGACGGTCGTCCCGCCACCTCCGGTGCGTGGGCGGGTCTGCTGCTGGACGCCGCCGGCGACCACAACCTGCGCTGACGGCCCCCGGACGATGGCCCGACGCACCCCGGCAGGGGCCGAGCTCACCCGCTCGGCTCCTGCGCACTGGCCCGGTCTGAACGACCGGGTGTGGGTCGAGGTGCAGATGCCGGACAGCTTCGGCGGGGAGACCATCCGGATCCCCACCCGGATCGAGGACGCGCACGACGGCACGCTCGTCGTGGCCGCGCCCAGCTTCCGCGGCGACCTGCACGTCGTCGCCCCCGGCCTGCCGGTGGCGGTCAGCTGGGCCGGCCAACGCGGGCAGTCCCGGCAGGACTTCCTGATCGCCGAGGTCGTCCGGCGCCGCGTGCCCGCCTGGGACCTGGTGCCCTGCAGCGACGTCGTCGTGGAGCAGCGGCGCCGGTACGCCCGCGTCCCGGCCTCCGGGAGCGTGCACCTGACCCCCGTCCCCGGCGACCCGCTCGCCGCGGAGGTCGACCCGCAGGACCCCGTCGAGGAACCGGCCGTGTCGGCCCGGCTCGTCGACCTGTCCGAGGGCGGGTCGGCCCTGTCCGTGCCGGCCGGCACCTGGTTGCGGTTGGGCCGGCTGGCCCGTCTGTCCTTCGACCTCGAAGGTTTCCCCGTCCACCAGGAGGGTCAGGTCGTGCGCAGCCTGACCTCCCTGGAGGCCGACCGGCTCGAGGTCGTCGTGGCCTTCGCCGAGCCCGTCGCCGCCGCGGACCGGCTGCGCCGCTACGTCATGCAGACCCAGATCAGGCAACGCCGTGGAGGAGACCGATGACCGCGATCGTGCTGGCCGTCAGCCTGCTGCTGGCCGGACCCTCGATCCTGGCCGTGGCCCAGGGCACCGGGGAGGTCGACACGGCGCTGCTGCACCTCGTGCTCGCCCTCGTCGTCACCTCCGTCGCCGGCCAGGTCGTGCGCACGGTCGTGCGCGGCTACCAGGACCAGGCCGACCGCACCCCGGCCGTGGCCCCCGAGACCGACCAGCAGCCCGGCCGACGGCGCGACGACCGCTGAGCCACCGGCCGCCCGGCCGTCACCGCCCGTCCCCGGTCCGCCCGGGGGCGGGCGGTTCGGCGTCCCGGAGATGTCACTCGAACGACATGGCTGACCACGCGTCGTCACCTACACTGGTCGCATGCTGGTCCTGACCCGCAAGGCCGGGGAATCCGTCGTCATCGGCGACGAGGTCGTCGTGCGCGTCCTCGAGGTCCGGGGGGACGTGGTCCGGGTCGGGATCGACGCCCCGCGCGACGTGCAGGTGCACCGGCAGGAGGTGTACGAGGCGGTGCGCGAGGCGAACATCGCCGCCTCCACCGCCTCCGAGGAGGCGATCACGGCCCTGCAGGGCATCGTGCGGCGCGCCGGGGCGGTCGGCCCCACCCCGTGAGCACCGGGCGTCGATGACCTCATCGACGCCCCCTCTGGGTCGCCCTGAACGTTTCACCTGATCGAGCGATCACGCTCAAGCCGCCGCGCGACCCCACCGACACCTCATGCAGGTACCCGGTGGAACAGGAGGCGGGCGGTGACGACGACGACGACGACCACGACCAGCAGCACGCACACGCACCCGGGTGCGCTGTCGGCGGCCGCGGGCTGGGACGAGGCGCTGGACCTGGCCGGGGTGGCCCTCGCGGTGCTGGACCCCGCCGGGCACGTCGCCGCGGCCACGGCCGCGTACTGCCGCCTCACCGGTCGCGAGGCGTCCTCGGTGCCGGGCACCCTCGTCCTGGACTGGTGGGGCAGCACGCCCGACACCAACTCCGCCGGCGACCCCGGCGCCCCGTCCCTCGGCCCGGCCCCCTCGGTCTCCGCCGTGCTGGCGGCCGTCGCGGCCGGTGGCGTGCACCTCGACGTCGAGCTGCACGGGGAGACCTCGGGTCCCCAGGAGGGTCGTCAGGACGGTCGGCAGGGCGGTCGGCGGGGTGTGCTGCGCGTCGAGGTCACCGGGCACGCCGGCGGTGGGGCCGTCCTGCTGCTGCGCGACGTGACGGCCGAGGTCGCCGAGCGCACGTCCCTGCGGACCCGGCTGGCCCAGCAGGAGGCCGTCATGTCGGCCTCCCCGGACACCATCTACCGGCTGCACCTGGGCACCGGCCACGTCGAGTGGACCAACAGCGGTGGCGCCTGCCTGCTCGGCCTGCCCGCCGTCGACGACCTCGTCGCGGCCGACCTGGTCCACCCCGACGACGCGTCGGGCGTCGAGCGCGCCGTCGAGACGCTGCGCGCGGCCGCGCCCGGCGAGATCGTCGAGTGCACCTACCGCGTCGTCGACACCTGGGGGGAGGAGCGCTGGGTCCACACGCGTTCCACCGTCACCGACCTCGACGCCGCGGGGCGGGCCCTGCACGCCGTCGGCATCGCCCAGGACCTGACCGAGACGATCACGACCATGGACGCCCTCGCCGGCTCCGAGCGGCGCTTCCACGAGGTGTTCGCGCGCGGCCCGGTCGGGATGCTCATCTTCGGTCTGGAGGGGTGGATCAGCGAGGTCAACGACGCGCTGTGCACCCTGCTCGAACGCGACACCGCCGAGCTCGTCGGCGCCGCGGCCGCCGAGCTGCTCGAACCGGCCGCGGGGGAGCGGGCCAGCGCGCAGGAGCGCGACGAGCTCGCCCAGGCGCACGCGCAGCTGCAGGCCCTGATCGACGGCAGCGCCGAGGTCGCGCACCGCGAGCGCCGCTTCGACCTGCCCAGCGGCCGGACCGTCTGGGCGCAGGTGACGCTGTCGCTGACCTCGTCCAGCACGGGTGAGCCGGCGTTCCTCGCCTTCGTCGAGGACGTCACCGCCCGCAAGCGCGAGGCCGAGCAGCTCGAGCACGCCGCGCTGCACGACCCGCTGACGGGTCTGCCGAACCGCGCCAAGGCCGAGGACCAGCTCGGCTCGGCGCTGGCCCGCACCCAGCGCCGCGGCGGCGGGTGCGCCGTCCTGTTCGTCGACCTCGACCACTTCAAGGACGTCAACGACACCCTGGGCCACGCGGCCGGTGACCACCTGCTGCGCGACGTCGCGGACCGGTTGCGCGGGCTGCTGCGCACCGGGGACACGGCTGCGCGCATCGGTGGCGACGAGTTCGTGCTGGTCTGCGAGGACGTCGCCGACGCCCAGGCCCTGTCGGCCATCGCCGAGCGGGTCTGCGAGCGCATCACGATCCCCGTCGACCTCGGCGCGCGCACCGTCACGGTCACCGCCAGCGTCGGCGCGGCGCGCACCGACGGCAGCCTGGGCCCCGACGAGCTGCTCCGGGCCGCCGACCGGGCCATGTACCGGGCCAAGGCCGCGGGCCGGGCCTGCTGGCGCGCCGCCTGAGCCCGGCCGGGGTCGACGCGCTGCGCCGTCCGGGTGGCTCGGCACGGCGGGTGACCAAGCTCACCCCCCGAACGGCCGTACCGGACGTGCCGTGACCGCGGGGGCCTGGCTAGCCTGGTCCCGACCCGCCACCGACTGGTGAGGACAGCGTCGTCTGCGGTTCGAAGTACAGGCACGGTCCGCACCCACAGGAGGTACGCCATGGACGAGAACACCACCGACGCCCGCGTCATCGACGTCCGCGAGAGCGAGCTGACCACGGTCGCGAACCCGCGCCGCACCCAGCTCTGAGGCGCTCGCGCCGAGGTCAGGAGGCCGGTCCCCGTCCGGGGGCCGGCCTCCTGCGTTCCCGGGCGGTGCCGCCCCCGCAGGTCAGGGGCGGTCCAGGATCCCCGCGCGGTACCAGTGGTGCCACAGCTCGTACCCGCTGTCGCCGGTCACCCACGGGACGGGGGAGTCCTCCGGGGTGGCGGCCGGGGCCAGCGGATGCCCACCGGCCAGCAGCTGCTCGGCGGGGGTGAGCCGCCGGATGCCCACTCCGGCGACCCGCTCAGGGGCGGCGGAGAGGAACTCGGCGTAGGTCGAGGGGTCGTGCTGGCCGTCGTCGCCGACCAGGAGCCAGCGCACCTGCGGCAGCTCCCGCGCCAGCCGGGCCAGGGACTCGCGCTTGTGGGCGGTGCCGTCGCGGAACCACCCGGTGTTGGTCGGTCCCCAGTCCGTCAGCAGCATCGGCCCGGCCGGGTAGCCGAACCTGCGCAGGAACCGTCCCAGCGTCGGGGCGACGTTCCACGCGCCCGTCGACAGGTACACGACCGGCCCGCCGGGGTTCTCCGCGACGACCTGCCGGTACAGCTCGGCCATGCCGTTGACCGGCACCCGCGCGCGCTCGTCCAGGACGAAGGAGTTCCACGCCGCCACCAGCGGACGCGGCAACCGGGTCACGACGACGGTGTCGTCGATGTCGGACAGCAGTCCCACGACCGGGTCCGGGCCGACGACGACGACCTCGGCGGTCCCGCTGTGCCGCAACGCGTTCTGCGGGGGGAGTTCCGCGCCGCCCTCGGTGTCGTCCTCGACCAGCTCCACGTCGGGCGGCAGCAGGTCGTCCGGGTCGAGCAGGTCCGGGCCGACGGTCAGGACGACCTCGTGCCGGCCCGGCGGCAGGTCCACCTCGACGCGTTCGTCGAGGTAGCCCTCGCGGTTGGTCCGCAGCACCCGCTCGTGTCCGCCGATGCGGACCGTCACCTGCGCCCCGGCGACCGGGACGGTGAGGAAGTTGCGCCAGCCCCGCACGCTGCGGACGCCGTCGCGGCCGGTCTCCTCGGCGGTGTCCTCCCGGCCCAGCAGGACCCGGCCGAAGACGCGCACCCAGCCGGGACCGCCGTAGCCGGGGTAGGCCAGGGCCCGGGCGTGGTAGCCGCGGCGGCGCAGCCGGGAGCCCACCAGCCCCTTGACGGCGTCCTCCACGCGCGCGGCGCGGTGCAGCGTGTGCTCCCCGGGCCGGGGCGTGAGGTCACCGCGCAGCTCCTCGAGGTCGCGGCGCGCCTCCTCCACGCGACGTGCCGCCCGGGCGCGCCGCTGCCCGCGGGTCAGAGCCGGCCCCTTGATCACGGGACGACCCTAACGGGACCCGAACCCACCGGCGAGGCGGTCGAAGCCCTCGTCGAGCGGGACCCGCGGCGACCACCCCAGCCGCTGCCGCGTGCGGGCGATGTCGAACCAGTGCGCCGTGGACAGCTGCTCGGCCAGGAACCGCGTCATGGGCGGCTCGTCGGGTAGCCCGAACCGCGTCCACACGCGCTCCACGACGCTGCCCGCGGCCTTCGCCACCGCCGAGGGGACCCGGCGCGTCGGCGCGGGCACGCCCGCTGCGGCGCAGATGCGGCCGAACACCTCGGCGACCGTGCGGGGTTCACCGTTGGTCACGACGAACGCCTCGCCGTGCACGCCGTCGTCGGTGCAACGGTCCAGGGCCGCCACGAGCGCGTCCACGGCGTTGTCGACGTACGTGGTGTCGATGAGCGCGGTCCCGTCGTCCAGCAGCGGCAGCCGTCCGGCGCGGGCGCGGTCGGCGATGCGCTGCACGAGCTGGGTGTCCCCGGGGCCGAGCACGATGTGGGGGCGCACGGCGCACACGGCGAAGGTCGGGGAGTCCGCCGCCAGCGCCATCAGCTCGGCCTGCGCCTTCGTCTGCGCGTACGACCCGTGCGCGGCCGCCGGGTCGGCCGGGGTGGTGCCCACGCCGACGAGCGCGGAGCCGGCGTGCGCGACGGAGGGGGAGGACACCATGACGAACCGGGACACCCCCGCGGCGCGGGCCGCGGTGAGCAGGTTCGCCGTGCCGTCGACGTTGGTGGCGACGTACTCCGGGTGCGGGCCGGTCACCGAGACCTTCGCGGCGAGGTGGACGACGGCCTCGACCCCCTCGACGGCGCGCGCGCAGGCGGCCGGGTCGGTGACCGAGCCGAGGACCTCGCTGAACCCGGCCCCGGCGGTGCGCCGCTGCAGGACACGCACGTCGTCGCCGCGGGCGGCCAGGGCCCGCGCGGTCTCGCGGCCCAGCATCCCGCTGGCACCCGTCACGAGGACCTTCACGCCAGTGCTCCCGCCCGCTCGCCCGCCAGGACCCGCTCGGCCCACGACGACACCTTCGCCCGGTCGATCTTGGAGTTGTGCCGCACGTCCGTCGGCAGCGCCGGGACGAGCAGGACGGCCACCAGGTTGCGGCCCGTGGCCTCCCGGACCGCCTGCGACAGCACCGGATCGGCGACGGTGGTGCGCTTCACGCCCGGCCCCACCGCGGCGTCGGGTTCGGCCACGACGACGAGCTGGCGGGCCGCGCGCGGCCCGATGCCGACGAGCGCGGCCCGCGCGATCCCGGTGACGGTCTCGGCCCGCTGCTCCACCCCGACGGGCGTGACGACCTCCTCGGCCGTGGTCACGACGTGCGCGAGGCGACCCTCGATCCAGACCAGACCGCGGTCGTCGAGGTGCCCCACGTCGCCCGTGCGGTGCCAGCGGCCCGCCCGAACCGACCCCAGCAGGGTCGGCGAGGGCCGCACGTCCACGGAGGCGGCCTGCGTCGCCCACAGCTGGTCGTAACGCTCCTTGACGTGCTCCCCGCCGACGACGACCTCGCCCACGACGCCGGCGGTCGTCACGAGGTCGGTGCCGGCGCGGCCGTCGGCGTCCAGCGGCGCGACGGCCACGGTGACGCCCTCGACGGGCCGGCCCACGCAGATGCCCTCGCCCGCACCGGCTTCGAGGATGTCCGAGAGGCCCACGTCGGTCGCCGGCAGCACCTCCGTCGCCCCGTACGGGGTCCGGGGATCGGCCAGCGGCATGAGCTCGCGCACCCGCTCCAGCAGCGGGGTCGGCACCGGCGCCCCGGCCGACAGCAGCGTCCGCACCCGCGCCAGCGCCGCGCGCTGGGACGTCGTCAGGTCGCCGGCGGTGGCCAGCACGTTGACGACGGCGGCGGGGGACAGGAACGCCGACGTCGCCCCGGCCGCCTCGACGGCGTCGGCCAGCGCCGCGGCGCTGAGCGTCGCGGGCTTCGTGACGTCCATCGCCGGGACCACGCACGTCGCGCCGAGGGCCGGCCCGAACAGCGCGAACGGGGCGAACGCCGACACCAGCGGCTGCCCGGGCCCGATCCGGATGACCGACCCCATCGCCCGCGCCAGCTGCGAGAGCTGACCGTGGGTGTAGACGACACCCTTCGCCGGGCCCGTCGAGCCCGAGGTGAACAGCACCGCCGCCTCGGCGTCGGCGTCCGGTTCGGCCGGCAGCTCGAACCCGGCGGCCAGCCGCGCAGCCCCGGCCCGGGCCACGTCGACCAGGTCCCCGACCGACACGCGCCGGCCCGGCCAGCGCAGCACCCGCGCCGCCAGCAGCGCCCTCGGCACCCCGACGACCCAGTCGACGCCCGCACCCGTCACCGCGCGGGACAGGCCGCGCACGCCCAGACCGGCGTCCGCGACGACCGCGACCGCACCGATCCGCAGCAGCGCGTACAGCGCCGCCGTCAGGTCCGCCCCGGGCGGCACCAGCAACGAGACCCGTTGTCCCGGTTGCACTCCCTGCAGGACGAACCCGGCCGCGAGCTCGCGCGTGCGGCGGTCCAGCTCGCCCCACGAGGTGGTCCTGGGTGTGGTCCCGCCGCCGCGTCCGGTGGGCATCTCCACCACTGCGGGCGTCCCGGCGACCTGCGGGTCGCCCGCCCGCTCGCCCAGTGCCGCCCACAACCGCGCGGACCCCGCCTCCGGGGCGCCCTGCGGAGCCTGCGGGGCGGGGGTCGGGTGCAGCACCCGCTCGTCCAGCCACCGCAGCACGACGTCGGCGAACGCCGGGTCCTCCGGCACCAGGTGCGAGGCGTGCGCGAAGCGGTGCACGTCCGCGTGCGGTACCCGCGCGCGCCAGTCCCGCAGGAACCACTCACCGAACACCGGGTCCCGCGGACCCCACGCCACCAGCGTCGGGACCCCGGCCGCCGCCAGCCGGCCCACGCCCTGCGTCACCTCGTCCAGCGCCGCACGGCTGGGGTGCCCGGACCCGACCGGGACGTCGGCGACGAACGCGTCGATCCCGGCCCGCTCACCCACCGTCCCGTAGGGGGAGCGGTACGCCGCCTTCACCGCCGCCGGCAGCGCCGGACGCGGCAGCGCCAGCGTCGTGCGCAGGAACGCGTCCGAGCGCGACGTCACGAACGAGCGGACCCCCGGCGCCAGCACCGCAGACAGCACCCCCGGGGCCCCCGCGTCCGCGGGCCAGCTCGCCGCGGTGTTGGCCACGACCAGACCCGCCAACCGGATCCGCGACCCACCACCGTGCCGGCCCTCGCGCCGCCCCAGCTCCGCCGCCGCCCAGCCCGAGACGACGATCCCGCCCCAGTCCTGACCGACCGCCACCACCGGGCCGGACAGCTGCAGGGCGTCCACCAGCCCCGACAGGTCCCGCACCCGCTCACCCAGGCGCCGCGCCGCACCCGTGCGCTCGGAGAAGCCCATCTCCAGCTGGTCCACCGCCACGACGCGCCACCCCAGCTGCACCGCCGACGCCGCCGACGCCAGCCCCCGCCACAAGTACGACCACGTCGGGTTGCCGTGCACGCACAGCAACGTCCCGATCGCCTCGCCCTCGGGGGCGGTGTCCAGCACGTGCCACGTCCGGACCGCGCCGGAGTGGTCCACCGCGTCCACCAACCGCGACCACCGCGGGTCCCACCCCGGCAGGTCCGGGGCCGGCGTCACCGCGGGCAGAACAGCGAGACGGCGTCCGCTCACCACGCCAGCTCGAGCATCGCCGTGTTCAGGCCCGACCCCACGCCCATGGCGATGACCTTGTCGCCGGCGGAGAACTCCGGCGCCGAGGCCGCCAGCGTCATCGGCAGCGAGATCGGCCCCACGTTGCCCCACGTCGGGAACGTCATCGGCACCTTCGCCGGGTCCACCCCGATCCGCTCGACCAGCGTCTGGGTGTGCACGCGCGAGATCTGGTGGATGACGAACTTCTTCGCGTCCCGCCACCCCCACAGCGCGTCCCCGGCCTCGAAGGCGTCCGAGACGATCTCGATGCCCTCGGTCAGCATCAACTTGGCGTCCGTGCGCATGTGGTTCATGTCCCCGATGCACAGCTCGTGGTGCGCCGTGCCCGCCCGCGAGACGCCCCCGACGATGCGGTGGCCCTCCGGGTGCTCGTCCGCACGCCCGATGACCGCCGCCGCCGCACCGCACCCCAGCGTCATCGTCGCGAACTCGTTGAGGAAGTCCTTGCGGGTGATCCCGTCGCGCTGCAGCCGGGAGATCGTGCCCTCGTGCATCGAGCGCACGTCCTCCGCGCCCAGCACCACGGCGTACCGGATCATCCCCGCGTCGATCATCGCCGACGCGACCTGCACCCCGTTCACCCACGCCAGGCACGCGTTGGCGATGTCGAAGTTCAGCGCCGACGTCGGCAGGTCCATCCCGTGGTGCACGCTCGTGGCCACCGCGGGCTCCAGGTGCGGACGCGTCACCGTCGTGGAGATGACCATCCCCACCTCCGAGGCGTCCACCCCGGCCTCCGACAGCGCCTTCGCCCCGCACTCCGCCGCCACGTCCGAGGCGCGCTGACCCGGCGCCCACCAGCGGCGCTCCTGCACCCCGGCGACCTTCTCCAGCAGGCCCGGCCGCAACCGCAGCCGTTCCAGCGTCGGCGCCAGGACCTCGTCGAAGTACGACGACGGGACCACCGTCGGCGCCTCCACGTGCGAGATCGACAGCAACGCCGCGTTCGCCGGCGCGAACGTCGAGTTCCCCTGGAAGGGAGACCCCACGCTGTGCGCGGGGGCAGCCTCGGTGCTGGAAGGGTCGAACAAGGGCTTCCCCGATCTGGTCGTCGGCCGCGCGGCGGTGGCTCACCGTACGAGGTCCGTCATGATCCGCCAAAGGAGCGGCAGGACCACCCGCGTGGCGGGAACTCAGGTTAACCGCCGGTGGACGACCCGCTCGCCCAGGTCACCCCCCGGACCCCGCCATCGCCCGACGCTCCCGCGCCAGCAGGACGGACGACGCAGCCTCCAACGCCCGACGGGCCCCCTCCAGTTCCGACCGCGCCGGCAGCACCCGCGCGAAGCACGCGCGCTCCACCACCGCCAGCGCCCCCTCGACCTCCGCCCCGAGCTCCGCCCCACCCGGCGCCCGCGCCCGCCAGTCCGACAACCCCTCCGCCGGGCCCCGCCGCCACGGCTGCGGCAACGCCACGTCGAACCGCTCCAGCGCCAGCAGCAGCGCCGCCACCGCGGGGTCCCCCCGACGGACCGGCGGACCCACCACCACCGGCACCGACCGGCGCCGCGAGCGCCGCCGCACGAGCACCACGCCGAGCACCAGCAGGGCCACCAGCACGACCGCCACCAGCGCCCGCGCCCCCGCGTCCGCCAGCACCCCCTCCACCAGCCGCTGCACCTGCGCCCACAGCCGCTGCCACCAGCCCTGCGCCCCCGACCCGCCCGCGACCAGCGTCGCCCCCGCCGTCGGGTCCGACGACACCCAGCCCGACCCCGGGACCCACACCTCCACCCACGCGTGCGCGTCCGCCGAGCGGAACACCCGCCCACCCGCCGCGGGCTCACCCCCGGCGAACCCCGTCACCAACCGCGCCGGGAACCCCGCCGACCGCAGCAGCACCACCTCCGCGCTCGCGAACTGCTCGCAGAACCCGATCCGGTCCTCGAACAGGAACGCGTCCACCGCGTCCTCACCGTCCGCCGGCACCGGCGCCTGCAACGAGTACCGCGCCACCGACCGCAGGTGCGCCGACACCGCCCGCGCCGCCGCCACCGGGTCCCGGCCCTCCGCCAGCCGCACCCCCAGGTCCCGCACCCGCTGCGGCACCGAGCCCGGCAGCCGCGTCCACCGCGCCACGTCCTCCGGAGCGTCACCCGCTGACCCCGACCCCAGGTCCTCCACCGTCGGCACCACCCGCGACAGCACCCGGTACGGCGACGAAGCGTCCTGCAGCACCAGCCCCGAGCCCCCGTCGAACACACGCGACGACGTGCCCACCCCCACCGGCGACCCCGCACTCACCACCGCCGGGTACGGCGCCAACGGCTGCACGTCGTCGACCCGCTCCACACCCGACGCCCCCACCTCCGGGACCGCCACGTACCCCGAGGCCCCCGCCGACCAGCGCACCGGGTTCCCCGACGACGACCACGTCCGACCGTCGTAGACGTCCAGCACCCCCGACCGCCACAACGACGGCGAGTCCGCCGGCACCCGCAGCAGCTCCGTCGCCGGCAGCTCCCCCCGCGCCGACAGGTCCAACGTCCCGCCCGCGTACGCCTCCGCCGACCGCACCGGCGCCTCCCCGGCCCCCGAGCCCCCACCGCCCAGACCCCGCAACGCGCCACCACCCGTCGACGGCGCCGGCACCAGCAGGAACAGCACCAGCGCGACCGTCGTCGCCACCGCCAGCGCGCCCGCGGCCCGCCGCAGCACCCGCCCGTCCACGCCCCGGTGCGGCACCGCGCACGCCAACCCCGCCAGCACCGCACCCCACACCAGCGCCACCGGACCCACCAGCGCGTTCGACGGCGCCGTCCCCGCCGCCGCCACCGTGACCAGCACCGACAACCCCAGCACCGCCCGCACCGCCCGCACCGACCGCGCCACCGCGAACTGCCGCACCGCCAGCGCCAGCGCCAGCACCGGCGACACCGCCGGCACCCCGCCCTCGGCCACCAGCCCCGGCACCGCCACGGCGGTCGCGAGCGCACCCGCGGCCCCCAGCACCTGGTCCAGGACGGCGCTGCGGCCGCGCAGCAGCAGCGCGGCGACGACGGCGCCCGCGGCGCCGGCCAGGCCGAGGGCCGGCAGCGTGCCCGCGACGGCGAGCGCGAGGGCCGCGGCGACGACGGCGAGCGCGGTGCAGCGCAGGGCGGCCCGCGAGGGGGCGTGGGTGCCGAGCAGGTCCGGCGGGGCGGGTGCCTCGGCGGGCGCGGACGTCACAGACCCAGTCGTAGCGACGGTCACAGCGACCGCCACCCGCGGGCCCCGGCCAGCAGGACCTCGCCGTCGTGCCCGGCCGCGTCGCGCGCGACGTCGAGGGCGAGCAGGGACGGCTGCGCCACGGCCAGGGCGTCGAGCGCGTCGACGCCCTGACGCGCGGTCCCGTCCGCTGCGAGGACGGCCGTGCGCCGGCCGGACCCGAGAGCGGTCAGGACGAGGGCCGCCGCCTGGCGCAGAACGGTCTCGAAGTCCTCCTCCGACGCCTCGCCGGGGGCGGGCAGCACGAGGACGCGGAGCCCGGCGGGCGGGGTGTCGCGCTCGACGACGACGAGCGCGGGACCGGCCGGTCCCGCCCCGCGTCGCGCCGAGGCCCGCCAGTGCACGGCCGAGGGCGCGTCGCCGCGCCGGAAGGGCCGCACGCCTGCCAGGTCCTCCGCCCCGGCGCGCGGGGCGGGGACCGGCAGCACCGGGCCGGCCGCGGGCGCCGGGTGGACGTGGACGGGTGCGGGCACCTGCGCCCGCCGCCGCTGCAGGACGATCCCGAGGGCGTCCGCCCACTCCAGGACCACCTCCGTGGTGGCGCAGGCGCCGCGGACGGACGCCGTCCGCGGCACGCGCAGCGCGAGGACCTGGCCCGGCCCGATCGCGGGGACCCCGGTGTGGACCGGCGCGAGGACGTCACCGCCCAGGTGCAGCACGAGGGGCGGCGAGGGCCGGGTGCCGGTGTTCCGGACCCGTACGACGTCCTCGACGACCCCGCCAACGGCCACCCGGGGCGGGCGCTGGACGGCGACGGTCAGAGCGCTGACGGTCGGCGCCGTCAGCGCCGCGAGCCCGAGCGCGGCCAGCAGCAGGCAGCCCACGAGGGCGAGCCAGCGGTTGCCGACGCCGAAGGACAGCACGAGCAGCGCCGGACCCGCCGTCACCAGGGCGATGCGCCGCCAGCGCACTCCGGCCGGGGACACCGGCTCGGTGACGAGCCGCTCGTCGGTCGGCAGGTGGGGGAGGGCAGCGCTCACCGGCGCAGGTCCACCGGGACGTGCTGCAGGACGCCCGCGGCGAGCCGCTCCTGGGTCAGCGTCCGGGCCGCCGCGCCGTCCTCGGCGACGAGGCCGTGCCCGTCCCCCGGAACGAGGCGGTGGGCCAGCACCGGCACCACGAGCGCCTGCACGTCCTCGGGCAGGACGTGGTCGCGCCCGCCCAGCAGGGCGCGGGCCTGGGCGCAGCGGACGAGCGTCAGCGCCGCCCGGGTCCCGGCTCCGAGCCGGATGCGCGCGTCGGTGCGCGTGGCGCGGCACAGCCGCACCGCGAGGTCGAGGGTCGCGTCGGCGACGTGCACGGCCGCCGTCGCCTCCTGCAGCCGCAGCAGGTCCGCCAGGTCCAGGACGGGCGTCAGCCGCTCGGGACGGTTCCCCGCGAGCTGCTCGCGCAGCACCTGCCGCTCCACGTCCTCGGTGACCGGCCCCAGCACGATGCGGACCGCGAACCGGTCCAGCTGCCCCTCCGGCAGCGGGTACGTCCCGTGCTGCTCGACGGGGTTCTGCGTGGCGACGAGGACGAACGGGTCCGGCAGCCGGTGCCGGACGCCGTCGACCGTCACCGCCCGCTCCTCCATGGCCTCCAGGAAGGCCGACTGGGTCCGGGGCGAGGTGCGGTTCAGCTCGTCGACGAGGACGACGGGGGCGAAGACCGGGCCCGGCACGAACCGGAACCCGCCGGAGGCCGGGTCCCAGATTCCGGACCCGGTGACGTCGGCCGGCAGCAGGTCCGCTGTCGCCTGCACGCGGCCGCAGTCGGCCCCGAGGCTCGCCGCGAACGCCGTCGCCAGCGTCGTCTTCCCGCTGCCGGGCACGTCCTCCACGAGGACGTGCCCGCGGGCCAGCACCGCCGTCACGAGGAGTTCGACGGCCGCCCGCCGGCCGCGGACGACCCGCTCGACGCCGTCGACCAGGGCACGGGCCGCCGCCGCGGGGTCGGCGTGCGGCAGGGGTTCGACGAGGGCGTGGCTCACCCTGCGTGCATCGGCACCGCGTCCCACGGGCCCCACCCGCGGTCGCCCGACCGGCGCAGTGGCGTGGCCGACCCTCTTCCCGTGCTACGGTTTTCCTCGTTCGCACGGGCTTCCCGGCCGGTGCGGAACCACTCGTCCGGGTGGCGGAATAGGCAGACGCGCTAGCTTGAGGTGCTAGTCCACGTATAGTGGGTGGGGGTTCAAGTCCCCCCTCGGACACTCATTGAGACAGCGACGCGCAAGCCCCTGACCTGTAGGTCAGGGGCTTTTGCGTTGGCCACGTGCCGACGGACGCGCCCACCGGTGGACCCGGTGGACGCGTCCCGACCCGTTACTTCGCCAGGGCCTTCCCCAGGGTCCGCGCGAACGTCGCGCTGGGACGTCCCAGCCCGGTCACCGGGTCCCAGCCCTTCGCGACCGCGAGGGTGGAGTCCTGGCCCCAGGTGCGGACCGTGTAGGAGATCCCCCCGCTCGGGTCGATCCCGTTGACGTAGTTCGCCCGGACCACGCCCTTGACCCCGGAGGTCTTGACGTCGGTGTAGGCGCTGCGCGCGATCGAGTACAGGGTCGCGTTCGCGAGGCCGGCGCGCTTCCCGCTGGCCTGCACCGCCTCGGCGACCGCGCCGGCCGCCAGCGGCGAGGCCAGGCTCGTGCCGCCGATGCGGTACTCGCCGTACCGGACCCCGTCCGGGAACGTCTGGGTCTGCCCCACGAGCATCCCGGTCTGCGGGTCGGCGATGCTGGCGATGTCCGGCACGCCGCGTCCCGTCGGGGCCGAGGTGGGCACGGTCGCGGCCTGCCACGCGGGCCGCGGGAAGAGGGTGGAGTAGCCGCCGCCCGCACCGTAGAGGTACCCGCCGTCGACCCAGCCGTTGCCCTGGGCGTTCAGCGTGAACACGTCGGTGCCCCAGCCGGTCTCGGCGACGACGTTCCGCACGCCCTTGCCCAGGCCCGTCGAGGTCCCGCCGACGGAGGTGACGTAGGGGTCGCTGGTCGGGTAGTCGACCTGCTTGGTGCCGGTCGACGCGGTCTCGTCACCGTTGTCACCGGAGCTGAAGAGGAACGTCTGCCCCTGCAGCGCACCCTGCAGGAAGATCTGCTCGTACGCGAAGACGGCGTCGGCGCCCGTGTCGGTCTCCAGACCGCCCCAGGAGTTCGTCACGACGTCGGCGCGGTTCTCGTCGACGACGGCGGCCAGCGCGTCGACCAGCCCGTCGTCGCAGTTCGCGGCCGCGTAGTACCGGATGCCCGCCGCGGGCCGGAGGGCGTGCACGGCCTGCACGTCGAGGGTCTGCTCCCCGGTCCACCCGGAGGCGTCGCACGCCTCCTGGTCGGTGAACGTCCCCGCGCTCCAGGTGGAGTACTGGTTCTTCGTGAAGGCGGGCCAGCCGTAGGCCGTGGACCAGGTGTCGGTGTCCTTGACGATCGTCGAGGAGTTGTACGCGTCCACGATCCCGACGGTCACGCCCGCACCCGTCGTCCCCGTGTCCCCGCCGATCCCGTTCGACAGCTGCGGGGCGGTGTACCCGCAGAGGGCGTAGGACGGGGTCTGCCCGCCGAAGGTCGGCAGGGGGGTCTTGTAATCCGCCTGGTACTTCGCCAGGACACCGCCGTAGAACTGGGTGCAGGGGCGACCCACGACGGACGCCGCGGGCGGCGCGACGACCGGCTGCCGGACCCCGGCGGCCGAGGCCGCAGCCGCCGTGCGGTCCGCTGCGTCGTCGGTGGCGGCCGCCGCCGAGGTGGTCGACTCGGTGACCCGCTGCGACGTCATGCGCTGCACGCTCGTGTCGAGACCGCTGACGGTCAGGACGTCGGCGGCGACGTCGGTCGGCAGGGACGCGGCGGTGGTGGGGGCGACGACCTGCGCACCGTCGTGGGTGAAGGACGCCAGCGTGACCCCGAAGGCGCGCTGCAGCTGCTCACGGGTCCCGGTCGCCGCCACGTAGCGCCGGTCCGCCTCGACCGAGTCCACGTGCAGGCCGGCGGAGGTCAGGTAGCGCGAGACCGTCGTGGCGGCGGCCTGGGTGGGGCCGTAGGCCGCCTCGTACTGGGGCTGGCTGAGGAAGTGGCCGTAGGAGGGGGAGCCGGGCGTCGAGACGCCGGCCACCGCGGCCTGCAGCGCGCTCAGTCCTCCTCGCGGTGCGAGGTAGACGCGGACGGACTGCGGGGCGGAGGCGGGGGCCGTGCGCTGGGCGAACCGGGCGGTGCCGCTCGGCAGCCACCGCAGCAACGTGCCCGCGATCGTCGTGGTCCGGGCCGGGGCGGCGTGCGCCACACCGCCCGTCGCGACGAGGGCGGTGGCGCCGACGACGGCCGTGAGCAGCCGGGCGGACAGTCGCGACGAGGGGGACGACCAGGGGGACGACGCGGGTCGTGAACGTGGCATCAGTGGTCCTTTCCACGGAGTGGTGCCGCGAACCTAGACCTCGAACCGCCCCGATGGGACCAGTCCGGCGACTCGGCGTTCACGAATCGTCACGAATTGCGCAGCGGGATCCAGAGGGTGTTCACGGACGTTCCTCACGCCCCGCACCGGGAACTCCTGAGCCGCTCCGAGGGAACTCCACAGCGAGTTCCAGGGCGAAGGTTTCCGACGCTGTGGGACGACGCGGGACCTGTTGCGCCGCACGGTGTGCCGGGGCACCACCACGTCCGGCTCCACAGGAACCGCACGGTCGGCGGACAGGTCGTCCCGAGGCGGCGGTGGGAAGCGGCCGAACTCGTCGAACGCCCGGGCGCGTCGCGACGCGCCCGGGGGGCCGGAGGAGTCCTCAGGCGGCGACGAACTCCCAGTGCCACGGCTCGAACGGCCCGGGGGAACCCTGCGCCCACGCCGGGTTCACGAAACCGAACAGGGCCGCGTTGCGGTCCATCCACTGGTGCTGCACGGAACCCGCGTCCTGTACCCCGCCACCGAGGTCGACCGCGAGGCCGAGGCCGTGCCGAGAGGTGCCCGGAGCGGCGGCGAGCCCGGGTTTGCGGGCCTTGACGTCGATCTGCTCGGCCAGGGACCGGTAGGCGTCGGTGACGGCCAGCGGCGTGCCGAAGTCGGCCTGGAACGCCTGCGACAGCGCCTCGAACGCGTGCGCGGCGTCGGCCCGCAGGACCTTGTCGGGCGCGGCGTACAGCGGGCAGAGCGCGTCGACGGGCAGGAGGCCGTTCGGGAAGCCGGTCAGGATCCCGCCGGCGCAGGTCTGGCTGCTCGACAGGAACGCGCGGGCCCGGTCCACGACCGCCGCGTCCGGGGCCAGGGGGTCCAGTCCCGCGGCCGTCCGCTGCGCCGCGGAGTAGGCGACGAGCTGCTGCTGGACCGCCGCGTCGGCGGCGGCCTTCGCCGCGAGCGCCTGGTCCGCCGTGGTGCGGGCCGCGTCCACGGCGGCGGTGGCGCGGTCAGTGGCCGCCTGCTGGCGCGCCCGCGCCTGCTCGGCGGTCTCCACGACCTCGGCGTACTGGCCGCCGACCCGGTCCATCGTCGCGAGCGTCGAGCTGACGTCGCCGGTGCGCCGCGGGTCGAGCAGCACGGCGACGCCGGACAGCTCGCTGAGCCCACCCGTGCCCCGGTAGGCCTGCGACGCCCAGCCGCCGATCTGCTCCCGGCTCGCCGCCAGCTCGGCGTCGGCCGCGGCCAGTTCCTGCTGGGCGGCGTCGGCCGCCACCTGAGCGTCCTGCTGGGCCTGCAGGGCCCGCTGGTAGGCCTCCAGCGCGGTCGCGGCCTGGGTCGCCAGGGCCGTGAGCTGGTCCTTGTCCGTGCCCGGGGTGGTCGTCGGGCTGGTCGTCGGGGTCGTCGACGGGGCGGGCGCGACGGTCGTGGCGCCGGCCTGGGGTGCGGCGAGCGCGAGGAGCAGGGCGGCGGCGGCCAGGGAGCGGGTGGGGCGTCGGGGAAACGGGGACGTCAGCGAGCGGCGCACGGGAGTGAGGGAGTCCTTCGTCGGCATCGAGTTCGCCGTGGAGGCTAGTTGACGATGCGACCACAGGGGAAACCGGCGACGGCCCGCCTGTGGACGAGCGACCCCGTCCGGGACGCTCACCGGGCTGTCGGAGGTGCCGCCTACGGTGACGCCGTGACTGCTTCCCGGGCCTGGACCGGCCCCGTCCTCGACGTCGCGCTGGCGGTGGCGGCCGCCGTCGTGGCGGCCCTGCTGGCGCTGGACCGGGCCTCCCTGTGGACGCCGTCGGACACCGTCGTGGTCACCCTGGTCGTGCTCACCGCGGTGATGGCCGTCGTCCCCGCCGTCCTCAAGGCCGTCGCCACCGTCCGGGGCCGGCGCACCCTGGCCCGCCGCGAACTCTTCGACGACCTGCTGTCCGGCGCCCTGTGGGCGGTCGTCGACGCCACGGGACTGGACCCGCGCGACCTCGCGCTCGCCGGGTACCGGCTGGTCCGGCCGTGGGGCCGGGCGCCGCGGTTGGCCCGCGTGCACCGCGTCCGCGCCCGTCGGCGGCCCGTCGCCTCCGGGGTCCGGTGGGCCCCGGGCAAGGGCGTCGTGGGCGAGTGCGTCGCGACGGGTGCGGTCGTCGCACGGGACGTCACGGTCCTCGACGCGGCCGGGGAGCGGCAGGGCCTGAGCCCCGAGGAGTTCCGCCGCGTGCAAGGCAAGTACGCCGTGGTCGTGGCCGTCCCGCTGGTCGACGACTCGGGGTCGACCTCGGCGGTGACCGGCTGCCTCGCCCTCGACGGTCCGGCCGGCTCCCTGGAGCGCCTCACCGCCCCGGAGGTCCTCGGCGTCCTGGAGGCCACCTCCCGTGCGCTGCAACGGCTCACGGGCCAGTCCCCGCCGGCCGCGGGGCTCGCGGCACCTGACGGCGCCGCCCGGCTGCGGACCGCCCTGCAGCAGCAGGACAGCCCGGCGGCCCACGTCGCGGCCGTGGGGGAGAGGGTGGCCCCGTGAGGCCCCTCGTCGCTCCCGGTCCCGAACTGACGCCCGCCCAGCGGGAGCGGTGGTCCCGGCACCTGCTGCTGCCCGAGATCGGCGAGGAGGGGCAGCGTCGGCTGCTCAACGCCCGCGTCCTGGTCGTGGGCGCCGGGGGGCTGGGGTCCCCGGCGCTGCTGTACCTCGCCGCGGCCGGGGTGGGCACGATCGGCGTGGTCGACGACGACGTCGTGGAGGAGTCGAACCTCCAGCGGCAGGTGGTCCACGGGACGGCCGACGTGGGGCGGGCGAAGGTGGACAGTGCGGCTGACGCCGTGGCCCGGCTCGACCCCTCGCTCACGGTCGTCCGGCACCGCGAGCGGCTCACCCCGCAGAACGCGGCGGACGTCGTGGCGGGCTACGACCTCGTCCTCGACGGGTCGGACACGTTCGAGACGCGGTACCTCGTCAACGACACGCTCGTCGCTGCCGGCCGGCCGTGGGTCTGGGGTGCCGTGCTGCGCTTCGACGGCCACGTGAGCGTCTTCGACCCCGCCGGCGTCACCTACCGCGACCTCTTCCCGACGCCGCCGCCCCCGGGGACGGTGCCGGGCTGCGGGGAGGCCGGGGTCCTCGGCGGGGTGTGCGCGGCCGTGGCGAGCGTCATGGTCACCGAGGCCGTGAAGCTCGTCACGGGCGCCGGGCGGCCCCTCACGGGGCGGGTGCTCGTGCACGACGCCCTGGCGATGACGTGGCGCGAGCTGCCCCTGCGCCCGGACCCGCGGCGCACCACGGACGACGTCCTGCCCACGGTCACCGCGCAGGAGCTGCTGCACGACGGGCAGGGGAGCACGGCGCGGACGGTGGTGGACGTGCGGGAACCGGACGAGCACGCAGCGGGTGCCGTGCCGGGTGCCGTCCTGCTGCCGCTGGCCGAGCTGCTGGCCGACCCCGGCCGCCTCCCCGCCGGGCCCGTCGTCCTGCACTGCGCGCGGGGCGGCCGCTCGGCTCAGGCGCTGCGCGCCGTGCTGGCCTCGGGGCGCACCGACGTCGTGCACCTCGACGGCGGGTTCGCGGCCTGGCGCGCCGCCGGCGGCCCCGTGGTCTGACCCGTCTGAGCGCTAGAGACCCACGTGCGCGGCCGGGTTCCCCGGGAACGGCCGGTCCTCGCGGACGCACGCGGCCAGCGCGGCGGCGGACCGGTGCCCGGTCTGCCGGGCGATGGAGACCCCCGGGACGCCGGCGCGCGTAGCGGCCGTGACGAAGCCGGCGCGCAGGCTGTGGCCGGAGAACAGGCTCGGGTCGAGGCCGGCGTCGAGGGTGCGCCGCTTGACGACCTCGGCGACCCCGCGGTCCCCGAGCCGCTCGGGGCGCAGCGAGTGCCCGCCCTTGGTCATGCGGCGGAACGCGGCGCCGTCGGCGAGCCGTGCGACCTCGGTCCACTTGCGCCACGACCGGACGGGGCAGGTCTCCAGGCGGTGCCCGCGCGGCAGCTCCACGACGCGCTCGTCGCGGGACCCGTTGGCGCGCACGGTGACGAGGAGCCGCTCCGGTTCCGCCACGACGTCGGCGACGTCGAGGGCGCTGAGCTCGGACCGCCGCAGGGCACCGGCGAACCCGAGGACGAGCAGCGCCCGGTCCCGGTGGTCTATGACCGTGTCCTCGAGCGGGGCGACGAGGTCCACGAGGCCCCGCGTCTCGAGCGCGTCCACGCGCCGGCGCCGACGGCCGGGGCCGTGCACGCGGCGCAGGCCGCGCCAGACGAGGCTGACGTGCTCGGTGTCCGTCGGGGAGGGGACACCGACGAGGCCGTGGGCGACCGAGATGGCGGCGAGCCGGCGCTGGAGGGTCGCCACCGACAGCGACTCGACGTGCGCGACGAGGTAGTCCGCGACCGTCTCCTGGGCTGCCGGTAGCGGCTCGAGGTCCTCCAGGAGGCACCACTCGCCGAAGTGCGTGAGGTCGACGGCGTACGCGCGCCACGTCGCCGGGGCCCGCAGCCCTCGCCGGACCGGGTCGAGGGAGGCGAACCATACGAGCAGGGTCTCCACGTCGAGCGCGGGAGGGGGGTCCAGGGGTGGCAGCAGCGCCGCCGCCAGCTCGTCGGGCACCTCGACCGACCGGTTCGGGTTCACGTGATCATCATAGCAATGGAAGTTCAGTTACCGGAGCCAATTGCTACCGAATTGCCGCATGCCGCTGACCGAACGCACAACCGCAGCCTGAACAACGAGGCCCCTCCGGCCGGGTCTATCCTGGGCGCACCCCGGGAACTCCGAGACGGACCCGGGTGCCAGGTGCGCCACCGCAACGAGGTGGTCACCGACGAGGCGTCCCCGTCGCCCGCACACCTGCGGAGCGGGGGAGACGCCCGCTCGCGCGGGACGCTGTCCGCGGGCCCATCGGTCGCGGTGTCCCGTGCGAGACCCACCTCGTACCCAGACCTGGAGCCCGTCGTGCCCGCCTTGCGTTCCCGTACCTCGACCCACGGCCGGAACATGGCCGGAGCGCGCGCCCTCTGGCGCGCGACCGGCATGACCGACGGCGACTTCGGGAAGCCGATCGTCGCGATCGCGAACTCCTACACGCAGTTCGTGCCCGGGCACGTGCACCTCAAGGACATGGGCGACCTCGTCGCCGGAGCCATCGCCGAGGCCGGCGGGGTGTCCAAGGAGTTCAACACGATCGCCGTCGACGACGGCATCGCGATGGGGCACTCGGGGATGCTGTACTCCCTGCCCAGCCGGGAACTCATCGCCGACTCCGTCGAGTACATGGTGAACGCGCACCAGGCCGACGCCCTCGTGTGCATCTCGAACTGCGACAAGATCACGCCGGGCATGCTCATGGCCGCGCTGCGCCTGAACATCCCGGTGGTGTTCGTCTCCGGCGGGCCGATGGAGGCCGGCAAGGCCGTCGTCGTCGACGGTGTCGCCCACGCCCCGACCGACCTCATCACCGCCATCGCGGCCTCGGCGTCCGAACAGGTCACCGAGGCCGGCCTCGACGCGGTCGAGCGCTCGGCCTGCCCCACCTGCGGGTCCTGCTCGGGCATGTTCACCGCGAACTCCATGAACTGCCTCACGGAGGCGCTGGGGCTGTCCCTGCCGGGGAACGGGTCCACGCTGGCGACGCACGCGGCGCGCCGGGACCTGTTCCTGCGCGCGGGGTCCCTCGTCGTGGAGCTCGCGAAGCAGTACTACGACGGCGACGACGAGTCGGTCCTGCCCCGCAACATCGCGGGCAAGGCGGCCTTCTCCAACGCGATGGCCCTCGACGTGGCCATGGGTGGCTCCACGAACACCGTGCTGCACATCCTCGCCGCCGCGCAGGAGGCCGGGCTCGACTTCACGCTCGACGACATCGACGCGGTCAGCCGCCGCGTCCCGTGCCTGTCGAAGGTCGCCCCGAACTCCGACTTCCACATGGAGGACGTCCACCGCGCCGGGGGCATCCCCGCGATCCTCGGTGAACTGTGGCGCGCGGGGCTGCTCGAGGAGGACGTGCGCACCGTCCACAGCCCGGACCTCGCGTCCTGGCTGCAGGAGTGGGACGTCCGGGCCGCGTCGCCGTCCACAGCGGCGGTGGAACTGTTCCACGCCGCGCCGGGAGGGGTCCGCACGACCCAGGCGTTCTCGACTCAGAACCGCTGGAACTCGCTGGACACCGATGCGGTGGGCGGGTGCGTCCGCGACCTCGCGCACGCCTTCACCGCGGACGGGGGCCTCGCGGTCCTGGAGGGGAACCTCGCGACCGAGGGCGCCGTCATCAAGACCGCCGGCATCGACCCCTCGCTGTTCCACTTCGAGGGCACGGCCGTCGTCTACGAGTCCCAGGAGGACGCCGTCACCGGCATCCTGTCGGGGGCCGTGCAGCCCGGCCACGTCGTCGTCATCCGCTACGAAGGCCCGGCCGGTGGGCCGGGGATGCAGGAGATGCTGCACCCCACGTCGTTCCTCAAGGGCCGCGGCCTCGGCAAGGTCTGCGCCCTCGTCACCGACGGCCGCTTCTCCGGTGGGTCCAGCGGCATCTCGATCGGGCACGTGTCCCCGGAGGCGTGGGCGGGCGGGCTCATCGGGCTCGTGGAGGACGGCGACCCGATCGAGGTCGACGTCGAGACCCGTGGTCTGCACCTGCGCGTCCCGGACGCCGTCCTGGCCGAACGCCGCGCGAAGATGGAGTCGTCGGAGCGTCCGTGGGAACCCCGCGACCGCGACCGTCCGCTGACCGGCGCTCTGCGGGCCTACGCCGCGATGGCGACCTCGGCGTCCACGGGTGCGGTCCGGAAGGTCCCGGACCGCACCCACGGCTGAGGCCGGTCGGTCAGGCGGAGGCGACGACCGAGTCGCCGTCCACCTGCACGGGCAGGGACTTCAGGGGTTCGGTGGCCGGTCCCTGGAGGACCTTGCCGGTGAGGAGCTCGAACCTCGAGCCGTGGCACGGGCAGTCCAGCTCGGAGTCCTTCAGCGCCACCGCGCAGCCCTGGTGGGTGCACAGGCCGCTGAAGGCCGCGACCTGCCCGGCCTCGGGCTGGACGACGACGACGGCGGAACCCTGGGCGTCCTGGACGACGACACCCGAGCCGACCGGCACGTCGGCCAGCTTCGTCAGGGCCTGACCGCCCGAGGCACCGGCCGAGGCGCCGGCCGACGCCGACGGGGTGCTGGAGGAGGACGACGCGGACGGGGACGCCCCGGCTCCGGGGGACGTGGTGGCGTCGTCGCTGCCGCCGCAGGCCGCGAGCAGCGAGCCCACGCCGAGGGTGCCGCCGGTCACGGCGAGACCGCGCCGGGTCAGGACCGTGTTGTTCAGGGGGTGGGGGGTCTTCCGGTCGTCGGTCACGATCGTCCTCCGTGCGTCGGTGGTCCGTGCGGTGGAGTGGCCGCACGGGTCCTGCGACGGTGACACGAGACGGGTGCCCGCGCGGTTCAGGGCTAGCGTGCGCTCCGTGGACACCGGTCGGCTGGCGCACGTGCGGTGGCTCGGCGGGGGCTCGGGTGGGGCGAAGTCGACGGTCGCCCGCGAGCTGGCCCGGCGCCACGGGGTGGACGTCCACGACACGGACGCCGCGATGGCCGACCACGCGCGCCGGCTCGGTCCGGCCCGGGCCCCGCTGCTGCACCGGTTCCTGGCGATGTCGATGGACGAGCGGTGGGTGCTGCGCGACCCGGCCGAGATGCTGGAGACGTTCCACTGGTTCGCCGGGGAGGGCTTCGACCTCGTCGTGGCGGACCTGCTGGACCGGCCGAGGGACCGGATCGTCGTGGTGGAGGGGTTCCGGCTGCTGCCGGGTCCGGTGCTGTCCCTCGTCGGCGGGACCCCCGGCCGGGCGGTCTGGCTGCTGCCGACTCCGGAGTTCCGGCGCCGGGTGTTCCGCGAGCGCGGCCCTGAGGGGGACGTCGCCGGGCGGACGAGCGACCCACCGCGGGCCCTGGCCAACCTCCTGGCCCGCGACGCGCTCTTCACCGCACGCCTGGGCGACGAGCTCGCCGACCGGGCGCCGGAGGCGGTGGTGACGGTCGACGGCCGCCGTCCCCTCGACGCGCTCGTCGACGACGTCGCCGGCCGGTTCGGCCTCGGGCCTGCGCCGGTCAGGCCTCCAGCGCCGTGAGGTACTGGTCGGCCCAGGCGCTGATGATGCGGGCTGCGCGCCTGGCCTGACCACGCGCGGTGAGCAGGTGGTCGGACCCCTCCAGGGACACGAAGCTGCGCGGGTGCGGGGCCGCCTTGAAGATCGCGCTGGCGTTCTCGACGCTGACGGTGGAGTCGGTGGGGGAGTGCATGACCAGCAGGGGGACGGTCAGGCGCCGCACGTGCTGCTTGAGGTCGGCGTCGCGGACGTCCTCGACGAACGCCCGCTTGAGGGTGAGGGCGCGGCCGCCGACGAGCCACTCGGCGTGACCGTCGGCCATGACGCGGTCGACGAGCGCGTCGTAGTTGTGCTCGACGTGCCGGGGTTCGCTCGGGGCGCCGACGCTGACGACGGCCTGCAGGCCGGGGACCCGACCGGCGGCCGCGAGAACCGCTGCGCCGCCGAAGGAGTGGCCGACCAGCAGGGCAGCGGGAGTTCCGCGCTCGGCCATGAACCCGGCCGCGAGGACGGTGTCGTGCACCTTGTGCGTGAAGGACCCGTCGCCCCAGTCGCCCTCGGACTGCCCCAGCCCGAGGTTGTCGAAGCGGAGCATGCCGATGCCCTCCTCGGCGAGCCCCTTGCAGATGCGCGACGCGGCCGGCGAGTCCTTCCCGAGGGTGAAGCCGTGGGCGAAGATGCCCCACCCGCGCACGGGTCCGGCGGGCACGTCCAGCAAGCCGGCCAGTCGCTGCCCCGTCGAACTGGTGAAGGACACCGCGTCAGCCATGGTCACGACCTTAGTGGTCCGGGGGCGGCCGGCGGGGTCCCGGCAACACGAGAGGAGGGCACTGGTGGTGGCCCCACCCGGCACGGCAGAGTTGAGCGACCGCACGACGAGGAGGACATGTGCACCACCGGAGCCAGCCCCCACCGCCCGTCCCGGAGGACCTCCTCGCCGGGCTCGACCCGCTGCGGCGCGAGACGTTCACGCTGCGCGTGGCGCGGTGGTGGCCGGACCTCGCCGCCGGCCTCGCCGGGGTCTACCCCTCCGACGTCGCCGCCACGGCGGGGGAGCGGTTGCTGCGCGCGGCGGCCACGGCCTACGCCGCCCGCGACGGGGCCCTGCACCGGCTCGACCAGGAGCGGACCCTGCGCCCGGACTGGTTCCAGGACCCGGCGCTGGTGGGCTACGCCGCCTACACCGAGCGCTTCGGCGGGACCCTGGCCGGGGTGCGGGACCGCCTGGACCACCTCGAGGACCTGGGGGTGGGGTACCTGCACCTCATGCCTGTCCTGCGGCCGCGCGGGGGCGACAGCGACGGCGGGTACGCCGTCGCCGACTACCGCGACGTGCGGGCGGACCTCGGGACGGTCGAGGACCTGGCCGACCTGGCGACCTCGTTGCACGAGCGCGGCATCAGCCTGGTCCTGGACCTCGTCCTGAACCACGTGGCCCGCGAGCACGCGTGGGCGCAGGCGGCCCGCGCCGGCGACGAGCGCTACCGGCGGTACTTCCACGTCCACCCCGACCGCGCGGTGCCCGACGCCTACGAACGCACGCTGCCGGAGGTGTTCCCCGACTTCGCCCCGGGGAACTTCAGCTGGGACGACGGACTGGACGCGTGGGTGTGGACCACCTTCAACTCCTTCCAGTGGGACGTCGACTGGTCCAACCCGGACGTCCTGCTGGAGTACACCGAGATCGTCCTGTTCCTGGCGAACCTCGGCGTGGACGTGCTGCGGCTGGACGCGATCGCGTTCATCTGGAAACGGCTGGGGACGAACTGCCAGAACCAGCCCGAGGTCCACAGCTTGACCCAGGTCCTGCGGGCGGTGACCCGGATCGCTTGCCCCGCTGTCCTCTTGAAGGCCGAGGCGATCGTCGCCCCCGACGACCTCGTCCACTACCTGGGTCGTGGACGGCACCACGGTCGGGTCAGCGACCTCGCCTACCACAACACCCTCATGGTGCAGATCTGGTCGATGCTGGCCGCCGGGGACGTCACGCTGGCCACCCACGCCCTGCGAGCCCTCCCGCCGGTCCCGACCTCGACGGCGTGGATCACCTACGCCCGCTGCCACGACGACATCGGCTGGGCCGTCTCCGACGCCGACGCCGCGGCCGTGGGGATCTCCGGCCACGAGCACCGGCGGTTCCTGTCCGACTGGTACTCCGGGACGTTCCCCGGCTCGACCGCGCGCGGGCTGGTGTTCCAGGAGAACCCCGCCACCGGCGACCGGAGGATCAGCGGCTCGGCCGCGGCCCTGGTGGGGCTGACCGCCGCCCGGGCCGGCACCGATCAGGGCGCGGTCGACGCCGCGGTGGCGCGCCTGCTGCTGGCGCACACCCTCGTCATGGGCTGGGGCGGGATCCCTGTCGTCTGGATGGGTGACGAACTCGCCCTGGACGGCGACCCGGACTGGGCCGCCGTCCCCGAGCAGGCCGCCGACAACCGTTGGGCGCACCGGCCCTGGTTCGACGACCGGGAACTGGTCGCCGCGGCGGACCCGGCGACCGTGCCCGGTCGCGTGCTGAACGGCTTCCGGCACCTGGCGAGGGTGCGGGCCTCGCTGCCGCACCTGCACGCCTCGGTGGCCGCCGAGGTGCTCGAGCTGTCCGACCCCGGGGTGCTGGCCGTCCTGCACCGTCACCCGGAGGGCAACCTGCTCGCCCTGCACAACGTGACCGGGGGCTGGCGGTCCTGGCCGGGGTTCCGCCTGGAGGGCCTCGGGCTGACGCAGGCCCAGGACGCCCTGACCGGCGGCCCGGTGCCGTGGGGCGGCGACGGTGACGTGTGGCTCGCGCCGTGGCAGGCGGTCTGGCTGGTGGCGCCGGACGTCTGAGGGCACGCCGCGCACCACGGAACCCGACCGAGCGCGCGGGGAACGTCACCCCGACGGTCGCACCCGCACGGGCGGTTCCACCTCGCGGAACGTCAAGCACGTCGTCACCACGTGTCGAAGGGTGGGGGTCGCGCCTTCGTCCTCGAGCACCGGGGACCGCGACGGTCCGGCGGAGCCGGGCGGAGGAGGTCGGACGGATGACACGACTGCGGTGGACCATCGGGAAGCGGCTGGCGGCGGGTTTCGCCCTCGCCGCCGTCCTGCTCGCGGTGGTCGGTGGGATCTCCTTCCGCAGTTCGGGTGAGCTCGCGGCCAACGAGGCGGCCGTCAACCACACCTACGCCGTGCTCACCGCCGTCGACACCGTCACCGCCGACCTGAAGGACGCCGAGACGGGGCAGCGGGGTTTCGTCATCACCGGCGCGGACGACTACCTCGCCCCGTTCACCGCCGCCACGAGCGCGGTCACGGGCCACCTCGACGAGGTCGCGCGACTCACCGCGGACAACCCCGCGCAGCAGCAGCGCATCGCCCAGCTGCGCCCCCTGGTGCAGCAGAAGGTCGCGGAGATGCAGCAGACCATCGACCTGCGCCGCGACAAGGGTTTCGAGGCCGCCCAGGCCGTCGTCCTCACCAACGCGGGCAAGGCCGTCATGGACCAGATCCGCGGTCTGACCGGGCAGCTGCGCAGCGAGGAGGAGTCCCTCCTCACGGTCCGCGCCGCGGCCTCGAACCGCGCCCACACCACGATCGAGCGCACCGTCGTCGGCGGGACCGCCGTGGGGCTCGCCGCGTTCGTCGTCATCGGTCTGCTCGTCACCCGCAGCGTCCTCACGCCGCTGCGCGCCCTGAACTCGCGCCTGGCGGACATCGCCGACGGCGACGGCGACCTGACCCAGCGCCTCGCCGAAGACCGACGCGACGAGTTCGCCGACACCGCGGCCGGTTTCAACCGGTTCGTGGCGAAGGTGCAGGACACGGTCCGTGAGACCGCGGAGGCGGCCGACGCCGTGACGGCCGCGACCCAGGGCCTGCACGGCACCGCCGGCCGGATCGAGGCGTCGGCGGAGGCCGTGAGCGGCCAGGTCGCCTCGATGGCGGCGGCCGCGGGACAGACGTCGGCCAACGTGCAGTCGGTGGCGGCCGGCGCCGAGGAGATGGGCGTCTCCATCGAGGAGATCTCGCTGAACACCACCCAGGCCGCCGGGGTCGCGGCGGAGGCCGTCGCCCTGGCCGACACCACCACGCGGACGGTCGAGGCGCTGGGGGAGTCCTCGCGGGGCATCTCCGAGGTCGTCCAGACCATCACGGCCATCGCCGCCCAGACGAACCTGCTGGCGCTCAACGCGACGATCGAGGCCGCCCGCGCCGGGGACGCCGGCAAGGGGTTCGCCGTCGTGGCCTCGGAGGTCAAGGACCTCGCCCAGGAGACCGCCACGGCGACGGGGGACATCACGGCTCGGGTGCAGACGATCCAGCAGGACACCGCCCGCGCCGTCGACGCCATCGCGCAGATCAGCGAGATCATCTCGCGCATCAACGCGTTCCAGACGACCATCGCCGCAGCCGTCGAGGAGCAGTCCGCGACGACGCGGGAGATGTCCCGCAGCGTCACCGAGGCCGCGGACGGGTCGGCGCAGATCGCGGCCGTCGTCCACGACGTCGCCTCCGCCGTGACCGAGACGGGCGCCGGCGTCCGGTCGACCCGTGAGGCCTCCGAGGACCTGGCAGGGATGGCGGACCGGCTCAAGGCCGTGGTGGCGCGCTTCCGCTACTGAGGGCGTCTTCCGCCGGCCGCTCCCGCGCGGCAGGATGCGGGGGCATGACGCGCGACGTCCAGGTCACCTTCGACGCGGCCGACCCCCGGCGGCTGAGCGAGTTCTGGGCCGAGGTCCTGGGGTACGTGGACATGCCGCCCCCGGCGCCGCACGGGACGTGGGAGGACGCGCTCGCCGCGTGGGGTGTCCCGGAGGAGCGGTGGGACGAGGCGTGGGCGGTCGTCGACCCGGAGGGCCGCGGGCCGCGCCTGTACTTCCAGCGGGTCCCCGAGGACAAGGCCGGCAAGAACCGCGTGCACCTCGACGTGCGTGCGGCTCCGGGGTCGCAGGGGGAGGAACGGATGGCCGCCCTGGCCGCGGAGGCGGAGCGCCTGGTGACGCTGGGGGCGCGGGTCCTGGAGCGGCACGCCCCGGAACCACCGCTCGGGGCCGGCCACGTCGTGCTGGCCGACCCCGAGGGGAACGAGTTCTGCCTGGACTGAACCGCGCAGGCGGGGAGGATCAGGCCAGCGGCGACGGGCCGAGCTCGTCGAGCAGCTCCTGCATCTTCTTGTACGCCTTGTTGCGGTAGTCGATGAGGGCGGCGAGCTTCTCGGGGTCGAGCTCGAGGAACCCGGAGCCGGTCTTCGTGCCGAACTTGCCCTGCTCCACGAGCGCGGTCAGGTTCGCCGGGGCCGAGAGGCGCTCACCGAAGTGCCCCTCGAGGACCTTGAAGCCCTTGGCGTACACGTCGAGCCCGGCCATGTCGGCGATCGCGAAGGGGCCGAAGAACGGCAGGCGGAACCCGAAGGTCGTGGAGACGATCGTGTCGACGTCGGCGGGGGTGGCGACACCCTCGTCCACGACGGACATGGCCTCCTTGAGCAGGACGTACTGCAGGCGGTTGAGGACGAAACCGGGGACGTCCTTCACCTGGGCGCCGCGGCGTCCGGCGCGCGTCAGCAGGTCGTCGATGAGCGGCAGGACGGCCGGGTCGGTCGCCTCGCCGGTGACGAGCTCGACACCGGGGATGAACGGCGCCGGGTTGGAGAAGTGCACCGTGAGGAACAGCGACGCGTCCTCGAACGCCTCGGCCAGCACCTTGACGGGGATGGTGGAGGTGTTCGTGCCGATGATCGTGCCGGGGGTCACGGCCTTCTCGACGCGCGAGAGGACGTCCTTCTTGACCGTCGGGTCCTCGAAGACGGCCTCCTCGACGAAGTGCACGTCGGCGACGGCCTCCTCGATGGAGTCCGCAGGGTGGAACTTCTGCTTCAGCACCTCGGTGCTGCCCTGCGCGAACAGGCCCTGCGCCTCGAAGAGCTCGGACTCCTTCAGCAGACGCTCGTAGTTGCGCTGCGTGGACTCCTTGTCGGCGTCCGCGAGCCACACGTCGTTGCCGGCCAGGGCGAGGGACTGCGCGATGCCGCCGCCCATGTAGCCGGTGCCGATCTGGGCGACCTTGGTGATCTTGTCGGTGCGGGGTGCAGTGGGCACGGAGCTCTCCTAGGAGTGGTCGTCCGCTCGGTTGAGCGGGTGGGCCGCGATCTCCTCGATCACGGCCTGGAAGTTGGCGACGTCGTGGGCGAAGCGGCCGAGGAACAGGCCGTCGACCCCCTCGGCGACGTCGGTGAACATGCCCGGGCCCGCGCTGCCGCCGTAGAGGATGCGCGTCAGACCGCGGCGGTGCGAGAGGGCGTCGCGTAGGCGGGTCGTCACCCCCACGACGTGCTCGGGCGGGGCGGGCTCGGTCTGCCCGATGGCCCAGTTGGGCTCGTAGCCGATCGCGACCTCGGCGTCGGACGGGACGTCCTCGAGCGCGGCCAGGACCTGGCTGATGGTGGTGCGGGCGGCGTCGGCGACGTCGATGCGGACGTTCTCGCCGATGCACACCAGGGGGACGAGACCGTTGCGGGCGGCGGCTGCCGCCTTGCGCGCCGTGACGATGTCGTCCTCGGCGAACATCCGCCGCCGCTCCGCGTGGCCGATCTCGACGAACCGGGCCCCCGCCTCGCGCAGCGCGGCGGGGGACACCTCACCCGTGAGGGCCCCGAAGTCCTCCCAGGACGCGTCCTGGGCCCCGATGGCGATCCCCGTCCCGCGCAGCAGGTCCAGACCCGTGGTCACGGTGAGGAAGTCGGGGATCACGAAGGCGTCCACCCCGGCCTCGGCCACCACCGGACCGAGGGCCGCCACGTCGGCGAGGTAGCTCCGCGTCCGGGCCAGCGAGAAGTACATCTTCAGGCTGACCCCGACGAGCGGGCGGGGGCGGGTCGTCATGGTGCGCAGGGCTCCGGTCTCGAGGGGTGAGTCTCAGCAGGAAGGGACGCTACCCGCCTCGTCCGACGCGCCCGTCTCGTACCCCGTGATGGCGTCGACCTTGGCGGCCGAGGCGCTGGAGGTGTCGAAGACGTAGCCGAGGAACTCCTTGACCAGCCGACGCGCCAGCTCCTTGCCGATGACCCGCTCGCCCAGCGTCAGCACCTGGCCGTCGTTGGACAGCACCAGCCGCTCCACCGAGAAGGAGTCGTGGGCGACCGAGGCACGGATGCCCGGCACCTTGTTGGCCGCGATGGCCACGCCCATGCCCGTGCCGCAGACGAGGATCCCGCGGTCGGCCTCCCCGGCGGCGATCTTGCGGGCCGCGGCCACGGCCACGTGCGGGTAGGCGGTCTTGTCCGTGTCGGCGTTGACGCCGACGTCGATGACCTCCTTGACCCGGGGGTCCTTCAGCAGGTCGGCCTTGATCGCGTCCTTGTACGAGACACCGGCCTCGTCGGCGCCCAGGACGACGCGCCACTGCAGATCAGTCATGTCCTTCTCCTCCTCAGAGCTTCTCGGCGACGGTGCGGGTGACCAGCGCGAGTGAGACGGCGCCGGCGTCGGGGTGACCCAGGGACCGTTCGGCCAGCGGCCGCGCCCGCCCGATCTGCGGGCGCAGGTCCTTGGTCGCCTCCGCGGCCTGCGTGGCGGCCTGGGCGGCGGTGGTGAACGCCGTCTTCAGGTCCTCCCCAGCCCCGACCCGCTCGGCGAGGGTCTGGGCGAAGGGGACCTGCGCGTCCAGCATCGTCTTGTTGCCCACCCGCGCCCCGGCCAGCCGCTGCACGGCCTCCACGCTGGCGGTGGCCCCGGCGGAGACCTGCTCGGGCGTGGGCTTGGCCTCATCGCCCAGCTGCTCGGCGAAGGCGTGCAGCAGGACCCCCCAGATGACCCCGGACGTGCCGCCGGCGCGGTCGGCCCACGCACCCCCGGCCGCGGACAGCGTGGAGGCCGCGCCGGCCCCGGCGTCGGCCGCGGTGCGCGCGGCCTGCGCGGCGGCGACCGAGCCGTTGACCATGCCGGTGCCGTGGTCACCGTCCCCGGCGATCGCGTCGATGCGGCCCAGCTCGGCCTCGGCGTCCTTCAGGACGTCGCGGACGGCTTCGATGAGGGAGGCGATCTGCTGCCCGGCCTGCGCGGCCTCGGCGGGGGTGCCGGTGTAGTCGGCGACCTCGTCCTCGGGGACGACGTAGACCGGGGCGGGGGTGGTCTCGATGGTCGCGCCCACGGACAGCGCCGGGCACTGCGCCGGGTCGGTCCAGAGCTTCTCCAGCTCATCGTCCAGCCACGTGAGGGTCAGCGAGCAGCCCGCCATGTCCAGGCTGGTGACGAGTTCACCGACCTGCGGAGCGACGATCTCGTACCCCGCCGCGCGCAGCTGGGCGGCGATGGGGACGTAGAGCAGGAACAGCTCCTCGTACTTCGTCGAGCCCAGGCCGTTGACCAGGACGGCGACCTTCCCGCCGTCGGGGGCACCCTCGGGCTTGCCGGCCAGGACCTTGTCCACCAGCAAGGTGGCGATCTCGGTGGGGGTGCCGATGGGTTCTTCGGAGATGCCCGGTTCGCCGTGGATGCCCAGGCCGATGGCCATGTTGCCGGGGGTGACGGTGAAGAGGGGTTCGCTCTCCCCGGGCAGGGTGCAGCCGGCGAAGGCGATGCCCATGGAGCGGGTGACGTCGTTGGCGTGGCGGGCCACCCGCACGACGTCGTCGAAGGCGTAGCCGGCTTCGGCGGCGGCGCCGGCGATCTTGAAGGCGACGACGTCGCCGGCGATGCCGCGGCGCTGTCCGTTGGCGCCCTGGCCCTCACTGGCGACGTCGTCGGTGACGACGAGGAGTTCGGCGGGGATGCCTTCGGCGCGCAGGCGTTCGGCGGCCAGGCCGAAGTTGAGGATGTCGCCGGCGTAGTTGCCGAAGCCCAGGACGACGCCGCCGCCGCGGTGGGCGGCTTTGGCGACGTCGTAGACCCAGCGGGTGGAGGGGGAGGCGAAGACGTTGCCGCACACGGCGCCGTCGGCCAGGCCGGGGCCGACGTAGCCGGCGAAGGCGGGGTAGTGGCCCGAGCCGCCGCCGGCGATGACGGCGACCTTGCCGTCGGGGGTGGCGGTGGAGCGGATCACCCCGTGCGGGACGGGCTGGACGTAGTGGGAGTACAGGTCGACGAAACCGGCGACGGACTCGTCGACGAACGCTGCCGGGTCGCCGAAGATCTTGGTCATCTGGACGGTCTCCTTCGATCGCTCAGTGCTTCGCAGCGCCGCTGCTGAACGGCTGGAACGGGGTCGCCTTGGGCAGCACCCGACGGATGTACTCGCGGTTCGTCGCACCCACGCTGATGCTGTCGCCGCCGTAGTGTTCCACGCAGAACGCGCCGCGGAAACCGGCCTCGAGAGCCATCGCGATGGCCTTGCGGTAGTTGATCGTCCCGAACTCCAGCGGAGCCGGGTGCGTCCGCACCGAACCGGTCGAGGGTTCCTCGTCGCGGTAGTAGTTCTTGAGGTGCCAGTAGCTCGTGTAGGGGAACGTCTTGGCGGCGATCTCCTCCCACGGCTCCACCTCGCGGTGCAGGCGCAGGATGTTGCCGAAGTCGGGGTTGAGGCCGACGTTGTCGTAGCCGACGTCCTGGACGAACTGGACCATGCGGTCGGCGGTGCCGAGGTAGGTGTCCTCGTACATCTCCAGCGCGATCTGCACCCCCACCTCCTGGGCGTGCTTGGCGAGCTCCTTGATCTTGCCGACCGCCACGGCACGGACGTCGTCGCTGAAGTCGTCGGCGTAGCCGGGCTCGAGCCAGAACCACAGGGCCTTGGCCTGCGCCGGGGTGAACCCGCGCATGAAGCCGAAGTTCACGACCGGGATGCCGATGGCGGCGCACGCGTCGATCGCGCGGTGCGAGTAGGCCAGGTTCTCGTCGGCCTTCTCGTGGTCCATGACCGAGCGGCGCGAGGTGGAGAACGCGGGGATCTGCAGACCCGAGGCGCGCACCGTGCGGGCGAACTCCTGCTGACGCTCGGCGGACAGGTCCGCGATGCGGATCCAGGTGTCCGTCGGGTCGATGCAGGTGTACCCGGCGTCGGTCATGACCTCGAAGGTCTGCGCCCAGCCCTCGGCCGACTGCTCCTGCACCGTCGAGCCGTCCGGCAGGACGTGCGGGTGCGGCATCATCGGCACCGTGATCGGCCAGTTCTGACGGGTCAGCACGGCCGGGAAGCCGTCGAACACGCGGGTGGCGTCGTCGCTCACGTTCTCACTCACTCCTGAGGTCGTCGTGCCAAGGATTCTATAGAAAATCATGGAGCTTGGCGAGTGCCCGGTCGCACGTGTCACCCGACCGCGCGTTCGAGCACGCGCTCGAGGTGCACGCGCATGGCCGCCGCCGCGTCGGCCGGGTCCCGCCGCTCGAAGGCACGGACGATGGCCTCGTGCTCGGCGACACTCTCGTGGGCGTCGCTCACCCGGTCCTCGTCCTGGTGCAGGCGCTGCACGAAGCCGCGGAAGGAGTCCAGGGTCCGCACGATGAAGGGGTTGGCCGTCCCCTCGGCCAGCAGCTCGTGGAAGGACCAGTCGGCCTCCAGGTAGTGCTTGAAGCCGGAGTACCCCGGACCGGTGGGGGCCTCGCGCTGCTCCTCGACCGCCGCCCAGAGCCGGGCCACGAAGGCGTCGTCGGTCCGGGCGCAGGCCCGCTCGGCGTTGCCGGGTTCGACGAGCAGGCGGACGTCGACGAGCTGTCCCAGCTCCTCGCTCGACAGCAGCGGGGCCGCCCGGTAGCCGCGACGCGCGCTGCGCACGACGAGACCGGAACCCTCGAGGCGGGCCAGGGCCTCGCGGACGGGGGTCGCCGACACGCCCAGGCGGTCGGCGAGGGTCTGGGTGCGCAGGGCCGAGCCGGGTTCGAGCCCACGGTTCATGAGGAGTTCGAGGATCGCGTCGTGCACGGTGTCCGTGAGCCCGCGGGGAGTCGTCACCGACCAGTCGTCCATGGGACCGGGACGCTACCGGCTACGGTTGCGGGGGTGAGCGCCGACACCAGCACCTCGCAGGGCACCCCCAGCGCGGAGGACGAGGTCCTCGACCTCTGCCGCGACCTCATCCGCATCGACACCTCGAACTACGGCGACGGTTCCGGTCCCGGTGAACGCGTCGCCGCCGAGCACGTCGCCGAACTGCTCCACGAGGTCGGGTTGCAGCCGGAGTACGTCGAGGGCTTCCCCGGCCGCGGCAACGTCGTGGTGCGGGTGCCGGGGGACGAGCGCGGCACCGCCGAGCGCGGGGCCCTGCTGCTGCACGGCCACCTCGACGTCGTGCCCGCCCGCGCCGCGGACTGGAAGGTCGACCCCTTCGCGGGCGAGGTCGCCGACGGGTGCCTGTGGGGTCGCGGCGCCGTGGACATGAAGGACATGGACGCCATGCTGCTCGCCGTCCTGCGCGAGATGACCCGCACCGGGACGCGTCCGCCGCGCGACCTCGTGTTCGCGTTCCTCGCCGACGAGGAGGCCGCGGGAACCCAGGGCGCGCAGTGGCTGGTGGAGCACCGCCCCGACCTGTTCGAGGGCGTGACCGAGGCCGTCAGCGAGGTCGGGGGTTTCTCCGTGGACCTCGACGGTCAGCGCACGTACCTCCTGCAGACGGCGGAGAAGGGCCTGGCCTGGCTGCGCCTCGTCGCGCACGGCCGTGCCGGTCACGGGTCGCAGGTGGGGACGGACAACGCCGTGACCCGGTTGTGCGCCGCCGTCACCCGCATCGGGGGTCACACGTGGCCGCTGGAGTACACGGCCACCGTCCGGCAGTTCCTGCAGGGCGTCTCGGAGATCACCGGAGTCGCCTTCGACGAGGACGACCCGTCGGCGCTGCTGGCCACCCTGGGGACGACGGCCCGGTGGGTCGGCGCCACGCTGCAGAACACCGCCAACCCCACCGTCCTGGAGGCCGGCTACAAGCACAACGTCATCCCCGGGACGGCGACCGCGCTGATCGACACCAGGTTCCTGCCCGGGCGTCAGGAGGAGCTCATGGCGACGATCCGGGAACTGGCCGGTGACCGCGTCGACGTCGAGGTCGTCAACGAGTCGGTCGCCCTGGAGACGGAGTTCGCGGCCCCGCTCGTGGACCGGATGCGGTCGGCTCTGGAGGCCGAGGACCCCGGCGCGAAGGTCCTGCCGTACTGCCTCTCCGGCGGGACCGACAACAAGTCGTTCTCCCACCTCGGCATCCGGGGCTACGGGTTCGCGCCGCTGCGGCTGCCGGCGGGCATGGACTTCGCGGGCATGTTCCACGGTGTCGACGAGCGGGTTCCGGTGGACGCCCTCGAGTTCGGGGTGCGCGTGCTGCGGCGGTTCGTCGCGACCTGCTGACCGCCGCTGGGACGACTCAAGCGGTGCCCCGCGACTGCCGATGGTCCCTCATCAGTCGGGTCGAAGGGAGCTGTCCACCGTGTCGTTGACCACCCGGATCGTGGGGGCCGCCGCGTCGTTGGCCGTGGTGGCCGTCGCCACCGGTACGTGCGGCGTGCTCGCCACGCGGTCGGTGTCGCAGGACATCGACCAGCTCTCCACGGGGCCGCTGCAGCGGCAGAGCACGGTGCGCGCCATCGAGCTCGCCAGCAGCGACATCGCCACGCTCGCGCTCAGCGGTGCCTTCGTCCCCGGCCAGGGCCCCGTCGTGGCGCCCCAGCTGGAGAAGCGCCGGGCCGAGGTGACCTCCGGCATGACGAAGCTCGCGACCCTCGTCCCCGCGTCCGAGAAGGGCCTCGTGGCCGACCTGCGGGCCCAGTACGACGCCGGTGAGGCGGCCGGCCAGCAGATCCTCGCCGCCCGCGACGAGGCCTCCGCGGCCGCCGCGAACAAGGCCTACAACGAGGCGCAGGCGGCCTTCACGAAGGACATCACGACGCTCAGCGGCAGCGCCGACGCGGCGGTGGCGCAGGCCGTCGCCGACGGCCGCGACCAGGCGCGCCAGGCGCTCCTGCTGACGCTGGGCCTCCTGACGGTGGGCTTCGGCGTGTCCGCCGGCGTCGTCACGCTGACGGTGCGCCGGATCCGCTCCGACGCCCAGGCCATCGTCGACGTCGCCCAGGCGCTCGAGCGCGGTGACCTGACCGCCAGCAGCGGTGTGCAGAACTCCGACGAGCTGGGTCGGGCCGCGGCGGCCCTGGACCGCGCCCTCGCGCAGCTGCGCGTCGACATCTCCTCGGTGGCCGACGGGGCCGGCACGCTGGGCCGCACCTCGGCGGCCCTCGCCGACCGCAGCGTCGAGGCGGGGTCGGCCTCCCAGCGCACGGGCCGCAGCGTCGAGCTCGTCGCCGGCGACGTCGCGTCGGTGGCGACGAACCTGCAGGCCATCGGAGCCGGTGCGGACGAGATGGGCAGCGCGATCCGCGAGATCTCCTCCTCGGCCGCCGACGCCACGGGCGTCGCGGCACAGGCGGTCCAGGTCGCCGACGACACCACCGCGACCGTGTCCCGGCTGGGGGAGTCCTCCGCCCAGATCGGCTCGGTCGTCAAGGTCATCACGGCCATCGCCGAGCAGACGAACCTGCTGGCCCTGAACGCCACCATCGAGGCCGCCCGGGCCGGGGAGATGGGCAAGGGCTTCGCCGTCGTCGCCGGGGAGGTCAAGGAGCTCGCCCAGCAGACCGCGCGCGCCACCGAGGACATCTCCCGTCAGGTGCAGGCCATCCAGGACGACACGACGGGCGCGGTGACGGCGATCGGGTCGATCGCCGAGGTCATCTCCCGCATCAACGACCTGCAGACGACGATCGCCTCGGCGGTCGAGGAGCAGACGGCGACGACGTCGGAGATCGCCCGGTCGATCGCCGAGGCCGCCGCCGGGGCCGACCGGGTGGACGGCGGCGTCCGCGAGGTGTCGGACGCGACGCGCACGACGGTGCAGACGGTCGAGTACGCGCAGCAGGCCGCGCAGGAGGTGGCGGGGATCTCCTCGCAGCTGCAGACGCTGGTGGGCCGCTTCCGCTTCTGAGTCGACGGCGGGTCGTCGGTCGGGGCGGTCAGGGCAGGTCGAGGACCAGGAGGGGTTCGCGCCCCTCCGGTCCGGCGGCGACCCGCGAGACGCAGACGCAGACGGAGCCCCCGTCGACCTGCTGCTCCTGCGACAGGTAGACGTCCCGGTGGTCGACGACGCCGTCGACCCGGCGGACGGGCAGGACGCACAGCCCGCACTCCCCCTTGAGGCAGTCGTACATGAGGTCGGCACCGCTGCGCTGCAACGACTCCAGCACCGTGCTGCCGGGCTCGACGACGGTCTCGATGCCGAGGGCGGGCAGGTGCACGCGGAACGCCTGCGCGGTGTGCCGGCCGGAGCTGCCGAACGTCTCGTACCGCAACGCGGTCGAGGGCAGGCCGTGCCGTCGCCAGGCGTGGGTCACGGCGTCGAGCAGGGCGAGCGGGCCGCACACGTAGGCCTCGGTGCCGGGGGCCTCCCGGGCCGTGCGGGCGACGAGCGCGTCGACGTCGAGACGGGTGCCCTCGTCGGAGATCGCCACTTGGACCCGTTCACCGAGTTCCGCCTGCAGGTCCGCGAGGTAGGGCATGCGGTCGCGGGAGCGACCGGCGTAGTGCAGGTCCACGTGGGCGCCGAGGCGCGTGAGGGTCCGCGCCGCGGCCGCGAGCGCCGTGATCCCGACGCCCCCGGCGATGAGCAGGTAGCGCTCGGCGCCGATGCGCACGGGGAAGTTCTGGAGGGGACCGGTGCAGCGCAGCACGTCTCCGGCCTGCAGGCCGTGGACGTGGGACGATCCGCCGCGGCTGGCGGGGGAGCGCAGGACGGTGATCGCGAGGCGTGATCCGTCGGGGGTGGAGTCGACGACGGAGTAGGAGCGGATCTCCTGCCGTCCCCCGGGGACCTCGACGCGGACGTCGAGGTGGGTGCCGGGGTCGGCGCGCCGGCGAGCGCCGGCCGGGGGTTCGAGGACGACGCGCCGGATGCTCGTGGCGACGTCGCGGGTCTCGACGACGCGGGCGTCGTGGAAGGTGCGGGCGTTCACGGGGTGACCTGGGTGGGGGCGCTGCTGGGGACGGGGAGGGAGCGGCCCTCGGCGGCGAGCATCCGGTCGAGGATGCGGCGCACCCACATGCCGCCGGCGTCGATGGTGAGGCTGTAGAACACCTTGTCGGGGTTGGCGTCGATCGCGCGCTGCTGGGCGACGAGCATGGCCTCGTCCTCGGCGAAGACGCCGTGGACGCCTTCGCGCAGCTGGGTGGTGATGAGCTGGCTGTCGAGGCGGTAGTTCCGCATGAACGCCCAGAAGTAGTGCGACGTGGTGTCGGTCTCGGGGGTGATGGTGTTCATGACGTAGCCGTTGACGCCGCGGGAACGGTCGCCCTCGGGGGCCCCGGTGCCGGCTTCGGCGACGCCGACGTCGATGCAGATGGTCGAGGGTGCGTAGTAGTGGATGATCTGCCAGCGGTCGACGCGGCCTTCGAAACCGGGGAACTTGTCGCGCATGTTCTTGCGCCAGAACGGCGGGGGTTCGACGTCGTGCATCCAGCGGGTGACGGTGACGCTGCCGTCGTCCTCGTGGCGGGTGGTGAACTCGCTCTCGGACAGTTCGGCCTGGCCGATGCTGGAGCCGTGGACGAACTCCTCGTGGGTGAGGTCCATGAGGTTGTCGAGGATGAGCTGGTAGTTGCAGGGCGCTTCGATGGTGAGGCCGTCGCCGGCCCACTGGGGGGAGTCCATCTGGTGCATGTCGGGGATGAGGTCGGCGTCGGCGAGCAGGGGGTCGCCGGGCCAGACCCAGACGTAGCGGTAGCGCTCGACGACGGGGTGGGAGGTGACGAGGGCGCTGGGGTTGACGGTGGGCTGGGCGGGCATCGCGGTGCAGCGGCCGGCGGCGTTGTACTGCAGGCCGTGGTACGGGCACTGGATGCCGTCACGGCCGACGAGCTTGCCCTGGGACAGGGGCGCGAGCCGGTGCCAGCAGGCGTCGTCGAGGGCGACGGGCCGTCCGTCCTGGGTGCGGTAGAGGGCCAGGGGCCGGCCGGCGACGGTCCGGGCCATGGGGGCCTTGGCGGTGACCTCGTGGTCCCACGCGGCGGCGTACCAGGCGTTGAGGGGGTGCGGGAAGATCTTGGCGGTCACGCGCCCGGGGACGTCGAGCTCGGTCACGGGGGTCCTCCTGGTCATCGCGGCGGTGCGGTGGGAGCCGGTGGCTCGTGCGCTGCACCCTCCGTCGTGGGTGCGGCGTCGCGCCAGAGCTGGTTCCGCACAGCGGAAGGCGGTGCGCCCAGCGCCCGGGAGATCCCGAGCGCGGCGGCACGGACGGCCGGCCCGAGGGCGACGGGGGCGGCGGCCGCGCTGTGGACGACGAGGGAGACGGCGGCGACGACGTCCCCGTCGGGGCCGCGGACCGGTGCCGCGACGGACACGGCGTCGGGGGTGACCTCGCGGTCGCTGACGGCGACCCCGGTGCGGCGCACCTCGGCGAGCGCGGCGCGCAGCCGGGCGGGGTCGGTGACGGTGTGTGGCGTCCAGCGCCGGACGGGCAGGGCGAGGGCCGCCTCCTGCACGTGCGTGGGGGCGTGGGCCAGCAGGGCCCGGCCGACGCCGGTGGAGGCCAGCGGGAAGCGGGTGCCCACCCGGGTCATGACGGTGACGGCGTCGCGGCCGGTGAGGCGTTCGACGAAGACGCTCTCGAGGCCCTCGCGGACGGCGAGCTGGACGTTCTCGCGCGTGGCGACGTAGAGGTCCTCGAGGAAGGGGAGCGCGGCGTCGCGCAGGGCGTTGCCGCGGGGGGCCAGCGAGCCGATCTCCCACAGTCGCAGGCCGACGTGCAGAGTGCCGTCCGGGTCGCGCTCGAGGGCGCCGCAGCGCAGCAGGTCGCCCACGATGCGGTGGGTGGTCGTGAGGGGCAGGCCGGTGGCGGCCGCCAGGTCGGCCAGCCGCTGGGACCGGCGTCCGGGGGTGAAGGCGGCGAGCACCTCGAAGGTGCGCGACGTGAGGGTCACCCGGACAGCATGCCCCGTCCACGCCACGATTGACAGGGTTCCTGTCGATCTGCACACTCGTGCCGTGGTCGTCCCCCGACCGCGGCAGGACACTGGCAAGACCCCTGACGACCCCGACGACGTGGACCGAGGAGCAGCACCCGTGGACGGCTTCGACACCCTGCTCGACCGTGGACTGGGGTCGTGGCCCGCGCGCCGCGCCCGCATCGACCCGGACGCCACGGCCCTCAGCCAGGCGGACCGGACGCGCAGCTACCGCGAGCTCGCCGCGCGCACCGACCGGCTGGCCGGCGGTCTGGCGGGGCTGGGGGTTCGCCGCGGTGACCGGGTCGCCTACCTGGGCCTCAACGACCTCGCGGCCGTGGAGCTGCTCTTCGCCTGCGGCCGCGCGGGCGCCGTGTTCGTCCCCCTCAACGTCCGACTCGTCGCCCGCGAGCTGGCGTTCGCGCTGCGCGACTCCGGCTCCGAGGTCCTCGTCGTGGGGCCGGGGGTGGACGCCGTCGCCGCCGCGGTCCTGGCCGAGGACGTGCCGCTGCGCGCCGTGCTGTCGACCGGCGAGGTGCCGGGGGTGACGTCGGCTCCGCTGGAGGACGTCCTGCTGGGGGCGGTCTCCGCCCCCGCGCTCGAGGGCGCCTCCCTCGACGACCCCGCCGTCGTCCTCTACACCTCGGGGACCACCGGCCGCCCCAAGGGCGCCGTCCTGACCCACGGGAACCTCACGTGGAACACGCTGAACCAGCTCACCCACGTCGACGTCTCGCGCCGGGAGCGGGCCCTGTGCACGGCGCCGCTCTTCCACGCCGTGGGGCTCGGGCAGATCACGTTGCCGACGCTGCTCAAGGGCGGCCGTGTCGAGGTCCTGCCGCGGTTCGACGCCGCCGGTCTGCTGCGCACCGTCGAGGAGTTCCGCGCCTCGAGCTTCGCCTGCGTCCCGACGATGCTGCAGATGATGGTCGACCACCCCTCCTGGCCGGGCGCGGACCTCTCGTCCCTGCACACCGTCGTCTACGGCGGCTCGGCCGTCGTGGAGCGCGTCGCGGCCGCCTGGCGTGAGCGCGGCGTCGAGGTCGTGCAGGGCTACGGCATGACGGAAGCGGCGCCCGGCGTGTTCATGGAGACCCCGGCCGACGGTGCCGCCCGACCCACGTCGGTGGGCGCGCCGCACTTCTTCGTCGACGTCGCGGCCGTCGGCTCCGACGGACGGCCCGTCCCGCTGGACCAGGCCACGACGCCCTCGGAACTGCTGGTGCGCGGCCCGAACGTCTTCGCGGGGTACTGGGGCCGCCCCCAGGACAGCGCCGACGCCTTCACCGGTGAGGCGGGGGACTGGTACCGGACGGGGGACGTCGTCGACGTCGACGACGAGGGCCGCGTCCGCGTGGTGGACCGGCTCAAGGACCTGTTCATCTCCGGCGGGGAGAACGTGTACCCCGCCGAGGTGGAGGCCGTCATCGCCAGCCTGCCGGGGGTCGCCACGACGGCCCTGGTCGCCGTCGCCGACGACCGCTGGGGCGAGGTGGGGGCCGCCTACGTCACGGCCCTGGAGGGCGCCACGATCGACCCGGACGAACTGCGCGAGCAGTTGCGCACCCGCATCGCGGCCTACAAGGTGCCCCGGTGGGTGTTCTGCGTCGACGAACTGCCCATGGGCGGCACGGGCAAGATCCGCCGCGTCGACCTGCGTCGGCGGGCCGCGGACGACGTCGCGGCCCTCCTCGCCGCCCAGCCGGCCGCCCAGCAGGTCGTGCCCCGGTGAGCACCCCGGCCCTGGAGGAACTGTTCACGCTGCGCATCGAGGTCGGCGAACCCGTCGACCTCGGAACGGCCCCCGACGGACACCGCCGCATGGTCCCCGTCGTCGGCGGCACCCTCGACGGCCCCGGCGGGTTGACCGGTCGCGTCCTGCCCGGTGGCGCCGACCACCAGGTGCTGACCCCCGGGTTCGCCCTCCTCGACGCGCAGTACGTCGTGGAGACCTCGTCCGGTGACCGCCTCTCGGTGCACAACCGCGGCGTCCGCAGCGGATCGCCGCAGGACATGGCGGCCCTCGCGCGCGGTGAGGTCGTCGACGCGGACCGCGTGTACTTCCGCTGCACCCCACGACTGTCGAGCGCGGCGCCCGACTGGGCGTGGGTCTGCGGCCGCGTGTTCGTCGCCGACGCCCGACGGCACCCCCGACGGGTCGACGTCCAGGTCTTCACCGTCCTCTGAGCACCCCGAACCGTTCCACCACAGGAGGAAGCAGCACATGAGCACCACGTTGCAGGGCAAGGTCGCGGTCGTCACCGGTGCCGGGGCGGGCCTGGGCGCCGCGTACGCGGTCGCCCTGGCGCAGGCCGGTGCCGCGGTCGTCGTCAACGACGCGGTCGAGGCGGCCGCGCGCAGCACCGTCGAGGCGGTCGAGGCCGCCGGCGGGCGCGCCGTGGCGGTCGTCGCGCCCGTGGGGTCGGCCGAGACGGCGCAGCAGCTGGTCGACACGGCGCTGGCCGAGTTCGGTGGGTTCGACGTCCTGGTGACGAACGCGGGGATCCTGCGGGACAAGTCGCTGCTGAAGATGAGCGACGACGACTTCGACGCGGTGCTCGCGGTCCACGTCCGGGGCACGTTCTCCTGCGTCCGTGCCGCGTTCGCCTCCTTCAAGGAACGTGGCGTCGCCGGCCGCATCGTGACCATCGGCTCGCCCACCGGCCAGCGCGGGAACTTCGGCCAGACGAACTACGCGGCCGCCAAGGCCGCGATCGTCGGCATGGTCCGCACCTGGGCGCTGGAGATGAAGAAGGCGCAGGTCACCGTGAACGCGGTCGTCCCCGTCGCCGCCACCGCCATGACCCGCACCGTCCCGTACTTCGCGGCCGCCGTGGAGGCGATGGACGCCGGCGAGCCGATCCCCTCGTTCTACCGCCACGACCTCGGTTTCGGCTCCCCCGAGGACGTCGCGGGCCTCGTGGTGTTCCTCGCCTCCGACGAGTCCGCCGGCATCAGCGGCCAGGTCCTCGGGGCCGGCGGAGACCGGCTGCAGGTGTGGAGCCACCCCGAACCCGTCCTGACCGTCCACCACGAGGGCGGCTGGGACGCCGACACCATCGCGGCGCAGTTCGGCCCGACGCTGCGCGAGAACCTGCAGTCCGTGGGCGAACGGTTCCCCGAGCTGCCCGCCGACCTCGTGCGCCCGCAGGCCTGATCCGGCGTGTACCGACCGGAGATCGACGTCGACGCCGTCACGGCCGTCGACACCCACGTCCACGTCGAGGTCGGCGACCACGGCCACTGCTCGCTGCCACCGGACCTCGCGGCGGCCGCCGCGAAGTACTTCCGCACCGACGGCGTCACCCCCGACATCGCCTCGATCGCACAGTTCTACCGGGAGCGGTCCATGGCGGCGGTGGTGTTCACCGTCGACGCCGAGCACCAGCTGGGCCACCCGCCGATCCCCAGCGAGCAGGTGGTGGAGCAGGCCGCCGACCACGCCGACGTCCTGGTCCCCTTCGGTTCGGTCGACCCGCACCGGCCCGACGCTCTGGACCGCCTGCGGTCCCTCGCCTTCGACCACGGCGCCCGGGGTTTCAAGCTGCACCCCACGGTGCAGGGTTTCGACCCCTCCGCGCCGCAGCACCGTCCGTTCTGGGCCGCGCTGGCCGACCTGGGTCTGCCCGTGGTCGTCCACACGGGTCAGACCGGCATCGGCGCCGGGGTCCGTGGCGGGCACGGGTTCAAGCTGCGGTACTCCGACCCCATGCTGCTCGACGACGTCGCTGCGGAGTTCCCGGACCTGACCTTGATCTTCGCCCACCCCTCCGTCCCGTGGCAGGACGAGGCGATCTCCATCGCGACCCACAAGGCGAACGTGGCGATCGACCTGTCGGGGTGGCGGCCCAAGTACTTCCCGCCGGCCCTGGTGCGGGCCGCCGACACGTTCCTGCGCCACCAGGTGCTGTTCGCCTCCGACTTCCCCCTCATCCATCCCGACGTGTGGATGAAGGACTTCGCGAACCTCCCGATCCGGGACGAGGTGCGCCCCCTCATCCTGCGCGACAACGCGTTGCGCATCCTCGGGCTCCGGCCCGAGCCCACCGAACCCACCGAGGAGAACCGATGACCACCGACAGCACCACCACCCAGAAGGTCGTGCGCTTCGACGAGCTGACCGGCCTGGTCGGCACCGAGGTCGGACCGTCGAGCTGGCTGCTCGTCGACCAGGAACGCATCGACCGCTTCGCCGTGGCCACCGGGGACGACCAGTGGATCCACACCGACCCCGAACGCGCCAAGGACGGCCCCTTCGGCGGGACCATCGCCCACGGGTTCCTCACGCTCTCGCTGCTGATCCCGCTGTGGTCGGAGGTCTTCGACGTCGAGGGCGTCACGACCAAGGTGAACTACGGGATGGACCGCGTCCGGTTCACCGCGCCGGTCCCCGCGGGCTCCCGGGTGCGCTTCGCCGGGACGCTCAAGGAGGTCACCGAGGTCAAGGGCGGCGTGCAGTTGACCGTGTCCGGCGCCATCGAGGTCGAGGGCCAGGAGCGACCCGCGGTCGTCGTCGACTTCCTCGTCCGCTTCTACGCCTGAGCACCGTCGACCACACCGTCGGGCGCACCGTCGGCCCCCGCACCACAGGTGCGGGGGCCGACGGCCCGGGCTGCGCGGCGGCGGCCGTAGGGTTGGATGGGGCGGTGACCAGCCAGACCGACGTGACCCTGCTGTACCTCATCAAGCAGGTCGAGCTCGCCATCCGCAACCGGCTGGACGCCGTCGTGGGCGGGCACGGGCTCACGTCGCTGCAGTACACGGCCCTCACCGTCCTGGAACGTCACCCCGGGATGACCTCGGCCGACCTGGCGCGCAACTCCTTCGTCCGGGCCCAGACGATGGCGCAGATGGTCGTGGACCTCGAGGCCAAGGGGCACCTGTCGCGCGAGGTCGACGAACGCTCCCGGCGGCGGATGCTGCTGACGCTCACCCCCTCGGCGCAACACGTCCTCGACGAGCTGCGCGAGCCCGTCGCCGAGATCGAGTCGGAGATGGTGCGCGGGCTCGGGGTGCGCGAGCGTGAGACGTTCCGCAAGGCGCTGCAGGTGTCGCGCAGGGCGCTGGGGGAGACACCGCCACGGTGAGCGGGTCCGCGTCGTAGGGTGCGCCGGTGCCCCGCTACGACCGAGACGAGATCGCCCGCCGCGCCGGGCACGCGAGCTGGCGCGAGGCCGTCGAGGCGACGGCGGACCTGCCGCAGCAGGAGGCGGGCCGGCTGCTCGGCGTGAGCCACCCCACGATCCGCGTCTGGCGCGAGGAACTGGGGTTGGGGCCGGCGGCCGCCCGTCCGTCGGCCGCCGACACCGCCGCGGCGTTCCGGGCCGATCCGGACGACCCCCGGCACGGCAGCGCCAACGGGTACCGCAACCTGCGGTGCCGCTGCGACGCCTGCACCGCCGCGTGGACGGCCTACCAGCGCGACCGCCGCGGCTGAGGCGCCTCAGTCCCCGGTCGTGACGCCCGTGGCGGCGTCCAGGGCCTCACGGGGCGTGGTGCCGTCCTCGCGGGCGACGACGACGTCGATGAAGCCCGTGAGCGTCTCCTCGACGGGAGCGTCGCCGCGGGCCTCCCAGTGGTCGTGGTCGACGGCCTCGGCGAAGTCGGCGAAGCCCGCCGCGGCGGCCGCCCGGTCCTCGTAGCGGCCGTCGGTGGCCTGCAGCCAGTGCTGCCAGGCCGCGGGGAACGCCTGTCCCTGCTCCTGCGACTCCGCGAAGCGCAGGACGGTGCCGACGGTCTCGGCGTCCAGGCTGTGCGGGGCGAACGCCAGCACCGTCGCCGCCTGCGGGTGGTCGGCGATGATGTCGAGCGTCCCCGCCCGCTCCGCGTCGTCGAGGAACCGCTCCAGGCTGCGGTGGTTCCCCGCCGGCCAGGGCATCTTGTTCGCGCAGTGCGTCCGCCGCGTCGTCGCCATGCTCGGATCATGTCACGGCTGGGCCGCCCCGGCGTTGCCGGCCAGCGTCCGCAGCGCCGCGTAGGAGCGGCTGGCCGCGGCGGCCGAGCGCAGCTCGTCGGCGCCGGCGTCGACGTACTGCTGCGACGTGGCCAGGCTCCGGTGGCCCAGCAGCCGCATCACCTCGACCGCACTGGCCCCACCCGCCACGACGCGGGTCGCGAACGTGTGCCGCAGCGCGTGCACGAGGGCGCCGCGCTGGACGCGGTCGCTGACCCCGGCGGCGCGGTAGCACTGCTCGACGAGGTACTGCAGCTGGTGGCGGGACAGTTCGCGTCCGCGCGTGTCGACGAAGAGCGGTGCGTCCAGGCGCGGCCCTCGGGACGCGGGGAACCGTCGGGCGCGGCTCGCCAGGTACCGGTCGACGAGCTCGGCCAGCGCCTCCTCGACGGGCAGGCTGCGCTCGGCGCCGCCCTTGCCGCGCACCCGGACCCGTCGTTCCCCGGCCGTCCCGGCGAGGTCGCCGATCCGCAGGCCCACGAGTTCCGCGCTGCGGATGCCCGTCACCAGCAACGTCGCCACGACCGCCAGGTCCCGTTCGGGCCACGGGTCCCGTGCCCGCCGACCCGCAGCCACCGCGTCCAGGAGGACCTCCGGGGTGTCGTTGCCGCGCAACGGCTTCGGCCCCTGGTCGACCGGACGCGGACGGTGGACACCCGACATCGGGTTCCCGGGCAGGACGTCCTCGGCGACGAGGAAACCGCACAACCCGTTCCACGTCGACCAGCACCGCGCGATGGAACTGCGGGCGTGGTCGAGGGAGAAGTCGGCGAACGCGGCCCGCAGGGCGGGCGTCGTGAGGTCGCCCACGAGGGGTTCGGTGACGCCGGCGACGGCGGCCAGGCGCGGGGTGATGCCGGCGACGTCGCGGGACCGGGCGGCGAGGGTGTTGGGGGAGTCCTTGCGGGGGAGTCGGGCCACTTCGTAGGCCTGGACCGCGGCCGACAGGGCGGAGGAAGTGGTGAGGGACTCGAGAACCCCGGGGTTCAGGGGAGCCATGCTGGTGACGATACCTGCCGGGGGAGTGCCGCGTCAAGCGGAAGCGTTGCGGCGCAACGGCATCGGGGGAGTTGACTGCGTTCTGGCCGCATATCCGTCGTTATGCGCAGTTCGGGGACAGCTCCAGCTCGTCTCCGGGCGGTGCCTGAGGCGGACGTGCCCGGTGGGCTCGTCGACACGTGGACGTGCCGGTTCGTGGGGGCCATCGGCTCGACGGCGTGGCGCATCGTGGACCGGCGGCCGAGAACCGTCGGCCGGGCCGCGCCGGTCGGTGCCCGGCCCGGGCATGTCCAGGCGTCACGCGACGCGAGCGTTGCGCGCAGCGAGCCGTCGGAGGCGTCGGCGCCGCGCCGCGCCGCAGGAAGGATGCCGGCCGCTCATCCGGCGCTGGCGTGCTGACGCTGACGTGGTCGCGATGATCTGCGGTTGCCCGTCGGAGCGGTTCCGTCGTGGCGAGTCCTCACGCGTCGGGCTCCGCTTTCCGGCGCGCCGATAATCTACATTATGACAGAGTCTCAGGTGGCCACCCCCTCCGACCGCAGTGCCGCTGTGTGTCTGTTCTCATCTGATCTGTCCCCGTCTCACCAGACCTGTCCAACGTCCACGGTGGGTCCGACACGGTGGCCCACCAAACGCGCCACCCCTAGCACCAGGAGGTCCTCTTGGCAGCGCCGTCACCGAAGGCCACAGCTACGTCGAGACCGACTCGATGTCCGTCATGCCGTCGTCCACACGCGACTGCAGATGAGTGGAAGAGCCTCTCAGGCAGGAGAACCCCCTGCCAGGACGATGACTGCGCTTGGGGGGCTGACCGCTGCTGGGACCAGGACTGCGGGATCCCAGCCGACAGCGTCGCCGTCATCGTCGCCAGAGCTCGACGGCTGCGCGGCCGCCGGGCCTGGGCTCAGGTACCGCATGAGCCCACCTACTGAGTCCCGATGATCTTCGACAAGGACAGATCGAATGAGACAGATCCGCTCCCCGCGTCTCAACCATCTTGTCCAACCGCAGGTCAGAGCCTCTTGCCAGGACAAGATGAATGAGAACGGACAGTGCGTGCCTGTGCGTGTGTTGCGCGCTGTCTTGTCTCAGACGATCTGTTCAAACGTCTCAGGCATCTGTCCAAGCCGCGGCGTGACAGCCGCCACCGACGGCACCGCCCCCAGGTGCAGCAGTGCATCCTCACCGGGTGCCTCTCACCGCGCGCTGCACCGCCACCCTGGCTGGCGACGAGCTCGTCCTGACGATGACCAACGGCGACGAGCACAGCCGCATCCCCATCGACGACGGCCTCAACGACGGCATCGATGAAGGCACCGACGCTGCCGAGGCGCTGGAGCATCTCAGCGACGCGACCATGCCGCTGCGACTGCCCTGGAGCCACGACGAGCTCGACGAGGCCCTGGCCCGGCACGGGTGGACCCGGGTCGGAGCCTGGCGGTACGGGCCCGTGGCCGACATACAGCGCACCCCCTGACCGGACTCCCCCACCAGACGCTGGACTTCACGGTCATGTCGTCTGCGCGCGGTCGCCTAGACGCCGAGAGCACCACTGCCGGCCCGTACCTGGCACCGTGGACTCCATGGTGCGCGCCGGGGACCAGCAGGTCGGGTCGCTGGTGCTCATGAGCGACTACCTCGCTCCCACCCCTCTGTGGGTCGGGGTCGGCGCCTGCCTCGGACATGGCTACCTCGAGCGGCTGGGCCTGCCTGAGCCGCTGGCGCAGCAGCTTTTGGCCTGGCAGGAGCTGTTCGATGCCCACTACCGCCAAGAGGGCGGGTGGGACTCACCGGACGCGGCCACCATCTATGAGCAGGACGGGCACCAGCTCCAGGCGGCCTTACAGGAGGCATTGCCTGACTCCGTCGTGCAGCTGGACCTCTGGCCGATCACCGGGCAAGCGCCCAGCGTCTGAGCGCTATCAACAACGCACGGTCATCCCCCGGTGCGCGCAGCGCACGGTCATCCCGCGAGCCAGGACGTCGTCGATCTCGCGCTCTTGCCGATGAGCGACACCAACATCAACGTTGCGAGCTAGGGATTGAGCGGACTCTGCGGGCTGATGCGCACGCTGAGGGCCAACGCTTCGGCGGTGTCGATGCCTACAGGCCGAGCATCTACTTGGTGTGAGAGTCCCCTTTGGGGTCTGACTCCTTGCCGTTGGTCGAACGCCACAACGACTTGCTCCACCCGCTGACCAGTGCCGCTACGGCCACAACCACGAAGGCAGTGATCCACCCACCGGCCGGCGCCCACCCCAAGGCGTTCATGAGCAGTGCTGCCAGAGCAACCGGGACGGCCCAGAAGAGTGCGGACGTGACCCACCGACGCACACGGCGCCCGCTCGGCTCCCTCTCGGCATCCATAGCGACAGTCTGCCGTCGAGCGACCTCGCGGTCATGGTGCGATCCGAGGGGGATCATGGCGGGTCTACGACTTTACGGTCATCCCGCGCAGCGTGCGGAGCACGGTCATCCCGCGGTGCGCGCGGGCGCACGGTCATCCCGCGGTGCGCGCGGGCGCACGGTCATCCCGCGGTGCGCGCGGAGCGGTCGATCCAGGACGGGTGCTCAGGCGGCACCGAAGGCACGTGGCAGGCCCCGCAGGCTGGTGTGCTTGGCCAGCCAGCTCGACCAGTCCGCTTCACTCTGCCCCAACTGCCAAAGCACGTCCGCTCGAGCCCGACCGATTTCGTCCTGCCACGACATCACCTGCTCGCGCGCAACAGCCGCAGCGGCTCGGGCCTGCTCACGATGCCGGGCACCGGTCGCCGTCAGCTCGGCCTCATACGCCTCCTGGTGAGCGCTCTCCGCCGTCTCAGCGGCTTCCATGACACGGACCAGATGCAGCAGGGCCTCCACGGCCAGGGCGTTGCTCACTCACGCAGTCTGCCGTTCCGCGCGGAGACGTCCGGGACTTCACGGTCATCCCGCGATCCGAGCGGTCTCGGCTGTCGATGATCTTGTGGTCATGTCGATGAGCGAGGTCAAGCTAAGCGCGACGATCACCTGCATATCGCCGCCTTGCGGGCGACGTCGCGGTCACCGCGCTGGCCGCGGCACCGCCAAGAGCGCGTGACGACAGGCCCTTGTGGTCAAAAGCCAAGACGGGCCACAACTGGACTGAGTAAGTACGCCGCCCAGCCGACCACGACGCAAACCACAGCGTCCAGGACGAGGGGACGCAAGCTCCACCCCTCCTTCATCGATCGCTTCCGCAGTCCCCCACCAGCTGCGACCCACCACGACTCCACGGCTGCCCTGGCAGCCTCCTGCGGCTTGTCACCCAACAGGGTGGCGATCAACGACGGCGAGAAGGTGAAGAGGTGGATCACGCGAGTACGAGTCGCGACGACGAACGCCCCCTCCTCAGACTCAAGACCGGCGACGGCTTGAGCAGGAACGATCCAGCGCACGATCGGCTGGTCGATGATCAAGTCGTCCCCGCGAAACCACAGTCTGGGACGAAGCCCAGCTCGCAAGATGATCAACAAGATGACCGCCAGGGGCCACGGCATCACCCACCGGTCCGGAGCGTCCAACGTGGCAGCGCCGGCCCACAGCCACAGCACGATCAGGCCTAGCGCCACCGTGCTCGAGAAGACGCGCGTGCCGATGCGGTAGCCGCGCACTTCTGACTCCTCCTCGCCGTCCCGCCCTGAGTCCGAGCGGCCCTGGAACAGGATCTTAGGAAGCCGACCTGGCCTCCTCATCCAAGCGGTCGTGGTGCGGACGCTCTGCGCAGACGTCGCGGTCATGGGGACGCCTGCGTGGTCGGCCACCACACGGTCATCCCGCGGTGCGCGCGAAGCGCACGGTCATCCCGCCGTGCGCGAAGCGCACGGTCATCCCGCCGTGCGCGAAGCGCACGGTCATCCCGCCGTGCGCGAAGCGCACGGTCATCCCGCCGTGCGCGAAGCGCACGGTCATCCCGCAGATCGCGTGCGTGTGGCCCATGCTGGACCGATGGCTGACGTCACCTCGAGCACCGCTTCTGACCCACCCCGCGGCCCGAAGCTGCGCGGACGCGGCACAACCCCAAGATCGCCTGGGTGGGTCGTCCTCGACTGCGTGATCGCCCTCGTTGCGCTGAACGTCGCTTTCGTCGCTCTCATCGCTTTCCCCCTCTGGCTGGGTCTGGCCTTCACCGCCCTCGCCGGCCTGGCCCTCTTCTTCGCCGTCCGGGAGGTGTTCTTGTGGATGCAGTACCTCGCCAACCTCCGCACGACACGACGGTGAGGTCCTGGGCGGGGGCTTGACGCTGACCTTCAGCCGACCGGATGGCGTTGCCGCCTCTGCAGGTGCCCTCTTCCACCTTCCGGTCATCCCGCTGTCATGGACGTCGACCGGTGCCGTGAGCACCGGTCATGTACTCGCTCTCACGGACGTGATCAGCCGAAGTCCCGGACGAAACGACGTTCCGGGCGACCCGCCGACCCGCGCACCTCGACCTCACCGGTAGCCACCCAGCCCGCCCACTCGTAGGCACTGATGGCTCGTGCGTTGTCGGCAATGACCCACAGCTCACCGCGAGACAACGCCGTCCGGCGAGCGTGCTCCTGCACGTGCTCGAGCAGCGCCCGCCCGCCACCAGAGCCCCACACCTCGGGATCGGTGGCGAGGTAGCGGATCTCTACAGACTCCCCTTGAGGGATCAAGATGCAGAAGCCGACGGCGCGCTGGCCACGGCGCGCCAGGTGCAGCGAGGCTCCCGGCTCGGCCAGCGTCTGCTGGATGCCCGCGAGCTTGTCCCCTACCGGGGCCACCGAAGGCAGCTGGTCCCTTTTCGCGGTGGCGCGGGCCCAGATGCCTGCCGCCTCGCGTTCGGCGTCGATGCCCTCCGCCCGCTCGACCGTCAGCTCCTCATCGGTGATCTGCATCGGTCCATGCTGCCGGGTGTCGGGGACCAGCCAGCCACCGCACCCCCACGCGGGCTCACAGCAGGGCTCGGCCCTCGGGGAACTTCACGGTCATCCCGCAATCCGCGTGGCAGGTCCTGCCCGATGAGCAGCAGTCAGGTAAGCGGCTGACCGCTCTCCTGCGCTAGAAGGACGCGCAGGTGCCCAGCCGGCAGGCCTTGCAGCCAGATGTCAGCCTCCTCCAGCGCCGCCCGCAGCACCTCCAGGGGACTGCTCCCTTCCCACTCACTGGCTGGGTACTCCGTCCCCGGCACCGGGATCGCCAGCGTCCAGATCCACGGCCCCAACTGCTCGGCCGGGGAGTACCTGACGCTCACGTCCATCCCCGCGTCGTCGGGCAGGTGGCAGCACAGCCGGGCCGCGTCCGCCAGCAGCTGCGACCATCCCTGCCACGACCGGGAGGCCTCCTGGACGAGGTCATCCACCTCGCTTGGGACCGGGACCTCACCTGCGTCGGAGAAGGTCTTGGTGAGCTCCTCGATGACCGCGGCGGGATGACCGGCCAGCTCGTAGGCGTCCTCGCCGGAGTGCGGAAGCCCGAAGTTGACCTCCCAGGACAGGTCGACTCCCTCGTCCTCACCCAGCCGGCTGTAGGGCACGTAGGCCAGGGTGAAGCCGCAGCCCGCAGGATCCAGGGCGATCATCATGGCCAGCACCGTCGCGGTGGCCTGCTCCACCTCTGACCAGGGACGAGGGTCGCTCCATCCCTTCGCGTTCGGCGGGACGGCGAGGTCCTCTCGGTGGGCCACGGATCGAGCATGGCCAGACAACTGGTCTCATGCCACCGACTTCACGGTCATCCCGCCATCCGTGCGACCTCGATCCCGTCAGACTTCACGCATGGCCTCCGACGACCGCTCACCGCGCGGCGCCTCCCGCTGGAGGCGGCTGCTCGCCGCCCTACTCGTAGGCGTCGTAGCCGGCTTGGCGACGAAGCTCATCGCTGATGGATCGCTGCTGGCGTCCTTGCTGGTGGGTCTGGTGACATCGGCGGCAGCGCTATGCCCGTGGCCACGTTGGCGGTGACAGCAGACAGTGCTGCACCACGTCACCCATCAGACACCACGTCACGCGACCTCGCGGTCATCCCGCGGTGTGCGCGGTCGCCGGTGGCCGGCGACGTCGCACTCTTGCCGAAAGGCGCAAGATCGTCAGCACGCCCAGACGGGCTGCGCTAGCTCCAGAGCTGGGCCGTATGGGGCAGGCTGACGGCCATGGCTAAGGGCCCCTGGTGGAAGGCAACGCGTACTCAGAAGCAAGCGCGCAACGGCGGGATCATCTGGGCACTGAGTGCCGTGCTGCTCTGGGTGCTCATCGTCGTGACAGGTGCCGCCGGCTGGTGGCAGATCCTGCTTGCGGCCAGCGCAACGGTCTCGGCAGTGCTCTACCTGGCCACGTGGCGCCTCTGGCGGCTTGAGTGGTCACGGCCTGAGTAGGCACGCGCCTTCGACCCATGTCGCGGTCATCCCGCAGGTTGCGCGTGTCACGCCGTCCATCCCGGAGCCTCGGCTCTGCAGACGCGCTCAGGTGCGTCCGGATCTTCGTGCTCAATCTCGTACGAGCACTCCCCGCACCCCTCGGCTGGATCGTGCTCTCGCCAGTCATGGCGGCAGGTCGAGCAATCTCCGTAGTAGGCCCACCTGGCTCGCTCCTCCTGCCGGCGGGCCCACCACTGCCTCAGCGTCCGGAGCACGTCGTGAGCATGGCAGTGCCGGCGACAACTTCACGGTCATCCCGCGGTGCGCGCGGGCGCACGGTCATCGCGCAGGCCACGCGTGTCTCGGCTACGACGTCAGGGATACAACCTGAGGTGAACCCCCTCATCGGGCCCGGCGTGTCGTCGGGGTTAAGTGCTCACCGCTCTGACGCCACTCCAGCGCCTCCGCGAAGTCCTTGTACGTCAGCAGGTGCGAACCGGCGATCTTCGCCAGCGCCTCACGCACGTCGGCCGGGGTGGCGTAGAAGAACTCGCGATGCCGGTTCACGCGGTTGACGCGCTGCTCGGCGAAGACGGCGTGCAGCTTCCCTTCCAAGCCGACAGCGTCCTCGCTCTGGATCAGCGCGTGCACATCGAACCGGAACGGGACCGAAGCATCACCCAGCTCGCGCACCCGATCCATGGGATCACGACGTCGGGTCATGCCGATCTTGACCATCCGCTCACCGAACGCGCCGAGGTTGGAGATCACGTAGACCCAGCCGGCGCGCAGGTTGGCCTGGCGGGCGTCGACCTTGACCATCTCCTCCTGGACGTCTGCCAGCTTGGCCCGCAGGTCCGCGACGGCCGCAGATGAGGCGACGCCGGTGCTGGCCACCTCCAACGCGGCCAGGTAGTGCTCCTCCTCTCGACGCAGCTTGGCCCGTTCCCGTTCGAAGTCGGCCAGGGCCTTGGCTTCTTCCCGAGCCTGCTCACGCGCCTCCCGCTGCCGTTCCCGTTCTTCCTCGACCTTGGCCAGGTGATCAGCGGTCAGGCGGATCTCTTGCAGACGAGTGCGCAGGTACCGTTCGCTGACGCGGATCGACATCATCGTCCCCAGCCGGGCGATGGTCTCGGCGGCCTTCTCCAGTCGCTGTGTGGCGGTGTGAACGGTGTGCGGGCGGACGCTGCGCACACAGTTGTCGGCTTCGGCGTTGAACGCTCGCAGCATCAGCTTCGAGGTTTCCTTGACCATCTTGGCACCGTCACGGCTGGAGCCGTTGACCTGCCAGTTCGTCGTCGCCAGTACCGCCCCACCGTCGCGGACCATGGCTTTGATGTTGTCTTTGAGGTTCGCCAGACGGGCCTTGTAGGCCACCGCGTCGTCGAGGGGGTGGGAGTAGCGGTAAATCCCGGCCTCCTGCAGCACCGCCTCCTCGTCGGTGACGATCAGGTTCTCCCGCAGCAGGACCAGGTCGGCTTGAGCAGCAGCGATGTCACGGGTCACCACCTCCAACTCCTGACGGGCGGTGTGCAGTCGCCGGTCGGCGTGACCTTGCTGCTGCGCCAGCGTCAGGCGCCGGGTCGCGGTCTCAGCGGCCAACTGCACCGCATCGAGCGCGCCCAGCTGTTGAACCTGCTCGCGCAGGAACGCGTTGTCGGCTTCGGCCGTCGACAACGCCGCTTGCAACTGACGGACTTGCTCGCTCAGTCGGACGGCATCGGTTCCGCCGAGGCTGGCCAGCTGAGCCCGCAGGGCGGCGTTGTCCTCTTCACGTGCCCGTTGGCGGCGGCCCAACCAGCGCGATCGTGTCGCGGACTCGGTCGGCGATGAGTCAGTCGGCGAGACAGTCGAAGACTGACCTCTCGGGTGAGTGGCCGGTGCAGGTGATCCCGTCGGCGCATGGTGCCCGACAGGCGAAGCCGGTGTCGGCGTCGATCCGCTGCCGCCGTCAGGGCTGGTGTCCTCATCGTCAACGCTGATGCCGAAGTGCCGAGCCAGAGCGGCTAACCCCTCGTCCCAGCCCTGGCCGACGCAACGGGCCTTCCAGCCATCGCCGCGGCGGTAGACCTCGACGGCGATCAGCGCCGGCTCGCTACCGGCACCGGTCAGGTCCAGCTGCGCGACAACCTGTTGAGCGGCATCGTGCAGCGTGACGGTGAATCCCGGGATACGACCGATGAGCCCACCCTCGGCACTCAACGTCACGTGCAGGGCGGTGATGTCGGAAGAGATGGCCTCCAGCTGCAAGCGGACCCCGTCAAAGGCACGGTCTGCTTGAGCGACCTGGCCCAGGTGCCGCACAGAGCCGGCGACACCGGCGGACTGGTTGTAGAAGACGAAGTCGGCATCCGATCGCACCTTGCCGTCGGCGGTGACTGCGACCACGGCGACGTCAACGGCGTCGGCTCCTGCGCGGGCCGGCCAGGAGGCGATGACGTCCAGGTGCCCGCCGCGGCAGACGTGAGCGGGTAGCTCGCGGTTGGCGCCGCGGGGAAGCGAAAAGCTCGTCACCGGATGATTCTGCCGATCAGCACAGTGTCATGTGGACGTTTTCGGCAACCAGTCCTGATCACTTCGGGGACTTCACGGTCATCCCGCGGTGCGCGCAGCGTACGGTCATCGCGCGTGGTGCGCGGGCGCATGCCAGGTCAGTCAGAGAGGCTCCGGTTGTGGGCCGAGCGCACAACAAGCAGCGGGATGAGGAGAGCACTAAGAGTGCCAAGCCACAACAGATCGCCGCCCTCTCGACTACCTCGCACTCCGGCCCAGACAGCCAGACCACAGCAGGCGGCGTAGGCGGCGTAGTACGACCACGGACGTGACGGGGGAAGCCCCACGGCCGGCCAGTAACGACCCGGGTTGGCGCGAGCAACGGCTAGACCGGCCACTGCCGAGAGCACGCCCGCGAGCACGAGCAACAACCAGACCATGACCACACTGTGCAGCAGCCCACGCTTGTTCAGCTGGTGGACGCGAACCTCTGCACACGTATCGAATGAGCGCTCGTCTCTCGGGCGACGTCACGGTCATCCCGCTGACCAGGACGTCGACGACCTCACGGTCTTGTCGATGTCCGGGTGCAAGTTAAGCAGCGGGGATCACCTACGTATCCCTGCCGTCCGTGCGGATGCGGAGGTCCCTAACTGCGGCCTCCGGCGGAGCTGTCACATGTCGAGGACACCGTCTCGAGCTCGCTCCGCGGGCGGGATCCGGTCAGTGGACAGGTCCTCCATTAACCCCACGTCGGCGTACTCCGGGTACTCGATCCGCCCCACCTCGTCGAACAAGTCCACCCGACGGCGCAGGATCAGACCAGGCCGCGAGGTGTGCCCGAACGTCCACTCCAGGCGCGCATCGGGCCACTCACCCAGCAGGCGACCCTCCACCACGTCGCGCCCATCCAGGGTGTGCCCACCGTGCGAACCCAGCCAGGTCGCGCTCATGCTCCCGAACGCGGCCAGCACCCGCTGCAGGTAGGAGTCCACCTCCACCGGGCGCGGCACCCTCGCCCAGCACCACGCGCTGATGTCGAGGTCCTCCAACGCGGCCAGCGGCACCTCACGCCCACCACCGGCGACCCGCTCATCGCGCAGCACCGTGTCCGCGGGACTTCCCCCGCCTTCACCCGCACCGGTCTGCAGGCCGGTCTGATGAACCGTCCAGGGCCAGTTCCCGGTCCCATACGGCGCGAAGCCCCGCTGAACGTTCAGAGCCACGCTTTCCCGTCGCTCCAGCGCCCCCGGCGTGGCCGCGGGGGCCAGCGGACCGGCGACCAGGTCCAGTGCGGCCTCGAACACCGCGTCGCCCTCTCCGGTGCCCTCGGCAGCCGACAGCTTCGCCGGCGGCGTCTGTCCCCAGGGCAGAGCAATCCAGCGGTCGGTCCAGCGCACGAAGGCCATGTCGGGGGAGGTGGTCGGTTCCAACGTGTACGGCGGGCGTTCCAAGCGCACCCACGCTGCCTGCTCGGTGGTGTGCACCATGCTTACCGCCGTGTCGGTCTCCACCTGGCTCACCCGGCCATCGGCCGTGACGTGCAAGAGCACGTCCCAGCCGTAGGGCTCCTCCGGTTCGGCGAACTCGTCGGTGGGGTCGACCCGCTGCGGGACGTCCGTGGGGCGTGAGCACCACGCCCCACCCGGGCCGGCGGCGGCCAGCAACCACCGGTTGGGCCAGGTCGCCTTCTCGATGCCGTCTAGGCCGACACGCAGCAACGGGCCGCCGTCCAGCCCGTTCTCCTGCACCCACAAGCCGTCCTCGGCGGCGATTACCCGCCGGAAGGCACCCAACTGCTCCGGCGCGGGCTCCTGTTCCCAGGACACGACGTGGCGCAGTTGCCCGTTGGTGGGGTCGAGGACGACCGCGACCGGATGCACCCGGTCCAAGACCCACAATCCCGACGACAGCTCATAGACCCGGTCCGCCCTCAGTCGCCGCACCTCGCGATCATCACCCGGCACCGGCTCAACCGCTAGGCCCCCGGTCTGGGACGACCTCGCGGTCATCCCGCGATCCGCGCGGTCTTGGCTGCCCATGATCTTGCGGTCATGACGATGTCCGGACGCAAGCCGAGCACGACGATCACCCTCGCATCGCCGATGACCGTGCTCTCGATCTACGGCAGTCTGAGCAGGTGACCAGCCACCCGCCGCCCTTCCTCGAGGAACTGGGAGTCCTCGCCCACGGTCCCGCGCTCCTCAGCACAGGACCAGAGATCGGCATCGGACTGCGCTGCGTCTTCGCCTACCCGGAGGGGCTGCTGCTCTCGATCCAGGTCAAAGCCATCGGGCGAGCCGCCGGCGACGCCCGCGAAGGTGACCGCCACGGCACCCGAGGCGGTCCTCAAGGCGGCCGTCGCCAGCCGCGTCGACCCGACCAGCGCCGGCGGCCCGTGAACGCCGTCCGGTTGTCCGTCATCACCCCCCAAACCGAGAACGAACCTCCGCCGCAGACCGCACCCGAACTGCACCACCACCTCCACCAGGCCGCCCACACCACACGCGGGAGCTGCCAGGACGAGCCGGGCGCCCCCGTCCACATCCAGGACATCGACGTGTGGTGGCCCGCCCTGCCCCTGCGCTCTCGCCTCACCCTGCAGGCCGGCTGGCCTGAACTGAGCGCTCCCCTGACCACGACGGTGCTGGAACTGCAGGGCTTGAACCGACTGCAGGACAGCGTGGTGAGCCTGCGGTGACGACGCATCCATGGAACGTCGAGGAGTCCAACGACACCTGGCGCCGGCTGGGCGCCGTCGTGCACGGGCCCGCGGTCCTAGCCCGTGCTCCCGGCATCGCGGTGGGTCTGCGCTGCGTCTTCGCCTACCCCGACAGTCTCAGCATCTGGCTGCTCGCCCGCGCCGACGCGGCGCTGATCCCCCAAGACCTGCCGCCGCGCAGCGACGCCGAGGCCGCCGTGCAGTCGCGATGGGAAGCGTTGTGGCCGGGGCGACCCCACGATCCCCTCGTCCACGTCACCCTGAACCACGGCCCCCAGCGGCGGCTGTCCTGGGCCGAACGCCGCGACGACTCCACGCTGGACGGTGTCCGGTACATCTCCAGCGCATCGCGCATCCTGGGCCTGCCAGCGGGCCGGCAGCTCGACTTCGAGGTGTCCTGGGGGCCGGCCCTGGCCCCGGTCTCCACCCGAGTGCAGCTGTCGCACCTGCAGCGCCTCACGGACAGGGCGCTGCTTCTCCTCGACGACCCGCGCTCCTCACCGACCTGACATGCTCGCGCGGCGGTCCCGGTTCGGGCCCGCGAACCACGCTGGGTGCAAGCAGCCGCCACCGCCTTGGTGCTGCTGCTGGCCTGGGGAAGCCTGCAGCACCTCCTGGACTTCCTCACCGCCGGCTGGAGCCCCTACGCCTACGCCCCCAACTGGCTCGCGGCCTACTGGAGTGCCCTACTCCTCTTGGACCCCTTAGCCGCCGTCCTCATCGCCCGCCGCCACCGCGCCGGCCTGCTCCTGGCCCCGCTCATCCTGCTCACCGACGCCGCCGCGAACGGCTACGCCATCCACGCCCTGGACCTCGGCGGCCCACTGGCCCCGATAGGGCACGGCGTCGTGAGCGTCATGGCCATCGCCAGCACGGTACTGACCCCACGGCTGCTGCGACCTACCAACCGCCCGGCCTGAGCAGGGCGACCAGGCTCTCCAGGGGCCTGCATCACGAGAGGCCGCTACAGCGATCGCACGGTCATCCCGCGGTGTGCGCGGTCTCGATCGGCCACCGACGGCCTGACATGGCGATGTCCGCATGATCGTGATGAGTACAAGCTGAGAGGTGTCGGCTCGAGAGCACCGCGTCGACGCCTTCCTTCGCACTCCGACAACCGCAGCCTTCCCCGATCGGACTGGCCGCAGCAACCACGGCCTTGACCAGCTGACCGACCCAGCCATCGCCTGCAGCCTGGCCGCGAGGTGGGCAAGGTGCTGACCGACCCACAGGCGCCGAGCCGGGCTTCTGCTACGCGACGGAACGCTTCATCCGCCAAGTCAAAGCACCTTCAGCAGCGCCGGTCCCGTCCCACGGCGTGACCTCCTCGACGAACTCGAAACCTCGCGCCTCATAGAACGGGATCCCCATCGTGTTGCCCTTTTGGACCGACACCCACTGCTCGACTGCGCCGGCGTCAACTTGCTGCCGGGTCAACAAGTCCAGGACGGCCGTGCCGAACCCGAGCCCTCGACGGTCCGGGTCTACGTAGAGTACGAACACTTCTCCCACGCCTTCGCCGGTCAAGCCGCCACCACCAGCAGCAACAACGCGATCGCTCTCGTCCTGAGCGACCAAGTAACCCGACCAACCAGGAGGAGCCGGTGCTACCTCCGACTGGATCCGCTCCGGCCGGTAGTACCGAACAACCACGTCTTCGATCGTTGCAGTGCTGAGCAGACCTGGATAGGTGCGTCGGTACCCATCGCTACAGATACGCGAGATTGCCTCCACGTCGCTTTCTGTCGCCATCCGAGCCACCATCGAAAGGCTCTCCTTCTCTTGGGCTATCACCTTCTGGCGCATGATCCCATTCGACGCAGGCATCCGTGAGCTTCTCGGCGTGGCGTTCCGTGGTGCTTGCGATCGCTGCAGACCGCGGGTGGCCCAACGGCCTGCACAGTCGGCGTTGCCTTCTGACTCGCGACGGCGGTCGGCAAGCCAGCGGTCTCCGCGCAACACGCGGTCATCCCGCGTTGTGCGCGAAGCGCACGGTCATCCCGCGGTGCGCGCGTCATGGCTGCCGACCGGTGAGCTACTAGTTGCCGCCCATGTAGGCACCAATGTCCTGCACGATCCCGTACCGGCTCCAGGCATCACGTCGGCCATCGCCTTCAAGCCACCGCACCTGGTAGTGCACATCAGCATCGGACGCAGTCCACGTGATGCGGTCCTCCTCGAGCTCAGTGACGTAGGTCCAGGGTGCGTAGTCCTCCTGGATGGGCTCGCGGCGGCCGTCGAGCCGTGTCAGAAGAAGCCAGACCCTCTCCTCTCGCCGAAGCAGGAGCCCCACGCGCACGGACTCAACCTTCGTGGCGAGGTAGCCGGCGTGCGTGCCGTTCAGGTGCACCGATGCGATGGCGTCTCGGTACTTGTCGAGCGGTGGTTCCGCTGGCAGATCCTCGGGCATGGTCCACCTTCTTACGTCCAGCAGAATTGCACCCCTCTAGCGCTGCGCGCGACCGCACGGCCATCCCGCTGTTGTGGAGGTCGATGACCTCGCGGCCGCGCCGGGGAGCAAGCGGTCGCAGACCACGACGTCAGTCCACGTACCTCGCGGCCGCAGCAACCACCAGACGGGTGTCGGGCTCACCAGCACGATGCCGCCCGTACATGCGCACGACGGCCTCACCACCGCCGGCGCTGCGCTGGAAGTCCTCATCAGCCAGCACCTCGGCCAACAGCGACGGTGAGAGCTCGACGCACTTGCCGAAGGTCAGCAGGTACGCCGGCCGTCCTCGCTCAGCGTGAGCCACCGCCTCCGCGACGGTCAGCTCACGCCCCCACGTCCGGCGGACACCTTCGACCACCAGGAACTGCGGTGGGCACCCGAGCAGCACCTGAGCCACCAAGTCCGGTCGGTCAGGCACACCGCGCAGCACCGCCGACAAGCTCACCGCCCCACCTTCTCGGGCGCGCCGGGCCGACGCACAGTCCCCCGCCCGATCACGCTGCTCTGCCCGCTCAGCACTGCCCGGTGAGCACCAGCAGCTCCTGGTCGTCGTCGTTGACCCACCGCCCGCCGGTCCAGACGACCTCGCCACCTAGTTGCGGGGCCTGACTGGTCACCGCCGCCCGCACGGCCTGCCACTGCTGCATCGCATCGGAGCCGTCGAAGTAGTCCAGCTGCTGGCCCCCGTACCAGTACAGGACCAGCGGGACGCCGGCTGCGATGAGGACGTCCGCGTCTCGACGCTTGATGCGGCTGGAGCCGCGGGTGAACCGCTGACCGGCCGGAGTGGTCAGCTGCCCCGACTCGATGGCGTCCCACTGCTGGTCGGCCAGGCTCGCTTGCACCGACTCAGCATGGCTGACGACTTCACGGTCATCCCGCTGGCCAGGATCTCCGCGCCCGTCTCCGACGCCTCTGCAGCACCGCGACGGTGACCCCTGCAGCCACGACCGCAGCCAGCATCCACGGCAGAGCCGGCCACGGCGGAGGGTTGTCGTAGCTGCTGTCCGCGATCACCACGCTCTTGGCCGTCCACACCACCAGCAACGCCACGCTAAGCAGGTACAGCCCTACCGCCCACAGGCTCCAGCAGCGCCAACGGACCGCCGCCAGTACCGGTAGCCCCAGGACGCCTACAGCCACCAGCCCTGGACCGACAGCGTTGATCAGCCCCACAGTCCAGTTCTCCACTTCGACATGACCTGCATGTCCTCACCGTGGCAGGGGCAACGCGCGCCAACCGGCGATCGAGCCCTCCTGCACAGCTCCTCCGCTTCAGACGACCGCACGGTCATCCCGCGGTGCGCGCGGGCGCACGGTCATCCCGCGGTGCGCGGGCGCACGGTCATCCCGCGGTGCGCGCGTGTCTACGAGTCAGCGCCGCAGTGGATCGCGGCTCATCGGTCACTCGAGACGGACGACCGGCGGCACCCGGTACTGGAGAAACCGACGAAGCCGCATGCCTTCGGTGATGACCAACGTGTGGATGGGCCCCTCCCACTGCAGTGGGCCGTCCTCATTAATGCCGTCGTAGACGTCGAAGCGCACGATCCCCGGCAGCAGGTCCAGGTAGTGGGGGTCGGCGTGCATGGGCGCCTCGACAGTCATCACCGCTCCCGTCTCCGGATGCTCGATGACGTCGCCGTCGTAGATCTCCATGGCATCGACGACCTCATCGGACTCGACCAGTGGCGCCACCCGGGCAGCGTGGCACGCACACCCGGTCAAGACACGGACATAGCGCAGACCCGGCCGGGTCAGGTCAGGGGGCGACCTCGGCGTGGTCGCCCTGGTCGTCGTCCCCGTCGCCTCCCACCCGTACGTCGGCGCCCTCGCCGCCGTCCTCCGTGCCGTGCTCTGCCTGCCGTCCTCGACCCATCGCGCCGGCCCTCGCCCTCTACCATCTCGTGCTGCCCGGTCGGCAGACCCAGCCATGCTGCCCGCAAGACGGCCACAACGCCGACGTCGCGGTCAGCCCGCGGTGCGCGCGGGCGCACGGTCGCCGGGAGGCGGGTGATGCCGACCGGCCTCGCGACCTCGCGGTCCTGCCGAGAAGCGGACGATGGCATGGGACTGCGGCCAAGCGATGAGGCTGGCGCTGCGGTGCTGACTGAGCCACCTCACCAGCGGCGTCGCAGGACTCCTGTCCAGAAGGCTTGGACCAGCCCAGCAGCGGCAAGACCGCCCCCAAGGGCAGCCAGGAACGTGCCCACCGAGAAGACCAGATCTCCTCGTTCGCTGAGCGACAGCAGGAGCAGACCGATCAGACCGCCGGCCACACCGACGACCAGCAGCAGGAGGCAGCGACGGAGCTGCCGCGTCTTGGCATCGCCTACCAACCGCCGCCCGAACAGGCGATCAGCTGGACTACGGCGGTTCTTTGACAGATTGCCTCGATGCTGCGGCACTTGCTCTCCTCTGATCCTGGCCTTGAGACCAGGCCGGTTGCTCTGGGCATCGGTACTTGAGAGGGCGTCGTTACTCGGACCGACGAAGTGCACGGTCATCCCGCGGTGCGGCGCGATCATGAAGACATGAGTGACCGCGATCCAGCACCGGGGCCGCTGGACCAGGCCGTGCACGACCTCCTCGTCGACGCGCTCCGCCCCTACGGCGCCGCCGCTGAAGTCAGCCTTCACCTGATCCCGGGCAGCCGGCTGTGGGTCAGCGCCATCACCCCCCACCGCACCAGCGCCGCACCCCTGTCCGTCGGCATCGAGAGTCCCTCGGACGCCACCGGCGCCGACGTCGCCTTCACCATCACCGTCGCCCACACCTGGCTGGAAGTCGACGGCCTTGACGAGCCCATGACCTGGCTACGGCAGCTGGCCCAGGCGGTCTACGCCGGCCAGCTGCAGGAGACGGGCTTCACCAGCGCCAGCGCCGTACGCATCCACACCGTCGCCGGTCTGGTGGAGGGCGGTGCTTGGCAACTGCCGCTGGTCCGCCGGTGGCTACCGCGTCGACGCTTCACCACCTACGCCCCCGCCTCACCTCCGCTTCGCTGATGCGGCGCGCAGAACCTCACGGTCATCCCGCGGTGCGCGCAGCGCACGGTCATCCCGCGGTGCGCGCAGCGCACGGTCATCCCGCGGTGCGCGGGCGCACGGCGCGCGACCTGACCCACGCTCCTGGTCCAACCCGACGCTGACAGGCTGCATCACGTGCTGTCGAAACGGTGGGCCCGCGAACCACGCTGGGTGCAAGCAGCCGCCACCGCCTTGGTGCTGCTGCTGGCCTGGGGAAGCCTGCAGCACCTCCTGGACTTCCTCACCGCCGGCTGGAGCCCCTACGCCTACGCCCCCAACTGGCTCGCGGCCTACTGGAGTGCCCTACTCCTCTTGGACCCCTTAGCCGCCGTCCTCATCGCCCGCCGCCACCGCGCCGGCCTGCTCCTGGCCCCGCTCATCCTGCTCACCGACGCCGCCGCGAACGGCTACGCCATCCACGCCCTGGACCTCGGCGGCCCACTGGCCCCGATAGGGCACGGCGTCGTGAGCGTCATGGCCATCGCCAGCACGGTACTGACCCCACGGCTGCTGCGACCTACCAACCGCCCGGCCTGAGCAGGGCGACCAGGCTCTCCAGGGGCCTGCATCACGAGAGGCCACTACAGCGATCGCACGGTCATCCCGCAGACCAGAAGGTCGTCAACCGTCCGCGCACGTCGAAGTGCGGATGAGTCCTGGTGCGCGGTGTCGCTGTCAGGATCGTGCGGTGGACAGTGATGACGAGCTGGAGAACGCGGCTGTAGAAGGCAGGCACCTGGTCGAGGCCCTCGACGCTCTCCGCGCATGGCTGCTCCTAGAGGACTCCTACGCCCGAGGCGGCGTACCCGATGAGGTCCTGCACTTCATCCACGACCACATCGGCCGACTCCTCGGCCCGCAGGCCCACACGGCGGCCGGGAACGTCGTGCGCACGCACGTCGAGGCCGGCGGGAACCTGGCGGACCTGGCGCGCGACCGTTCCGCCCTGCTCGACCTCCTCGCCGCCATCGAGGGCAAGCAGCGGCCAGCCCCTACACACCGCTGGACCGCTCACGCACCGCTCAGCGGGCAGACGATGTCCTCTGAGCGGAGGTCAACTGCGCAGGACCGGGAAGACGGGAGCTCAGAGCCGTAACGACTTCACGGTCATCCCGCGATCCGAGCGATCCCGGCCGCCGATGATCTTGCGGTCATGTCGAATTGAGCGAGGTTGCTGGACCCAGTTGGTCGCGGTCTCAGGTGGGATCTGCCACCGCGTACCGGTCGCCCAGGTGCGCACCGCGCAGCTTCGAGGACGTCGCAACGGCAGCCGTGATGATCACCACGGTGGCGGCGACGACCAGCGCCACCGAGTACCCGGCCGCGTCGCCGAGCAGACCCCCCAGCGGCGCGGCCACCACGATCGCGGCCCGATTGAACGAACGCATCGTGACGTTCATCCGCCCCTGCAACCGGTCTGGGGTCACCGTCTGCCGGTAGCTCATCTCGTTCGCGTTCGAGGCGCCCATGCACAACCCCAGCAGCAGCTGCCCTGCAGCGAAGACCCCCCACCCGGCTCCACCGGCCCAAGAGCCGCTGCCCCCGCCGGCAGGCACCAGCACGGGAGCCGTAGCCATCACCGCCCACGCCAGCCCCGTGCCTGCCTGGGTGGCAATGATCACCCGCCCTGCTCCCCAGCGCCGGCCCAGGCGGACCGCGACCGTCGCTCCGGCCAGGGCTCCCAGACCAGCGGCAGTGGTGGCTAGCCCGAAAGTGGCCGCGCTCAGGCCAAGGTCGCGCAGGGCCAGGGGCGCCAGGACGGCCCCGGCGATGGCCGAGCACGCGAACCAGATGTGCGTCGAGACCGCGAACGGCAGCAGGGTGGGATGACGGTAGACCCACCGCAGGCCCTCCCTGACGTCCCGGCCGATTCCCCGCACCGCATTCCGTAGGCCCCCGCTGGCCGCTCCCGTCGACAGCGGAGCCTGTTCAGGCTGCGACCTGGGCGTGGCCGGTTCCCGGAGCCGGATGGTGGCCACCATGACCGCTGAGGCGAGGTAACTGGCGGCATCGATCAGGACCGCCAGCGGCGCCCCCAGCACCGAGATGACCGCACCGGCCAAGGCGGGCCCACTGCCTTGGGCGACGGCGTCGGCCTGGTCGATGCGGGCATGAGCTGCCCCCAGCAACGGTCGAGGCACCACCCGGGGCAGGAACGACTGCGAGGCGGCGTCCCCGATCAGGGTCGCCGTGCCGAAGACGGCCATCGCGGCCATGACCCAGCCCAAGTGCAGGTGACCGGTCGCGGCCAGCAGCGGGATGACGGCCAAGACCAGCGCGCAGACGACGTCGGTGGTGACCATGACGGGTCGGCGTCGGACGCGGTCGACCAGGACCCCGGCCAGCAGACCGAACAGTAGGTAGGGCAGCCAGCGGGCGGCGTTGACCAGTCCCACGTCGGTGCCGCTTCCGCCGAGGGTGTCCACGACGAGAACCTGGATGGCCAAGGTGGTGATGTAGGTCCCGAAGGCGGAGGTGACTGCTGCTGACCACAGCCGTCCGTACCCGCGGCACTCACGCAGGGACTGCACTGGCGCGCCTTCGCGGGTGCTCATCGGTGCTGTCTACCAGCAGGCTGACGTGACGAGGTGACTTGCGAGCCACTACACGGTCATCCCGCCTTCCGAGCGCGGCCCTCGGCGGTGACGACCGGGGCGCCGGCACCATCGAGAGGTGAGCACCATGAGGGAGTCGCTGACCGCGAAGCGGGAGGCTCCGTTCTTCACCGCGCTGAGAGCGGCCGTGGCCGCTCGCGACGCCGAAGCAGAGGCAAGCCTCTTCGCCGCACTGCCTGAGCTACCTCAGTCCCGCGTGCCATTCGTACTAGCAGCGCTGGGTGACCTGCGCACCAGCGGCGGCGCTGACCTCATCCGCCAAGCCATGACGGCCGGCAGGCAAGACGCACGGTGCGCTGGACTGCTGGCTTTGACCAAGCGCGAAGGGACCGACGCGCTGCCAGATGTGCTGGCCGCGCTGGGAAGCAGTGACGCCGAACTCCAGGACTACGCGCTGGTCTGCCTGGCCGTGGTGGGCGATGCCTCGGTCTGGGAAGCAGTCCACGCCCGCTTCGTGACCTTGCTGCGGCGCCCGGTGGGCAAGGTCCAGGACGTGGAGTACCCCGGTGATCGAGCCGCGCTGGTGTGTCTGATCAGCTGGGCCAGCGATCGGCAGCGTGAACTGCTGGTCGATCAGATCCGACGCGACTGGACGAAGATCGAAAGGTACCGCCCCGACTTGGCGTACTGGCTGCAGCGCACCTGGCCCCAGGTGCGCCCGACGGCGGGACCGGCCGACGACGTGTCCCCGCCCTCGGTGGAACCCGAGCTGGCCAGACTCCGCGCGAACCCGTTGATCGCGGACGAGGGCCTGCCGGTGACGCTGATCGACAGCTTGTAGCCGAACGCATCGCAGAGGTCGCCGTCATGGCATGGCGTGCTCAGGGCACGGTCATCCCGCGGGGCGCGGGCGGTCGAGCCACCCGCAGTCGGACAGGACCGTGTGCAACGTGTCCTCCAGCGCCGAGTCCGGGCCGATGACCCGCTCAGCAACACCATGCAGGGGGTCTCGGTCTCGCCACCACGAGCGCATCTCCGCTTCGCCGAACTCCTGGGCGGTCGCACCCTTGGTGGCGTGGCGGCGAATCGTCTCCTCGAAAGGCAGGTCGTAGCGGTAGCAACAGCTCACACCCACGTGATCATTGAGGAGCTGGCGCAGCACGTCGCCGTAGATCTCCTCATGGAGGATGCCCTCGATGACCACGTGCAGTCCATGATCGAGGGCGAAGCGCGTGGAGAGGTCGAGGTAGGCCACTGACAAGGCCCCTGGCCGGTCAGGTACGTGCAGGATCTGTCGGCGCAAGACGTCCTGCCCAAGGATCGCCACCCCGCGGGGCCGGGCTGCGCGGACGGCTGCAGCCAGAGCAGACTTGCCGCTGCCGGAGTTGCCGCGGACGATCACCAGTCGCGTAGCCACGTTCCCGACCTGAGTCGCTGCCATGACAGCGCATCCTGTTGGCGTTCAAGCGTGCGTGACCACCCGGCCTCGGTGATGGCCAGTGCACGGTCATCCCGCGGTGCGCGCGGTCGTTCAGGACCGGGGGACGACGGCCCCTCATGGCGAGAGTCGGACGTTGCGTTGCTGTCACCACCCAGCTCATGCTCCAGGCATGGCGCAGGACTGGGAACCGGCAGGGCCACCCGAGGACGCCGGGGTACCTGCCAGGGCCGCGCCAAGATCACAGAGAAGAACTACGTCTTGACCTACGAATACTGGCTCAACGGCGCACCTGCCGACGCAGACATGCGTTTGAACATCACCTGGCCGCCAGCCCGTCTACCGGCCTGGTCCACGGACCTGCACCTGGGCAGCGCCCCGGGCCTCTAAGGCTCACGCACCACCTCTGCGATCCGCACGGTCACCCGCCCCCGGGTCAGTCCTGCCCGCGCGCCTGGCGCCGCGCGTCACGCCATTTCACGTAGCGGCTGACGTCGTCCTTGGTCGTCTTCACAACGAACCAGTACCAGAAATTGCCCAGAAGGAGCCCCACCGGGATAGCGATCAGCCAGATCCACCAGTCACCCATCCCCGCCCCCTCGACAGCCAGTACATCGAACGCTCCGCCAGTGCCGACTCACGCCGCCTGGAAGCCAGAAGCGACAGTAAGGATGAGATCAGAAAGTCGCCCGTCCAGAACGCGCGAGCTTCGGCGAGTGCAGCCGTTCGAGTGACCACCTCGCGGTCATGGCCCCTCCGTGCGACGTCACGGTCATCCCGCGGTGCGCGCAGAGCGCACGGTCATCCCGCGGTGCGCACGCTCATCCCGCTGATGGTGTGTGCTCGGCATGACACAGGGCGGACGCATGTCGACTCAACCTCACTGACGGTGAGCAAGCACTAGCTTGGCGTGATGCAGGTAGTTCTTCACGCCCACGACGAAGACACCACTCCTTCCCCGTGGTGGGCATGGCTTCCTGTCCTAGCCGGCGCCCTCACGCTGGCGGCCACCGGGCAGGGCGCACGACGCATCCTCAACGGCAGTCTGGACAGCCACTACTTCTTCGGCGGAGACGGTAACGCCGCGACCGGCATCGACTTCCTTCAACGCTGGCGGCAACTGTGGCGTGAGGACCTCTTGCTGCCCGGGCTGGCGGTCACGGCCCTGGCGGTGCTCTTCCTCGCGCTCTTGTCCCGGATGGACCGCGGCGTGATGCTCGATCGCCTCACGCGACGTGCAGCCTGCGCGCTGGCTGTCCTGGCGTGTCTCAGCGCCGCAGCCGTCCTGGTCGGCGTCGCGTACGACCTCTCGCAAGCCGACGACCCTCCACCCTTCACCGCGGCCGCTGCCGTGCGTGATCCAGATGCCACCACCATCTACCCCGCCGCGAGCTGCGTGCTGGTGCTGCTGGTGTTGTGCGCGGTGGCCGCACGGTTGTTGGCCAGCCCCCCAGCCCAGGCATCACCACCTGCGCAGCCTCCTGCTGAACCCCAACCAGAAGCCTCTGCCGATCACAGCGACGAGCCTGAGACCCAGCCTCAGACGAGTGCGACCGTGTCCGTGCGGGCACCCGGCGCTCAGTACGACAGAACTCAGTACCAACGGCCGCAGTGAACGCGCAGCAGCAACGTCGAGCCCCCGCAACGCGCTCCACCTGACGCACGGTCATCCCGCGGTGCGCGCGGCGCACGGTCATCCCGCGGTGCGCGCGGCGCACGGTCATCCCGCGGTGCGCGCGGCGCACGGTCATCCCGCGGTGCGCGCGGCGCACGGCCGCCGACAACGGCCCCCCGCGGCAAGGGATGCAAGATCGTTCAGCCGCCGGATCGGCTGGGAGACTGCCTCGTGGCACCCGGTCAAGGACGTCCCCAACCACACCCACCTGTCTCCGTCGTGCTGGCGCACGGCTACCACGTCCAAGCCCAGCAGTGGCGGGACGTGGTGTGGGGCGACCCGCACGACAACCACCTCGGCCGAGTCCCCCGAGCGGTCCTGACCGCCCTGGAGCAGCCCAACCCGCTCCTGCTCTTCGGCACCGGAGCCCCCGCCGGTGACGGCGTGCTGGAGTCCGAGCTCACGCTGCACTTCGCCCGCGACCACCGCAGCGACCTCTACGACCTGGCCAGTGAGTTTCTGGCCATCTCACGCGAGCGCAGCCGCCTGCTGGTCGATGACCTGCTAGATCAGCGCAGCCTCTGCGAACGGACCAGTACCACCACCCGCACCGAGGTCGCCGCCGCCTTGCAGACCAGCCTGCAACACCGAGCGCATCGCCTGACGTTGGTCTCGTCCCCCACCCACATCGCCCGATGCCTGCAAAGCGCCCTCACGTTGTTGGCGGACACCCCGGGCTACCGACGTCTGGCCGGCCGGGTCAGCGCCGTGGCCTCCGACACCACCGTCACCGGCCGCGGCCCTGGTGACGTCGTCATCTTGGAGCCGCAGACCCGACCGCAGTCGGGCGCTGTGGACTTCGCCGACGTTGCTCGCGCAGTGCTGCCGCTGCTGGGCCGGCCGTCTGCAGTCGGCTACGTCGATGAGTGGTCCCAGCTCACGCAGACCTGGTTGGCCAGGACCCGCGCGTAGGACGCGCGGACCGCACGGTCAGCCCGCGGTGCGCGGGCGCGTAGTCACCCCGCGAGCCAGGACATCGAAGACCTGATCTCTACCGAAGCCCAGGCCCCGCGAGACTGCGTCCATGCCGACCGCCGCGCCGATGACCTTCTCCACCTACGACGGTGCAGCACCCTCGAAAACGTGGGATGCAGTCACCGACCTCTACGTCTCCACCTTCTCGGCCACTCCCTACGAGGAGAACCCCGCTGACCTCGCGCTCATCGCGACGTGGGGACCGGCCCAGCTCGCCCAGCACAGCGGGCGCATGACGATCGCCCACCGCGACCAGGACGTCGCCGGGTTCGCCCTCGTCCACGCCCTGGTCCACGACGAGCCATGGCAGACCATCCTCACCGCCATGGCCGAGCACCCCGCAGCCAGCGACGCACTCGAGCGACCTGACCGCGCGCTGATCGTCCACGAACTCGCCGTCGATGAGCAGTCCCGCGGGCAGGGCATCGCCCGCACCTGCCTGTACGAGGTGCTGCGCGACCGCAACGAGGAACAGGTGTTCATCGGGGTCTACGACAGCGCCACGGACGCCGTCGACATGTACCGGCGATGGGGCCTGACCCAGGTCGGCGCATTCCGCGGGCCAGACAGCAACGTCACCCTGCTGGTGCTCGCGCGGCCCCTGCAGGCGCTCCGCACTCGGCTTCAGCCGACTCCGAACAAGCAGACGTGATCGATGACGTCACGCTCATCCCGCGATCCGGTGTGCGTTGGTGCCCCGCGGTCGACAACGGCTCCTCTTGGCGATGAACCGGCTGCGAACGCGCACTGCCATCACCCGCAGCTTCGCGACGACCGTGGGCGCAGATCAATCGGTCCACGGCTCCGGGGAAGGGCAATCAGCGCCGTTCTCAACCGCGAAGGCCGCACCACCCTCCACCATGCCGCCCCCGGCCCATTGCCCGTTCACGCGCAGTTGCACGTCCCCTGCGGCCGAGGGCACCGGAAGTAGCGCGGCACCGGGGACGGTGATGCTCGCCGAAGCCGACACTTCACCGTCCTGCACGGCCTCGACCTGTGCCTGCGTCCCAGCGGGGGTGGCATCGCTGACGCCGACGCACACACCGACCGTCGACGTGGCCTCCGGCGGGGTCTCTGCACTGCCACCGCAGGCAGCAAGGACCACGGCGAGGGAGACGACCAGCACCCGCAGCACACGTCCCGACGCCCGCGCTGGTGTCTTCACCGGAGCGATTCAAGCAGGCGGAGAGCTAACGCGTCTGGCAATCCGGGCACCTCACCGCTGGGCCAAACGTCCGGTCATCCCGCAGGTTGCGCGTGTCACGCTGTCCATCCCGGAGCCTCGGCCCTGCAGACGCGCTCAGGTGCATCTGGATCTTCGTGCTCAATCTCGTACGAGCACTCCCCGCACCCCTCGGCTGGATCATGCTCTCGCCAGTCGTGGCGGCAGGTCGAGCAATCGCCGTAGTAGGCCCACTTGCCTCGTTCCTCCTGCCGGCGAGTCCACCACTGCCTCAGCGTCCGGAGCACGTCGTGAGCATGGCAGTGCCGGCGACGACTTCACGGTCATCCCGCGGTGCGCGCGGGCGCACGGTCATCCCGCGATGTACGCGGTCACGGCCGTCTGAACGGCGCGCTACCTCATGGCCACGCTGTGCGGCGGGGAGGCGCGCATCGAACGCAGGCAGCGCCGCGGAAGAATCTCCCGCCAGGCGACAACCTCCCGCCCTGCTGATGCGTAGTGAGGGCAGGAGGTGAGGACGTGCCTAGAGACACCGACGAGTCGTTCGCCGCATTCGCGGCCCACGCGATGCCGCGACTGCGTCGACTGGCGTTCGCCTGGTGCCGCGACTGGCACCGGGCAGACGACCTGGTGCAAGACACCCTGGAACGGGTGTGTGCCGCGTGGGGCCGGGTGCGCCGCAACGACGGCGAAGCCTTCGCCTACGCACGCACGACGATGCTGCGCCGGCTGATCTCGGATGAACGCCGCAGCTGGCGACGCCGCGAAGTCCCCGCGAGCACGGCCGGAGACCCCGACCCCGCAACCATCGGCGTGGACTCCGCGCTCAGCCTGGACCTGCTCAACGCACTCACCGCCCTGCCACCGCGGCAACGCGCAGTGGTGCTGCTTCGCTACGTCGAGGACCTGAGCGTGGCCGAAGTCGCCGACACCCTCGGCTGCAGCGAGGGCACAGTCAAGAGCCAAGCCCACCACGCCCGCACGAACCTGCAGGCCCACCTCGGCGCCAGCTATCCGACCCCCACGAGCCAAACACCGACCCACCCCGGCCAGACACCGGCACGCACCCTGCAAGGAGGACGGCCATGACTACTCAGACCCGCTCGTTGCACGAAGACGGCGATCCCCTGGCATCGGCGTTGAGCTCAGCGGTCCACGGCCTCCGTGCCCCGGACCTCGGCCCCGACCTGGCCGCGATCCAGCGCCGCGGACGCCGACGGCGCTGGGCGCGACGCGCCGCAGTCGCAACCCCAGCCGCCCTCCTCGCTGGAACGGCCGTCCTCGGGATGACACACATCGCCCCCACCAACCACGACCTGCGCGTCGTCCCCGCGGCCAGCACCGGAGTTCTGGACCACGACCAGGTCGTCCAGGCACTCGACCGGGCGGTCGCAGGGGCCATCCCGGGCAAGCACATCACCGCGGTCTCAGCCTTGCCTCGAGATGACGGCCAGACAGCCGCGTGGACTGCCAGCCTCAGCGACCGGAGCACCAAGCCGCACACAGAACTCCTCCTCCAAGTGGTACCCGGCCCCTTGAGCCCCGGGGAACCACTGACAGGTTGCGACGGTGAGAACGTCAGCGGATGCACCGAGGTGGGCCTGGCCGACGGCAGCCGACTGATCACCGGAACTGTCGGACCGGGAACGTCCACCCCCGGGACCGGGGGGGATCAGGAGAACCCCCAACCCCCCTCTTACGACCTGTCGGACGAGCCGTTCGCCACCCTGGTCACCGTCAACGGGGGCATGGTCACCGCGACCGCAACCATCGGCGTCGAAGACGGAGGGCAAACCCAGCAGCTCGACCGCCTCCCCGCCGGGTCTCCCTTCACCCCCGAGAGCCTGCAAGCCATCGTGGCTGACTCCCACCTGCGTCAAGGCTTGGGTCTGTGACGGCCCTGACTACCCCGACGTCCCCGAAGTCACGGTCATCCCGCGATACGCGCGGTCCCGGCTGCCGATGATCTTGCGTCATGCCGAAGAGCGAAGACGGGCCGAGTGCGCGAATCACCGCCAGAACGTCCAGGGCCCGGACAGAATCAAGTCGTGACTGCATCGGCGACCGGTCGAGGAGACGCAGGAGGTGGACGAGGCGCTCTGCGGTACGAGATCCAACCCAGCGGCGTCGTGGAGTGGCAGGACGTCGGCGATGGCAGTGGCTACGCGCTCCTCGTTCTCCCTGTGCTGTGGATCATCAACCTGCTCGTGTGGCTGGTCTACCGGGTACGCGGACGCGGCTACACCCTCCATGTCTTCGACAAGGGGGACCGCCGAGTGGCAAGAGAGCGCTACCGGACCCGGGCAGCCGCTGAGTCAGCCTTGGCTCAACGGCGATCGATGGATGAAGCGCACTCGTAGGAGCTGAAGCCGCAACCGCACGGTCATGGCCCCGCCTCGCTGCGCGCAGCGTCAGCGTCCTCCATGACGTCGCGGTCATGCCGCGGTGCGCGGGCGCACGGTCATCCCGCGGTGCGCGGGCGGTGCAGTCGTGACGAGCTCCGGATGGTCGGCCACCTCGTCACAACTACCTGCGCGGTCCTGCTGCGAAGACAGCAAGACCCCTGCCTCCGGGTGCGGCAGGGTGAGCCCCGTGAGCCTGACCCCGCACAGCGACCCGTCGGCAGCCGCGTGGATCGACAGCGCCGACCTGTCGTGGAGTCGCCTGGTCTGCATCGGTCCCGACGGCTTCGAGCGTTACGCGCGGCTGCGCTTCATCCCCGACCCTGAACGGCCCCACCAGCACGAAGGTGACGTCCTCACGGCCGATGACCCCGCCCCTGAGATCGAGCAGTTGCGCACGGCCGCGGACGTCCTGCGAGCCCACACCAGCACACCCGAGTCCTGCTTCTTCGGGCTATGGGACGGCTGGGGACTTTTCCCCGCCGACGGGCCGGCCAAGCCCGCCTGGGTCGTCCCCGACCGCGACTTCTTCCTCTTCCACGGCCCCTTGGACGCCCTGGGCGATGAGGAACGGTGGCGCGCGGTCTTGCGCTCGTCGGGTCAGAGGTGCTGGTTGCCCACCCCAGCGTTTGTGTGGCCAGCCGATCGGGCCTGGTGCCTGACCAAGGACGTCGACCCGCACTACGCCGGCATCGCCGCCGCACCCGCCGCGATCGAGGAGCTACTGGCCCACCCGCGCCTGGACGTTGTCCCGGCCGACCCCGCGCAAGTACCGCCGCACTACTCCTGACCGCCGACATCAACCGCAGACGTCGACCGCCGACACGCACGGTCAGCCCGCTGGTCGCGTGCGTGGGTGCTCATGCCGCCGACCCGATACCGAGAGCGACCTCGGTTCACTCGCTCGGTCGGGAAGTCGCTAGCGGGGCTGAGGAGCTACAAGACATGCTGCTGCGGTGAAGGACTGGAGTGGGTACCCCTTGCAGTCGGGGGAACCGGAGTACACCGACGACGACCAGTTCTGGGACGGCACCCGCACCTACCGCCTGACCAGCGACCGACTGTGGAAGCGCGAGAGCGACCTGCTCAACGCCGCTGACGTCATGATCTTCAACCTCCTCGACTGCAGCCCCAACCCCCGCGTGGGGTCCAAGCGCGTGGCCACCGACGCCGAGCGGCGCAAGATCGTCAAAGCCGGCCTGGTCCGTTTCGTGGACAACGAGGGCGTGCTGCAGCGCTGGGAGAGCGAGGACGGCACGGTGCTCGCCCTGCTCGTCGGTGAGCTGCGCAGTCCACGCATCCCCTTCTAGCATCACCGCCTCGTCGCTACCGCACCCGATCCTTCAACCGCACGGTCATCCCGCGTGGTGCGCGGAGCACACGGTCCTCCCGCGAGTTGGAGTCCAGCCGCGGGCTGCGGTGACCTCACCGCTCCTGGCGGCGTTCGAGGTCATCGACGCGGCGGCGCAGCTCGTCAAGATCTTCGTCCAGCCGCCGCGAGACAGACCGGCCGGCCCAGTACCGCGAGGGGCCCCGTCTCCACGGTTCGCCGCCTGGGGCGTAGGAGAGCCCGAGGTACTGCATCACGCGGCGCAGCCCCGAGATGCGCTGACCGGCTTGGTCGTCGCGGTTGATGCTCATGAAGCCAGGATCTCGCCGCTGTTCACCCCAGGCAGCGCGGCCACACCGCACGGTCATCCCGCCCTGCGGGAGACGTCCGGTCATGGCGCCCTGCGGGCGACCTCACGGTCATGGCGCGTTGTGTGCGCTGGCGCAGTCACCCTCCCGTCGAGGTCAGACCCCCTCCTCATCCAGACGGAACCCATAGTCGGAGTCGGCCAGCCACTGCAGCAGTGAGCGACCGTCATCGGCCCACACGTCCCAGCCGTGCCCGGCACCGGTCAGATACAGGTGCCATCCCTGCGGGTCCCGATCGTCGGGCTCGACATGCAGCGTGTCGCCGGCCCACCGACCGGTGGTCACCGTTCCCGTACGCGCACGGCGCTTCACAATCCACTCCGGCAAGGCCGTCAACTCCTCGACGACGGACGGGCTCACCGGCGCACCACCCGCGAAGGTGAAGCCCGGTGCCGCCGCGCGGCACGGCTGGGCGGGGGCGTCGGGGTCCTCGTGCCCGATCTCGTACAGGCAGTCGTCGCAACCCTCGGCGGGGTCGTGCCCGCGCCAGTCGTGGCGGCAGTGCGGGCAGTCGCCGTAGAACGCCCGCGCTGCCCGCTCAACGCGCCAGCGGTCCCGTCGCCGTCTGAGGTGGCTGAACACTGGATCACTGTGCCAGGACAACCGCTCGGTCATGGCGCGTTGTGAGCACTGCCGCTGGCGGCCAACGACGTCGTCCTGGTGACGTCCGAGGGAGGCGGCTGTGCGCCCTTCACCCGATGCGGGCGCCCGGCGGCAGTACGTACTGGTACAGCCGGCGGACACGCAGTCCCGGCCCGATCACCAACTGCTCTTCCGGGCCGTGCCACTCCAGCGGACCATCCACGTCCAGATTGTCGTAGATGTCGAAGCGGACGACCCCCGGGACGAGGTCCAGTCGGTGAGGGTCCAGGTGCATGTGAGCGGTGATCGTCATGATCGCCCCGGTACCCGGATGCTCGATCACGTCGCCGTCGTACAGCTCGAGTGCTTCGACGACGTCGTCGGTCGGAACCAGGGGCGCCATACCCGGAAGCCTGCCATCGTGCTTTTGGTCGACGTGCTCAACCACACCCAGACGCTGCGCAGCGCGCGACGTCACGGTCATCCCACAGTGCGCGCAGGCGCACGGTCATCCCGCACCTAGTGCGCGGATGGCCAGTCGGGGCGCCCACCTGCTTCAAGGAGCTCTAGATCACGCGCAAGGTGACCGTGCCTCCCTTGCCATGCTTTCAGTCGAGCAGCTGATCCAGCAGGGTGTTCAGGCGGCGAGTGTTCATACGGCCGCTCTCGGCGATGTTCGCGATCGCCATACCGTCGAGGGCAGCGAGTAGACAGGCGGCATCATCGGCGTCGCGGTCGCTCACAGCCTCATGGACCGGACTCTCTGCGTCTTCTAGGCGGTCACCGGACATCTGCCCACGCCGGGCGGCGAGCAGCTCAGCGAATGAGTCCTGCATCGCCTGCCAGAACTGACTGTGGAGGGCAGCCACTTGCTCATCGACCGCTGCGCGAGCGACAAAAGTCAGCCACACGCGAGCTTCGGTGCGGCGCTGGGCATCGAGCGGCAGGAGCTGCTCGGCGCGGTAGCGCAGCCTGGAGTTGGCGGATGCGTCCGCCGCTGCGTCAGCGGCCTCGAGGCGGGCCTGCACCCGCTGCACCACCAGCTCCATCGCTGCCAAGAGCAACTGCTGCTTGGTGCCGTAGCGGTGCTGCACCAAGCCTGGACTAACCCCGGCCCGCGCAGCGACCGTCCGCACTGACACGGCCTCCAGGCCGCCCTCAGCGGCCAGGTCCAAGGCCGCGACGGCGAGGTCGTCGTACCTCACGCCCGAGTCCTGCCCGAGCGTGACGTACCGGCTCGGACAGCATCGTGCGTTGACCACACCGGGCTGCTCATCGCGCGCATGATACGAGTGTATCGCAAGGCTGTGACCTCTGATACGGTCGTATTGACCGCATGCGAGTGCACTCCAGCCAATCGCACTGGGTCAACGACGACACGCAGAAACCTGAGCCATGAAAGCGAGCTCGAACAGTGAGCGCTCTTGCCCGTTTGCGCACCGGCCGTACCGCGCCGCCTGCGTCTCTGGTTCGGCTTGCCACGGCCCTGCTGATACTTAATCTTGGCTCCGCTATCACCACGGTAGCCTTACCCGTTCTGCTGGTAAAAGATTACGGGTTCGGCAGCGAGCTCGCCGTAACCGTTGCCGCACGATTGGTCCCTATGGTTCTGGCCGGAGGAGTCGTGGCCTGGGTCCTGTCCAAAGTCGACGCTCGGTGTGTGGCAGTGGTATCTCTCGTCGCGACCGGCTTGACCACCTTGCTGTTCCCGGTCGCATCCAATGTCTGGCAGATCAACGCTGTCTCGGTCGTCAACGGATTGACCGCCGCTGGTGCGGGACCGGCGCTTATGGCCGTCCGCTCGGGCATCATCACGTCGGAGCAGTTGATGTCGGGCAACGGCCTCATCGTCTTCGCCGAGAGGGTCCCGCAAGTGGCCGGACCGTTGATAGTTGCGGCCGTCCTGGCGGTCAGCACCGTCGAAGTCCTTTTCGTCGTCGAGGCGGTGGCCACGGTCGCTGCCACGGCGTTGATCACACGACTGCCGCGAGTCCGCAACGAGAGCGGTGCGCCGTTTTTCTCCAGAGAGAATGCGGCCCTTTGGTTCTCTCTCCTCAAGAATCGACGATTACAGGGCTACGTCGTCACGGGCTTGTTTTACACGGTCGCGGTCAGTGCGATGCGAATGCTGCTGATCGCGGCGGCAAGCTCGACTTTCGCCCAGAACAGCTCCGCCCTGCCGTTGCTGTTTGGATCGATGGCGCTGGGCGCGGTCGTGGGCGGGCTGATCGGCTTCGTGCTTCCCGCGCATGCGACGGGAGTGGTCTATGTCCTCGGCAACGCGCTGGAAGCAGTGGCGTTGATCGGCGTCGGCTTGAGTAAGTCACTCCCTCTTTCCATGGCACTTCTGGCTGTTGCGGGGATTTTCGAGGCAGTCGCAACGACTGCGTTCTTTGCTGACGTTCAGGGTCTGCTTTCTGCCCGCAACACCGGCCCCTTCTTTGCGCTCTATATTCCCGGGATCGACAGTGCTTCGGTGGTCGGAACCCTGATCGGTCCCACACTGGTCGTCAGTGGGGCAAGCGTGGGGACGTTCGTCGTAGCGGCACTGATCGTCCTCCCCCTGTTGCCGTACCTACGACCCTTCCTGCATTCAACGCCTGCGGGGCCACGACCATAGGCTGCCGATGCACACGCTGACGGGGGATGCGGTCTCTAGTTGCGTTTACTGCGCTTGATGCGGGCGTGCAGCGCGAGACGTCACGGTCATCCCGCGATCCGGGACGCTCACGACTCCCCGCGAACGTCCTCGACCATCGACCTGCGTGCAGGCGACACCCCAAGCCCCTTCCCGGGAATCAGCCGCCAGCAGCGGCACGCACGCGGCCCAACCACTCCGTGAGCAGAGCGTTCGTCAACACCGGCTGGTCGAGGTGGGCGTTGTGTCCCGCGGCATCCAGGACGACGAACGTGGCACGCGGGTAGTGCTCTCGGCGAGCCCAAGCATCTTCATAGCCCACGACCTGGTCCTGGCGGGCAGTGATCAACAGGCACGGCGGGGTGAACGGCGCCGGGTCAGCGTCCTCCGGCTCCCGCTGCAGCGTGTACCGGGCGGCGATGCGCTCCAGCCCAGGCTCATCGACCGCGCGCAGACCCGGGTAGACGTGGTCCAGGAACGCTCGTGCGTTCTCCACGGTCTGCACCACCGCCATCTCGGCGTAGTCCTTGGCCACGTCCTGCCCTACCTGCCCGGCCAGAGCCAACGCCTCGGGGTCGGTGCGCAGCACCGTCTGCGGCGGCACGACCCGTCGTGCGTGCTCGGCGACGAAGACCCCGGCCAGGGTGGCGAGGCCGAGGACTTGAGGCCGCAGGTCGTGGGCGACCTGGCGGGCGATCATCGCGCCGAAGGAGTTGCCCAGGATGGCGAAAGGCTCCTCCCCGATCCGCTCAGCGATCTCCTGCTCGACGGCGTCGACGACATCGCGGGTAGAGGCGACGTCGCCGATCGGAGTGCCGGCGGTACCGGGCAGGTCGAGGTAGATGCGCCGCCACCCACCGGCCGCCTCGATGGTGGGATCCAGAGGCAGGAGGAGACGGTGATCCACGCCGAAGCCGTGCAGGAGGATCAGGGGCGTTCCGGTACCGACGTCGATCGCGTGCACGGACCGACCCTAGCCAGCCTTCTCCAGGGTCGAGGAGCTCAGTACCCAGCCTGGTCGACTTCACGGTCATCCCGCGGTGCGCGCAGCGCACGGTCATCCCGCGAAGAGGGTCTGTCAGCTGCCTCAAAGTCACCGCAAAGTGCTGGCCGAGCGACCTCTCGGCCAGCCCGCTGACCGGGACGTCGACGACCGTCCACACATATCGGTGCCGCGCACGCTTGAGCGCTCAAAACTCGCCAAACGGGGCGAAGGCTCTACCGTCGATCCATGGTCTGGATTGCGCTTGTGGCGGCCGTGGTCATTGGACTCGGGATCTTGGCATGGCGTTGGGACTTGAACGTGCGCCTCTACCGGTCCGCCCAGCAGGACAGTGGTGAACGGGCCGCGGCAGCCCGCGAGATCAGCCGGCAGATCGACAACGGTCGCGCCGGCGGTCAGGGCTACATCCCCTGAGGCTGCCGAGGAGCCCTGAGGTCAGGGGCGGTCGGTCTCACCTCGTTCGCCCCCAACCGCATCAAGGTCATGCGCAGACGGATTGTGTTCACGCCCGGCCGGACGTCCGCTCATGCCGAAGACTGAGCGGCCTCGAGCAACGCGATCGGGGCAGGACCAAGCACCACGTCGAGCATCCCCGCCAACGCAGACGCGGGATGCTCTCCAGGTGCAGCTCACCTCCACCGACGGCGCCGTCTTCGAGCTACGACCCAGCGGCTACGAGTACCCGGACTTCACCATTGCCGGCGAGCTGGATGCCAACTGGCTCGTCGAGCACGGAATGGTGCGCACCGCAGCCGGAGAGTCGTGGACGTTCGACGATCCGAGCTTGACCACGTGGGAGGCGCAGGAGCTGCTGGACTGGCTGCACGCCCTGGCCGAAGGACGCCTCGAGCCCAGAGACGACCCCGGCTCCCACATGGTGACGAGCACTCTGATGTTCATCGAGCCCAACCTGGCCTTCAGCGTGGCCGCGGTGGAGGGCGAGCAGAGGCTGCTGCGCGTGCACCTGTCCCTGGAGGCGGTGGCAGGCAAGTCCAATTTGGGGGCGGGGCCCAAGCCCCGCATCTACGAGTACAGCATCCCGTTCTGGACTGACCGGACCCAGCTGCTCGCGGCAGCGAAGCAGTGGCGCAGCGACTTCGCGCCCTTTCCGGTGCGTTGACGCCGGGGAGCCACCGTCGTGGGGGAAGTCCCCGGCTCTGGCTGAAGTCCTGCGCTCACCCCGGTGCGCGCGGGCGCACGGTCATCCCGCAGACATCGCGCTCATGTCGAGGAGCGGATGAGACGCAGCTCGAGCACTGGCCTGGGCGACGTCAGCGCCCGCCAGATGCAACGACCCGACGTGCAACCAGATCTTGAGGCTCTGGCGTCAGGGCAGTGTGGACGACATGAACCGGGAAGAGCACTTCACCTCCTGGGCACACGAGGCGACCCCGCAGCTGCGGCGCATCGCCCGACTGCTGGCTGGCGACTTCCACATCGGTGAAGACCTCCTCCAAGACGTCTACGCCAAGATGTACGCCCGCTGGCCCCGCATCCAAGACCCCAACGCCTACGCCCGCCGCGCCCTGACCAACGCCGCCACCTCACGCTGGCGCAGCCGCTCCCACCGCCACGAAGCCGTCCGCGACATCGACGACTACCTCGTCGGGGCCGACCGCTCTCAGCCGCTGGTCGACCTCGAACAGCGCGCCGATCTCCTCGCGGTCCTGCGGCCGCTGCCACCGCGCCAGCGCGCTGTGGTCGTCCTGCGCTATCTCGACGACCGCAGCGACGAGCAGGTCGCCGACCTCCTCGACATCAGCGTCGGCACCGTCAAGAGCCAAGCCTCCCGGGCCCTGGCCCGGTTGCGCCAGGCCCTACCCGACCGTGCTGACGGGGAACCACCCCAGCCTGACCGACCGAGCCCGGACGTCTCCTCCTCCTCCGCTGTCTCCTTCGTGGATTGGACCCGCTCGTGAACACCCAGACCCACGACCCCTTCTCCGACGCCCTGCGCGCTGACCTGCGCGCCGCCGCCGGGCCCGTGCAGGACTGCTCAGCCTTCATCGCCGAAGCCGCCGGTCGCGGCCGCACCAGACTGCGCCGTCAACGCCGGACCCGCTGGGGCGTCGGCGCCCTGGCCGCTGTTCTGCTGACCGGCGGGGCCGTGGGCGGGGCGCACCTCATGGACCCCGCACCGTTGGCCCTGTCCGTGGCCGGCCCCGCCCTGGGCCAGTCTGACCCGGCCCCGACACCATTGAAGACCGGTCAAGGTGGTGACGTCGAGGTCGACCCCAGCGTGACCGCCGCGGTTGCCGACACCATCGGCACCGTCGTTGAAGCTCACCTGCCGGGCTATTCCGCCGGCAGCAGCGTCGAAGGTTGGCGATCGCCCTCCAAGACGACCCTGATCTGGAAGGCGACCAGCACCGCCACCTCACCGGCGGTCACCCTTGGGATCGACGTGAGTCGAAACGCCACCCCCAAGGACCTCACCGGCTTGGACGTGATCTGCGAGGACGCCGTCTCGTGTTCGCAGCAGACGCTGGCCGACGGCAGCGTTCTGACGGTCGGGACGATGCGGACCCTGGTGCAGTTGGGGTCGATGCCCGAGCCCGCCCGACCGGTCCAGCCGTTCGCGGCGCTCTACTTCCCCGACGGCCGGACGATCAGCGTGGACGGTTCCATCGCTGCCCCCGACATCCCCGTTGACAGCGTCTACCCCAAGGACTCAGCGGTCACTACCGCGACTCTGCAGGCCATCGTGACTGACCCGAAGCTGCAGGCGCTGACGATCCCTGCGCCGCAGTGACCTGCCCCGTTTCACGGCGCGCTCAGCCCGTGAAGGAAATCTTGCGGTCAGGCCGAGTTGAGGACGGTTGCTGGGCTCGGCGCCGTTCACCCGAGAGGCCCGTGGTCGGCTACCAGTCCAGCCCGAGAAGCGATGCCACGATCAGGACGGCCCCAATCACGATCCACCCTCCGGCACCCCACCGAAGGTTCCTGGCCGTGATGGTCGAGGCGACTCGTTCACCGTTGACCTGCCGCTGCAGGTCACGCATCGGGCCCACGACTCTGCTCGCCCCGCGCCAGAACAAGACTCCGATGAGGAGCGCTACGACACCACCGATGAACGTCGGCCAGAAGATCGTCACCGGCAGCATCCTGACGAGTCTGAGAGGGTCGTGCACGGTCATCCCGCCGTCCGCGCGGTCGGGACTTCACGCACATCAGCGTGAGACGTTCTGCGTCAAGTCCTGGCGGGGTGCCCTACTCGTCGTCGGTGCCCTGCATAGCGGTGACGGGGCTCGCGCCCAGCAGCGTGTGATCGGGTTGAAGAGACGACGGGCGGGGCTGCTCAAGATGTGCGGCGAGGTCCAAGATTTGGCCTCGATGTCGAGAGGAGCTCGCCCCACCAGCAGGTGATGCAGAACGTGGCGCGCTGAGTTCCTCAGCGGCGGCTGGACTTCCCGGTCAGGTCCTCAGGCGGCGACCTCCACCGGACGCCGACGCAAGCCGAAGGTGGCGACGTCGGGATCCCAACGGCGGCCGGCGACGATGACGGCGTACAACTGCCGCAGCAACGCCGCCGCGACCGCAGCCTGCGCCTGCGTCGGCTTCAGCCGGTTGTGCTCCCGCGTCGTCAGATACGTGTAGCGGGCAGCGTGAACCGGGTTGGCGCGCAACGTCCCCCAGATCCCGCGCCAAGCCGCCAACCGCAGTCCCGGCCGGCCCTGGCCGGTGACCCTCGTGCGGCCCACGAACGTCCCCGAGGATCGTTCCCGTGGCGCTAAGCCGGCGTGCTTCACCAACGCTCGCGCGGAGGTGAACCGGTGCGGATCCCCGGTCTCGGCCAGGATCGTCGCCGCCCCCACCGCGCCCAAGCCCGGGATGGAGGTGATCAGTTCCGTCAGCCCCAACTCGTCGAGGACCGCGACCATGCGCTGCTCGACCTCGAGGCGTCGCTGGCGGGTCTCCCGCCAGTCGGCCAGGACGAACTCCACCCGCTCCAGCGCCCCGCGGCGGTGGGCGATGACCCCGGCCCGGTCCTCCAGTGCGACGAACATGTTCCGGGTGATCCGCAGCGTCGGTTTCTCACCGCCCCAACGGATCACCTCCTTGCGGACCTGGTTCTCCAACCGCTTCAGGCCCAGCCGCTTGGTGCGGGCGAAGTCGCCGCCGTCGCGGTCGAGGATGACCGTCATCGTCGCCGCCCAGGTCGTGGAGCGGAACGGGTAGTTCGCCGCGGTCAACGCGGCCGGCCAGACGCACTCGAGCAGGTCCCGCACCTGCTGGATCTGGGCGGTCAGCTCAACCACCAGCCGTTCACGCCGGGCCCCGAGGTGGCGTAGTCGGCCCCACGTCTCATCCACCGGCTCGGGGACATAGCAGCGCAGCTGCGCGGTCAGACGCGCGATGATGACGGCGTCCTTCTCGTCGGTCTTGTCGCTGGTGAGGTCTTCCCCTCGCCGAGCCCAAGCCGAGATCAGCGGCTGGACGCAGACGAACGCCATGCCCCGCTCCGCGGCGAGCTGGCCCAGGATCCGCCACCGGTGACCGGTCGGCTCACAAGCCACCGTCACGCCCGCGAAGCCGACCTTCGCCGCCTTCTCCGCAGCCCAGTCCAGCGCCGAGCCCAGGTCCCAGGCCCGGACCCGGAACGTCTTGCGGGCCAGGACGCGGGAGTCGTGGTCGCAGACGACGACCATCTGCTTCGCATCGGCGAGGTCGATCCCGACGATCGCCGACGTGGTCGGGACCAGCTCGCGCAGCCGCCCGAGGCGGGCGTTGCGGCTCTTGTCACCGCGAGAGATCTGACTAGCCTTGGACATCGACGTCCTCCTTCTGCGCTGGGACACCAAGCCCGAGTAGCGCACCAGGAGGACGTCTCTGCGATCAAGACCCTCAAGGGCCTCAGTCCGGCCTGATGCGGCTCGCAGAACGATTCACTATGCCGATGACCGCGCCCGCGTCCATATCAACGTTCCGACCCGCCTCCGAGTTGGCCGTAACACCCGGGTGTCCACGCGCACAGCGAGCCCACTGTGCCGGCCTCTCGAAACTTGGCCCCCCCCCCCCCCCCAAAAAAAAGTGCACTCGGCGCCAAAATAAAGAAGTGACCACAAGTTACAGAAGCTTGCTTTCGACCTTGATCGGTGTTCCTCAGGTTCACGTTCAGTTGCCTCTTGACATGGGCTCCACACAGGGAACAACATCAGATCAGAGTCGATGCCGATGCGTTTTGAACACAGCGGCACGTCCTGTCCAATCGTCAATGTCGTCGATGAATGGAGTATGAGAGTGGTCAAATCACGACTGATTCCAGCACTGGTACTCGGCGGTCTCTTATGGTCAGCGACTGCAACTGTCGCCCATGCCGAGCCAGCAACTCTGGCTGCGACCGTAAGAGATGCCTCTGCATCTAGTACGCAGGGAAGGGAATACTTTCTTCCTACTGGACGATTCTTCAAAACCGAGCTGCAATGCGTCCTGGCGGGTAACGCCCAACCAAAACGCTATGGTTGCTACAAAGTCTCGAGTGGACCCGACAGGGGCCTGTATCAATTGTGGACCTACGAGCGCATGTAGCAATCGCAAATAAATTCGAACCGGAGGTGGAAATAAACATGTCTTCCGTAAAGCCGAGAATTGCTGTCGCGTCTCTACTGATCTCAGCGTTGGGGGTGGTCGGGGTGGGTCAGCAAGCATATGCACAACCGCTAGGACTGAAGACGGACAAGCCAGGGGCGGATGCGACACAGGGGGTCCAGGGCACCCAACGCGCCAGTTCAGTCGTACTCAAGGGCAAGTACAAGGATCGCAACACCTGCGCCCTCGCTGGAGTAAGGCTTCACAGCGCGTACTGGACCTGCATCGGACCCAACGCCAAAGACGGTAAAGTCTGGCTATGGGCGGATGATGGCGTTACCGACTAGCGATCGCGTTCCTGTGGCGCAATTTCGCGCCGTGAGCTAATGGGTCTGGGAAGTGTCCTCCAGGGCACTTCCCGGGCCCCGCCATTCCATTCACACTGCTGCCCAGTTGTGTCGGCTAGGGCCCAGGCTGGGCAGCCATAGGACAAGGGCTAGAACTTCCCCCAAGGCTAGCGCCGGACACCCGGCGCCTGTTACGGTCTTTTTTATGAGCGTAAACATCACAGTCGCTTACAAGATCACAGAAGACCGGGAGAGCATTGCCCTTCGGGCCTTGTCAGAGCGCGGCCTCATCGTGCGCATGGATCGGGTGCCCACAGAAGAGCGCGCCCTAGAAGTTGATGGTCCGGCATCTAGCGATACTCCCGGGACCGAGGAATTCGACGCTCTGCGTGACCTCACGGAAAGCATCCTTGAAGAGGAGGATGTCTCCTTCCAGTACCTCGGGTGCGGACGCTCTGCCGCGTCTGACTAGAATTCTCCGCCCAGCACTCCAAGAGGGCGCGGTCCGTACCAGTCGAAGGGGACCGGGCACTTATCCCTTCACTCCTTGAGTCCGACTGGACTAGCTTCAACGAAGGACTCTCCTAGCTGACTGACCTCACTGTCATCCCGCGATCTGCGCGTCAGGATCACGGTTGGTAGACGTCGATGTCCTGCCTCTCGCGGAAGGCACGAGAGGCGTCATCGTCCATCCATCGCACCTGCCACCGCTCGCCCACGAAGACGAAGACACCCTGGTCGAAGTCGTCGAGAGTCGCCGCCAGCTCCTGCCCATCGGTGACGAAGTCGCTGACCAGGTCGTCATCCTCGAACCAGAGTCCTTCGAGTCGGTAGTGCGGGGCTGACCAGCGCCGCCACCACAAGTGCCCGCCCGTGCAGGTCCAGCTGGTGTCGACGCGGCAGTACAGCACTGCCAGGCGACCGTCAGCGTGCTGCAGGTGAGCTGCGCGGTCGCGACACGCCTCGACGCGTTCATCGCGCTGGGGCCTTTCGTGCATCGGCGGCTTCCAAGGCACTTGCCGATCTTGTCAGGAGACTTCAGGGTCATCCCGCTGGTCGTGGTCGTTGTCTCATCGAATCACCCCAGTGGCCCCGCTCCCTCACCCGGCGAGTCGCAGCAGCCCCAGGCCCGGCCAGCGGCCGACCGAGCACCCAGCGCGGTGGCCCGCCGGCGACTACGATGGAGCCATGCTCAGCGACCAGACCCGGCAGGCGCTTCGCGTCCTGCGCTGGCGCAGCGCCGACCACCTTGAGGACGCCGCGCGGGGTCTGCTGCGCCGCCCGCGCCCAGTGCCGACAGCTCCGAGGGGACGTCCGCGGGTGAGCGAGGCCCAGCTGGACCAGCTGATCGAGCAGACCGTCCTGGCGCCGCGAGGAGTCCAGTCTCAGGGCCAGTCTCAGGTTCAGTCCTGAACGACTGGGTCCCGCTGCACAACGGTTCGACCTCGCGAAGAGAGCTGAAGGACTTCATCACAGCCCTCAGCCGCCGTCCCCCGCTGTGGGAGCGCCACGTCATCGAGGAGCTGCAGTACCTGGCCAGCACGTTGCCCTCCCCACGCCGCGAACCAGACCGGCGTCCACGGGCCCTGCTGTACCGGGGCCAGGACGGGCTTCTGGAAGGCGTCTGCGAGTACGAGCCGGCGACCCTTCGTCCCAGCGGTGTGGCCGCTGGCCAGCTCAGCGTCTTGGCCGTACGTGCTGACGCCCGGCACAGCGGGGTCGGCGGCTCGGCAGTGGACGCGCGCATGGACCTGCTGCGTGCGGGCGCGGCGCAGCTGCAGGCAGTCGAAGTCCTCGTGGCCGCGGTGGTCCATGACGAGAACCAGGAGATGGCCCGTGTGCTGTCTCGCCGGACCTTCCGGCGTTCTGGCCCTGTCGGCGCAGACGGGTATGCCGTGTGGGCGGCGACCTTGACGACGTCATGAGGGCCTGACTCGACACGTCGGCACAGGTCGTGATCACCATCATGGCCGACGGCCTCGTGGTGGACAGAACCGCCGAGCACGACTGACGTGCGTACCGTCCTCAGCGCATGCTCGGTCATGACCCAGCCTTCAGACACCCCCACCCACCTGCCCATCGCCCTCGGTGACGGCACCTGGCGCACCGACCCCCTCCGTCTCGCCGTCGCCGCCTACCTCGCCCGCTACCACGGGGAGACCCGACGCCACGCCGACTCCGATCTGCGCGCCTACCTCACCTGGTGCCAACTGCGTCAGCTCAACCCCCTGGCCGCCCGCCGACCGCACATCGAGCTCTACGTGCGGTGGATGCAGGAGACCCAGCACTTCGCCGCGTCCACCGTGTCGCGGCGGACCTCGGTCGTCGCGAGCTTCTACCGGACCTGCGTCGTCGACGAGGTCTTGGAGCATTCACCGGCCGACTACGTCCGCCGCCCCAACGTCCCCCCGGAATCGCCCACGCTGGGACTGTCGCACCTGCAGCTCGAAGCCCTGCTCGCCACGTCGCGGGACTCGGCCAACCCCTGCGACTTCGCCCTGGTCTGCCTGCTGGGGCTGCTGGGCCTGCGCATCTTCGAGGCCTGCGCCCTGGACATCACCGACCTCGGGGAAGAGCACGGCCACCGCGTCCTGCGCGTGGTCGGTAAGGGCCACAAAATCGTCCTGGTCCCGCTGGCCCCAGCCGTCGGACGGGCAGTGGACCGCAGCATCGGCGACCGCCCCACGGGCGCGCTGATGCTGAACACCCGCGGCGGACGCATCGACCGCCACTCTGCGACCCGTCGCCTGCGCCACCTGGCCGCCGACGCCCGCATCCGGCTACCGCGGATGCACCCGCACATGCTGCGCCACACCTACGTCACCACCATGCTCGACGCCGGCGTCGATCTCAGGGACGTGCAGATCGCCGCCCGCCACGCCGACCCCCGCACCACCATGCGCTACGACCGGGCCCGGACCACCCTGGACCGCCACCCCAACTACATCCTCGCCGCCTACATGGCCTCCGGCACCTGACCCGCCTTCACGCTTCTGTCGAGTTGCGGACGTCGTCCTGCCCACTGAGCGGCACAAGGATCACAACCCCGCGCAGACCCGACGAACGCTGGGTCGGGATGATCATGCACCTGACGGTCAGCCCGTTCGCGCTGTTGGCAGTCACCCCTGGCGGCTCGCCGTGACAGTCCCCCGGCGGGGCGCCTCCACGAGGACCTTCCGCGCGGTGGAAGCAGCGTCCAGGTGCGTGGTGTCGAAGTACCAGCCGCGTGCACCGAGCTGGTCTTCGATCGTGGCGTGCAGACCGGAGATGTCGTAGTCGATCTGCTCGATGCTGGGGCGCTGAGTGTTGCGCTGAGCTGCGGCCGCCAGGTCTGGCGCCAGGGTCACGAACCACACCGGCGCCGGCGCCACCACTCCACCATCGCGTCCAACATCACCGCGTCGGCGACGACGTGGTCGATGACGGGGAAGAAGCCCGCCTCGGAGAAGGAGCCCGCGAGCAGGCACACGTTGCGGGCGCGCAGCATCAGCTGGGCGCGAGCTTCCTCGGCGGGCTCGTCAACGGGGCCGACTCCACCGCTGCGCACCATCATCGCCACTGCATCGGCGTCCACGACCGCACTACGGGGCAGTGCCTGGGCCACCAGAGCGGCGACAGTGGACTTCCCCGCTCCAGGGACGCCGGAGACGATCAAGCATCCGTGGGACCCGTCGATAGAGCCATCTGTCGATCCGTGATCCATAGCTCGCACAATGACAGGCCCTGCTCGACTCGAGCACATGCTTTGATCATGGTCCAGTCCGGACTGATTTCCACCTCGGCGGATCGCACCACATGGCCGCGAATCGGTTGACCAAGCTGCTCGTGACGGGAACGGCGTTCGACTGGTCCTGGTGCCCTTCGCGACGTCACGGTCATCCCGCACTCCGCGCGATCACCCTTTAGCCAGTGCAGAAGCGCGCGCCACAGACGTCCCACGACCGAGAGTCCGCCCCCATCGGACCGCCCTAGGGTCAAACCGTGAACATCGTCGACCTGGAACGGACCCGACTTCGAGCGATCGTCGACGTCGACCGCCGCGTCCTCGAAGACCTGCACCACGCCGACTTCGTGCTGTGCACCCCCAGCGGCGACCTCTGGGACCGACAGACCTACCTCAGCGGCCTGTACGACGGCAGCATCGACTACACACGCTTCGAACCGCAGTCCGAGATCCAGGTCGAAGCATCGGGGTCCGTCGCTGTGGTCCGGTACCTGTCCGTCATCGACATCGCGACGTCAGGCGGAGGCGGACACCTGAAGTGCTGGCACCTCGATGTGTACGTGCGCGATGACGAGGACACCTGGCGCTGCAAGTGGTCGCAAGCCACCGACACGATTCGGGACTAGCTGGTGTCCTGCGACGACGCGGGACCGACCGGTCACTTCACGGCCATCCCGCGGTGCGCGCGGAGCGCACGGTCATCCCGGTCAGTGCGCGACCACGGCCGCCCGGAGACGTCCGCTCGCGCCGGTGGCCGCGGTCAAGCTGGTTCCCTCCCCGCCGTCCCAGCTACCTTGACCAAGTCGCCCTCCTGGTGAGCGGTAGCAACCGCTACCCGACCTGGCCCAGGCGGCAAGGAGACCACCGGTGAACAACACACCGAGCCCTCGCACGCACCCCCGCCTGGATGAGTGGACCCACCGCCTCTTCATCCGCTGGCGCGGTCCCGACGACGTCGCCCGCCGACTGCACCTGCAACCGGGTCACCCCGGCTTCCTCGTCTACGGCGACGAGGAGCACACACTCATCAACTGGGCCGACGCCTTCTCCGACACCGGCGGTATCCGCCAGCACCACGGTCACCTCCAGGCCAACTGGCTGGAGGTCGTCTCCGAGCGGGAGCACCACCACGCAGTCGAGCAGTTGCGCGCCTCCGGCTGCCCCGGCTTCCCGGTCGACGACAAGGACTTCCTCACAGCGTGGCGGGCCGAGCCGCACCCCTCCCACCGCCTGGACCACCTCCCCATCTGCAGCTATGTGCGCTGGCGCGGCCCGGACGACGTCGCCGGTCGGCTGCACCTGCAACCGGGCCACACCGGGCTGCTCATCGCCGCCGATGAGGCCCACGCCGTCATCGACTGGACCGACGTGCCCGAGGTCTTGCAGTACAACGGCCGCCTGGATCCTGACTGGCTGGAACTGATCACCGAGCAGGAGCACCAGCGCGACAGCGAGCGGTTGCGGACGTCGGGCTGGGCCGGTTTTCCCTGGCAGGACGAGCGGGCGATGGCCGCCTGGTCCGAAGCTCCATGGATCGCCGGTGGTGAAGCCTTCCCCGCGGGGACTCCAGTTCGCTTCGTCGGCGATGACCACGTCACCGAGTTGCTGGCGTTGCAGCCGGGCCACCCGGGGCGGGTGACCAGCAGCGGAGAGAAGCACGCCTGCGTGGACTGGGTCGACGTCCAGGGCGTCTTCCAGCACGACGGCGTCATGGGCCCGGAGCGGCTGGTCGCGATCGACGAGGACGACTACCAGGGCCGCGCCGATGCGGTGCGTCGCTCCGGCTGGCCCGGCTTCGAGGCCGCCGGCCAAGCTGGCGTCAACCACCACGAGCACGACGCCGAGCAGACGTGACCGCGGGGCCGACTGAACTCTGTCTCCGTCGCTGACGTCACGGTCATCCCGCGATGTGCTCGCCATCGCGGTCGAAACTCTGATCCGCACCTGAGACCTTCACCCACAGGCCAAGGGGGAGGGCGTGGCAGTTCAGAGTCCCCTATGGAGACCGACTGCTCAGCCAGGAGCGTCGTCCACCTCGACAGCTGGCCTCCCAGCGACCGCTCGCCGGAGCCTGCTCGAAGCGGCCAGCCCCATCGCGCCGACCACGACGTAGGCAACAGCGTCGACCATGATGACCAGGCTGCCCACCCGCTGCGCCAGCACACCGGCGGCCCCGATCGCCACAATTTGCACCAACGAGGACAACCCCCAACAGAGCGCGAAGACCCTCCCGCGCGCCGCGGGAGCAGCATGACGCTGCAACAACAGTCCCTGCGCCGCAGCCACCACCGCGAATGGCGCACCGGCGACCGCCGTTAGCACCACCGCCGGCCACAGGACCGGATCGAGTAGTGGGTAGCCGAAGGTGAGAACCAGCAGGACCCCGGCAATCAACGCGGCGAGGGCCAGCAAGCGCATCGGATCTCGCCGACCGAGGCTCCGGGTGCACCACCACGCACCGACGATGCCGCCGACAGCCTGCGCCGACAGGATCCACCCGACGGCGTCCGCCCCGGCCTCGAGCAGGTCGCTGGCGAAAGGAGCCAGCAACGCCGAGACGAACCCCTCACCGACCGCCATGACCAGCATCAACGGCAGCAGGGCCCGCAGCACCGGCTCCCGCCAGGTGAGCACCGCGCCCTCGCGCCACTGCCTCAGCAGGCCCGGTCCGCTGTGAGCCTCGCGCTGGGAACGGCCCTGGGCCACGGTGCTAAGAGTCACGGCTGCACCGAGATGGCACAGCACCACCAGCGTGGCCGCTGCGGGAAGACCCCCGGCCGCGAACAACGTGCCCCCAAGGGCCGGGCCGACCAGACGCCCCAGAGTGTTGTTCAAGGTGTTCAAGGCGGCGGCCTCCTCCAGCCGCTGCGCGGGGGCCAGATCGGGCAGCAGCGCGCTCTCGGCCGGCCCGACCAGCTGGCCCGCGCAGCTGCGCGCAAAGGTCAGCACCGCCAACCAACCCCAGGCGCTGGCGTCGATGAGGAGGTAGCCCACAGTCAAGGCCGCCAGCACAGCGTTGGCGCCGATCAGCACACTGCGCCGGTCCCAACGGTCAGCCAGCACGCCAGCCAGCTGACCGACCAGGACCGGTGGCACCGCCCCGCCCAGCACCGTGATCGCTGTCGCCAGCGGGGATGAGGTGCCCTGGTAGACCACAAAGGGCAGCACCACGAACAGCGCGTAGTTGCCGACCCACACCACGAGCCCAGCCGTCCAGACCCGCGCAATGTCGCGTTCGCGCAGCAGGCTCCTTGAGCGCGGCGATGCAGCTGCCCCAGGCATCTCGGGGGGTTCAGAGGTTCCGAGGGCCCTGGTGCTTGCAGGCTTCACACCGGTGACGGTGGCGCCTAGGCTAGGTGAAATGGCAGGGTCGAATTCACCGTGGAACGACTTCGACACCACGGTCCTGCACGAGGTCACCGACCCGGCGCAGGTGGCGATCCTCACCGACCCGCGGCGGGTGCGGTTCCTGCGCCCCTTCCTGGCCCGCTCGGCCACGGTCAGTCAGGTCGCCGCCGAGTTGGACGTCACCCCCAACGCGCTGCTGTACCGCGTCCGTCGGATGCTCCAGGTCGGCCTGCTGCAGGTGGTTGAAGAACGTCAGCGAGCCGGGCGGGCGGTGAAGATCTACCGCTCCAGCCACGACGGCTACCGCATCCCCATGACCGCCATGCGTTTCGACGACCTGCGTCACCGGGTGGACACCTACGGACGGGTCATCATCGACGACCTCGCTCGCGCCTACACCGCCGCGCTGGCTCAAGCTCCCCGCCACGACCGGATCTTGGCGCGCAACCGCGACGGGGAAGTGTGGGGCAGTGACCTGGTGCCCACCCGCACCCGCACCGGACACCCCGTCCTCTTCGCCGACGCCGTGGTGTGGTTGAACCGCGGCCAAGCCGAGATGGTCCAGCGCAAGTTCGAAGAAGCGATCACGGAGGCACTGCAGCGCCCAGATCTTGAGTCCTCGGGCGGTCCTCGCACAGCGTTCCTCACCATGGGCGCGTTCCTACCGATGCCAGACTGAGGCACACGGTCATCCCGCGGTGCACGCAGGCGCACGGTCATCTCGCGGACCGTGGGCGTCTGTTACCGCCGCTCTCTAGCCTGACCAGGTGCCGAGGATGTTTCACGTCACCGACGCCGGGCCGCTGTCGAGCATGAGTCCACGCCCTTCCCCACCCGGCACCGCCTACGAGGGTCGACCGTGGGTGTGGGCCCTGGACGAGGAGCATCTGCCGCACTACCTGCTGCCCCGGCAGTGCCCCCGGGTCTGCTGGCGCGCTGGCGACCTCACACACCGGCTCCTGGGATCGACCTCCTCGCGCGTCGTGGCCATCGAGCACCGCTGGGCCCACCAGCTGCTGCACGCCGGCCTCGACGTGCACGAGCTCCAGCCGACCGGCTTCACCGTGCTCGACGAGCACGCCGGCTACTGGGTGGCCGACCAGAAAGTCCTGGTTCTCGACGTTCGACACGTCGAGGACTGCTCCGGCGCCCTGGCCGAGCACGACGTCGAGCTTCGCCTGGTGTCCTCGCTGTGGCCGCTCATGGACGCCGTCATCGAACACGCATCCGAGTACAGCGGCATCCGACTCCGCAACGCCGCGCCACGGCCGGCTTGACCGCCACGCGACCACCGCGCCGTCCGAGCCCTCTATGCGACGGCACAGACCGCAGTCCCGTACCCGAGCTCACCCGACCCATCGTCCCGCGACCAGTGTTTCCGGGACGGGTCAGGTGTAGCTCGCCGTAGTGATCATGGAGGCCGACTTCACGGTCATCCGAGAAGCGGACGCGGTTGCAGCCGCGTGCGGCATCCTTCCCGAGTGAGGCAGAAGCCAAGACCGAGGGACACGCAGCTGATGCTGCTTGCCCTAGTGCCCATCCTGGGGGCGGTCGTACTGATGCTCTTGACTCACGGCGATCCGCAAGGCTGGCAAACGGTGCTCCTCTGCTTGCTAGCGGTGGCAGCAGTGGGAGTGATCTTGGTCGATGACTCTCGGCGACGGCCGAAGTAGCACTGGACCGCACCGGTCGTCACAGCCCTCCACGTACATCCGGCCATGGCGCCGACCGCGCGCTCGACGACCTCGCGGTCTTGCCGATGTCCGCCTGTTCGCCAAGTAGGCCCAAGGACTTCGACTCCGAGGGGTCAGGGGATCTCAGCTGCGCGACCGTGCTGGAAACCAGTCGGGAACCCGAGCCGCGCCCCATCGGTCGCCCCCACACCGATGCTGATCGGCTGAGGCTCGCTGGTACCGCAGCACGAGCCCACAACGTCGTCGTCGGTCTCGGTTCTGCCCCCAGCGGCGACCGCGGGGATCGACGTGGAGCACACCCCGGTCTCGGGCAGGTCCAGGCGCACATCGGCCGCGGCCGCGGCATCACCGGCCAGGTGCGCAGAGATGGATCGCACCTGCTCGTAGCCGGTGGCCAGCAGGAACGTCGGGGCCCGGCCGTAGCTCTTCATCCCGGCGATGAAGAAGCCTCTTTCGGGGTGGGCCAGGACGTCGGCGCCGTGCGGGGCGACGGTGCCGCAGGAGTGAAACTCGGGATCGATCAGCGGCGCCAACCGGGCCGGGGCCTCCACCCCGGGGTCCAGGTCCAGGCGCAGCTCGCGCAGCATCACCAGGTCGGGCCGAAAGCCCGTGGCAGCGGCGATCACATCGACGACCAGACGCTGCTGCCCGGCCGGCGTCGTCATCACGACAGTGACCTCGGCCCCGTCGACATTGGGTTCCAGGGCGCTGATGGCGACCTGCGTGTGCAGCTCGATGCGCCCAGACTCCACGGCCTGACGCAGTCGTGAGCCGAGGACTCCACGAGCAGGCAGCCCGTCGAGGTCACCGCCGCCGAAGGTCCGTTCCACCGACGCCCCGCGCACGGCCCAGAGGATCCGCGTCCCCGGTCCGTCGGCGGGGTCGGTGTCAGCCAAGGCGACAAGGTGCAGCAGCGTGTTGGTGGCCGAATGCCCGGCCCCCACGACTAGGTGTACTGAGCACGGAGGTTGGTAACGCGGCTGATCGGTGGCCGGCCTCCGAGGGCGGTGTGGTGCCGGTGATGGTTGTACAGGTGGAGGAACTTCGGCAAGGCCCGAACCCTCGCCGTCTCTGAGGCGTAGGGGCGGGCGTAAGCCCACTCGGTGATCAACGTCCGGTGGAACCTCTCGACCTTGCCGTTGGTCTGCGGCCGGTAGGGCCGGGTCCGCTTGTGCACGACGCCGGTCGCCACCAGCGCGGCGGCCACGTCCCGCGAGCGGTAGTTCGACCCGTTGTCGGTCAAGACCCGCTTGATGCGGACACCGCGGTCGGCGAACCAGGAGCAGGCCCGATGCCAGAACGCTGCGGTCGTGGGGCCCTGCTCATCACGCAGGATCTCGGTGTAGGCCAGGCGGGAGTGGTCATCCAGCACGGTGTGCAGGTAGGCGTACCCCAGTCGGCGGCGGCTGGCCAGGGCCTTCGCCGCCCGGCCCGCCTCACTGTCGCGGCCGTGGACACGCCACCCGCCCCCGTCGGGGATCCGGCCCAACTTCTTGACGTCCATGTGCACCAGTTCCCCCGGAGCAGAACGCTCGTAGCGTCGGACCTCACGACGGGCACGTTGCCGGTCGGCCAGGTCCACATCGCGCAGGCGGGGTACGCCTTCACGGCTCAGGATCTTGGCCACGGTCGAGACGGGGATGCCTGCGTGCGGTCCGATGCGGGCTGGTCCCCACCCGCGCCGGCGTAGGCGCAGGACCTTCTTGACCTGCCGTTTGCTGGTCCGGTGCGGGCTGCGCCGCGGAGTCGAGGGGGCGTCAGGCAGCCCGTCGCGGTCCAGGTCGGCTTCGCTGGCTCCTGCTCGGCGTAGCTGACGCAGGCGGGCGGCCCAGCGGCGGGCGGTGGTGTGGGAGGTCTGGAAGCGTTCGGCGGCGCGGCGTTCGTGCCAGCCCTCATCGACGATGAGGCGGGCCAGCTTCAGGCGTGCCTTCGGCACGAGGGCAGCGTTACGGTGAAGCACGAAGACCTCCGGGTGGTGGTGCGGTTCCTCGACAGCTCCACACCCCACTCGGAGGTCTTCTCCGTGTCACGGACCGGTAGTCACCGGCGTGTCACCAACGTGCGTGCTCAGTACATCTAGGCCGTACTCGAGCAGGTGCGCCGCGGCGGCCAGGCCGACCGGGCCGGCGCCGATGACGACGACTGGCAGTTGGGTGACCGGCGGGTCAGCAGCAGCTTCGGTGCTCGTAGAGCTAGCCGCAGCGGTGGGGGTGGTGCTCATGGCGGGTGCCTCCTCAGCAGATGGAGTCAGCGAACGGGGTGAACAGGAAGGGATCAGCGCGAAGCGCGGACGGGCACGGTCGGGTCGCCAGGGAAGAAGCGGCGCCCGGCCCACAGCGCCACGTAGACCAGCGCGACCAGGACCGGCACCTCGATCAGCGGGCCGACGACCCCAGCCAGGGCTTGCCCGGAGGTCACGCCGAACGTGCCGATGGCCACCGCGATGGCCAGCTCGAAGTTGTTGCCTGTCGCGGTGAAGGACAGCGTCGACGTCTTCGCGTAGTTCAGGCCGATCGCGCGGCCGAGGACGAACGAACCGGCGAACATGATCACGAAGTAGGCCAACAGCGGCAGGGCGATGCGGGCCACGTCCGCGGGCCGGGAGGTGATCGCATCGCCTTGCAGGGCGAAGAGCATGACGATGGTGAACAGCAGCCCGTACAGGGCGACCGGGCCGATCTTGGGCAGGAAGCGGCCCTCGTACCAGGCGCGTCCCCTGGCCCGCTCCCCCAGCGTGCGGGTGGCGAAGCCGGCGACCAGCGGGATGCCGAGGAAGACGAGGACGGAAACGACGATGGCGCCGACGGAGAACTGCGCTGAGGTCGTCGACAGCCCCAGCCAGCCGGGCAGGACCTGCAGGTAGAACCAGCCCAGGGCGGCGAAGGCCAGGATCTGGAAGACGGAGTTGATCGCGACCAGGACGGCGGCGGCCTCGCGGTCCCCGCAGGACAGGTCGTTCCAGATGAGCACCATGGCGATGCAGCGGGCCAAGCCGACGATGACCAGGCCGGTGCGGTACTCCGGCTGGTCGGGCAGCAGCAGCCAGGCCAGGGCGAACATCAGCGCCGGCCCCACCAGCCAGTTCAGGACCAGGGAGCTGACGAGGAGCCGGCGGTCGGCGGCGATGCGGCCGGTCTCGGAGTAGCGGACCTTGGCCAGCACCGGGTACATCATCAGCAGCAGGCCGATGGCGATGGGCAGGCTGACTGAGCCGACCTCCACCGCGCTGAGGGCGTCGTCCAGGCCCGGGATGAGGCGGCCCAGGGCCAGGCCGAGGGCCATGGCCGCGATGATCCAGACGGGCAGGAAGCGGTCCAGCACCGACAGGCACGCCAGCACCGGGGTCTCAGCGCCTCGTGGCCCGTTGGGTGGTCCACCCGGGCGGGGGTTCTTGGCGACCAGGTCGCTCATCAGGTGCGTCCTCTACATCGATAGCTGTCGATGACCAACCCTGACGGCAGACATTGGCGACTGTCAATATCGACAGTCATCAATGCGTGATGCCATGCTGACGTCATGGCTACCTCGACGCTGCCGATCGCCTCGACGCCCCGAACCACGGCAGGCGCTACGGCATGCGCCGCAGCAGGCACTGCGGCGGGTACCGCGGTGGGTGCGCAGGGCGTCGCGTGCTGCGCTCCACTGGCCCGGCAACCGCTGAACGCCGAAGACGCCGCCGCCCTGGCGCGCACCTTGAAGGCCATCGCGGACCCCGCCCGGCTGCGGCTGCTGTCCCTGGTCGCTGCTCACGAGGGCGGGGAGGCGTGCGTGTGCGACCTCATCGAGCCCTTGGGCCTGAGCCAGCCGACGGTCTCGCACCACCTGAAGGTCCTGGTCGAGGCAGGGCTTCTGACTCGCGACAAGCGAGGGGTCTGGGCCTACTACGCCCTGGTCCCGGCGGCGATGAACGCCCTGGCCGCCGTCTTGAGCGCTCCCACCCACCCCGCGAGCAGCCAGGACATGACGTCCTCGCGCGTCACCTGCTGACGATGAATCGACGCGCCGTTGAGGCGTCCGAGGTGGCGCTTCTACCGCTCATCGAAGCCAACTGGCCGCAGGTGCAGGCCGTCTACGCCGAAGGCATCGCCACCGGTCACGCCACCTTTGAGTCCGCCCCACCCGCCAGCTGGGCCGCCTTTGACGCAGCTAAGTCCCCCGAGCACCGCATCGGCGCCCACGACGAGCACGGACACCTGCTGGGGTGGGCTGCGGTCAACCCCGTCTCGAGCAGGCCGGTTTACGCCGGGGTGGTCGAGCACTCCGTCTACGTCGCCACCGCCGCCCGAGGCCGCGGCATCGGGCGTCTACTTCTGCTGGACCTGCTCGCCTCCACCGAGGCGGGCGGCATCTGGACGGTGCAGTCCTCGGTCTTCCCCGAGAACGCCGCCAGCCTGGCCCTGCACCAGGCCGCGGGCTTCCGCCAGATCGGCACCCGCCAGCGCATCGCGCGCATGACCAACGGGCCCATGGCCGGGCAGTGGCGCGACACCGTCCTCATCGAGCGGCGCAGCCCCACCGTCGGGACCTGACCCACCTCATCCCCGCTCCACCCCACCTCACCCCTGTAGGGAGCTCAGCGTGCCTACCCCTCGCGTCCTGTTCGTCTGCGTCAAGAACGGCGGCAAGTCCCAGATGGCCGCCGGCCTGATGCGCCAGGCCGTCCACGACGCCGGCACTGCCATCGACGTCGACTCCGCTGGCACCAAGGCCGGCACCGCCCTCAACCCCCAGTCCGCGGCCAGCCTGGCCGAAGTCGGGGTCGACATCTCTGACCAGAGTCCCCAGCAGCTCACCGACGAGATGGTCCGCGCGGCCGACCTCGTCGTGGTGTTGGGCTCAGAAGCCCAGGTCGAGTCGGTTGGAGGCACCCCCGTGGAGGTCTGGGAGACCGACGAACCCTCCCAGCGCGGTATCGAAGGCGCCGATCGCATGAACCTGATCCGAGAAGACATCACCGCTCGGATTCGTGAACTGCACCAGCGCCTCAGCAACTCCACCCCCTGAACGCGCCGGCCATCGTCTCGGGCTACGTCACGGTCATCCCGCAGGTCGCGCGTACGCGCTCATCCCGCGTTGTGCGCGCTGTCGCCGGAGGCCATCGACGTCGCGGTCATGACGAAGACCAAGCGGTCTCGATCACCACGACCAGAGCAGGACCAAGCACCGCGTCTAGAACCCCCGCCAGCGCGACGCGGGACACTCCTCAGGTGCAGCTCAACTCCACCGACGGCGCCGCTTTCGAGCTCTGTCCCAGCGGCTACGAGTACCCAGACCTCACCACCGCCGGGGAACCCGATGCCAACTGGCTCATCGTGCACGGCAAGGTGCGCACCGCCGCCGGGGAGACGTGGACGTTCCAGGGGCCGGACCTGAGCACGTGGGAGGTACGGGAGCTGCTGGACTGGCTGCACGCCGCAGCCGAAGGACGCATCGAGCCGACGGACAACCCCGCCTCTGACCTCATGACGCACACGCTGATCTTCACCGAGCCCAACCTGGCCTTCAGCATCGCCGCGGTCGAAGGTGAGCACACGGTGCTGCGCGTGCACCTATCCCTGGAAGCTGAGGCAGCAAGACCCGGATGGACGGGGGGACTCAGTCCCCGCATCTACGAGTACAGCATCTCGTTGCGGGTCGACCGGGCCCAGCTGCTCGCGGCGGCGGAGCAGTGGCGCGGCGACATCGCGCCGTTCCCGGCTCGTTGACGACAGGGGAACCACTGTCGTAGGGGGCCTTGGCTCTAGCTGACCCATCGCGCTGGTCCCGCTGCGCGCTCACGGAGCGGGCCGCGCGCTCGACGACCTCGCGGTCATCCCGCGTTGTGCGCGCTGTCACCGCAGGCCATCGACGTCGCGATCATGACGAGATGCGGTCAGTCGCGGACCGGCCGCCGCATCGCCCGACAGACTGGTCAGATGGCGCGTTGGACGAACGACCGGGTCACCAAGTACGAGGGCGTCACCGCCATTCTCTGCGCTGTGATCGCCCTTGCCGCGGTGGCGGCGGCCCTCGCGCCGATCGGGCCGAGACCGGCTTTCGCGGTGATTGCCGGGGTGATCGCTGTCGTCTTCCTGGGGCTGAGCGTGCACTACACGTCGGTCTGGCGCGGCAAGCGTCGCGCTGACTGACCACGCGCTCATCCCGCGGTGCGCGGGCGCTCGGTCATCCCGCGGTGCCTGCAGTACCAGACACCTTGTCCTCGGCGGGCCAGGACGTCCTGCACACCGCCGTACTGCCGTCAGGCCGCCGAGATGCTCGGATCGAGGAAGTCAGCAGCAACCGCAACAGCCTGCGCGTGGGCAGCGTTGGAAGGGTGTGACCATCTTCCGGGGGCGCAGAGCCGATGCCCCCTCGCCCCTGCCACCGGCCCAGGCCGGGGTGTGGGACCTGGACTCCCTAATCGCCTGGAAGGGCCCTGAACTGGTCCGCCTGGCCCGCGGGCTCCTCAAGGACCCCCACCAGGCCGAGGACGTGGTGCAGGACGTCCTGGCCCGCTGCGTCTTGAAGTGGTCGCGCATCCAGGCCGTCGAGGATCCCTCGGCCTACCTCAACCGCATGGTCGTCAACGCCATCGTCTCCCACCACCGACGTCCCTGGCGCCGTGAACAGGTCAGCGACCCCGCCGAGCTGCCCGAGGCGGCCGTGCCCGATGCCAGCGAGGGCCACGACGAACGGCAGCACTACCTCACGCTGCTGCGCCGGCTGCCGGACGCCCAGCGGGCCACCCTCGTCCTGCGGCTGTACGAAGGCCTGCCCGACGCCGAGATCGCTGACCTTCTGCACTGCTCTCAGGCCACCGTCCGCAGCCACGCCTACCGCGGCCTGCGCACCCTGCGTCGCTTCCTGGACAACGACCAGTGCCAGGACACCCCCGCTGCGAAGGAGTCCCGATGACCCAGCACCCTCGCGATCGACACCCCATCTTCGGGTTCGGGCAAGAGCACGCCGACCGGCACACCGCCGACCGCTCCGATCCTGAGCGTGAGGACCTGCTCGAGCTGCAGGACCGGCTGCAGAGCGCCCTGCATGCAGAACTCAGCGCAGGCCGCATCGACGAACCCGGCCTGCACGCCGGCACCCGCCACCAGCTGCACCGACGCATCCAACACCGCCGGCGCACCCGCGCAGCGGTTGGCGCCCTCGCCCTGGCCGCCGTCGCCGCCGTCCCCCTGGGGCTGCGGTGGACAGCCCAGCCCAGTGTGCGCACCGTCCCGGCGGCCTCGCTGGCGCCAACACCCACCCAAACCTCAGCACAGACCCCCGCACAAACTCCGGCACCGACCCCGGCGAGTACTTCCACGCCTAGCGCCTCACCGCCCAGCACGACAACGACCAGCTCTACAACGAGCATCACCCCTTCGATCGGCTCGACAGCCGGTTCCTCGGTGGGGCTGGCCAACCCGAACGTCCCCGTTGCCTACGACATCCCCGACATGACCCGCACCCGGGCATCTCTACCCGCCGGTCTCACAGTTCTCAGCGACGGCGGGCAGTACCCCAAGAGCCCGACGGTCATGGGCCAGGAGTGCAGTTCCCGGCCCTTCGATCCCCCCATGGTGGCCGGCCGGCAGATCACCTGGTGGAACGGCAGCCAGCGATCGTCCACGCAGAGCCAGGTGGACCTCGTCGTCACCGGCCGGGCCGCCGGCGGGGGGCCGGTCGCCTTCGACGCCCTCGTGGCCAACACCGGCGTGTGCCGGTTCACCGACCCCACCACGCCGTTCGCCCTCACCGTCGCCGGAGCCGATCAGACCTGGGCCGCGCGGACCGACAGCAATGGGCTGCCCTTCATCTCCGGCGCCGCCCGCCTCGGGGACCTCATCGTCGGCATCACCGTGCTGCACCCCTCGGCGGACCAGGCCGCCCAGGTCAGCGACCTGACCACCTTGCTGACCGCCGCGGTCGCCGACCTGCGCGCCAGCGGACTCCCAGCCGCCGACGGACGATGACCGGCACCCTGCACCTCGGCGAGCCCCGCACGAGCGTTCTGCCTGCGCGGGGCGAACGGGACGCGTGCAGGGCCAGTGCTCTCCTGTGGGGGTGGGGGTCCTGTGCAGCAGAACATCCCGTTGCCTAGCACCGGCGACGCTGAACAGGTGATCCGCACCCGTCTCTCTCACGGACGGGCCGACTGGCTGTGGCGCGTCGGTATCGCCAGCCTCCTCGCCTCGACCGTCGTCGCCCTCACGCCGACCGGCTGGGAAGACGTCTGGGTCATCGGGTCTTGGGTTCCCCGCGCCCTGCACGTGGTCGGCGCCCTCCTGGGCATCGGTGTGGTGTCCCTTATCGTCGGAGCCGGGTGCCGGATCGTGCTGGCCGACCGCGGCGTGCCACGGCCACGACGGCACTGGGTCCGCAAGGTGGGGACTGCCTTGGTGACCGCCTTCGTGCTGCTGATCGCGTGCCCGCTGACCGCCTTGATCGCGTGGCTGAACTCCTCAAACCACTTCACCGTGCTGCCCGAACGCAATACCACCGGCTGCCGGCTGGTGGTGGATGAGGCGGCTGGCTCCAGTGGAATCGGGGCGAGGGTGTACGTCGTGCCGGGCGGGCAGCACCGTGCGCGGGAAGTGGGCTACTACGTCAGCGACACCCGCCTCGTGCAGGCGGGACGGTACGAGCTGACGTGGAACGGGGACAGCGCCGACCTGCAGATCCCCAACGTCGACACCAACGGCCCTTGGCTGTGTCCGACCTGACCCCTCCGTGCTGCCCGACCTCATGCTCTCGACTACAGCCCAGGTACGCCGGCCGCTGCTGTCCTCGCTCGCTGGCTCACGATCGGGAGGTGGGCGGTAGACCCGGCCGCAGAGGCCCAGGTACGCGCTCACCGCGCCGCGCTCGAACCTCACGGTCATCCCGCTGACCAGTACGTCGTCGCCGTCTGGACGTTCCGGACAGGGCACCACCACGTCAGATCACCCGCCTGCTCGGCGACACTGAAGCGGTGGACCCGCTCTACCGCGCCCGAGCCCGAGCTCACGTCGGTGACCTGCCCCCTGAGCTGATGGCCCAGTGGGCAGCCCTGGCCCTGACCCGAGGCTACGACTCCCCCACCCTTCGTGAACTGGCCGGCGCCCACGACGACCCACGCACCCTGCGCGACCTGCTCACTGCCGCCCTCGACGAGCTCGGCACCCCGCGACTGAATGACCACCAAACGCTGTGGGTCATGGCACACACCCACGCCCGCTCCATCGTCGAAGGCCTCATCAGCCCCGAGGACGGCGCCGAGCTGCTGTGGCGCATCTCCACCGATCTGGGCTACCCCGACCAACTGGGCGTCTTCGTCAACGAGGCCACCGACTGGGAGTACGCCTGGGAACTGGACACTGAAGAGAGCCGACAGAACATCCTCCAAGCAGCCCAGACCCTGCTGGCGACCATGACCACCGACACGCTCCATCAAGGAGCCTGACCAGGATCGCTCGCCCGTCTACTGGCACGAGGTGGACGAGTCACCCACGACCAAGTGAGTCCAGCGCACCTGTCTCGCAGCGATCCACCCCTGCAGGCGATCCTTCCGCGATGCGCGGGCACACGGCCATCCCGCCGTCCGAGTGTCCTCCCGCGCTCTTGAGCGAAGCAGGCCTATGCGGATGCGTCGCCTGCGAGAGTCGCTCCATGACAGACGAAGGCGGACCCGGTGAGCGACCAACCCGGCGTCGCATCTGGCCGTGGTTCGTCGCAGCGGTGGTGACGGCAGTCCTGGTCGCGCAACTGTCAGACAGCTTCGGCTGGCCGTGGTGGGTACGAGGGCTGCTGTTCGGTGGATGCATCGGCGGCTTCAGCAGTGTCGGAGGTCGGCTGTGGCGCCAGCGCTTGGATGACACATCCTGCTAAGGCCTTCTGACTTCACGGTCATCCCGCGGTCCGTACGGGCGCATGGTCATCCCGCGAGTTGTGCTCGGTCGACACCTGCACCGTCAGGCCCCCAGCTCCAGGTAGTCGCGTCCTGCCACCATCAACGCGTGCAGTGCCGACCCCGTCTCAGGCTCCGCACCAGGCCCCAGAAAGCAGACCTCGCACCGCGCGTTGTACGCCATCACCCAGCACGCCGCCGCAGCAGCCGCTGACCACTGCTCACCGACGAGGAACCCCGGCCGGGCCTGCTGGTAGTCCGTGAGCAGGGCCCTCACCTGCGCCACCGTCGGCGTAGCCGCGTTCGCGACCCCGCCCGCGGTGTAGGAACCGGCACACATCCCCACCAGCACCGCCTCGGGGCATGCGGTCAGGCTGTCCCAGTCGAAGGCCGCGCTCACCACAACCCCGTCCTGTCCATCCGCTGCCCCATGCGAGCTCCCCCCTTCGGTGGGCTGGACCAGCACGTTGCCGTCGTACCAGTCGCTGTGCCCGATGACGTCGGGCCCCAGCACGCCCCGGCGCGCGAACCGGACCAGCACTCTCGCCGCCTCAGCCGCGAGGTTGTCCACCCACCCGAAGCGCTCCGGGCGCTGGGTGAAGTCGAAGATCGGATCGTGCGGTACTGGCCAGGGGCCTTGCTCGTAACGGGCCCACGCCGGCGCACCGGCCCGCAGCGGCTCACGCAGCGCCGGGTCGGCCACCAGCGGTCGCAGCAGGTCGATCTGCTCGACCAGGCTCACGGTAAGGGCGCGGCGGACGGGCGCCTGGGTGGCGTCGGAAAGTTCGCCCTCGTTCGTCAGCGTCTCGATCACCATCACGCGCCCATCGACCGGGGTGGGTTCGTGCAGGGGCCGCGGGCAGGGATAGCCGTGGGCGGCGAGGTGGTACTGAGCTCGCACCGCCGCGCTCAGGTGCGCAAGGTCCGCGCCGGGGCGGTGCACCTTCACGGCAACCTCGCGGCCGTCCTGGAGTCGGCAGCCGAACACGGCTGAGACCCGCCCGGAACGGAAGAGGACGCGCTCTAGCGCCGAGCCGAGCTGAGCGTGCAGGTGCTCATCAAGCCAGGTGTCGACCAGGCGCTGCGATTCTGGACCGAAGGTGGCTCGTTCAATCCCGTCCACAACGTCTTCAGCCGTCATCGGAGACCACCTGGGAGTCCGCGACGATCATGCGGTCACCTTCTCGGACATTAGCGTGGACTGCACGGTCATCCCGCCGTTGTTATCTCCTCGCGTGGGCCGCCTGGTGCATAGCCATCTCCCGTGTGGCCTGCACCAAGCTGAGTGTCGGGGCACTCCGGACCCCGCATCCGCAGCGCCAGCTGTGTTCTTCGATCGATGTGAAGTTGCTCATGCGTCGACGCTACGCAGACCGAGACGCGGACTCGGGGATCTGACCTCGTTGCGTAAACAGCGCACGGTCATTTCGCCGTGCGCGGGCGCACGGCGCGCGACCTGGCCCACGCTCCTGTTCCTACCGACGCTGACAGGCTGCACCACGTGTTGTCGAAACGGTGGGCCCGCGAACCACGCTGGGTGCAGGCAGTCGCCATCGCCTTGGTGCTGTTGCTGGCCTGGGGAGGCCTGCAGCACCTCCTGGACTTCCTCACCGACGGCTGGAACCCCTACGCCTACGCCCCCCACTGGCTCGCGGCCTACTGGAGCGCCCTGCTCCTCCTGGACCCCTTGGTCGCCGTCCTCATCGCCCGCCGCCACCGCGCCGGTCTCCTCCTGGCCCCGTTCATCCTGCTCACCGACGCCGCCGCGAACGGCTACGCCATCCACGCCCTGGACCTCGGCGGCCCACTGGCCCCGATCGGGCACGGCGTCGTGAGCGTCGTGGCCATCGCCAGCACGGTGATGACCCCACGGCTGCTGCGACCTGCCAACGGCCCGGCCTGAGCAGGGCGACCAGGCTTTCCAGGGCCCGCACCACGAGAGGCCGCGACAGCGATCGCACGGTCATCCCGCGGTGCGCGGGCGCACGGCGTACGAGCAGTCCTGCTCATGGCGTACCCGTGCCTTGACCACTGTCTCCTCAGACATCCCCGCAGCATCTCCCGGCGGGTGCCCCGAGCGTCCAGGAGGTTGCGGGGGATCTCGCGGTCAGTGCGCGCTCACGAGCGGCTGAGGGCTCGACGTCCAGCAGTCGCCGCCCCATCTGGACGCGGTACGTGAGTCTAATTCCGTCGCTAGTGTTACTTCATGGGACTGCACGAACGACGTGGCACGCGGCTGCTGATCTTGCTGACGCTGAGCGCTCTTGGAGCATGCTCCAGCCCCAAGCCCACCATCCCCACCGACGTCACCCCGGCGACCAACGCATCGGACGTGGCCTTCCAAGCCGCCGAAGCCGCGGGGGCCGGTCCCCTGGTCGCCTCCGGCGCTGAGGCCTGGCAAGGCTCTCCCATCACCGTCGGCCCCCTCACTGCTGGGACCACCTACGGAGCCTTCGCTGCCTGCACCGGCGGCGGCACCCTGGGCCTGGACTTGGCCGGCACTGCGGTCACCCTCGACTGCGACGGGCGGGGCCACCGCGTCGGCCAGCTCGTTCCCGCGACTGGCGACGCCACGTTCAAGGTCACCGACCCCAGCGACGACCCCTCTCAGTGGGGCGTAGCCGTCACCACTAGCTAGCTGACGCAGCTCGACTGCCCCCACGCCCCTGCTCATCACCTCAAGCTGTCTCGGCGTTCCTTCCCACTGCCGCCACGACCTCACGGTCATCCCGCGGTCCGGTTGAAGCGCCGGTGGTCGCGACGTCGCGATCATGGCCGATGGCCGCGTTATCCGGTGGTTCGCGTGGGCTGCTCTAGCACCGATATTGCTGCGCTCTCCTGCCAAGATCGCAGCCATGTCCTCCCAGCAGCACGAGACGCTGAGGTACAACCCCAACAACGCCACCACCGGCACCGTCGAACGCGTCCACGGCTCCGACGGCAGCACCCTGGTCCACAAGCAGCTATGACGGGCCGGGACCGTTCCCACCGCGCCCGCGCACTGGACAGCTTCCACCACGCCCAGCGCCTGGAACTACTGGGCCCGCGAGGCCGAGGTCTACACCGACCCACGACTGCGAGCTTCCTTGACCGGCACCGGCCTGGACCTACCCACCGCCGATATCCGGCCCAACCAGCAGAGCACCGACCTGTGGCTGGAAGACGTCCATGGCACCGCCGGAGCCGACTTCACCCTCACCGACCACATCGCCACCGCCACCGGCCTTGGCCGCTGGCAGGCCCGCCCGCTGCAGCCCGCACCGGCGTGGGCCTCACGCGGATTCCTGCGGGCCTACTCCTCCAATCGCCCCGGCGACCTCGCCCTGGTCGAGGATCACGCGGCATGGACCCAGCCCCTCATCGCCGGGACCTGGCCATCTGACCTTCGAGCAGGGTGGGCGCGGTTGCTGAGCCACCGCGAGGACCTGCTCGGCGTGATGGAAGCCCTACCCCGCACCCTGTGCCACCTCGACGCCTGGGTCTCTAACGTCATCCGACGACCTAGCGGCGAGGTCGTCCTGCTGGACTGGTCCTTCGCCGGCGACGGCGCCGTTGGGGAAGACCTGGGCAACTACCTGCTCGACGCGGTCTTCGACCTCTTCTGGCCCGCCGAGCGCCTCGCGGAGCTGGAAGCAGCGTGCTGGCCCGCCTACCTCAACGGGCTACGCGCCGGCGGCTGGGACGGCACCGACCGTGAGGCCCGGCTCGGAGTGGTGGCCTCCTGCGTGAAGTACACGTGGCTGCTGCCCCTACTGCTGCAGAAATCCGCTGACTCCGAACACGACGCTTACCACCAGCGTGCCGATGCCGAGCACCTCCACCGCCAGCGTGGGGCCGCCCTGGCGCACTTGGTCGGCTGGTGCGAAGAAGCACTCGATCTGGCCGGCTGAACAACCGCACGCTCATCCCGCGATGCGCGCGGGGGCACGGTCATCGCGCCGACCAGAACGTCATCCGCCCTCGAGGAACCCCCGCCGCAGGGTGAGCAGGCTGTGAGCGCGGCCGTGCGCACGAAGAATCCGGTCAGCACCCTTCGGTGGTCATGGCCTCAGAGCAGGCACGCGACAGCGCGGCCTGCACGGAGGGGCTGGCGATCACTCTGGCGGCCCCGGGGAGCGAACGTGCAGTCATCGAGGGGTCCGCACGTCAGGTCGATGCCCTGCCGGCGACGGGGCTGAACGCCTGACGGTTCGCACGTTGTCTCCACCACCCCTCCGGGCGGCACGTTCCTCGGTCGACCGATTTGGATGAGACGAGCAGGCCGCTTGCCGTCTCAAGCGACGTGTCCCACCACAGGTCCGGGGTGCATGGTTGCGACAGACCCAGTGGGGACGAACACCCGCCGAGCATCCGACTTTCCTTCGAGCGGCGGCCCGTTCACGGACGAGAGCAGGTGAGGGAAGCGACGCGGGACCTCGCGAGGATCTGCGCGCGCAGGTAGGCCACCCCGACGTCGTCGCGAGAACATCCCGAGGCCCCGTCAGGTCCAGGGTCGGGTGCGCCGGCGCTCAGGTTCCTCTCGTGGTCGCGGACCGCCGACAGGACTGGTGACAGAGGACCACCAGCGGCCACCAGGGCGTCCGCGACGGAGGGGTGCAACGCGCAGCCGTGGATGAGCTCGACTGCGTCCAGGCCCAGAACTTCGGCGATCGAGGACAGCAGTCCGACGGTGAAGGCGGCCTCGGCGGCGAAGGGACTGAGGCCTCGGCAGGCCTCGGCCCGGGTGAAGACCCACTCCAACATCGTCTCGGAGACGGGCGAGGCACCTGACCCAGCCACCAGGACCAGCACCATCCAGTCCCGCAACTCGTGACGTCCCAACATCACCACCGCCTGCCGCAACGAGGTGAACCCGTTCCGCGGGGCGTGTGCCGCCGAACTCACGGTCTTCAGCACGCGCAGACTCAGCCCCGGGTCACTGGCCAACAGCTCCAGGACGGCGTCCGTAGGTGCCTCGCCGTCCGACAGCACCGACAGCATCCGGGCGCAGACCAGGTGCGACGACGTCAAGGCCTGCCGTTGCAGCACATCAGGCCGGTGCAGCAGGTACCCCTGGAACAGGTCCGCACCCAGGTCGCGGCAGACGTCGAACTGCTCCTGCGTCTCCACCCGCTCCACGACGACCGCAGCTGCCGGGTTGACGTCTCGCACCATGCCGACGAGCCCGGCCAGGCGGTCCCCCACCGCCTGCAGGTCGATCTTGACGTAGGCCGCGCGCTCCACCACGGCCAGGCGGCTCCTCTCCCCGGCGAAGTCGTCCACCGCGATGCGGAACCCCCGTTCCTCCAGCCGCAGCAAGCCCGCCGAGACCTCTCGGTCCACCTCCACGGTCTCGAGCAGTTCCAGCACCACACCCTCAGCGGGGATCGGCAGCGGCAACCGTCCGGTGAACACCGAGCGGGGAGCGTTCAAGAACACAGGGCGCCCGCCGGACAGCACCTGCAGGCCGAACTCCCCGAACGTGGCGCCCACGACCTGTGCGGTGGCACGGTCGTGCTCGGCATCCCCCGACAGCCGGGCCTCGTTCGCCGTGCCCGCCCGGTACAACAGCTCGTAGCCGTGCACCGTGCGGTCCGCGCTGTGGATGGCCTGCAAGCCCAACCTGGTCGGCAGAGAACGACTCCCCGCAGGATCCGGGAACCTCGAAGGGCCCGGGTCGTTCACGCGAGGATCTCGCGGGTCACCGCGAACTGCTCGGTCAGGACACCGCCGATGACGGCCTGCGTCTGGTTGATGTCCTCGACGACGGAGTGGATCTGAGCCAAGGAGGACGTGACGGCCGCAACCCTGGCCTGGATGGTGGCAACCTTCCCGGAGACACTGCTCGTCGCCCGCTCGGTCTCCCCCGACAACTCCTTGACCTCCTCGGCCACGATCGCGAAACCCCGCCCCGCCTCCCCAGCCCGAGCCGCCTCGATCGTCGCGTTCAACGCCAGCAACTTCGTCTGCGCCGCGATCGCCTGGATCGCCCGCACCACGTCGTTGATCTGCGCCGACGCCTCCTCCAACGCCGCGACCTCCGCGTTCGCCTCCGCCGCCAACGCCTCACCCTGCGCCGCGACCCCCGTCGCCGCCACCACGTTCCGCTCCACCTCCTCGATCGAAGACAGCAGGTCCCCCCCGGCCTGCTGCAACCGGCCCGCAGCCGCGAACCGCTCCATCGCCTGACCGATGAGGAACGCCGTGTTCCGCAGCGCCGCACCCCGGCTCTGCGACATCACCAAGGTCCGCGTGGCGAAGAAGTCCATCGTCCCCACCACCCGGCCGCCGACGACGACGGGCAGGCAGACCCCCGACTTCACCCCCGCCCGCTGCGCCACCGGCGCGCGGACGCAGTCGGTCATCTCCCCCAGGTCCTCCACGAACACCAGGTCCTGCGCCGCCCACGTCCGACCCGACAACCCCACACCCTTGGCGAAGGACGCCGCCAGCGTCACCTGCCGGAACTCCGCACCCGCGTCCCCGGACTCCAGCTCGAAGCGCAGGACGTGCCCCGACGCCGGGCCGGTCTCATCCAGCCGCCAGAACGAGCCGTACTGCCAGTCGAAGTCGGCGCGGATCGTGTCCAGCGCCACCCGCAACGCCGCCTCCTCGCTGGTGGCCGCGGTCAGCTCACGGATCAGCGTCGAGACGGCCGCGACGTCCTGGGCAGCCTTCTCCTGCCGCGCGGCCTCGGCCAGCCGCGCCAGCGTCGTGGACACCAGCGTGGCCACCGTGCGCAGCACCGCGGTGCGCCCGGCCGACAGCGTGACGCGCTCGGTGGTGAAGAAGTCCATCGTCCCGGCCACCTGCCCGGCCTCCAGGACCGGGAAGCAGATCCCCGACCGGATCCCGGCGCGCTGGGCCACGGGCGCGCGGACGCAGTCGGTCAGCTCACCCAGGTCGCCCACGTGCACCAGGTCGCGCTGGCGCCAGGCCCGCCCCGACAGCCCGACACCCTCGGCGAAGGACGCCGCCAGCGTCACACGGCGGAAGTCCTCACCCGCGGGACCGTCGACACGCCCGGACTCCTGCGCGAAGACGAGGACGGGCCCGGCGCCGGCTGCAGATCCGCCTCGGCGCTCCAGGCGCCAGTACGACCCGTAGGCCCAGCCGAAGCGGGACCGGATCGTCTCCAGCGCCGTCTCGACCGCCGCCTCCGGCGTCGTGGCCTGCTGCAAGGCCCGCACCAGGTCCGTCACCGCCGCGACGTCCTGCGAGACCACGTCCTGATCGGCAGCTCCTGCAGCCTGCTCGCGACCGCGCTTCCAGCGAAACACCCGGTACCCCATTCCTGCTACGGGGCGCCGGAGACGGAAGAGGACAGCAGCCACCCAGCGCCGATGTCTCTTCAGCCCTGAAGTGATCGGCTCGTCCCCGAGCGCACTTGACTGCGCCAGACCGGTGAACTCCATCACGACCATCTCTAGAAGTCATTGCGGCGCAACGTCATCGGGACCCATCACCGGAAACGAGTTCAGGACGTGGATCCCTTCACCGATGGAAGACCGTGCGCACCACCGTCCACCGGTTGCCCGGCGTCCGCGACACCAGCGACGTCATCGCCCTGGCGCCCCTGACGGGGTCGGAACTGGGGCACCTCACCCTGCAGGCCGGCCTGCGGGTGCTGGCCGTCGTGGAGGACGCGGCCCGGGGAGCGGGCCTGCAGGCCAGCGACCTGCGCGCCATGTACCTGCTGCACGTCCACGGCCCCCACAGCGCCGGGGCACTCGCCGCGCAGCTGCTCATGCCGCAGTCCTGCGTGACGCTCATCGCGACACGCCTGTCCGGACGCGGACTGCTGACCCGGACCAGGGACCGGGCGGACGGACGCCGCGTCGTGCTGGCCCTGACCGGTGCCGGGACCCAGGTGATGGACGAGACAGCCGTCGACGTCCGCTCCGGGCTCAAGGCCCTCTTCGCCCCCCTGTCCCCGGGCGCCTCCACCGCTCTGGCCGCCCTGCTGGCCGACGTGGTCGAAGCCGTTCCGTCTGACCCGACACCCGCGTAGACCTGGGTACGAGCGCAGCGGGGCACCGACACGCGGTGACGAACGTGCGCCCTGAGCGTGACGTGGCGGTCACGGCGCCGACGCCGCCAGGGACGGCTGCGCTCGGCTCGACCTGGTTCACCGTCGGGACGGCGCGGGCGCCGTTCGTGCGAGGACCGGGCTCCGCGTCGACCTGGGGGCGGGAACGTACAGCCCTTCCTGCTCGGCCCGCACCGCGGCGAGGGTCCGCGCAGGGACGTCGAGCTTGGCCAGCACGTGCTCGAGGTGGGCGGCGACGGTACGTGCCGTCACGGTGAGGGCGTGGGCGATCTCCTGGTTGGAGCAGCCCTCCACGACGAACCCCAGCACCTGCAGCTCACGCGGGGTGAGTCCTCGCAACCCCGACGCCGGGGACACCGCCACGACCCCCTGCACCCGGGGCAGGTCACCGGGTGTCGCCAAGGCGGTGATGCGGACGTGAGTGGGGACGCCCTCGTGGCTGGCGGACCACAGGAACGATGAGCAGACCTGCCCGGTGCGCAGCCGTACCAGCGCGGCGGCCAGGCTGACCGAGCCTTCGGCGAGCAGCGGGTCACCCGGCCAGCCCCCGATCGGTTCGGTCCGCCCGTCCTCGCGCAAGGCGACAGCGGCTGTGGCGCCAGGGACCAGGCGGGCGGCGGTGAGCAGCGCCCGCATGGGGTCGATCGCCTGGGCCAGGACGGGAACGGCTGCGGCCAGGCGTTCACGCTCGACCGGGGCCGGTGCTCGCTCCTCCTCGAACAGCAGGGCCAGGAACCCGACGTGCCAGCCGTCGGCGGTGAACAGTGGCACGGCGAGGGCCTCGTGGACGCCGGCCGAGAGCAGGCCTTCTGCCCACGTGCTCAGCTCGCCGGACGGGACGGGCAGGTCCGCGGGCCACCGGGTCGGACGTGGGGTGTCCGCCCCGCTGTCCGCCCCGCTGTCCGCCCCGCTGTCCGCCCCGTTGGCCACGACGTCGTGCGCCACCGTCGGTCCCTGCAGGTACCGCACGACGGGTGCGTCGAGGTCCACGCACGCCAGGGGGCTGTAGCTGGCCTCCAGCGGGTCGAGGAGGGCCAGCCACGCGGCGTCGAACGGGACGGCACGACGCAGCGCGCCCAGCATCGTCCTGGCCCGGTCGGGCAACGGCTCGCTCGACTCCGAAGCGACGGTCAGGGCTGTCGTCAGATCGTCCACCACGGGACCACTCCACGCCTGCACCTCGGCGAGCGGTCGACGGGACGGCCGGCAGGACCGCGCTCCGTCACCCCCTGGGGTTGGAGGGGCAGCACTCGGGTTTCGGCACCAGGGTGCACCCTGTGGGGCCGCGACGCTCCCCGAGGACGCGCGGACTCAGGACGCCGTGGCCGGCCTCACCCACCCAGATCGGTGACGAGGTTGACGGCCACCGCCAGCACACCCGTGCCGAACGCGTAGGAGAGCAGGGCGTGACCGAGTGCGGCTCTGCGCGCTCGCGTGGAGGTGGGCTCGGTCTCGGAGACGGCGTACGACATGCCGACGGTGAACGCCAGGTAGGTGAAGTCGCTGTAGGCGGGCTCGTCGTCCTGCTTGAAGTCGAAGCTCCCGCCGCTGCCGTCACCGGGCTCGTCGACGTAGTGCAGCCGGGCGTACTTGAACGCGTAGACCGTGTTCACCAGCGCCCAGGACAGAGCGACGCCCACCACGCTGAGCAGGACGGAGGCGACGGCGACGGGGTCCTTCGCCCCGCTGGACTGCAGCAGGGCCACCACGACCGCGGCCAGGCTGGCGACCGCGGCCGTGATGAGCCAGGCGTCCGTGGACCGGGTGGACCGCTCCTCCTGGGCCAGGCGCCGGGTGCCGCCGGCGTCCTGGGGCCAGCAGCGACGCCAGACCCAGGTGAGCAGGACCGCGACGGCGACCGTCCAGGTGACCAGCGGGAGCAGCCGGACGTCGGTCAGGAAGCCGACCACCGCCCCGGCGACGAGGCCGGCCGCCAGGCTGGTGAGGGTCCGGCGGACGGACAGCGACCGGTCCACGTGCACCCTAGGCACCCGGCCGGAACACGGCCCGGATGCAGCCGTCCTCCTTCTCCTTGAACATCCGGTACCCCTTCGGCCCGTCCTCCAGCGGCATGACGTGCGTGGCGAGGTGCTCGGTGCGCACCTCCTCGCCCCGGCTCATGCGCTCGAGGACGGCTTCGATGCACACGTCCGGGCCGCGACCGCCCGTCACCTCCCGCAGGGCCGCGGGGACGTCGACCTGCTCGTAGTCGAGGGTCTCGGCGCCGATGTGCGTGCGGACCTGCTCCAGCCGGTTGTCGAAGCGGTCGACGACGACGACGCGTTCGGCGCCCATCAGCACGGCCTTCCGGGCCGCCATCTGCCCCACTCCCCCGGCACCCCACACCGCGACCACGTCCCCCGGCTGGACCCCGGCCTGGTGCGCCCCCGTCCAGCCGGTGGGGGCTGCGTCGGAGGCGAACAGGGCCCGCTCGTCGGACACGTCGTCGGGGATCGTGAACGCGCCCTGGTCGGCGTAGGGCACGCGGATGAAGCGCGCGTGGCTCCCCGCCCAGCCACCCAGCGCGTGGGAATACCCGAAGCAGCCGCCGATGGCCTGGCCCCACAGCGCCTCGGTGAGCCCGGGGTTCGGGTTGCCGTTGTCGCACAGGGAGAACAGACCCTGCTGGCAGTACCAGCACTTCCCGCAGCTGATGAACGAGACGACCACCACGCGGTCGCCCACCCGGTGGTTCGTGACGTCCGGGCCCACCTCGGCGACCGTGCCCATGAACTCGTGGCCGAGGACGTCCCCGGCGCGCATGGCGGGGACGAAGCCCCCCATGAGGTGCAGGTCGGAACCGCAGGTGGCGCTCAAACCCACCTCGACCACGATGTCGCCGCGGTTGACGATGGTGGGGTCGGGCACCTCCTCCACGCCGATCTCGTCGACCCCGCGCCAGGTCACCGCCTTCACAGCACACCCCCCTTCGGGGCGGAGCGGGTCCAGGCCTCCAGGAGCAGACCCCCCGGGGTGGGGGTCCGGTTCCCGTGCGGCGCAGGGTCCACGGCCAGCACCTCACCCACCTCCAGCAGTTGCTTGGCCCGGCGCAGCGCCGACCGCAGGTCGGCCTGCGGGTCCTTGCCGCTGAGGCGCCGCGCGACGCCGCCGCCGGGCTGGTGGCGCAGCCGGGCACCGAGTTCGGTCCCCTTGCCCCCCGGCGCCGGGCGGGTGCGGACCTCGATCCGGTCGCCGTAGTGCGCCAGGGGTGCCGGTAGGTTCTCCGTGTCCACCTCCTGGACGTCCCCGGCGACGGTGACGGCGAGCCACCCCGATGCCGGGGCGGCGCTGCCCGGAGCGGTGCCCGCAGGGTTGAGGACCGAGCGGACCCGCCGGACGACCGTGACGCCGGCGCGGGTCGTGATGGACGTCGTGCTGTGCACAGCCGGACTCATGCTCGTACCTCCGTCGGTCGGCTGCTTCCTGCGAACTCCTGGAAGATGCGGGCGCAGAACGCCGGCAGGTCGCCGGGTGACCTGCTGGTGGTGATGTTCCCGTCGGTCACCACCTCCTCGTCGACGACGTCGGCCCCGGCGTTGCGCAGGTCGGTGCGGACGCTGGGCCAGGAGGTCAGCCGGCGCCCCCGGGCGACGTCGGCCTCGACGAAGTTCCACGGTCCGTGGCAGATCGACGCGACGGGTTTCCCGGACTGCACGAAGTCCCGGACGAACCGCACCGCGGTGGGTTCCATCCGGAGCTTGTCGGGGTTCACCGTCCCCCCGGGCAGGAGCAGGGCGTCGAACTCGTCCACCGCGACCCCGTCCACCGTCACGTCGACCGGGAACGTCCCCGCTGCCTCCAGGTCGTGGTCGCGTGCCTGGATCTCCCCCGCGGCCAGGGAGACGACGACGGTGCGGGCACCGGCCTCGTCCAGCGCCTGCCGCGGCTGTTCCAGTTCCACGCGTTCCACCCCGTCGGCGGCGAGGATGGCGACCCGTCGCCCGTCCAGCGCGCCGGCCACCTCAGGCCGCCGATCCGGACGCGGCCGGGTGCAGGACGACCTTGGTCCAGCCCTCGTCCCGCTGGTCGAAGTGCTCGTAGGCCTCCGGGGCCTGGTCCAGCGGCAGCTCGTGGCTCACGATGAACGAGGGTTCCGCCTTGCCGCCGGCGATCAGGTCGCGCAACTGACGGTTGTACTTCTTCACGGGGGCCTGGCCGGACCCGATGTGCTGACCCTTGAACCAGAACGTGCCGTAGTCGAAGGCCAGCTTGCCCTGTCGAGCCAGTTCGTCGCCGGCCCCGGGGTCCTGTGGCACGAAGACACCGACGTTGCCGATCTTCCCGGTGAAGCGCACCGAGGCCACCAGGCGGTTCATCGTCAGGTTCGCCTGCTCCTGGCCGTCCGGTTCGTGCGCCTGGTACCCGACGCACTCGCAGCCGTTGTCCGCGCCGAGACCCATCGTCTCCTCCAGGACGGCCTGCACGGGGTCGACCTTCGAGTCGTCGATGGCGATGGCGCCGACGGACTCGGCCAGTCGCAACCGGTCTGGGTGGCGGTCGACGACCATCACCTTGCCCGCCCCGCGGATGGTGGCCGACAGGGCGGCCATGAGCCCCACCGGACCCGCGCCGTACACGACCGTCTGGTCCCCCGGCTTCACACCGGCCAGCTCGGTGGCGTGGTAACCGGTCGGGAAGATGTCGGCGAGCATGACGTAGTCGGTCTGGCGCTGTTCCGCGTCCTCCCCCAGGCGCAGGCAGTTGAAGTCGCCCCAGGGCACACGCAGGAACTCCGCTTGTCCCCCGGCGTAAGGTCCCATGTCGGCGAAACCGCACGCAGCACCGGCCATCTCCGGGTCCGGCTGCGCGGTCAGGCAGTAGTTGGTGAGCTGCCGTTCGCAGTTCTTGCAGTGCCCGCAGGCGATGTTGAAGGGGAGGACGACCCAGTCGCCGACGCGCACCTTGTCGACCCCGTCGCCGACGTCGACCACCTGGCCCATGTTCTCGTGGCCGAAGGAGCGGCCGGGCTCGAAGTCCGTCCGCCCCTCGTACATGTGCAGGTCCGAACCACAGATGTTCGTCGACGTGATCCGCACCACCACGTCGGTCGGACGCTCGATCCGCGCGTCCGGGACGTCCGTGACGTTGACCTGCCGCGGCCCCTCGTAGACCACTGCCTTCATGTCGCCTCCTCCGTTCCCTGGCCGCCACGTCGGGTGTTCGGGCGGCCTGCAGCCAGTGCACCCGAGCGGCCGGCGGGACGGTATTGGCAGTTCTGCCGATCCCCCCGGGGTGGGGGGGCGGTCCGGGAAGGGCGGTCCGCCAGGACGAGGAGGTGCCCCAGGCCAGCTCAGCCAGGGCCGCCTCAGGGTCACCTCGCCCGCGGGCGGGCCGACGTCCGTCGTGGCCGCAGTACCCCTCGCACAGGCCGCCGGCCCCCGCCCCGACGGGACGGTGTGAGGGCCGGTGCGCATCGTGGTGGGAGACGACTCGGTCCTGCTGCGGGAGGGGCTGTGCCTGCTCCTGCAGGACGCCGGGCACGGGGTCGTGGCCACCGCCGGTGATGGGCCCGGGCTCGTCGAGGCCGTCCTGCGGGAGCGGCCCGACCTCGCCCTGGTCGACGTGCGGATGCCGCCCTCGCACACCGACGAGGGTCTGCGCGCTGCCGTCCAGATCCGCAGGACTTGGCCCGGCGCATCGCTGCTGGTGCTCTCGCAGTACGTGGAGGTGTCCTACGCCGACGAACTGCTGAGCGAGGACGTCACCGGCGGCGGAACGGGGTACCTGCTGAAGGACCGCGTCGGCGACGTCGAGGACGTCCTCACCGCGGTCGAGACGGTCGCCGCGGGCGGGACGGTCTTGGACCCGCTCGTCGTGCGGCAGTTGGTGAACCGGCGACGAGATCCACTGACCGCCTTGACCCCGCGTGAACTGGAGGTGCTCGAGCAGATGGCGCAGGGTCGTTCCAACGCCGCGGTCGCCCAGGCCCTGCACGTGAGCCTGGGCGGTGTGGAGGAGCACACCCAGCGCATCTTCGCCAAGCTCGGACTCGTCGAGGACGAGTCAGGACACCGCCGGGTGCGGGCGGTGCTGCACTACCTGCGCACCACGCGCTGAACGCCGGCGCGCACGAGGCGCTCAGGGCGGGGCCCACTGCGCCGAGTTCGCGCAGCCCGCCTGGCAGACGGGTGAGCTCCTGTCCCGAGCCTCGCCACGGTGCTCGACCGACCCCTCGGCGGGGAAGGACACTGTCGTGCCGCCCGGGGCGTGGTGCCGCTCCGGCTGCGTCGAGCCGTGGGACCGGGAACCGCGGCGGTGGCGCCTCGACGTGACCGACGAGCCGGGGCGGCTTCACCCGCCCCGGGTCGGGCGGGCCGAACGGACGAGCATCTCCAGACCGAGCTCGAAGGCGCGCGTGGCCACCGGGTCCGCCGGGTCCTCGCCGGCGACGGTCGCGTAGGCGGCGGCGAACCGCGGGACGACGTCCTCCTGCCCGGTGGGGTCGAAGACGACGACCGGCCCGGACATGTCCAGCACGCTGCCGAGGATGAAGGACTCGAAAGCGGTCAGCAGGGGCAGGACGTCGCGGCTGCTCCACCCCACGGCCTCCGCGGCCACGGCGAAGTCCTCGTACTGCGCCAGGAGCACCGGCGCCGAGACCCGGTGGGTCATGAGCAGCGGGATCGCCCGGGGGTGCCCGGCGAAGGCGCTGCGGTAGGACCGGGCCCAGGCGCGCAGACCGTCCTCCCAGGGCAGGGTGCGCAGGGGCTCGGGGTCGATGGCGGCCGAGACCAGGGCCCGCACGTCCTCGACCACGGCCGCGAGGTCGGGCACGTGGTGGTAGAGCGAGGTCGGGTTGACCCCCAGGCGCGCAGCCACTTTGCGGATGCTCGCCCCTTCCGCCCCGTGGCGGTCGACCAGTTCCAGCGCGGTGGCGGCGATGAGCCCGCGGTTGAGCAGCGGCTGCTTCGGTCGGGCGATGACGGCCTCCAGGTCTCGGCCGCCGAGCCTACGCAACCACCCGCAGACACCCGTGGGAGGCGCGCCCCTCCCCCTCCGCAAGGTCTGGTCACGAGAAAACAAACGGTGTATGTTTTGCGTCGTGGACACAGAGGTCTTCACCGTGGTGGAAGCAGACGTCGAGTCGCTGCGCGGCGCGCTGGAGTCGGGCGCCGTGAGCAGCGTGGAACTGGTGGCGCGCTACCTGAACCGCATCGGCCGGTACGACCGGTCCGGCATCCGGCTGAACTCGGTGCCCGTGCTGAACCCCGGCGCCTTCGCCGAGGCCCGCGCTGCCGACCTCCGTCGCGCCCGCGGTGAGGTCCTCGGCCCCCTGGACGGCATCCCGTACACCGCCAAGGACAGCTACCAGGTGCGCGGGCTGCCCGTCGCCAGCGGCTCCCCCGCCTTCAAGGACCTCCTCGCGCAGCAGGACGCCTTCACCATCGCCCGACTGCGGGCGGCCGGCGCGGTGCTGATCGGCCTGACCACCATGCCCCCCATGGCGGCCGGCGGGATGCAGCGCGGCCTGCACGGACGGGCCGAGTCCCCCTACAACGCCGAGTTCCTGACCTCGGCCTTCGGTTCCGGTTCCTCCAACGGTTCCGGCACCGCCACCGCGGCCAGCTTCGGGGCCTTCGGACTCGGTGAGGAGACCTGGTCCTCCGGGCGGGCTCCCGCGTCCAACAACGCCCTCGTCGCCTACACGCCCTCCCGCGGGGTCATCTCCGTCCGGGGCAACTGGCCCCTGGTCCCGACGATGGACGTCGTCGTCCCGCACACGCGCAGCGTCGCCGACCTGCGCCACGTCCTCGACGTCGTGGTCGCCGACGACGAGACCTCCGAGGGCGACTTCTGGCGCACGCAACCCTGGATCGACCTCCCCGCCCCCTCGCAGGTCCGTCCGCCCTCGTTCGCCCAGGTGCAGGACCTGCCGTTGGCCGGCCTGCGACTGGCCGTCCCGCGCACCTACGTCAACGCCGATCCCACCAGCGCCCACCCGATCCGCACGCGTGACAGCGTGATGGAACTCTGGGGCCGGATGGAGGACGACCTGGTCGCCGCCGGCGCCGAGGTGGTGGTCGTGCCGTTCCCCGTCGTGGAGAACTACGAAGAACTCCACGAGGGGGACCGGGGTCTGGTCGCCCGGGGCCTGGTGAGCCGGGAGTTCCTGCACGACGAGGTCGGCGACCTCTCGCTCTGGGCGATGGACTGCTTCCTGCGGCAGAACGGCGACCCGGCACTGCACCGCTTCGCCGACGTGGACCCCGCGCTCATCTTCCCCGCACCACCCGGCGCCCTCCCGGACCAGTACGGCGTCCTGCCCTTCGACATCGCCTACGACATCGCCGACTACGTCGCTCGGGCGAAGGAGTGGGAACCGGACTGGCGCGACGTCGCGGGTCTCGAGGACGGCCTGCGTGGTCTGGAGCAGGCGCGGCGTGAGGACTTCGAGGCGTGGCTGGAGGCCGGGGGTTTCGACGCCGTCGTGTTCCCGGCGGCCGCCGACGTCGGACCCGCCGACGCCGACGTGGACCCCGCCTCGGCGGAGATCGCGTGGCGCAACGGTGTCTGGGTCTCCAACGGCAACCTCGTACCCCGCCACCTCGGCATACCGACCGTCACCGTCCCGATGGGCACCATGGCCGACACGGGCATGCCGGTGGGGCTCACCATCGCCGGCGCTGCCCACACGGACACCCGGCTCGTGCAGCTGGCCTCCTCCATCGCGGCGCTGCGTGAACGCCGCACCCCACCGCCGCGCACCCCCGCTCTGCCCGACGAGGCGGTCTTCGGCGAGCCGCGCCCCGCGGCCGTCGGCGACCTCGCCGTCCGCCTGGACCAGGTGACGACGGTCGTGGAGGGCGACGAGACCGTCGTGACGTTCACCGCCAGCGTGACGGGCGGAAGCCCGGACGAGCACGCCGCCCACGTGGACGGGGTCCGCGTCCCGACGGTCCTGGAGAACGGCGTCCTGCGCGGCACGACCCGCACACCGACGGACGCCCACGGCCCGGCCGTCAGCGCCTGGCACGGCCCGTACGGGCCGCTCGTCGTCGTCCTCGTGCGCGACCAGGCCGGGGTGGTGGCCGGCGACCTCGCGACGGCGCCGGACGCCCCGCTCTGACCGCTCGCCCACCCCACGACCGCACGACAGGAGACACTCCCCCATGAGCTCTGCAGCGACCGGCGCGACGACGGACACCACGACGACGATGCCCGCCGAGTGGGAACCGCACGCCCTCACCTGGATGGCGTTCCCCCCGCCCAACCAGACCTTCGGCGAGGAGGGCGGGGCGGACCTGCAGCGGGCCCGCGTGGCGTGGAGCCGGGTGGCCGCCGCTGTCGTCGCCCGTGAACCCGTGCGCATGCTCGTCCGTCCCGAGGACGTGGAGGCAGCCCGGGAACTGCTCGACCCCCGGGTGCAGCTGGAGCAGGTGGGCCTCGACGACTCCTGGCTGCGGGACTCCGGGCCGACGTTCGTGCGCGGGGACGACGGGGTCCGGGCCGTGGACTGGACGTTCAACGGCTGGGGTGCCCAGAGCTGGGCGGCGTGGGACCAGGACCGCCTGCTGGGCGCGCACGTCGCGTCGCTGGCCGGTGTCCCGGTCGCGTCGTCCCCGCTGGTCACCGAAGGCGGGGGTTTCCACGTGGACGGCGAGGGCACCGTGCTGCTCACCGAGACCGTCCAGCTCGACCCCGCCCGCAACCCCGGCTGGACGCGCGAGCAGGTCGAGGCGGAGGTCCACCACCACCTCGGCACCACGAGAGCGATCTGGCTGCCCCGCGGCCTGACGGCCGACTACGGCGAGTTCGGCACCCGCGGCCACGTCGACATCGTGGCGACGTTCACCCGGCCCGGTGCGGTGCTCGTGCACACGCAGACCGACCCCGACCACCCCGACCACGCCGTGTCGCAGGAGGTCCTGGACCTGCTGCGGACGGCCACCGACGCCCGGGGCCGCCGCCTCGAGGTGACCGAACTCCTCGCGCCGAGGACCACCGAGGTGGACGGCGAACTGGTCGACTACTCCTACGTCAACCACTACGTGGCCAACGGCGCAGTCGTGCTGTGCGGCTTCGCCGACGAACGGGACGACGCTGCGGCGCAGGTCCTCTCCCGGGCCTACCCGGGCCGGGAGGTCGTGCAGGTGGACGCCCGCGACGTGTTCGCCTTCGGCGGCGGCATCCACTGCATCACCCAGCAGCAGCCCGCCTGGCACCGGCCGCCGAGCCCGGTGCCCCAGGAGCCGACCGCGTCCAGGTGACGTCGGAGTTCCTCGCGGTCCGGGGGGGGGGCGGGCACCGGCCCGCCGGCACGTGGCGGAGGCGCAGTGCACGGCGGTCTCGACCACGGCGCGCAGGAGCGGGCTGGACAGGTGGCGCAACCGGGGCCGGGCCGCGACGCCCAGCAGGCCGGCGCGGGCGAGGGCGTCGAGCAGGCCGGAGGTGGAGGCGTCGCCGGCACCGATCGATCCGGTGTGGACGTGGTCGAGGTCCGCGGGCAGCTGCACGCGGGGCAGCGTGGAGTCGACGTCGAACTCGTACGTGGCGCGCCCCTCGTCGTCGACCTGCGCCTGCGCGACGGACGTGGGGCCGGGCCCGAGGGAACCGTGGAACAGGTCGACGCCGGCCCCGGCGAGGTGCGCCCTCAGCCGTCCGCCGCGTGCGTCGTCGCCGATCCGGCCCAGGAACTGGACCCGGTGCCCCAGCCGGCCGAGTCCGTAGGCGACGTTCAGGGGGCTGCCACCGGGATGTTCGGCGCTGCGACCGTCCTCGTGGCGGACCACGTCGACCAACGCTCCACCGACCACCACGACACGGGCAGCGACGTCCGGGGAGGTGTTCACGGGGGCTCCTGGGGCTGGTGACCGGGTCAGGACTGCTCGGCCATGCTCCACATGGACCACAGCGCCGTGCGCATCCGCCGGGGTTGCTGCAGCACGGTCACGACGGCGGAGGCGACGTCGTCGGGGGCCAGGAACCCGTCCTTGACAGGGTCTCCCTCTGTCCGGCCGACACCGTCGGCGAAACCCGTGTTCACCGCGGCCGGGGCGATGGTGCTGACGCGGATCCCTCGTTCGCGCAATTCCCGCGCCAGTGACGTCGCCAGCCCCACCTGACCGTGCTTGCTGGCCGCGTACACGGCCTCGTCACCTCCCCCTGTGCCCAGCCCGGCCACGGAGGCGACCAGGACGACGTCACCACCGGCGTCCCCACCGCCGGCACCGTCCGCGGCCCGGGCGTCGAAGTGCTGCACCGCAGCCCGGACCGCCCACACCGTGCCGAGCAGGTTCGTGTCGACGATCGCCTGCAGCACGTCGTCGGGGTAGTCGCAGATCCCGCCGAACACGCCGATGCCGGCGTTGCAGACCACCGAGTCGAGACGGCCGAAGCGGCGCACGGCCTCGGCGACGGCCTGGCGGGCCGCCTCCGGGGACCGCACGTCCAGCCCAACGGCCAGGAACTGCTCGGGCGGGTGACCCGAGGCCACCAGCGTCGCCCTGTCCGGGTCGAGGTCCGCCAGCACCACGCGGGCCCCGGCCTCCAGGAGTTGTCGTGCGGTGGCGGCGCCGATGCCCGCCCCCGCCCCGGTCACCAGGACCACCGAGCCGGTCAGGTCGCGTCGTTCAGCGGGCACGTGCGGTCTCCTCGTCGAGGTGGGGGTGGTGAGCGGCAGTTCAGGCGCGGCGGAGCATGAGTTCTTCGAAGGTGGCGTGCGCACGTTCGGTGTTCTCGTCGGTCAGGCACGCGTCGAGGACGTCGGGGTGCGCGGTGAAGGCCGTGATCCCGACGGCCAGGGCTTGTTCGACCGCCAGCGGGCTCCGCACGCTGGCGAGCAGCACCTGCGTCGGGGTGTCCCGCAGGGCCGCGTGCATGGCCCCGACGAGCTCGACGGGCGGTGCGCCGGTGCGGTCGGCGATCTGACCGAAGTAGGGCGCGATCCACGTGGCACCGACCTGAGCGGCCACCGCCGCCTGGGCGACGGTGTTCACGGCGGTGACGAGCGTCGGGACACCGGCGCGGTGCAGGGCCGCGGCGGCGGAGAAACCCGCTCGCGTCGCGGTGAGCTTGACGACGACGCGGTCGCCGAGACCGGTGATGCGGGAGGCGTTGCGCACCATCTCGGGGGCGTCGCTCCCCCACGTCTGGAAGAAGACCTCCTCCGCACCGGCGTCCACGTAGCGGGAGTACAGCTCGGGGAAGTCGCCGGCGCCGCGGTCGGCGCGGTCGAGGATCGCCGGGTTGGACGTCACACCGCTCACCAGCCCGGCGCGGAGCAGGGCCTCGACCCGCTCGACGTCGGCGCTGTCCGCGTAGAACCTCACGTGCTCCTCCAGGCGCTCAGTTGAGCGGGAGTAGGCTCAACGGTGAAGCTGAACCATCGTGCGGCGCGAGTCCTGGTGTCAACGGAATCCCGGCGGCAGGAGTCGCGTGGACAGCGCGCTGGAGGCCCTGCGAGCGACCACCGCCGCACGGCGCTACTACGTGGACGGGGCGACCAAGAGCGCGATCGCCGGCGAACTGCGGGTCTCGCGGTTCAAGGTGGCGCGCCTCATCGACCGGGCCGTGAAGGAGGGCATCATCACCTTCACCGTGCTTGAACCGGCCGGTGTGCAGGTGGAGAGCTCGCTGCGGCTCGCGGCGCACCTGCCGATCCCCGAGTGCGTCGTCGTGCCCACGGCGGCCGGGACGCCCGAGCGACGACGCGCGGAACTCGGCGCGGCCGCCGTGATGCCGAGCCGTTGTCCGTCCTCCAGGAGGCCGGCGACGATCCGCGCGCGTGGGGACGCACCTTGCGGGCCGTCGTCGACGCCCTGCCGGAACTGCCGGAGGTCGACGTCGTGCAGCTGGTCGGCGGGCTGGCCCTCGAACCCCTGGCCGCCAGTCCCGCCGACCTCGTGCGGGCGGTGGGCTCGCGCACCGCCGGCCGGGCCTGGGTCCTGCACGCACCCCTCCTGGCGGACACCCCGGGCAGCGCCCGCACCCTGCGGGCCGAGACGTCGATCGCGGCCGCCCTGGCTGTGTACGCCGCCACCGACCGCGCCGTCGTCGGCATCGGGTCCTGGCACGGCGACGGTTCAGGGCTCCGCGCGGCGTTGCCCGCCGCGGTGCGGTCCGCCTGCGACGACGCGGGGGTCGTGGCCGACATCGGGACGACGCTCCTCGCGCAGGACGGCACGGTGCTCACGGTTCCCGGACTGTCCGACCGCGCGATCGGGGTCACCACCGGGGAACTGCGCGCCATCCCCGACGTCACGGCCGTCGCGGTCGGGGAGGACCGGGCCGACGCCGTCCGGGCGGCCTGCCGCAGCGGCATCGTCCACCGCCTGGTGACGGACCACCGGACCGCAGAGGCCCTGCGCGGCTGACGTGCCGACCGCGTCCACCTCCCGTGGGGTGAGGACGGGGTACTCCGCGACCGCCGGGCCGGGGTCCGGTGCTGCCCTGCGACCACCCTCGGCATGCACGCGGCCCCCCACGGCAGCATGATCGCCGGGTGGGACGACGCGTCGGCATCGAGGAGGAGTTCCTGCTGGTCGACGCCGGCACCGGCAGGGCCCGTGGCGACGGGCCGGCGGTGGCGCGGGCCGTGGAGGAGCAGACCGAACTCCAGCAGCAGCAGGTCGAGACCGGCACCGCACCGCACACGGACCTGCGGGCGGCGGCGACCGACCTCCTCGGGCGCCGTGCCCGCACCGCGGCGGCCGCCCGGGAACGGGGGGCACGGCTGCTCGCCGTGGCCACGCACCCGCTGCCGACGACGTCAGCCACCACGCGGGGCGAGCGGTACCAGCGGCTGGAGGACCACTACGGGCTGCTCGTCCGCGAGCAGCTGACGTGCGGGTGCCACGTGCACGTCGAGGTCCCCGACCGGGACGAGGCCGCGGCCGTCCTGGACCGCCTGCGGCCCTGGACCTCGGTGCTCCTGGCCCTGTCGTCGAACTCGCCGTTCTGGCAGGGCGCCGACAGCGGGTACGCGTCCTACCGCACGCAGGTCTGGTACCGCTGGCCGACCGCCGGCCCGACCGAGCCGTTCGGGGACGCCGCCGGGTACGACCGGGCCACGGCGCGGTTGCTGGCCACCGGCGTCCCCCTCGACGCCGGGCAGTTCTACTTCGACGCCCGCATCTCGGCGACGCACCCCACGGTGGAGGTCCGCGTCGCCGACGTCTGCCTGCTGGCCCGCGACGCGGTGCTGCTCGCCGCGCTCACCCGGGCCCTCGTGGAGACGGCCGCTCGCGAGGCCGCGGACGGGGTCCCGCTCCCCGACGTCTCCGTCGCCCAGCTGCGCGCGGCCTCCTGGCGCGCCGCGCACGACGGCATCGGCGGGGAACTCGTGTCACCCACGTCGGGCCGACCGGAACCCGCCGACGCGGTGCTGTCCACGCTCGTGGACCACGTCCGCCCTGCCCTGCGCGACGCCGGCGACGAGGACCTGGTGCTGACCGGGCTGGCGGACGTGCGCCGCCGCGGCACCGGGGCGGACTGGCAGCGCGCCACGGCGGCCCGCTCGGGGCTGGACGCCGTGGCGCGCGAGGCCGCCGAGGCGACGCTGCAGTCCTGAACCGTCAGACGCGCCGCTTGAGGCTGCCCTTGAGGTCCGGGACGTCCGCCAGCAGGCGCTTGGTGTAGTCCGCCTGCGGCGCGAAGATGACCTCGTCCGTGCTCCCCCGCTCCACGACCTTCCCGTGCTCCATCACGGCGACGCGGTCGGCCAGGTAGCAGGCCTGCCCGATGTCGTGGGTGATGAACAGCACCGTCAGCCCGAGGTCGTCCTTCAGGTCGTGCAGGACGTTCAGGACGTTCACGCGCAGCGTGGCGTCGAGCATGCTCGTCGCCTCGTCCGCGAGCAGGACCTTGGGCCGCATCATGAGCGCGCGGGCCAGCATGACGCGCTGACGCTGTCCGCCCGACAACTGGTGCGGGTACTTGTGCAACGTGTCCGCCGGCGTCAGGCCCACGTAGCCCAGGCACTCCTCGATGAGGGCGTCCGCCTCGTCCCGCCCGACCGAGGCCAGCGCCAGGCTGCGCCGCAGCAGACCGCCGACGGGGAAGAACTGGTTGAACGAGGCGAACGGGTCCTGGAAGACCGCCTGCACCTCGCTCCAGTAGGAGCGCAACTGCTTGCCACGAAGGTTCGTCACGTCCTGCCCGCGGAAGGAGATCGTGCCGGAGGTCACCGGCATGAGTCGCAGCAGCATCCGGGCCAGGGTCGACTTGCCGGAACCGGACTCCCCCACGACGGCCAGCACGTTGCCGACCGGGAAGTCCAGGGAGACCCGGTCCACGGCCACGACCTTCGACCCGGCGACGTGGAACTCCTTCACGACGTCCCGGCAGGCGAGCACGCTGCCGGTCGCCGTCGCAGCGGCCGGTCCGGTGGTTCCCGTCGTCATCGCAGACCTCCCTCGGTCGGCTGCGGGCGGGTCCGGCGGTCCCGGCCCCGTGCCCGCGTCTCCTCCGTCGGGTCCAGCACCGACGACAGCAACTTCTTCGTGTAGGGGTGCTGCGGGTCGTGGACGAGCTGTTCCGTGGGGCCCGTCTCGACGATCCTCCCCGCGTTCATGATGGCGAGCTTGTCCGACACCTGGGACAGCACGGGCAGGTCGTGGGTGACGAACACGACCCCGGACATGATCCGCTGCTCGACCATCGCCAGCAGCATCTCGACCAGCATCCGCTGGCTCGACACGTCGAGGGCGGACGTCGGTTCGTCGGCGATGAGCAGGCGGGGGTTCAGCAGCGTCGAGACGACGGTGATGACGCGCTGCTTCATCCCGCCGGACAGCTGGTGCGGGTAGGAGTCGAGCACCCGGACCGGCATCTCGAGCATCTTCAGCCGGTCGCGAGCCAGGTCCAGCGCCTGGTCCCGGGTGACGGACCGGTCGTGCGCCCGCATGACGTCGTGGACGAGGTTGCGCACGCGCAGGGTCGGGCTGATGGCGTTCATCGCGCCCTGGGGCAACATCGAGACCACGCCGCCGCGGTACTTCCGCTGCCGCTTCAGGTCCTGCTCGCCGCGCAGCGTCGTGAGGTCGATCTGCTCGCCGTCGATCTCGAGCGTCCCCTCCACGACGTAGAGCGGCGGGTTCGCGATCATCGCCAGGGAGTTCCCGAGCGTGGTCTTGCCGCAGCCCGACTCCCCCGCGAGGCCGAGGATCTCCCCCTCTCCCAGTTCCAGGGTCACCCCGTCCACCGCGGTGAAGTCGCGGTCGCCGCCCCCGTAGACCGCACGGACGCCGACCGCCCGGGCGAGCAGCGTCGACGTACCCGTCCCCGTCCCCGTGCCTGACGTCGGTGCCCCGGACGCTCCGGTGGTGCTCACGACCGTCCCCCTTCCTGTGCCGTCCGGGCCCGGCCGGCGCCCACCCCGGCGTGTGCACCGGTCGGCGTGGGTCGTGCGGCCGCGGCCGCCTGCGCCTCGGCCAGGCGCCGGGCCTGCGTCTGCCTCATCTGCTTGCGCTTACCACGACGCAGCCGCGGGTTGAACACCTCGTCGAGGCTGGCCTGCAGCAGGAGGAACCCGAAGGAGACCAGGGTCAGGACGATGGTGGGGGGCAGGAACGCCCACCACGCACCGCTCGCGACGGCCTGGAACGCCAGCGCCCAGTGCAGCTGCGTGCCGAGGGAGTCAGCGCCCGCCGGCCCGAGTCCCAGCATCGACAGGGCGGCCTCGGCGAGGATCGCCCCGGAGACCTGCAGCACGAAGGCCATGACCGCGTAGGACAGGATGTACGGCAGCACGTCGCGGACGAGGATGCCGCCCAGTCGCGCCCCCGACAGCCGGGCCACGTCGATGTGCTCGCGGGTGGCGACCGAACTGGCCTGCGCGCGGACCGCACGGGCGGTCCACGGCCACGACGTGATGCCGATGACGACCGCGAGGGACCACATGGTGCTCTTGGGGAGTGAGATCGAGATGAGGATCAGGACGATGATCGAGGGGATCGCCAGGACCACGTTCGTGATCCCCATGAGCAGCTCCTCCAGCCACCCACCCACGTAGCCGGCCAGCAGGCCGACGGCGACACCGATCGTCGTGGCGATGACCCCCGCCACCAGCCCGATGACGAGCGACGTGCGCGTCCCGGCCATGAGGACGGCGAGGACGTCGTGCCCGAAGTTGTCGGTGCCGAACAGCAGCCCGTTGCCCGGTGGGTCGTAGAGCGACCCGACCTTCTCGCTGGAGGAGGTGGGGTAGAAGTACCCCGCGACACCCAGCAGGAGGACGAGCACGACGAGCCCCAGGGCCACCCAGAACCGGACGGAGAAGTTCAGGTTGCGGAAGGGGTTGGACCGAGGAGCGGCCGCCTCGTCCGCCGTCGCCACGCTGGAGACGTTCGGTGTGGACATGTCACTTCTCCCCGGAGGCGGCCGCGCGGATGCGCGGGTCGACGATGCCGTACACGATCTCGACCAGGAAGTTGGCCGCGAGCACCGCCAGCGTGATGATCAGCGTGATCGCCTGGATGACCGGGTAGTCGTTCTGCGAGATGGCGTTGAACAGCAGCGTCCCGACCCCCGGGTAGTTGAACACCAGTTCCGTGATGAGCGCGCCGCTGACCAGCGTCCCGATCGACAGGGCGAGCCCCGTGATCTGCGGCAGCATCGCGTTCCGGAAGATGTACCGGGTGATGCGGTTGTCCCCGATGCCCATGGCGCGGCCGTAGTTGACGTAGTCCCCGCCGAGCTCGTAGATCGCCATGGAGCGCATCCCGACGGCCTGACCCCCGATGAAGACGATCACCAGCGACAGGAACGGCAGCCAGTAGTACTGCAGGGCGTCGGTGAGGAAGTCCAGCGACAGCGCCGGGCTGTTGCCGAGCGAGTAGGCCCCACCGACGGGGAAGATCCCGGCGACGACGGCCAACCCGTACAGCAGCAGGATCGACAGGCAGTAGTAGGGCATGGCCGACAGGAACAGGGACGACGTGAAGACGCTGCGGTCCCAGTTGCCGCCGCGGAAGGCCGCGACGGCGCCGACGACGTTCCCGAGCACCCAGCCGATGACGATCGCCGGCAGCTGCACCGCGATCGACCACGGCAGGGCCTGCCCGAGGAGCGAGTTCACCGACGTCGGGTACGACGCGAACGACGTCCCGAGGTCCCCGGTGAACACCTTGCCCAGGTACGTGAGGAACTGCTGCCAGAGGGGGGCGTTGAGCCCGAACTGCTGGACGAACCCCTCGTAGATCTGCTTCTGCTGCTCACCGTTCACGGCCCCGCCACGGGCCAGGTTGGACACGATGACGTCCACCGGGTTGCCGGGCACGAGCCGCGGGAGCAGGAAGTTCAGGGACACCGCCGCGACGAGCGCGACGAGGTACCACACGGTCTTGCGGGCGACGTACTGTCCGAGCTTCACGGTCGGACCTCAGCCCTCGATCTTCTTGATCTTGAACAGCCAGTCGTTCCCGGCCCCGCGGAACATCGGCGGCGCGTCGTCGTTCGCCTGGGTGGGGAAGTTCGTCCAGTTGCTCGCGTTGAACTCGAAGAACTCGTCCGGCCGGTACATGAGGGGGATGGCCGGCGCCTGCTGGCGGTACACGTCGTCGAGCGCGGTGAGCGCCTGCTTCTTCGACCCGTCGTCCGGCGCCGCCGCCGCCGCCTCCAGCAGGTCGTTCACCTGGTCGTTGGTCCACCGCCCGTAGTTGCGGAAGGCCGTCTGCCCCAGCGGAGCGAGCTCGACGTTGCTCATCACGTCGCTGAAGCGCTGCCACGGCGTCGCGGGGTTCGTGCCCGACACGTACCAGCAGCACATGTCGAAGTCGCCGTTGGCCACCGAGGTCGTCACCTGCGCCTGCTGGGGGAAGTTCGTGGCGGCGTCGATGCCGATGGCCTTCAGGTTCTTGGCGACGATCTCCAGCGCGGCGTTCCAGTCGGTCCAGCCCTGGGGGGTGATGAGCTTCCACGGCCCGAGGCGCTGTCCGTCCTTGGCGTAGATCCCGTCCGAACCCTTCACGTACCCCGCGTCGGTGAGGGTCTTCTCGGCCTTCGTCGCGTCGAAGGACCAACCGTCGGCCTTGGCGCGGTCGCCGTCGAACCACTTGTCCTCGGCGCCGCCGGGGATGATGAGCGAGGCCTGCACGTCGCCGGAGTACCCCGACATCGCCGTCTCGGCGATCGAGGCGTAGTCGATGGCGAAGGCGACGGCGCGACGGACCGCCGGGTCCGCCAGCGCGCCGCGGGTCGTGTTGAAGATGAACATCGGCATCGAGCCCGGGACGTAGTAGGGCTTGTCCTTGAGGTAGGTCCCGACGGGCTTGCCCGACTCCCACATCTTCCAGATCTGCGGGACGAACTGCTGCATGACGTCCAGCTCGCCGTTCTGGAACTTCAGGTTGCCGTCCTCGTTGGACTTGAAGATCGGGTGGATGATCTTCGTGGGGGCCGGCAGACCGCCGTAGAACTTCTGTCCCCAGTACTTCTCGTTGCGCGCGAGGATGATCTGGGTCTGGTCGGCCTTCTCCAGGGTGTAGGGGCCGGAGCCGAGGAGCTCCGTCGTCTCCCAGCTGGCCAGCTTGTTCCCGGTCTCGGCGGCGACCTTCTCGAAGACGGCCTTGGGGAGGATGAACTGGACGGCGAGCTGCTGCAGGATCATGTCCACGTTCTTGCGGTCCTGGTTGATGGCGACCGTGATGGTGTCCCCGCTCGCGGTGATGTCGTCGGCCTCGACCCAGAAGGAGGCCACCGTCAGCGTCGGGTCGATCTTCCCGAGCTGGAAGGTGTAGAGGACGTCGTCCGCGGTCAGCGCCGTCCCGTCCGACCACGTGACGCCGTCCTGCAGCGTCAAGGAGACCGACGACGTGCCGTCGACCTTGTAGTCCGCGGCCAGGCCGGGCTTGAGCTCGCCGGAGACGATGTCGAACCGCAGCAGGGTCTCGTAGACGTACTGGGCGACGTTGTTCGCGGCCGGCCACGCCGGGGCCCCGGCGAACGTGTTGAAGTTCGTGGGCGGGCTGAACTGGAACCCCGCCAGGAACAGCTGGTCGGCTGCGTCGCCCCGGCGCCCGCCACCGATCTTGCCGTTGTTGCCGATGCCGGGCAGCGTGCTGTCCTTGGTGCCGCCCCCGCCACCACTGCTGCCACCGCAGGCGGCGAGGGCGACCCCACCGGCCGCGACGGTGGAGACTGCGAGGAAGCGGCGGCGGGTGGCGGCACCCGTGGGTTCGGGTGCGCTGGACGGGGTGGTGGTCATGGCGGGTTCCCTCTCGAGCGGTCTGGTGGGTCCTGGTGGACGGAGGGCGGTCGTCGACGGTGACGACACCTCCGCGCTGGACTGCGGACGGGCGGAGCGGACGTGCGGAACGGTCGTGCGGTGGTTCAGACGGTGCGGGTGGTGGGGTCCCAGTCGGCCGGCAGCAGCTCGGCCGGGGCCACGGTGCTGGTGACCGGCACGAACGCGCCGGACTGCGCGGATTCGGCGATCGAGACCATCGCGTCGACCACGTGGTGGGCCAACGCCCCCTGCACCCGGTGCGGACGACCCTCCCGCACCGCGCGGGCCATCTCCAGCACCCCCGTCCCCCGCGTGGACAGCGCCTTGGTGGAGGCGATCGTCTCCCACTCCTCCTCCCGGCCCCCGCCGGCGCGGCGGATGCGCAGGTCCCCGTCGAAGTCGTTCGGGTCCGGCAACGCCAACGTCGCCTCGGTCCCGGTGATCTCCACGAACCCGTGCCGCGGCAACGGGGAGTCGAAGGAGAAGATGCTGCTGCCCGAGGCGCCGCCGGCGAACTGCGTCAACGCGCTGACGTGGGTGGGCACCGTCACGTCGAACACCTCCCCGGCCTTCGGGCCGGACCCGATGGTCCGCTGCGCCCGGGACGTCCCGGCCACCGCGGCCACCTGTGTGATGGGCCCGAAGGCCTGCACCAGCGTGGTCAGGTAGTAGGGGCCGATGTCGAACAGCGGCCCGGCCCCGTGCTGGAACAAGAACGCCGGGTTGGGGTGCCAGGACTCCGGGCCCGGGGACTGCATCAACGTCAACGCGCTCAGCGGGGTGCCGATGTCCCCGCGGCGCAGCACCGCCAGCGCGGTCTGCAACCCCACACCCAGGAACGTGTCCGGCGCGCACCCCAACCGCACCCCCGCCGCCTGCGCGGCGGCCAGCAACCGGGCCCCACCCTCACGGTCCAAGGCGACCGGTTTCTCCGACCACACGTGCTTGCCCGCGCCGATCGCGGCCAGCGACACCTCCACGTGCGCGGCCGGGATCGTCAGGTTGATGACGATCTCCACGTCCTCGTGGGTCAGGACGGTGTCGATGCCGCCGTGGGCGGGGACACCGTGTTCGGCGGCCCGGCGGGAGGCGGCTTCGGGGTAGAGGTCACCGATGGCGTGCACCTGCACGTCGGGGAAGGAGGTCAGGTTCTCCAGGTAGGTCCCGGAGATCACCCCTGCCCCGATGATGCCGATCCCCACCGGACCCGAGCGCTGCGCCGGGGCGGTCATGCCGGGACCCCGCTGCTCAGGGCCTGGACGAGGTGGGTGTAGCTGTCCTGCACCGCGGTGAACATGTCCCCGGTCGTGTCGTCCAGCTCGATCACACCCAGGTCCACGCCTGCGCACGCGGCCAGGATCGCGGCGGTGTCGATGGCGCCGGTCCCGAACGCCACCTGCTTGCTGTCATCGCGCGAGCCGTCGCCGTCCTTCAGGTGCACGGCCTTGACCCGCGAACCCAACCGGTCCAGCAGGTCCGGCACGTCGACCCCGCCGACCACGGCCCAGTACGTGTCGACCTCCAACGCCACCTGCTCGTGCAGGTGCTCGGCCAGGACCTCCAGCGCGGGGCGGCCGCCGATGCGGGTTTCCAGCTCGAACTCGTGGTTGTGGTAGCCGATGGTGACGCCGGCGTCGGCGGCCCGTTGCGCGGCGGTGTTCAGTTCCGCCGCGATCGCCGCGACGTCCTCGGTCGTGGTCCAGCGGGCCCGGTCCACGTGCGGGTCGATGACCAAGGTGGTGCCGGTGGCCGCGGCCGCGGTCAGGACCGCGTCCAGGTCCGCGCCGATCACCGAGGTGTGCGCCGAGGGCGCCGACAACCCGTGCGCGGCCAGCACCGGCGCCAACGTGGCCGCCGAGGAGGTCAGCCCGAACGGTTCGACCTGGGTGAACCCGATCGCGGCCAGCCGGGCCAACGTGCCGTCCAGGTCGGCGGCCAACGCCTCCCGCACGGTGTACAGCTGCACCGAGATCCGCGACACGTCCAACGTCGGACCGGGGGTGGTGGGGGCAGTCATGGGTGGGGCGCGTCCTCTCGTCGATGAGCGGCGTGCAAGGGCGTCGTCCTCGACGTCCTCCGTCCGGCTCGGCCAGCCGAACCGGTTCAGTGGAAGATAGGCGACGCGACTCGCCGGCGCCAGCCCCCACGCCGCACCGGTTTCGTTGCGATGTGGACACTTTCTACAGAATCTCGGATCCGGAACCAGGAAGCGCGGGTGCGACGAGTGGGAACATCGCCGGGTGAGCACCCCCCGACGCCCGGCCGGACCGCCTCTGGTCGCGACCTGCTGGACCACCGCCGGCACCGCCCGACCGCTCGACGTCCCCGAACTCGCCTCGCACACGCCGTTCGAGCGGATCGACGCCGTCGCGGACGGCGGGTGGGCCGGACTGGGGTTCGCTCACGACGACCTGGACCTCATGAGCCGGACGACGGGTTTCGCCGCCGTCGCCCGGCACGCACGCGACCGGGGACTGGACCACGTCGAGGTCGAACTCGTCACCGACTGGTGGCTCGACCCGTCGCAGTGGCGTTCCCGCTGGAACCTCCTGCTGGACGCCGCGGAGGCGTTCGGCTCCCCCGTCGTCAAGGCCGGGAGCGCGTTCGGCGCTCCGTGGTCCGACGTGTCGTCCCTCGTGGAGCCGCTGCGGCGCTTGGCGGTCGAAGCCGCCGACCGCGGCACACGGGTGGCCCTGGAACCGCTCCCGTTCGCGGTGGTCGGGTCGGTGCCCGCGGCGGCGGACCTCGTGCGCCGGGTCGACCACCCCGCCGCCGGACTGACCGTCGACCTGTGGCACGTGGCCCGGGCCGGCACGACGCTCACCGAACTGGCCGCGTGCCTGGACGCCGAACTGGTGTTCCAGGTGGAGCTCGACGACGCCGCCGCCGAACCGGTGGGCGACTTGTTCTCGGACACCCGCGACCGGCGGCGGTACTGCGGTGAGGGCGACCTCGACGTCGAGGGGTTCGTGCGCCTGCTGCGCGACCTCGGGGTCGACGGGCCGTGGGGTGTGGAGGTCCTCTCCGAGGAGCACCGGCGTACCGGTCTCGCGGAAGGGTTGCGGCGTGCGAAGGAGACGGCTCTCGCCGTCCTGGAGGCCGCGAGCGTCAACATCAGTTGACTTCTCCCGGGTCGTCAAGCACTGTTGACGCATGACCGAGAGCACCGACACCCTCCTCGCGCGGGGCGCGGACACCGACCCGCGGGTGGGTCTGCGCGCCGTCGCCGCCCTCGCACGGCTCCAGGTCCGCCTCGAGCAGTTGCAGGTCGACCGCGCGCGGTCGCTCGGCTGGTCGTGGGCCGAGATCGCCGCCGAACTGGGCGTGTCGAAGCAGGCGGTCCACAAGAAGCACGCCCGGCGCGGCTGACGCGCGACCCAGGACCCGGAGGTTCACGTGTTCCAACGCTTCACGTCCGAGGCCCGCGACGCCGTCGTGGCCGCGCAGGAGTGCGCGCGACGACGGCGTTCCGACCACATCGGTGCCGAGCACCTGCTGCTCGGCCTCCTCGACTCGACGGGTCCGGCGCGCAGCGTCCTGGACTCGGTCGGGGTCGACCGCGACCGGCTGACCGAGGCCGTGCGGAGCGCCCCGTACGCCGGCGCCCCGGCTGACGACGCGGACCACCTGCAGGAACTGGGCATCGACCTCACCGAGGTCCGCCGCCGCGTCGAGGAGACCTTCGGCGCCGGCGCCCTGGACGTCCCGGCGAGACGGCGCCGCGGCCTGCTCGGCCGGGTGTTCCCGCCCACGCACCTGCGGTTCGAGCGGGACGCCAAGAAGGTCCTCGAGAACTCCTTGCGGGCGGCCCTGGACCTCGGCGACCGGCACGTCGGGGACGACCACGTGCTGCTCGGCCTGCTCGCCGACCCGCGCATCGTCGCGGTCCTGCGCTCCGCGGGCACCACCCTCGACCTGCCGACGGCCCGCTCGCTCGTCCTCCAGGGCCGCCGCCGTTCGGCCTGACGGAACGCCTGTCACACGGCGGGGAAGGTCTCCGTCGGCTCGGGTCCGTCGCTGCCGGCGGCGTACGTCTCCAGCGGCACCTCGTCCGCCCGCCACGCCTCGATGACCGGGGCGAGGATCCGCCAGCAGTCCTCCGCGGTGTCCCCGCGGACGGACAGCAGCGGGTCGCCGTCGAGCACACCGGCCAGGACCTCCCCGTAGGCCGGCAACTGCGAGTCCGCCAGCTGCGTCGTCAGCGTGGCCTCCTCGAGGTCGAACGGGCTGCCCTCGGCGTTCACGGCGAGGTCGACGCTCACGGAGTTCGGTTTGAACCCCAGGCGCAGACGTGTCGGTCCGGGGGTCCCGTGCAGACCGGTCAGCAGGTGCGGGACGGGTTTGAAGGTGATGACGGCCTCCTTGCGGGCGCGCCCCAGCGCCTTGCCCGACCGCAGCCGGAACGGCACGCCCGCCCACCGCCAGGTGTCGACGTGCAGGACGACCTCGGCCAGCGTCTCGGTGCCGCGGTCGGGGTCGACCCCCTCCTCCGCGGCGTAGTCGGGAAGGTCCCGGTCCCCGATCCGGCCGGCCGTGTACCGGGCGCGCCGACTCGCCTCGGCGGGTGTCCCGGCGAGCCGCGTCGCCCGCAGCACCTGGGCCTTGCGGTCGCGGAACTCCCGTTCGTCGAGCGTGGCGGGTGCGTCCATGGCGAGCACCGCGAGGACCTGCAGCAGGTGGCTCTGGACCATGTCGACGAGGGCGCCGGCCTTGTCGTAGTAGCGCGCCCGGCCCTCCAGGGCGAGGTCCTCGTCGTAGAAGACGTCGACGCGTTCGACGTGACCGGCGTTCCACGTCGGCTCGAACAGGCGGTTCGCGAAGCGCACGCCCAGCGTCCCCAGCACAGTGGAGGTGCCCAGGAAGTGGTCCACCCGGTGGACGTGCTCCTCGGGGACGAGTTGGGCCACGACCTGGTTCAGCTCGTGCGCCGACGTCTCGTCGGACCCGAACGGCTTCTCCATCACCAGCCGGGTGCTCTCCGGCAGCTCCCGTCCGACGAGCCCGCGGCAGGCGCGGGCCGTCACGGCCGGCGGGAGGGCGAAGTACACGGCGACGGGCGCGGTGCACGACTGCAGCAGGGCCAGCAGCGCGTCGGGGTCGGTGACGTCCACCTGCGCGTACCGGCTGCCGTCGCGGACGGCGTCCGCCGCCGCGGTGTCGCCGTGCTCGTCGAGCCCGGCGAAGGCCCCCGTGACGACCTCGCGCCAGCGCGCGTCGTCCCAGTCCTCCGACCCGGCCCCGACGAGCTGGAGGGACGCCCCGTGACCGTGGCCGGGGTCCTCGCGGCGGTCCGAGACGAGCAACCGCGCCAGCCCGGGCAGGAGGAGGCGCGCGGCGAGGTCGCCGCTGGCGCCCAGGACGAGCAGGGTCGCCACCGGATCACCCCCGGAATGCCCGTCCTGCCGGGCTCCCGACGCCCCGTGCCCGCCCGCCTCGGTGCCCCCGGTCGCCGGGTGTTCCGTCGTCTGACCGTCGCGTCGTCCGTCCACGCGATCACCCTGCCCGGGGTCCCCCACCACCGCACGCCGACCGGCCCGGAACCCTGGGTTCCGGGCCCGGACGTCAGACGGCGGGCGTCGGGAAGAGCCCGGACCGCAGGACGAAGGAACTGTCGGCGCGGCCCAGGTCCGAACCGTCCGCCTTCTGCGCGAACACCTGGAAGTCCTGGTGGCGCACCTGCAGCGTGCGGTCCGACCACACCTGGAACGACGATCCCTGACCGGCGGCGCCGGCCACGGCCGCGAACGTGGCGCGGCCGGCGAAACCGGCAGACCCGTCGTTGCGCACCAGACCGAGTGCCCCGCCGCCGGTCGGGGCCGTGAGGTAGTACCCCGGCCAGGTCGTCGCCTCGAAGGAGACACCCGCCCCGTCGGCCAGCCCGGGTCGCACGACCCAGGAGGTGTCGGTCGTGACCCCTCCGGCACTGCCGGCGCCGGCCTGGCGCAGGAACACCGCGAAGTTCTCGTGCATGAGCCGGTACCCCGGGAAGTTCAGCGCCTCGAACCCCAGCGACCGGCCCGGCGTGAGCGGCAGCGCCGGCGCCGGGAGGAGCCCCCCGCGCACGGTGAACGTGCTGTCGGCCCGCCCGAGGTCGGAGGTGTCGGCCTTCTGCGCGAACACCTGGAAGTTCTGGTGGCGCAGCTGCAGCGTGCGGTCGCCCAGACCTGGAACGTCGTGCCCTGCCCCGTCGCACCCGTGACGGGGGCGAACGTCGCGCGGGCGGCGAAACCCTTGGTCCCGTCGTTCTTCACCAGCCCCGTCGCCCCCCCGCCGGTCGGCGCGGCCAGGTAGTACCCCGGCCACGTGACGGCTTCGAACGACACCCCGGCGGCGTCGGCCAGGCCGGGTCGCACGGCCCACGACGTGTCCGTCTTCACCCCGTCGGCACTGCCGGTCCCCGCCTGCCGCAGGTACACCGCGAAGTTCTCGTGCATCACCCGGTACCCGGCGAAGTTCACCGCCTCGAGCCCCACGGCGGTGTCCACGGTGAGGGGCACCGTGCCCGTGGGGTCGGTGACGGGTTCACCGGTGCCGACCACCTGCGTCGCGCTGCCGACCGTCACGAGGCCGGGGGCGCCACGGCGGATCGTGAGGACCTGGGCCGCGGACGGCACCCCGGCCGCGTCCACGACGGTCAGCAGGTAGTCCCCCGGGGGCAGGACGTCCACCGAGGTCGGCAGGGTCGCCGAGACGGTTGCGCCGTTCTGCCGCACGGTCAACGGGACGCGCCGCTGGTCGGTGTTCTCCGAGTGCGTCACGCACCCCGTGCTGATGAGCGAGGCGGCGCTCACCGTGCGGGTGTCGGCCAGGCCGAGCGTGACCGTGCCGCCGTGCGTCGCCGACCCGGCGATCGACGTCAGCACGGGACGTGAGGCCCAGGTGGTCGACCCGTCGGCGGCCCGCGTGAACAGGTACGGCGGGTAGAACAGTTCGGCGTTGAGGTTGTCCTCCGGACCGGGCACCCCACCTCCCCCGGTGAACACGGCGCCACTGGGCATCAGGAGGGCCGTCGAGTGGTAGGTCCGGGTCCGGGCGGCGGTCGCCGCGGGCCGCCACGTGCCGGAGGCGGGGTTCCAGATCTCGGCCTGCTTGACGGAGTTCGCGTCCCCGCCCGCGGTGCCCACGCGCGTGCCCCCCGAGGCCAGGACGTCCCCGGTCGGCAGGACCGTGAGGTTGTGCCAGTTGCGGTTCTCGGCCATGGGCGACGTCGAGGTGGTGCGCGCCGTCGTGCCGGTGACGTCGACGACCGCGGCGGCCGCCGTCGCCGTCGTGCCGTCCTCGTTGAAGGGCTGGCCACCGCCGGAGACGAGGATCTTGCCCGGGGCGTACATGACCTGCGAGCCGGAGACGCGGGGGTTGAAGGGCAGCGTCCCGATCTTGCTGATGGTGCCGGTGCCGCTGACCGAGAGGTTCCACACCTGGTCCCCTGAGGTCCCGACGACCGTCCCGCGGGGACCGTTGAACGCCCGCGGATACCACCAGCGGTTGTCCTCGGCGCCGAAGGCCATGGTGCTCGCTGCTCCCGTGAGGGACGTCCACGCCCCCGTCCCGGTGCCGATCTCGGGCACCGTGGCGACGCCGCTGTTGTCCTGCGGGTTCCGGTAGGCGCCGGTGTTGTAGTAGTTCCCGCCCCCCAGGACGAGGACCCGGCCGTCCGGCAGGCGCAGCGACGTCGCGTACCAGCGCTGGTACCGGACGTTCTGGCCCATCGTCTGCTCGTGCGTCACCGGGTCGTAGAGCATCGTCATGCTCGAGGAGTTGCCCCCGACCATGAGGAACCGGCCGTCCGGCAGGATCGCCGGACCGTTGCAGAAGCTGTTGTAGTCGTGCATCGAGGCCGTCTGCGTGTGGGCGGCGCGCGAGAACCCGCCGGCCACGTCCCAGTCGTCGTAGGCCGTGCCCCCCTGCGCGGCCGTGTCGACCGGCGTCCCCCACGAGGTCAGGTGGCCGTTGCGCCCCACGGCGACGTGGATCGGGATCACCGGCCAGGGGACCTGCGCCCCGAACATGCCGCGCGTGGTGGCGTCCGTGGCGGGGGTGGTCCGCCCCATCGCCGGGTCGGAGGGGGTGTTGAGGGCGACGGGCGTGGAACCCACCGCGTACGTCCCGGCGGTCGCAGCGCTCGCGGAGCCGGCGTCCCGCAGCGCGACGCTGGTGCCCAGGCCGACGAGGACGGCGGCCGCACCGGCGCGCAGGACGTTGCGGCGGGACGTCGCAGAGGCGGGGATCAGGGCGGTCACGCAGGACTCCTCGAACGGGGAGGGAGGGAGGTGGAGCCCGTCCCCGTCGAGGTGGTCCAGGGCCGGCCTCGGCCACCGTAGGAACGCCGGGAACAGGGGGTCAACCGCCGTCCCCCGACCGCGCGGTCGAGCTTGCTCCGGGTGGGTGCCGCCCCCACCCAGCGTCACCGGATCGGCCCTCCGCAATCCGACCTCGGTCCCGAATCCATTGCCGCGCAACGGGAGCCGATCGGGTGAGACGCGACCTCCTCCCGACGACCGGCCCCGCGACCGCTCAAGCCCGGCCCGCACCTGCCGATGCCTCTCAGGCACCCCCAGCGCCCCCGACCCCCCGTGAGGTTCCGGAACCGTGTCCGACACGACCAGCGGCCAGCCCGCCCCCGAGTCGCGGGTGCGCGTCGGGCTGCAGGGCATCCACACGGCGGACCGCACCGTCGTGGCCCACGAGCTGCTGTTCCGGGCCCCCGGACGCCACGCCGCCACCCTGCGGGGCCGGGCCGAGCACGACCACGCGACCGCCCAGGTCATCACCGCGACCTTCGGGGAGTTCGGTGCGGCCGAGCTCGGCGACGGCAAACCCCTGTTCCTCAACACGACCCGCAGCTTCTTCACGGGCGAGCTGCCGCTGCCCTTCAGCCCCGAGGGCGTGGTGCTCGAACTCCTCGAGACGGTCGAGGTCGACCACCACGTCATGGAAGGTGTCCGCCGGCTCAAGGACCGCGGGTTCGCCCTCGCCGTCGACGACTTCGACGGGGAGCTGCACCGCGTGCCGGCCCTGCAGCACGCCGACTACGTCAAGCTGGACCTGGAGGCGAGCGGGGACCGGCTGCCGGGCCTGGTCGACCTCGTGCGCCGGGTGAACCCCCGCGCCCAGCTCGTCGTCGAGCGCATCGAGACCGAGGAGCAGTTCGCGCGCTGCGTCGACCTGGGGGTCGAGCTCTTCCAGGGCTACCACCTGCACCGGCCCGACGTCGTGCAGAAGCAGACCCTCGACGCCTCGCACCTCACCTGCGTGCAGCTCATCGCCGCGCTGCACGACCTGCGGACGAGCACCGAGGCCGTCCTGGACCTGCTCGCCCACGACCCCGGCCTGAGCCTGCGCATCCTCAAGACCGTCGGCTCGGCCGCCCACGCGCCCCGGCAGGGCGTCACCTCGCTGCACCAGGCGGTCGTCCTCCTCGGCCGCCGGGAACTGGCCTCCTGGGTGACGCTCGTCCTCGTCGGCGGCACGTCCACGGCGCCGGCCAGGCCGGACACCCTGGGCTGGATCTTCACGCGCGCCGAAGCCTGCCGGGCACTGGCCCCCGAGGACCCCGACGCCGGGTTCACCGTGGGGCTGCTGTCCGCGGCCGCGGACGTCCTGGGCGTCGCCCCCGCCGACCTCACGCGCGGCTGCGCCCTCGCCCCCGAGGTCCAGGAGGCCCTCGTCCACCGCCGCGGCCGGCTCGGCGCGGCGATCGACGCCGTCGTCTCCCACGAGGGCACGACGAGCACCGCAGCAACCGCCGAGGAACCCGCCGTGCGAGGACCAGCACCCGGCCCGGTGGGACCGGACCTGACCTCGGAGGTCTACCTGACGGCGACCCTCGCCGCCCGTACCCGCGTGCGGTCGCTGACGCGCGTCCCGGCGTGACCCGGGACGCGCGTCCGCGTCGTCCCGCTGCCGCTCAGCCCGCGGTGCGGATGAGCTTCTTGTTGACGAACTCCTCCGCCGCCAGGGTACCGAGCTCACGGGACGTGCCCGAGCGCTTGATCCCGCCGAAGGGCAGTTCCGGGGAGTCGGCCAGGACGCAGTTCACGAACACCATGCCCGCCTCGATGCGGTCGGCGACGCGCTGGGCCTGCTCGGCGTCGGTCGTCCACACGTAGGACCCCAGGCCGTAGGGGGTGTCGTTGGCCAGGTCCACGGCGGCGTCCTCACCGCTGACGCGGTGCACGACGGCGACGGGGCCGAACAGTTCCTCGTGGTACGCGTCGTTGTCCGGCGAGACCCCCGTCAGCACGGTCGGGGCGTAGAAGGCACCGTCGCGCGTGGCGCCCGTGACGACCGTGGCGCCCTGGGCCACGGCCCGGTCGACCTGCTCGGCCAGACGCTCGGCCGCGGCCAGCGACGACAACGGGCCGAGGTCGGTGCTCTCCGCGGTCGGGTCGCCGGACGTCTGCGCGCCGAAGGCGGCCGCCAGCTTCTCCACGAACGCGTCGTAGAGGTCGTCCACGACGATGAACCGCTTGGCGGCGTTGCAGGACTGCCCCGTGTTGTCCAGGCGGGCCGCCGCCGCGGCCTCCACGACGGCGTCGAGGTCGTCGGTGGACAGCAGGACGAACGGGTCGGAACCCCCGAGTTCGAGGGCGACCTTCTTCAGGTGCCGACCGGCGACCTCGGCGACCGCGGCACCGGCGCGCTCAGAACCGGTCAGGGAGACGCCGTGGACGCGCGGGTCACCGATGACGGCAGCCGCCTGGTCGTTGCTGATGCGCACGTCGACGTACACGCCCTCAGGCGCTCCGAGTTCCCGGGCGGCGTCGGCGAACGCCTGGTGGATGAGCTCGGCCGAGCGGGGGCACTGCGGTGCGTGCTTGAGCAGGATCGTGTTGCCCACCACGACGTTCGGACCCGCGAAGCGGGCGACCTGGTAGTACGGGAAGTTCCACGGCATGATCCCGAGCAGCGGGCCCAGGGAAGCGCGGCGCACGACCGCCGTCCCCTCCCCGCCGAGCAGGTCCACGGGCTGGTCGCGGGTGAGGTCCTCGGCGCGGTCGGCGTAGTACTCGTAGATGTCCGCCGCGAAGTCGACCTCGCCGAGGGCGGCCGCCCGGGGTTTGCCCATCTCGGTGACGATGGCGCCGGCCAGTTCCTCACGGCGCTCGCGGTGCAGCTCGGCGACGCGGCGCACGAGGGCACCTCGACCGGCGGGGCTGGTGGTGCGCGACCAGTCGCGGTGGGCGGACGTGGCCGCGGCGAGGGCCTGCTCCAGCTCGGCGTCGGTGGTGCTGGGGTAGGTGGCCACGACCTCGCCGGTCGCGGGGTTGGTGATCCGGTACTCCGCCTGGCCCCCGGTCGGCCGGCCGGCCTGCTGCTCGCTCACGCGTGGTCCCCTTCGCTGTCGGGCCGTCCCGGGCGGGGACGGCGTCGTCTGGGACGGACGGTAGCGCGCGGCCCGCCGCGGCGATCGACCCCTTGACGAGAGGTTCCCCACAGGCGTGTACTTGAGCAGTTCGTTGAATACGGTCGGAGGTTCGGGAGGTGCTCGTGGACAGCCGGCTCGACACGACGTTCGCGGCCCTGGCCGACCCCACCCGCCGCGCCCTGCTCGCGCAACTGGCGCGCGGCGAGGCCACCGTCAACCGGCTCGCCGCGCCGCACGACCTCACGCTGGCCGCCGTGTCCCGGCACCTGAAGGTCCTCGAGACCGCCGGGCTGGTGGCCAAGACCCGGCAGGCCCAGTGGCGGTCCTGCCGGCTCGTCGCCGATCCCCTGCAGGAGGTCGACGCCTGGATGGAGGACTACCGGCGGTTCTTCGCCGACCGGTTCGACCGCCTCGCCGAGCACCTCGCGGACCACCCGACCGACCACCCGAAGGAGACACCCCCGTGACCGACTCCCCCACCGACCAGCTCGCGGACCCCAGCACCGCCCGCTCCGTCGTCCTCGTCCGCGAGTACCCCGTCCCGCCCGAGCGCGTCGTCGCCGCCTGGACGGACCCCGACCAGCTCGAGTGGTTCTCGGGACTGCCCGCGGCGCAGTCCGACCCTCGCGTCGACCTGCGCGTCGGCGGGTCCTGGTCGGTCCTCCTGCAGGAGGGCCCCGGCGGCCGGACCTACCGGACCGGTGGCCTCTACACCCTCGTCGACCCGCCGCACCGGCTCGAGTTCCACTGGGGCGCCCCCGGCGGGTGGCCCGACCTCGACCCGGCCGCGCCGGGGACGGTGCCGACGGTGCGGCTGCAGTTCTCAGCCGTGCCCACGGGAACGAGGATGACCGCCACCCTCGAGCTCGGCGCCGACCTCGACGAGGCGCAGGTCGCGCACTGGTTCGGCCTGGGCATCCGCGAGGGCTGGACCACGACCGTCGACCGGATCGAGGACCACCTGCGGGGTGCGGCGGTGCAGTGACCGGACGTCGCGCCCGAAGGAGAACACGAGGGCGGCGAGGGCGACCGCCAGGACCACCGCACCGGCGGGCGGCGGGACGGGCGGGAGCAGGGCGGTGAGGAGGGCCACGGCCTGCACCACGGCCACGACCTTGCGCGAGAACCGCGGGGACGGCGTGCGGCGCAACGGCACCCAGCACCAGCCGGCGGCGACGTAGGCGTAGCGCAGGAGGCCGATGGCCAGCACCCACGGCCCCTGGGTGAGCGCCGCGACGGCGGACAGCACGAGCAGGAGCGCGGCGTCGACCTCCATGTCGAGGCGGGCCCCGGCCGCGGTCGCCGTCCCCGTCCGCCGGGCGACGTGCCCGTCGACGCCGTCGAGGAGGAGGGCCGGGACCGCCAGGGCGACCAGGAGCCAGGGTCGGGGACCGAGCACCCCGCTGAGGGCCAGCACGGCGACGGTCGCGCAGCCCCCCACGAGGACCGTGCGGGCCAGGGTCACGCGGTCGGCCGGGCCGCACCAACGGTCGCGCCGACGCGCCACCGCCACCGCGGCGCCCGCCACGAGCGCCACCCCGGCGGCCACGGCCGTCCCGTGCTCCAGCGCCACGCCGAACGACCCCGTGACCGCCGACCCGGTCACGAGGGCCGTGCACAGGAGGGTGGACAGGACCAGCGTCGCCCAGGCGTCGCGCACCCCCGTCCCGGGCCCGGTGGGCGGGCCGCCGACCGCGGCTGGTCCAGTGCGCATGGTGGGCACACGGTACGGCGGCCCCCGGGGTTCAGCGACCGGTCGGGACGGCCGGAGTTCAGAGCGTCCGCAACCGCCGCAGCAGGTCCCCGGCGAAGTCGCCGGGCACCTCCAGCAGGACCCGCGTCCCTCCGGGGTAGGTGTGCGGGAAACCCTGGTACTGGTCGCGCAGGTCGGCGATCGTCTGGCCGCGACCGGGGCCGTCGGTGTGGTCGACGACGACCGGGACGCGCGGGGCGAGCGCGGGGACCACGTCACCCGTCGCGACGGCCGCCGCGAGCGGGTCGTGCAGGACCGCGCACGGGCGCCCGAACCGCTGGGCGTAGAACGCGAAGTAGAACTCGAGCATCTGGGCGATCGCCACGGCGCCGGGCGTGCCGACGGCCAGCAGCTCCGTGCGGTGGGACTCCTCGAACACGTGCCGCATCGTCACGTCGAGCCCGACCATCGTGAGGTCGAGACCAGCGGTGAACACGCGGTGCGCCGCGAGCGGGTCGTTCGCGACGTTCGCCTCGGCCAGGGCGGAGACGTTCCCCGGTGCCATCGCGGCACCCCCCATGACGGTCACGTGAGCGAGGAGTTCCGGCAGCCGGGGTTCGAGGTCGAGGGCCAGCGAGAGGTTCGTGAACGGTCCGATGGCCAGCAGGTGCAGTTCCCCCGGGTGGGCGCGGGCGGCGTCGACGATCGCCTCCGCACCGCTGCGGCCGGTCGGCTCGCCCGCGGCGCGCGGCAGCTGCACGTCGCCGATCCCGTTGCGGCCGTGGACCTCCGGCGCCCCACCGGAGTAGGCGTGGTCGAGGAAGTCGTGCGCGCCGACGCTGACGGGGACGTCGGGGCGGCCGAGGAGGGCCAGCAGGTCCAGGGTGTTGCGCGCTCCCCCGGCCGCGTCGAGGTTCCCGCTCACGGTCGAGACCCCCACGAGGTCGACGTCGGGCGAGGCGACGAGCCAGCCGATCGCCATGGCGTCGTCGATGCCGGTGTCGCAGTCCAGGAAGAAGGGGGTGCTCACCGTGGCAGTCTAGGGCTGCACCGGCCCGTCCCATCCCGTCTGCGGCTGCTCGCAGGTCTCGCGGAACACGTACCGCGAGACCGGCAGGCGTTCCGAACTCGTCCAGTCGATGACCGGTCGCCGCGCCGAGGGAGTCACGTGCCCGATGCGGTAGACGGCCATGAGCTCGAGGTCGTCGGGCACCGCGAGGAGTTCGACGATGCGCTCCCACGCGCCGGGGACCTCCATGGGGAAGCTGATGAACTGCAGTCCCAGGCCGAGTTCGGTCGTCGTCAGCCAGACGTTCTCCATCGCCGCCCCCATCGAGAACAGCGAGTAGAACGCCGACAGCTCTCCCGGCCGGTACTCGGCGCGGTCGAGCATGACGCCCATCAGGAGCGGAGAACCGGCCACGAGTTCGCGGTTCTGCGCCCCGAGCCGCCGCGGGACCCGCAGGACGTTCATGGCCCACTGCCCCCGGCGGGTGAACACGCTGCGGGTGAAGGGCCGCAGCGGCGCGGGCATCCTGTCGAACAGCATGCCGGTGCGGCGTTCGCTCATCTCCTGCGCGCTGAAGCGGAAGTACCGCTTGTACCGCTCGAAGAACGTGCCGTTGCCCATGGCCGTCGTCATCGAGGCCCCGCTGATGCGGGCCACCTCCTCGATGGTGGCCCGGGACTCGACGAGGACGAACCGCCAGGGCTGGCTGTTGAGCTGGGAGGGGGCGCGCGAGGCCGCCTCGACGAGGCGGCGCTGGTCCTCCGGACTCACCGGGTCGGGCAGGAACGCGCCGTTGGTGGTGCGCCGGGAGGCGATCGCGTCGCGCAGTTCCATCACGCGCTCCGCAGGGCCGCGACGTACGCCGGCGCGGCGGTCAGGGCGATCACGGGGTGCCAGCGGGTACGGGCGGGAACCGCCGGGATCGCCAGCAAGGGGGCTGCGACCGGGAGCAACCGCCAGAAGGCGCCGGAGCGGCGGCGCAGGAGGTCGGCGCCCGCGGCCGCCGTCAGCGCGGCCGTCGTGACGAAGACCGCGTGGTGCACCCAGCGGACCCCCGAGGTGTCCACGACACGGACGGCGACGGCCGCACCCAGCGCGCAGTTGGCCGCGTACGACGTCGCCGCGGCCACCAGCAGCGGGGGGCGAGGGGTGCGCACGGGGCCAGTGGACCACGGCGTCGGCGGCGGTCCCGTGGGGGGGACGACGAGGCGCCCGCCCCCGCGGGTGCGGGGACGGGCGCCGGGTCCGGGAGTCGCAACGGGTCAGTGCTTGGTGGGGGTGTCCTCCACCGTGCGCTGCGGTTCGTCACCGTCCACCCCGTGGGAGGCGTCCCCGGAGTCGGGGGCCGGCCGCTTGAGGCTGAGGACGATCGCCAGGGTGAGGGAGACGACGATGACGCCGAGGCTCACGTAGGTCGGGATGTGCGGGATCGAGGGGCTGATGACCTCGTGCCCGGCCTGGAAGAACAGCTTCACGCCGATGAAGGCGAGGATGAAGGCCAGCGCCTTGCTCAGCAGGTGGAAGCGCTCGAGCAGACCCGAGAGCATGAAGTACAGGGCGCGCAGACCCAGGATCGCGAAGGCGTTGGAGGAGTAGACGATGAACGCCTCGTCCGAGACGGCGAGGACGGCGGGGACGCTGTCGACGGCGAAGATCAGGTCGGCGGCCTCGATGGCGGCGACCACCGCGAGCAGCGGGGTGCCGTAGCGCTTGCCGGCCTCCTTGATGAAGAACTTCGTGCCGTGGTACTCGTCCTTCAGCGGGATGATCTTCTTGAGCATGCGGACGCCGATGTTGGTGCTCGGGTCCATGTCGGTGTCGTCGTCCTTCAGCATCTTCCAGGCCGACCACAGCAGGATCGCGCCGAAGACGAAGAGGATGGCGGTGAAGCGCTCGACGACGGCCACGCCGACGCCGAGGAAGATGCCGCGGAAGAGCAGGGCGCCGAGGACACCGAGGAACAGCACGCGGTGCTGGTACTCGCGGGGCACCTTGAAGTACCCGAAGATCAGGGCGAAGACGAAGAGGTTGTCGACGGACAGGCTCTTCTCGAGCAACCAGGCCGTCGTGTACGCCGTCCCGGCCTCGGCCCCGTAGGCCCAGAAGATGATGCCGCCGAAGATCAGCGCCATCGCGACCCAGACACCGCTCCAAACGGCGGCTTCCTTGAACTGGATGACGTGGGCCCCGCGGTGACCGAGCAGGTCGATCGCCAGCATGACGACGATGACGACGCCGAGCGCCACCCAGGCCCAGAGGGGGACGTTGAGGTCCAGACCCATCGTGTGCTCCCGGAGGTGGAGGTTGCGGGCGGCGGTCGCCGCCCTCCTCCATGGTGGCTGCCGGGTCCTGGCAGTGTCCTGTCGAGAACGCGACGAGTTCGGCGCGGTTCCTTGCCGGACTCCGGCAAGACTGCCCTCCAGACCGTCAGGAGGGGGGGCCGGGCCACCCCAGGGCCCGCGCGGCGAGCACGGCGGCCTGCACTCCGAAGCGCTGGGCGGGGCGGGTGGGGTCGGTGCCGGTGAGGTCGCGCACGCGGGCCAGGCGGTAGGTGACGGCCCGGACCGACAGGTGCAGGCGGCGGGCCGCCTCGGTCGCGTTGCCGCCGGCCTCGAGGTAGACCTCGAGCGTCTCGAGGAACGGTTCGACCCCTCCCCGCACGCCGCGCAGCCCTCCGAGCGTGGACTCGACGAGGTCGGTGGCGACGTCGCGGTCGCGCAGCAGGACCTCGTAGACGAGGAGGTCGGAGGCGTCGGCCACCGGGTCGGTGACGCCGACGCGGCCCCCGAGGTCGAGGGCGCGGCGGGCCTGCTCGTAGGAGCCGACGACACCACCGGCGCCCGGCCCCGGCCGTCCGACGCCGGCGCGCCACCCCGTGCGCTGCGGGCTGCCGAGGACGTCTCGCAGCCGGTCGAGGACCTCCGCCACGGCGGCCCGGTCGGGGGCCGCGAAGACCAGCACGAGGGCTCCGTCCTTGGTCGCGACGAGGGCGTCGGCGTCGGCCTGCGCCCCCTGCAGCCGGCGCTCGATGGCCGCGACCTGGGGGGTGCCGTCGGTGAAGGGGGCGTCGGCGCGCACGACGCAGACGGCGTGGGGGCCGGTGAGGTCCAGGCCGTGGCGGGGTGCGCGGCGCAGCAGGCCCGGCAGGTCGGAGGTGCCGGCGAGCAGGTCGTCGACGAACTCGCGGCGGCGGGACTCCTCGCGGCGCACGAGCTGACGGCGGGCGATCTGGTAGCCCTCGGTGAGGGCCGCGACGGCGTCGTCGGTGGCGCGCAGGACGACCTCACCGGCCGTCACCACGCCGTCGGGGTCGGCGGCGGCGTCCTGGACGGGGGGCAGGGACCGCCACAGCCGCCAGGCCGCGGACAGGTAGAGGTCCAGCAGGGCGCGCAGCGCGACCCCGGAGGCGGCGGCCTCCTCCCCCACGGCCCGGTAGCGGGCGGTCCGCGCCGTCGACAGCCGGCGGCCGGAGACGACCGCCCGCCAGACGGCGTCCAGGAAGTCGCCGAGCAGGGCGGGGTCGATGCCGCCGGCGTCCTGGGCGGCGTCCTGCGCGACGACCTGCAGGACGGCCTCGAGACGCGTGGCGTCCGGATGTGCGGGGCGTGGTTCGGGCACCGCCGGATGATGCCAGCCGGTCCCGGAACGCGAGACGGAACGTGACGAGCGATGGACCGTCCGATACGTGATGCTGGTCACATCGCGCGTCCACACCTACGTGTCGAGCCTCCCGGTGCCGAGGTTCCGGAGGGTAGGGTCCGGCGAGGACGTCACCACAGGACCTCCACCAGACCCGACCGCACCACGACTTCCGCGTGCCCCACGCGTCACCGACAGCCGATCCGGGCGAAGGCCCCCGACCGCTCTGGATGTGCACGACGTGCTCTCCCCCACGGCCCGCACCACCGCTCGACCCGCCCGCCTGCGCGCGGCGCTGCTGATCGCCGCGACCGCTGCCGGGGCTCTGACGTCCGGCGCGCTCGTCCCGTCCGCCTTCGCGGCCCCCTTGACCGCCGCTGCGCCCGCGGCAGTGCGGGCCGACGAGCCGCCGACCCAGGCCCAGCTCGACGAGGCCCGCCGGCAGGCGGCCGAGTCCGCCGCCAAGCTCGCCCAGGCGCAGGCCGACCTCGCCGCCGCGCAGGGGCGCCTCGACGCCCTCGCCCAGCAGGCCGGCGAGGCGCTGGAGAGGTACCAGCAGGCCATGGAGGCCAAGTGGGCCGCTGAGAACGAGGAGACGTTGCAGCGCCAGCGCCTCGCCGAGGCCGAGGCCGCCCTCGAGCAGGGTCGCAAGGACCTCGGGCTGTGGGCCTCGCAGACCTACCGCGGCGGCGCGTCGCTGCAGGAGTACTCCGGGTTCGTCACCGTCCTCAAGAGCGGCCCCACCGACGACACCGCCAGCGCGATCGCCTCCGCCAAGCGCATCGGTGACGGCCGGTCCAACGCCGTCGAGGCGTTCGACCGGGCCCAGCGCGAGCAGGCCGACGCCACCACCCGCGCCGCCGACGCGGCCGCCGAGGCCACGCGCCAGGCCGAGATCGCCGTGGCCGCCAAGCAGCAGGCCGACACACTCGTCGCCCAGCAGCGCAGCCAGGTGGACGCCCTCGCCGTCCTGCAGGCCGCGGCCTCGGGCACCGCGACGTCCGACTCGGCCCGCGCCGCCACCCTCGCCTCCAACCTCGCCGCCGCCCAGGCCCAGGCCCAGGCCGCCGCGGCCGCCGCCACCGCCGGCGGGTTCGCCGCCGTCGGCGACTGCGAGACGGGCATCAACCTCTCCGGGTTCGCGAACGGGCTCATCCCCCGCAACGCCCTGTGCCCGCTGGCCAGCGCCCCGAACCACGTGCTGCGCTCGGACGCGGCCAACGCGTTCGCAGCCCTCAACCAGGCGTACGCGTCCGAGTTCGGGTCGAACATCGCGATCACCGACTCCTACCGCACCCTGGCCGAGCAGATCGACGTCAAGGCCCGCAAGCCCGGGCTGGCCGCCAAGCCCGGCACCAGCCGGCACGGCCTCGGCATCGCCGTCGACCTCGGCGGCGGCATCCAGAACGCCACGTCCGCCCAGCACCTGTGGATGGACCGCAACGCTGCCCTCTACGGCTGGATCAACCCGGCCTGGGCCCAGAACCGCGGCGGGCAGTTCGAGCCGTGGCACTGGGAGTTCACGGGCTGATGGTCCCCCGGCCGCCGGCCCGGCACGCCTTCTGCTCCTGGGACGGCCCGATCGCCATGGCCCACCGCGGGTTCGCGGCCGGGCCCACGGACGGCGTGGAGAACACGCTCCCCGCCTTCGCCGCCGCGGTCGACCTCGGGTACACCTTCCTCGAGACCGACGTGCGGGCCACGGCCGACGGCGTCCTCGTCGCCTTCCACGACGAGCACCTCGACCGCGTCACCGACGGCCACGGAGACCTGTCCGACCTCACCTGGGAGCAGGTCCGCCACCTGCGCGTCGCCGGCCGCGAGGGCGTCCCCCGGCTCGAGGACGTCCTGGGACGCTTCCCCGACGCCCGCTTCAACCTCGACGTCAAGACCGAGGCCGCCGTCGCCGGCCTCGGTGAGGTGCTGCGCCGCACCCGGGCCCACGGGCGGGTCCTCGTCACCGCCTTCGGCGAACGCCGTCGGCGCGCGGCGCTCGCGGCCGCCGGTGGTCGGGAGGCGACCTCCGCCAGTTCCCTCGGCACGGCGCTGGCCCTCGCCGGCAGCACCCTGCACCTGCCCGTCCTGGCCCGTTGCGCGCTCGGCCGCGTCGACGCCGTGCAGGTGCCGGTCCGGCAGGGGGGGATCGACGTCGTCTCGGCCCGCTTCGTCGACACCGTCCACCGCGCCGGCGCCCAGGTCCACGTCTGGACCGTCGACGACGCGGCCCAGATCGGCGCCCTGCTCGACCTCGGCGTGGACGGGATCATCACCGACCGCGCCGACGTCCTCAAGGACGTGCTGGTCGCCCGCGGGGAGTGGCGGGCATGATCGTCCGGTGATCGCCCGGTGAGCACCGTCGACCCGACCCTGCTGCGGGCCCGCCGGTCCTGGTACGTCTACGACTGGGCGAACTCGGCGTTCGTCACCACGACCCAGACGGTCCTGTTCTCCCCGTACCTCACCGTCCTCGCCCGCCGGGCCGCCTGCCCCGAGCAGCCCACCGGCTGCACGCGCGACCTGTCCGTCCTCGGCCTGCCCGTCTCGCCCGGCTCCGTCGCCCTCTACACGATCACGGTCGCGACGCTGCTGTCCGCCGTCCTCCTGCCCTTCGTGGGCGCCCTGGCCGACCGGACCCGGCACCGGCACCGGTTGCTGGGCGGGTTCGCCTGGGTCGGTGCCGTCGCGGCCACCGCCATGGTCACGATGGGCGGGGACCGCTGGTGGCTCGGCGTCCTGCTCGCCCTCGTCGCCGTCGTCAGCCTCACCTGCTCCCTCGTCGTCAACGACGCGCTCCTGTGCGACGTCTCCGACCCCGAGGAGCGGGACGCCGTCTCCTCCCGCGGCTGGGCGGCGGGCTACCTCGGCGGGTTCACCCTCCTCGCGGTCAACCTCCTGGTCGTCTCCAGCCCCGGCACCTTCGGCCTCACCGACGAGTGGGCCGTGCGTGTCTCCCTCGCCTCCGCCGGGCTGTGGTGGGGGCTGTTCACGATCGTCCCGGTGCTCGGCCTGCGCCGGCTGCCCCCGCGCCCCGTCCCGGTGGTGGCGACGACGCTCGGGCCGTTCCGCCAGCTCCTCACGACCCTGCGCGGGCTGCGCCACCACCCGCAGGTGCTGCGCTTCCTGCTGGCGTACCTGATCTTCAACGACGGCATCCAGACCGTCATCGCCGCCTCCAGCGTGTACGGCCAGGAGGAGCTCGGCTTCTCCGCCGCTCAGCTGCTGACCACCGTCCTGCTCGTGCAGGCCGTCGCCTTCGTCGGGGCGCTCGCCTTCGGCAGGATCGCCGGCCGGTACGGCGCCCAGCGCACCGTCCTCGGTGGCCTCGTCCTCTGGATCGTGGTCGTGCTGAGCGCGTTCGCCGTGCCGCGCGGGGCGTTCAGCACCTGGCTCGCGCTCGCCGTCCTCATCGGCCTCGTCCTCGGCGGGACGCAGGCGCTGTCCCGCTCGCTCTTCAGCCGGCTCGTGCCGCAGGGCGCCGAAGCCGAGTACTTCAGCCTCTACCAGGCCGGGGAACGGGGCACGAGCTGGCTGGGGACGCTGGTCTTCGGCCTCGTCGCGCAGCTGACGGGTTCCTACCGCCCAGCGCTGGTGGCCCTGCTGGCGTTCTTCGTCGTCGGGGCCGTGCTGCTCACCCGGGTGGACGTCGCCGCCGGAGTTCAGCAGGCACGGAACGGTACCGATCCAGTACGTTGAGCGACGCCCTCCCCAGGGACACAGCCCCGGCGCGCACACGACCTCCACACTCCGGTCGTGGTGGTCGCGGGAACAGCCGGGGTGGGCACCGCGTTCAACCAACGAGTCTCCTCCACGCCCTCGGATCCCCGGGGGTCGCCGTGCGGAGGGGACGGTGGGGAGGTCACATGAGCGAGCGCAACCTACGAGGGTCCCGCCTCGGAGGCGCCAGCCTCGAGAGCGAGTCCGGCGTCGAACCGGCCGAGCGCCAGCAGGTCACGTACCACTGCCCGAACGGTCACTCCGTCACGGTGCCCATGTCGCTGGAGGCCGACGTGCCTCCGCTGTGGGAGTGCCGGTGCGGGGCCGAGGCGCTGCGGGCCGACACCGACGCTCCGGAGAAGAAGGCCGGCAAGCCGGCGCGCACGCACTGGGACATGCTCCTGGAGCGTCGCACCATCGCCGAGCTCGAGGTGCTGCTGGACGAGAGGCTCGAGCTGCTCCGCAGCCGCGAGCTGATCAAGCGCAGCGCCTGAGCCGCGCACCCAGGAGGCCGGTCCACCCGTCGGGGGGCCGGCCTCTCTGCACCTCGCCCGGGTACGCGTCCCGGGGTCAGCGGCCCAGTTCGCGCGGGTCCTCGACGACCTCGCCGTCGACCACGTCGCCGTCGACGACGTCGCCGGGGACGACGCGTCCGGGGACCGTGCCGCCGGCCTCGCGCACGGCCCGCTCCACCCGCCGCCGGACCACGCGCACGAACAGCCGGCGCAGCAGCCGCCGCGTCGGCGGGACGATGCACAACAACCCGACGACGTCGCTCAGCAGCCCCGGGACGACGAGGAGCGCACCGCCCAGCCCGGCGAGCACGGCGTTGCCGACGACGCCCGGTTCCTGACCGGGCACGGGCGCCCCGAACGGCACGGACGCCGTCTGCCGGAACGCCTCGAGGGCCCGTCGGCCCGCCCGCCGCAGCACCAGCAGCCCGCCGAAGGTCTCGGCCAGCAGCAGCACGAGCACCCAGCCGCCCCCGACGACGTGGCCGAGCTGGACGAGCAGCCACACCTCCAGGACGACGAGCAGGACGAACGCGACCGGGATCGCCGTCGTCCAGCGACGGCGGCGTGCAGGCTGCGCGCTCACGCGGCGGGGACCGGGTCGGCCGACCGTTCCGGGGCGGGGGCGCCACCGCGGGGGCGGCGACGGTCACCGCGGCGGGCGGTCAGCAGCAGGAGCAGCGCCAGCGCGGTCAGGGCCAGCTCCGGGGCGTCGCCGACGCGGGTGGCGACCGTCTGCGTCGTGCGCAGGGCGACGTCGCCGGTGAGCACGTCCGTCGTGAACAACGACGACTCGTCGTGGGCCACGCCGTCGGGACCGATGATCGCGCTGACGCCCACGGTGGAGATCTGCACGACCGCCCGGCCCGACTCCACGGCCCGCAGGCGGGACATGGCGAGCTGCTGCACGGCCTCGTCGGAGTACCCGAAGGTCGCGTTGTTGGTCTGCACGACCAGGAACTGCGCGCCGGCGCGCACGGAGTCGCGCACGGTGTCGTCGAAGGCCACCTCGAAGCAGATGACGTCGCCGACCGGCACACCGCCCATCCGCAGCAGCCCGACGTGGTCGCCGTGGACGAAGTCGCGCGAGACGAGGTCGACCTTGTCGCTGAACATCCGGAAGAAGGAGCGGTAGGGCATGTACTCGCCGAAGGGGGCCGGCCGCTGCTTGACGTAGTGCCGGCTGTCGTCGTCCCGGGCACCGGCCAGGCCCTGGTCGGGCGTCACGACGAGCCCGGTGTTGGAGACGTAGCGGCCCGGGCCGTCCAGGACGGCGCCGACGAGCAGGGGCGCCCGGACGTCGCGGGCGGCCTGGTCGATGACCGCGGCCGCGTCGGGGTTCTCGTACGGGTCGATGTCGCTGGAGTTCTCCGGCCACAGCACCAGGTCCGGCTGCCGGGCGGTCCCCGCGTCGACGGCGCGGGCCAGCGCCTCCGTGGCGCGCGCGTGGTTGTCCAGGACGGCGCGGCGCTCGGCGTTGAACTCCAGGCCCGCCTCGGGGACGTTCCCCTGGACGGCCGCCACGAACTTCGTACCGTCCTCGGCCGCCGTGGGCCGCGGCACGAGGGCACCGGAGGCGGCGACGGCGACGGCCGCCACGGCGAACAGGGCCGCGGGTCGCAGCCGCGGCACCCCACGGGGCGCGCCGGCCGGCGCAGGCAGCCGCAGCAGCGCGAGCACGCCGGAGGCCAGCAGGGCACCCGACAGCGACACCCCGAACGTCACCAGCGGGGATCCGCCGAGCGCGGCCAGCCCCAGCGTCGGGGCGTCGGCCTGGGAGAAGGCGAGCCGACCCCATGGGAAGCCCTCGAAGGGGAAGCGGGCTCGGGCGGCCTCCAGCGCGACCCAGCCCGTCGCGACGGCCAACGGCGCGAGGCGCCAGCGCGCGCGCTGGAGACGGGGCAGGAACGCGCCGAGCACGGCGTAGAAGAGCGCGCAGACGACGGTGAGGGCCGACCACGGCAGCAGTCCGACGTACGTCCCGCTCCACGCCAGGTGCGGGAACATGAACGCGAGGCCGAAGAGCAGACCGGCGGCGAAACCGCGACGGGCCCGCACGCGGTGCGTGGCCAGCGCCAGCAGGGCGACGGCGAGGACGGCGGTGAACCACCAGCCCTCCCGCGAGATCGTCCCGGGGAAGGCGGCCCAGGCGGCGACGCCTCCGAGGACGGCGAGCAGCAAGCTCAGCGGCAGCCGCAGCGGGGCGGGATCGACCGGGCGGGAAGGCACCACGTGAGGGTAACCGCCACCGTCGGCCGCTGGTTCCCCTCCGGGACCGTCCCCGGGAGTCCCCAGCGGCGGACGGTGGTCACGGCCGAGCCCACGCACCCCTCGGGCCGTCGCGCCCCCCGTCGGCCACGAGGGACGCGCCGTTGTCTAAGGGCGCGCGGACCCGACCACGTCCACACCGGCCGGTCGATCGCCCCGGTCGTCGTCGCAGGTGGTGCGGCTGCGACGGCGGCGGGTCGAGGGCCCGGCCGGCCTTGTCGGTCGTGGACTGCACCCCGAAACTACCCCGTCGTCCCCTCGTGTCAACCTGCCCGTGACCTGCGCAAACGTTCATCGCGGCAGGTCACAGCGGGGTCACGAGGAGTGATCATCGTTGCCGTTCCCGGCGTGTCGCACGGCGTGTCGCCGGAACGCTCACCAGGGCCCGTCGTGGACGACGACCCCGTCGACGACGGTCCGCCGGCACACCGGCTCCGGCGCGCCCGGCGACAGGTCGGGCAGGCCCGGCGTGCCCGACCGCGCGTCCGTGCTCCACCCGGACAACCTCCGGTCGGGCGCCTGCACGAGGAGGTCCTCCACGTCCCAGACGGCGTACGTCGCGGGGGCCCCCGGGCGCAGCACCCCCGGGTGACCGCGACCCGCGAGCCGGTGCCCGCCGCGCGTGTGGGCCAGGAACGCGGCGCGCACGGAGACGGCGTGCTCCTCGCGCGGAGGGAACCCCGCCGCCCGGACCGCCGCCCACGGCGCGAAGGGCGTCACCGGGGTGTCGGAGCCGAAGGCCAGGGGCACCCCGGCGGCGGCGAAGGCTGCGAGGTCCTGGACGTGCGCCTCCCGCTCCCCCAGCCGCCGCGCGTACACGCCCCCGGGCCCGCCCCAGGTCGCCCCGAACGCCGGCTGAGCGCTGACGGCCGTGCCGAGGCGGGCGAAGGCCTGCACGACGGCCGCGTCGGCGAGGACGGCGTGCTCGACCCGGTGCCCAGCCGACGCCACGGCCGGGACACCGAGGTCGGCCGCCACCGCCTGCAGGGCGGTGACGACGACGTCGAGGGCGGCGTCGCCGATGGCGTGGAACGCGGCCTGCACCCCCGCGAGCGTGCACGCGTGGAGGTGGTCGGCCACGACGGTGGCGTCCAGGTGCAGGGACCCGCGCGAGCCGGGGGCGTCGGCGTAGTCCGCCCGCAGGGCCGCCGTGCGCGACCCGAGGGCGCCGTCGACGGTGAGGTCGCCGCCGAGCCCGGCGACGTCGGCCCCGGCGGCGGTCGCCGCCGCCAGGACCTCACGGGCCTGCGCGACGGAGCCGACGCGCTCGGCGAGGTACCCCACGACGTGCGGCAACGGCTCGTCGGCGGCCAACCGCTGCAGTGCCGGGAGGTCGCCGGGCGGTGCGAGCCAGCGGCCCGACATCTCGTGCACGGTGCCGATGCCCGCGGCCGCCGCGGCCCGCAGGGCGCTGCGGCGGGCCCGGTCGGCGGCGTCGGGGGTCAGGGCCGCCCAGCGGGCGTCGAGGGCCGCGTGGTGGGCGGCTCCGCGCACCCAGCCGTCCTCGTCCCAGCCGGGCAGGTCCCGCAACCCGGCGGCCTGCGCGAGCGCGGAGCTGACGAGGGCGCTGTGCCCGTCGACGCGGGACAGGACGACGGGGGTGCCGGGGGCCGCGCGGTCCAGCTCGGCCCGGGTGGGCACGGCGGCGGCGCCCCAGCGCGACTCGTCCCACCCGAACCCCGCCAGCAATTCACCCGGCACGGCGCGGGCGGCGACGGCGGCCAGCAGCTCCTGCGGCCCGACGACCCCGTGCAGGTCCAGGCCGGTGTGCCGCAGCCCGGTCTCGGTCAGGTGGACGTGCGCGTCGACGAACGCCGGGGTGATGAGCCGACCCTCGAGCTCGACGACCTCGTCGCCGTCGCGGGTCCACGACGCGGCGGCCTCGTCCGGGCCCACCCACGCGACCGTCGAGCCCTCGACGAGCATGGCCGTCGCGAACGGGTCGGCCGGGGAGTACACCGCCCCACCCCGGTAGAGCCGACGGGCTGGGGATGCAGAACGGTCCACGTCGGGCAGCGTAGGAGCCGCCCGACGTGGACCGTCGGTCAGGTGCGTCAGGCCGCGGCGGGAGCGGTCGCCTCGCCCGAGGCCTCCCCGGTCATGCCCTCCATGCTCGGCATCTCCTTGACGGTGGACGGGTCCGGAGCGGACACGTCGACCTTCGAGCCCCAGTCGAAGAAGTCCATCTGGACCTTCAGCGTCGAGCCCTCGACCGTGACGTCCTCGGTCATGCGGACCGGGCGGTCCTTGTCGTCGACGTACAGGGTGAAGGGGATCGACCCGAGCTCGGCGGCGGCCTTCTTGGCCTCCTCCGTCTGCTGCTCGGCGGGGAGCTGCTCGATCGCCTTGGTGGCGTCGATGGTGCCGGAGTAGCCCTTGGCCTGGACGCCGCGGATGTCCTGGGCCGGCAGCTCCTTGACGTCCTCGGCCACGCCCTCGAGCTGCTCGAGCTGCTTGGTCGGGTCCATCTGCGCCGTGTCCAGGCCCGTCGCGCCCATCTGGTCCAGCGGCATCTTCATCCACTGGCCCTCGGCCGTCAGCGGGGCGCCGGACAGGTAGGCGGCACCGTCGACGAAGCGCATCGTGAGCTTGGTCCCGCCGGCCTCGGCCGGCAGGTTCATCGTCATCTCGAAGGCGCCCTTGGTCGAGTCGAACGACCCGTCGGCCGAGACGTCGCCGACGGCGGCGGCCTGGCCGGTGCCGGTCATCGTCAGGGAGAACTTGGCGCTGCCGGCCTCCTTGGAGTTCTTCGCCGACGCCTTGACGGCCTCGAACGCCGTCAGCTGCGTGGCGGGCGAGGAGGTCGAGGTGCCCTGGGCCGGGGTGCCGGAGGCCGAGTCGTCACCGCCGCCGCAGGCCCCGAGGCCGAGCGCGAGGACGACCGCACCGCCGGCCGCCAGCGTCCCGATGCGGCGACGACGCCGCGAGGTCGGGCGAGTGGTCGAGTGGTCGGTCATGGTGTTCCCCCCTGGTTCGAACTGCCTGTCGAGCTGTGGTTGTCCGGGACTACTGTCACAGTCTGCGCCGCCGGACGCCCGTCCGGGTCACCCGTACGGTGCGTCCCCACGGTCCGTCCGGATGACCTCCACACCGGCCCCCGCCCCCTCTGCGAGACTCCCCCGCATGCCCCACCCCGCCGGTCGGCTGATGCTGCTCGACTCCGCGTCCTTGTACTTCCGCGCCTTCCACGGCGTGCCGGACTCGGTGACCGCCCCGGACGGCACGCCCGTCAACGCGGTGCGGGGCTTCCTGGACTCGATCGCCTTCCTCGTCACCACCTGGGGCCCGACCCGCCTGGTGGCCTGCTGGGACGACGACTGGCGCCCGGCGTTCCGGGTCGAGGCGCTGCCGAGCTACAAGGCGCACCGCGTCGCCCCCGACGGCGGGGAGGACGCCCCCGACCTGCTGCTGCCCCAGGTGGACGTCATCGTCGACGTGCTCGCCGCTCTGGGCATCACCCGGGTCGGAGCGCCCGGGTACGAGGCCGACGACGTCATGGCCACCCTGGCCACCCGCTGCACCGCCGCGAGTGGCGACCCCGTGGACGTCGTCACGGGCGACCGCGACCTCTTCCAGCTGGTCGACGACGCCGCGGGCGTCCGCGTCCTCTACTGCGGCAAGGGCGTTCGCAAGGCCGACGCCGTCACCCAGACGTGGCTGCAGGGCAAGTACGGCGTCGGCACCGGCCAGGGCTACGCCGACATGGCCGTCCTGCGCGGCGACCCCTCCGACGGGCTGCCCGGTGTGAGCGGGATCGGGGAGAAGACCGCGGCGGCGCTCGTCACCCGGTACGGCACCCTCGCCGCGCTCGTCGCCGCCGCCCACGACGACGCCTCGGGGCTCTCCCCGGGCCAGCGCAGCAAGCTGCTGGCGGCGCAGGACTACCTCGCCGCCGCCCCCGTCGTCGTCCAGACCGCCCGGGACGTCCCGCTGGACGACCTCGACGACGCCCTGCCGGCCGCCCCCGCGGACCTGGACCGGCTCGGGGAGCTCGTGCACCGGTGGGGTCTGCAGTCCAGCGTCGAGCGCGTCCTCACCGCCCTGGTCCACGCCCGCTCCTGACGGCGTGGCCCCCGCGTGGGCCCGTCAGGCCTCGGTGAGCGAGGTGTGGGCGACGACCCCGCGGCGGACGACGTCGACGGCGTCGCGGGCGGCGGACCGGACGGCCGGGTCGAGCGAGGCCGACCCGATCTGGTCCAGGAGGTCGACCAGCTGCTTGCAGCGGCGGACGAAGTCCCCCGCCGCGAGGTCGGCCTCGCGCAGCACGGCGTCGAGGCGGTGCCCGCTGGCCCACCGGTGGACGGCCCAGGCCAGCGCGGGGTCCGGTTCGCGCGTCATGGGCACCTTGTGGTGGTCCTCACGGTCGGTGAGGTCGCTCCACAACCGGTGGGTCGTGGCGATGGCCTGCTCGGTGCGCCGCGGGATGCGGTCCGGGCGCCCGCCCTCGTCGCGTCGCGACTCGTGCACGAGCGTCGACACGGCGGCGGCCAGGTCGGCCGGCGGCAAACCGGCCCAGGCACCCTCGCGCAGGCACTGCGCCACGAGGAGGTCGGTCTCGGCGTTGATCCGCCGCAAGGTGCGGCCGGCGTCGGTGACGGCGAGGCCGTCCGCCGTGAGGTAGCCGAGCTCGGCGAGCAGGTCGCAGACGCGGTCGAAGGTGCGCGCGATGGTGCCGGTGCGCCCCTCGACCTTGCGCTGCAGCCCCTGGGTGTCGCGGCGCAGCTTCTCCTCGCGCACGGCCCAGCGGGCGTGCTCCTCGCGGTCGGCGCAGCCGTGGCACGGGTGCGCGCGCACGGCCTCGCGCAGGCGGACGAGTTCGGCGTCCTCGCCCGACCCCGACCCCTGCCGGCGCCGCGGCGGCGGGTCTCCCCCGCCGGTCTCGGCGAGCGCGTTGCGCAGCGAGGACGCGAGGTCACGCCGCTCCTGCGGGGACCGCCAGTTGAAGGTCTTCGGGATCCGGACCCGCGCGACCGGGTCGACGGCGCCGGTGAAGTCGTGGGCGTCGATGGTCCGCACCTGGCGGTCCTGGGACAGGATCCGGGGTGAAGGGCCGTCGAAACCCTTGCCGGGCACCAGGTCCAGCACGACGCCGAACGACGAGCGGCGACCGCCGGGCAGCCGGACGACGTCCCCGCGGGACAGGTTCTCCACGCTGGCCCGGGCCTGCGCCCGCCGGGCCGCGGCGCCGACGTGCGAGAGCTCCTTCTCCCGGTCGCTGATGGCCTGCCGCAGCGCGAAGTACTCGCGGAAGTCCCCGAGGTGGCACTCCATCGCCTCGGTGTACCCGGCGAGGGCCTCGGTCTGGTTCTTGATCTGCTGGGCCTGCCCGACGACGGCGCGGTCGGCCTGGAACTGCGCGAACGACGTCTCGAGGATGTCGCGGGCGCGTTCGCGGCCGACCTGCTCGACGAGGTTGACGGCCATGTTGTACGTCGGGCGGAAGCTGGAGCGCAGCGGGAACGTGCGGCGGGAGGCGAGCCCGGCGACGGCCTCGGGGTCGGTGCCGCCGGACCAGACGACGACGGCGTGGCCCTCGACGTCGATCCCCCGGCGGCCCGCGCGGCCGGTGAGCTGGGTGTACTCCCCCGGTGTCACGTCCACGTGGGTCTGCCCGTTCCACTTCACGAGCTTCTCCAGCACGACCGAGCGCGCCGGCATGTTGACGCCGAGGGCGAGCGTCTCGGTGGCGAACACGGCCTTGACCAGCCCGCGGGCGAACAGGTGCTCGACGGTCTCCTTGAACACCGGCAGCATCCCCGCGTGGTGCGCGGCCAGCCCCCGTTCGAGCCCCTCGAGCCAGCCCCAGTACCCGAGCACGGCCAGGTCGGAGCTGGGGATCTCGGCGCAGCGCTCCTCGGCGAGGGCGCGGATCTCCTGGCCCTCCTCGGGGGTCGTGAGCCGCAGCCCCCACGCCACGCACTGCTCGACGGCGGCGTCGCAGCCTGCGCGGCTGAAGATGAAGGTGATGGCGGGCAGCAGCCCCGCCTGGTCCAGGGTGTCGAGCACCTGCGCGCGGGAGACGGGGCGCTGCCCACCGCCGACACGGGTCCCACCGCCCCCACCACCACGGGGCGCGGGACGCGCCTGCCCGCGGCGCCGCCCGCGACCGGGGTGGGAGGCGAGCCGGTCGGTGCGGATCTGCTGGCGCGACATCGCGACGAGCTCGGGGTTCACGATCGCGCCGGGCACGAGGGACCCCTCGTCACCCTCGAGTGGGTCGCCGTCGGGGTCGGTGAACAGGTCGTACAGCCGGTTCCCGACGAGCAGGTGCTGCCACAGGGGGACGGGCCGGTGCTCGGAGACCACCACCTCGGTGTCTCCGCGCACGGTGTCCAGCCACGCGCCGAACTCCTCGGCGTTGCTGACGGTCGCCGACAGCGAGGCGACGACGACGTCGGAGGGCAGGTGGATGATCACCTCCTCCCACACGGCCCCTCGGGAACGGTCGGCGAGGTAGTGGACCTCGTCCATGACCACGTACCCGAGCCCGTCGAGCAGGGAGGACCCGGCGTAGAGCATGTTGCGCAGCACCTCGGTCGTCATGACGACGACGGGCGCCTCGCCGTTGACCGAGTTGTCGCCGGTGAGCAGACCGACCGCGCCGGAACCGTGACGGGCGACGAGCTCGGCGTACTTCTGGTTCGACAGGGCCTTGATGGGCGTCGTGTAGAACGCCTTGCGACCGGTGCGCAGCGCCAGGTGGGCGGCGAACTCCCCCACCACCGTCTTGCCGGCGCCGGTCGGGGCGGCCACGAGGACGCCGCGGCCGGACTCGAGGGCCTGGCACGCCTGCAGCTGGAAACCGTCGAGGTCGAACCCGAGGGTGCCGGCGAACTGCGCAAGCTCGGTGCGGGACTCCTCGGTGCGACGGCGCGCTGCCGCGTAGCGTTCCGCGGGGCTTGCCATGGTCGCGACAGTACATCGTGGTACCGGCACCCGCTCACGCCAGGACGGTCAGCGCCCCCGGCACGACCTCGCAGGTCACGGGCGCGCCGCCGAGGGGTTCGCCGTCGGCGTAGGGCCGCGGCCGGACCTCGGCGTCGAGCGGTTCCAGGACGACGCGCCGCGCGCGGTGCACGCTGACCTCGGGCAGACCGAGGTGGCGGCCCCTGCGCGCCCTCGGGAACAGCTGCAACGCCGCGACGGGGCTCAGCCGGTCGACGACGACGACGTCCAGGAGCCCGTCGGTGGGGTCGGCGTCCGGGGCCATGAGGATGCCGCCGCCGTAGCAGCGGGTGTTGGCGACCGCGACGAGCAGGGAGTCGAGCTCGTGCGCGACGCCGTCGAGGGTCACCCGCACCGGCAGCCCCCGCACGACGGCGAGCTCGCGCAGGGCGGCCAGGGTGTACCGGGCCGGGCCCTTGGGCCAGCGCCAGGCGTTGGCGCGTTCGTTGATGAGGGCGTCCACGCCCGCGGCCAGGATGCTGGCGAACCAGCCCGTCCCGCCGGCGTGCTCGACGCGCACGGCGTCGACGCGGCGGTGGCTGCCGGCGTGCAGGGCGCGGGCGACCGACTCCGCGGCGGCGACCGGGTCGCCCAGGGTCAGGTCGAGACCGCGGGCGATGTCGTTGCCCGTCCCGGCCGGCACGATCCCCAGCGGAGTCCCCGTACCGGCGACGGCCTCCACACCCGCGTGGACCAGCCCGTCCCCGCCCACGACGACGAGGGCCTCGAACTCGGCCGTGCGCTCGCGGGCCGTGCGGGAGACGTGCGGCAGGTCCGGACCGGACAGGTCGGTGACGTCGTGGCCCAGCGACCGCAGCGTCTGCAGGACCCGTGTCCCCGCGGCGCGGCCGTCCCCGCGACCCGCCGTCGGGTTCACGAGGAGGCCGACCCGCCCCCTGGAGCTCACGTGCGTCAGATGGTGCTGGCTTCGTCGTCGGACAGGTTGCCGTAGTCCGGTTCGGGCGAGTTCTTCTCGCGACGTCGGTCGTTGAGGACGCAGATGACCATCGCGATGCCGAACAGGACGAGCAGCGGCAGGGCCAGGAGCAGCATGGTCGTGATGTCCGAGGTCGGCGTCACGAGGGCCGAGAACAGGAAGCTCAGGAAGACGCTGATGCGCCACTGCTTGACGATCGCCTTGCCCGAGACCAGGTGGGCGAAGTTCAGGCCCACGAGGACGACGGGGAGCAGGAACCCGAGGCCGAAGGCCAGGATGATGCGCATGCAGAAGCTCAGGTAGATCTGCGCGTCGATGACGTTCGAGCCGTCAGCCGGGGTGAAGCCGATGAGGAACTTCATGGCGTTCGGCAGCACCGAGTAGGCGATGGCAGCCCCCATCAGGAAGAGCGGCACCGCTGCCCCGATGAAACCCACCGCGTACCGCTTCTCCTTGCGTGTCAACCCCGGGGTGATGAACGCCCAGAACTGCCACAGCCAGAAGGGGCTGGAGACGATGACGCCCACCCAGATGGCGCCCTTGATGGCGAAGTCGAAGGCCGAGCCCACCTGGCCGAAGTTGATCGTGATCAGCGAGCCCTTGCCGTGGGCCGCATCCAGGATCGGCTGCTGGAGCAGCCCGAAGATGCCGCCCCTGAACGAACCGACCTTCCAGACGTCCTCGGTCCACCCGCTCCAGAGGAACCAGCCCAGGATGCTCCCGAGGACGAGGAAGATCCCCGCCTTGACGGCGCGGTTGCGCAGTTCCCTCAGGTGGTCCATGAGGGGCATGCGCCCCTCGGGGTCCTTGGGCGTGCGGCGTCGGCGGACGGTGGTGACGGCCATGTCAGCGGCGGGTGCTCGGTGCGGCGCGGGTCAGGAGGCGCGCGACTGCTGCTCGGCGTTCTTCTGCGCCGCGTCCTCGGCGGCGAGCTTGGCCTCGAGCGCGGTCGGCTCGTTGTCCTTGGTGAAGGTGGGAGCGGCGGCCGTGGTGGAGGGAGACGTCTTGGTCTCCTCCTTGCCGTCGTTCTTCATCTCCTTGACCTCGGACTTGAAGATGCGCATCGAGCGACCCAGGCCACGGGCGGCGTCGGGCAGACGCTTGCTGCCGAAGAGCGCGATGATCAGGACGACGAGGATGACGAGCACCCACGGGTGGTCGACGAGGTTGCGGAACATCAGTCCTCCAGTGTCGGTCGTAGCGCGGCCATCGTACGTCGCCCGGGGGCGGCCGTGGGACAAGCATGCGCGTCGAGTCCTCCGATCGGCACCGTTCCGCGACGTCCCGGGCGGATTCACCGGTGACTCCCAGGGACCGTCCGCACGACCCCGGACGCACGAGAGCCGCTCCGCGGACGCTGTGCGCGTCCGCTGAGCGGCTCTTCGAGAGGTGTGGAGGTCGAGCTCAGCGCACCGTGCGCAGGCCGCGGCCGGCGAGGGAGGCGAGGTCGTCGCAGGAGTCGAGCACGAGGGCGAAGTCGAGGACGTCGTCCCAGGCGATGGTCGAGCCGGTGTGCGTCTCCATGGCCTCGGCCGGGATCGTCCAGCGCTCGACGGCGACACCGCCGGAGACGAGCAGCGCCACGACGTCCTCGCCGGCCGGCTTGCGGACCTCGTCCTTGCACTTGGGGCAGCCGAACGCGTAGAAGGAGCGCTCCTTGGCCGAGCACACCACGAGGCGGACCTGCTTGGGCGTGAGCTCGACGTCGCCGCAGCAGGGGCAGGAAGCCTTGATCGTGGTCATGTCGTGCACCTCTCGTTCGTGGTGTTGGTCCGGCGGCGACCCCGCCGTCCGACAACCACTGCTTCGGCACGCTCCGCCGATCCCTTGAACAGGGATTTCGACCCGACCTTGACAGGTCGCGGGCGCGTGTGGTGCGCGTTGGGCCAACCCGGTGAGACCAACGTTTCAGGCGTAACGCGCCAGGGCCTTCAACGCTGCGTCACGGACCTGCACGGCCAGCTCCGGCGGGTCGACGACGCGGGCTCCGGCTCCCAGCCGCAGCAGCAGCCGGTGCACCCAGGAGGTGTCCGCCGTGCGCATCCGCACCCGCAGCGAGGCCTCCTCCCAGGCGTCCTCGGGGGCGTCCTCGACGGCGTCGACGGGGTAGTAGTCCACGACCCAGGCGGCCTGCGGCGCGAGGTCGACCGTCACGACGAGGTCGTCCGGGCTGGGGCGGAACAGGTCCGTGGCTACGTCCCGGGACTCGGCCTGCGGGGGCGGGGTCCCGTCGGCGTCGAGGACGGTCGCGGCCTCGATGCGGTCGACCCGGAACAGCCGGACGCCCTCGGCGCGGTGGCACCAGGCCTCCAGGTACCAGCGACCCTCGACGCTGACGAGCCGCATGGGGTCCACGTCGCGTTCGGTGCGCTCGTCGCGGCTGGGCACGAGGTAGCTGAGGTGCAGGCGGCGGTGCTCGCGCAGGGCCAGCCGCGCGGTCTCCAGGACGACGGCGCTGGAGGAGTCGCTGACGTCGACGGCGACGGCGCGGGCGACAGCGCTGGCAGCTCCCCCGGCCTCCCCCGTCGCCTCCGACAGCTTGGCCATCGCGCCCTCGAGGGCCTCCCGGTCGTGCAGACCGGGGACCTCGGCCAGCGTCCGCAGCCCCACGAGGAGGGCGACGGCCTCGTCGACGGCCAGGCGCGCGGGTCGGGCGATCGGGTCCGCGTTGGACAGGTAGACGTGCCCGGACTCCCAGCGCGCGTCGATGAGGTCGTCGGGCAGGTGCCCGGGGGTGCCGCAGACGAAGAGCAGCTCGAGGTCGTGGACGAGGTCGTCCTGCGTGATGCCGAAGTGCTCGGCGGCCTCGTCCACGGGGATGCCCTGGTGCGTCAGCAGGTACGGGACCATCGCCAGCAGCCGCGACAGCCGTTCGGTGGAGGCGTTGCCGGTCACGCGCGCACCCCCGCCGCTCCCCGCAGCCGTCGCAGGACGGCCTCGCGCAGGTCCTCGGGTTCGAGCACGACGACGTCGGCCCCGTAGGCGGCGAGCTCGTCCGCGGCCACCTCCACGTCGCTGACGTCGAGCACCACGAGGTCCTCCGCCTCCGAGCGGGGTTCGACCGACCGCGCGCGACGCCGGACCGCGAGCCCGGCGCCGGAGCGGACGAGGAGGTGCGCCTGGCGGGTCTGCACCGGGCCGACGCTGCGACCGACGACCTCGCGCGGGTCGATGCCCTCCGGCACCTCGTAGGAGCCGGGACGGCCGATGCGCTTGACCGCCGAGGCCACGCGGGAGAGCCGGAACACGCGGGTGGCCTGCCGGTCCCGGTCGTGCCCGACGAGGTACCAGCGCCCGTGCCAGGACACGATCGCCCACGGTTCGACGTGCCGCACGGCCGGTTCACCGCCGGCGCGGCGGTACGTGAACTGCACGGGGGTGCGGTCCCGCGTCGCGGCGTAGAGGGGGTCGAAGGCCGGTTCGGCCGTCCGCACGCGCGGTTCGACGCCGATGAGGGAGCTCTCGTCCGGTTCGACGCCGAGGCTGCGCAGCTTGACGAGGGCGCGGGTGGCCGGGCCGGCGAGACTGGCCTGCTGCCAGACGCGGCTGGCCAGGGACAGGACGGCCAGCTCGCCGGGGGTGAAGCGGATCTCGGGCAGCGCGTAGGCCTCCCGGTCGATCCGGTAGCCGGCCTCGTCCTCGAAGAAGGCGTCCTCCCCGCCGGTCTCCAGCGGGACGCCGAGCTCGCGCAGGTCCTCCTTGTCGCGCTCGAACATGCGCTCGAAGGCGACGGTGGTGGCGCAGTCGGCGTACTGCGGGACGGCGGTGCGGATCTGCTCCTTGGTCAGCCAGCGGCGGGTGGCCGACAGGGCGATGACGAGGTTCAGCAACCGCTCGGTGCGACGGGCGCCGCGGGCGGCGGCCGCCGCTCCACCGGGCTGCGCGCCCACTGCCGGAGAGCCACCGGAGATCTGCGTCATGGTGCGGTGGACGCTACCGGAACCACGCCCGCGCGCAGCCTGCGTACGCTCGGAGCGTGACGATCAGGTGGCGTTCTGCAACGGTCAACCGGCTCGGGTCGGCGTGGGCCGGGTCCCTCGAGCTGTACACCACCCTTACGTCCGGGCCGGAGGCCGGCACTGAGGTCAAGGCACTGGCCCACCCCGACCTCGTCGGCACGCCCGTCCCCGGCGACCGGGTGCTGCTCAACGTCTCCGCCCTGGCCCGCGGGCTCGGCACCGGCGGTTACGCGCTCGTCGTGGCCCTGCCCGACCGGCTGCCCGAGGACCCGCCGCCCGGCCCGGGGCACCTCGTCAAGGCCCGGTACACACCCCTGCAGACGATGGTCCTCGGCGCCGACGACCAGGAGTCCGGGCACCACGGGCTGCTCGCCGACGCCGACGACCTCGGCGGTACCCCCGTCGTCGTGGCCGACCTGCACTCGGCACTGCCCGCGGTGGTGGCCGGCATCCGCGCCGACGCCCCGGACGCGCGCGTCGCGTACGTCATGACCGACGGCGGGGCGTTGCCCGCCGCGTTCTCCCGGGCGGTCGCCGGGCTGCGGGAGGCGGGCTGGATCGCGGCCTGCGTCACCACGGGCCAGGCGTTCGGCGGGGACCTGGAGACCGCCACCGTCCACACCGGGCTGCTCACCGCCCGGCTCGTGGCCGGCGCCGACGTCGTCGTCGTGGCCCAGGGCCCGGGCAACCTCGGCACGGGGTCGCGGTGGGGGTTCTCGGGCGTGGCGGCGGGTGAGGCGCTCAACGCGGCCGCCGTGCTGGGTGGGCGACCCGTGGCGGCGCTGCGCGTGTCCGAGGCAGATGCCCGTCCCCGGCACCGGGGCGTGTCGCACCACTCCCTGACGGCGGTCGGGCGTGTCGCGCTGGCTCCCGTCGACGTGCCCGTCCCCGACGTCGCGGGCGCGTTCCACGACGGCGTGCGGGAGCAGGCGCGGTCGCTGTGCGGGCGGCACCGCTACGTCGAGGTCGCGGCCACGGGCCTGGACGAGGCGCTGGCCACCAGCCCGGTGCGGCTGTCGACGATGGGTCGCGGGCTCGAGCAGGACCGGGCCAGCTTCCTCGTCGCCGCGGCCGCCGGGCGGCACGCAGCGTCCCTGCTGGCCCGGACGTGACGAGACCCCCGGCGCCGCACGGCACCGGGGGTCTCGTCAGGTGTCAGATCACTTCACGTCGACGAGGTCGACGACGAAGATCAGGGTCTCGCCGCCCTTGATGGCGCCACCGGCGCCGCGATCGCCGTAACCCAGGTGCGGCGGGATGACCAGCTTGCGGCGGCCGCCGACCTTCATGCCCAGCAGGCCCTGGTCCCAGCCCTGGATGACCATGCCGGCACCGACGGGGAAGTCGAGCGGCTGGCCGCGGTTCCAGGAGGAGTCGAACTCCTCGCCGGTGCTGAACGCCACACCCACGTAGTGGGCGCTGACGGTCTTGCCGGCGGTCGCCTCGGTCCCGTCGCCGACGATCTCATCGGTGATGACGAGGTCCGTGGGCGGTTCGCCCTCGGGGAAGTCCACTTCGGGCTTGGTGCGTTCGCTCATGCCCCGACCCTACCCACGGGTCCACGCCGGGACCCGCGGGCCTGGTCGGGTCAGGACTGCGCGGGTCAGAACCCGTCGAGGATGTCGACGACGAAGACGAGGGCCCCGGCGGGCGCGCCCGGGTTGGCCGGCTCGTCGCCGTAGGCCTGGGCGGCGGGGATCACGAGCTCGACGCGGCTGCCGATCTTCTGCCCGATGAGCCCGGCGTCCCAGCCCTCGATGACGTTCTTCTGCCCGATGACGAAGGAGAACGGCTGACCCTTGGACCAGGACTGGTCGAAGACCTGCCCGTCCGCGAGCCGCGCGCCGAGGTACTGCACGGACAGGTTCATGCCCGAGGTGACGGCCGGGCCGGTGCCCTCGATGAGCGGCTGGACGACGAGGTTCGCCGGGGGCGTCTCGTCGGTGATCGTGAACCCGGTGGGGACGCCCTTGTCGTTCGCCACGACGGTCGGGAGCCCGGCCGGCGGGGTCACCGGGGTGCCCTCGGCCGTGGTGGGGACGATCTTCACGACGTCGGCGACGACGACGATCGTGGTGCTCGCGTCGACGTTCTCCTTGCCGAAGTTCTTCACGGCGTCGCCGAACCCGTCGCTGGGCGCGATGGCGATGACGACGCGGTCGCCGACGTTGGTGCCGACGAAGCCGCGGGCCAGACCCATGGTGATCTTGGGCAGGTCGAAGCGGGCGGGCGTCTTGCCGTAGCTGGAGTCCAGCTCCTCGCCCGTCGACCCGGCGTACAGGGTGTAGGCGAAGGCGATCTTGTCGGTGGCCTCCACGACCGGACCGGTGCCCTTGGCCACGATCTTGCGCGACGTCTCCGTCACCGACAGCGGCGCGGTGATGGCGACCGTCGGCTTGACGTCGGGGTTGACCTCGCCGCTGACCTGGACGGGCAGCGCGTCGTCGGTCACCGCCGGCTCGATCGTGTTCGCCGACGCGGACGCCGAGGCGGTCTGCTCACTCGGGGTCGGGGTGTCGCCCTCGGACGCGCACGCGCCCAGCAGGGACATCGCCAGGGCGGCGGACGCGGACATCAGGGCGGTACGGCGGCGCACGAAGGTCCTCACTCATCGACGGGTCGAACCGGGTCAGCCTAACCGCGGACCCTGGGCGTCCGCCGACCGTCCCTCACATGCTGTCGATGAGCCGTTCCACTCTGTCGTCGACGGCCTTGAACGGGTCCTTGCACAGGACGGTCCGCTGGGCCTGGTCGTTGAGCTTGAGGTGCACCCAGTCCACCGTGAAGTCCCGGCGCTTCTCCTGCGCGGCCCGCACGAAGTCCCCGCGCAGCTTGGCGCGCGTCGTCTGCGGCGGGACGCTCAGGGCCTCGAAGACCTCGATGTCCGAGCAGACCCGCTCGGCCATGCCCCGGTTGGCGAGCATGTAGTGCAGCCCGCGACCGCGGTGGATGTCGTGGTAGGCCAGGTCGAGCCGCGCGATGCGCGCCGACGTCAGCGGCAGGTCGTGCTTGGCCATGTACCGGTCGAGCAGCTTCTTCTTGATCACCCAGTCGACCTCGCGGTCGACGAGGGAGAAGTCCTGCGTCTCCACCGCCCGCAGCGCCCGCTCCCACAGGTCCAGGACGCGCTTCACGGTCGGCGTCTGCAGCCCGCGGTGCTCGACGAACTCCTTGGCCCGCTCCAGGTACTCGCCCTGGATCTCCAGCGCGCTGGCCTCGCGGCCGTTGGCCAGCCGGACCGGTTTGCGGCCCGTCAGGTCGTGCGAGATCTCCCGGATCGCCCGGATCGGGTTCTCCATCGTCATCTCGCGCAGCGGCACGCCCTCCTCGACCATCCGCAGGACGAGGTCGGTCGCGCCGAGCTTGAGCATCGTCGTGGTCTCGGACATGTTCGAGTCGCCGACGATGACGTGCAGGCGCCGGTAGCGCTCGGCGTCGGCGTGCGGCTCGTCGCGGGTGTTGATGATCGGGCGGCTGCGGGTCGTCGCGCTGGAGACGCCCTCCCAGATGTGGTCGGCGCGCTGGGAGAGCGAGTACACCGCGCCGCGGGGGGTCTGGACGACCTTGCCGGCCCCGACGATGAGCTGGCGGGAGACCAGGAACGGGATGAGGACGTCGGAGAGCCGGCCGAACTCCCCGTGCCGGGACACCAGGTAGTTCTCGTGGCAGCCGTAGGAGTTGCCCGCCGAGTCGGTGTTGTTCTTGAAGAGGAACACCTCCCCGGCGATCCCCTCCTCCTCCAGCCGCCGCTCGGCGTCGACCAGCAGGCCTTCCAGGGTCCGTTCACCGGCCCGGTCGTGCACGACCAGCTGGCGCACGTCGTCGCACTCGGGCGAGGCGTACTCGGGGTGCGAGCCCACGTCCAGGTACAGACGTGCCCCGTTCTTGAGGAACACGTTGCTCGAACGGCCCCACGACACGACCTTGCGGAACAGGTACCGCGCCACCTCGTCCGGGGACAGCTTGCGCTGTCCCTCGAAGGCGCAGGTGACGCCGAACTCCGTCTCCAGCCCGAAGATCCGGCGATCCATTTCCCCACCTTAGGCACACGGGCGCCGTGCGGCGCAGCGAGACGCGCGAACTGGACTCCTCTAGCCGACGGGGGTGAGCAGCCCCGCCAGGACCGGTCCGGTGAGCCGGCGGAACGTCCGGCGCTCGCGGCTGCGGTCCAGGACGGCGACCTCGAGCTGGTCGGCGGCGATGGGCCGCGGCCCCTGGCCGGCGGCCTCGGCGGCCGCGTCCGAGCCCAGGGCCTCCACGGCCAGCTGCAGCGCCTGGGCCAGGGACAGCCCCGGTTCCCACCGCTCCCGCAGCTTGGCGGTGATCTGCTCGGCCGAACCGCCCATCGCGACGAACCCGTGCTCGTCGGCGACCGAGCCGTCGTAGGTGAGGCGGTAGACCTGGTCGGTCTCGGGGGTGCGGCCGACCTCGGCGACGACGATCTCGACCTCGTAGGGCTTGGACTCGGTGGTGAAGATGGCGCCGAGCGTCTGGGCGTAGGCGTTGGCCAGCCCCCGCGCGGTGACGTCGGAGCGGTCGTAGGAGTACCCGCGCACGTCGGCGTACCGGACGCCGGCCACCCGCAGGTTCTCGAACTCGTTGTACTTGCCGACGGCGGCGAAGGCGACGCGGTCGTAGATCTCGGAGATCTTGTGCAGTGCCCGGGAGGCGTTCTCGGAGGCGAAGACGATGCCGTCGGCGCAGGCGACGACGACGACGGCCCGTCCGCGCGCGATCCCCTTGCGCGCGTAGTCGGCCTTGTCCTTCATCAACTGCTCGGGCGAGACGTAGAAGGGGACGCTCATCGCTCAGGCCTCCTGTCCCGTGATGCCGGGGTTGCCCCCGGGGTTGCCCCGCCGGCCGGCCACGACGGCCTCGACGACGGGTTCGAGCTCGGCGTCGGGCACCTTGCGGAACCCGGCGGCCGTGACGACGCCGACGACCGGCCAGATCTTGCGCAGCAGGTCCGGGCCGCCGGTGGCGGAGTCGTCGTCGGCGGCGTCCCACAGGGCCTCCACGGCCACGCGGACGGTCTCGGCCTCGCTCATGCCCGGCCGGTACAGCTTCTTCAGCGCGCCGCGGGCGAAGATCGACCCGGACCCCACGGTGTGGTGGTCGCGCTCCTCGGAACGGCCGCCGGTCACGTCGTAGCCGACGATGCGGCCGCGGCCGGCGTCGAGGTCGTACCCGGCGAACAGCGGGACGACGGCCAGGCCCTGCATGGCCAGGCCGAGGTTGCCGCGGATCATGGTCGAGAGGCGGTTCGCCTTGCCCTCGAAGGACATCAGCGTCCCCTCGAGCTTCTCGAAGTGCTCCAGCTCGACCTGGAACAGCCGGATCATCTCCACGGCCAGCCCCGCGACGCCGGCGATCCCGGCGCAGGAGTGCTCGTCGGTCTGGAACACCTTGGTGATGTCGCGCTGGGCGATCATCGGGCCCGCGGTGGCGCGGCGGTCCCCGGCCATGACGACCCCGTCGGCGAAGACCAGCGCGACGATCGTGGTGGCGTGCGGGGCCTCCCCCGCTCCCGGGCCGCCGCCGGGCAGCGCACCGGCGGGCAGCACGCGGGCCGCGGGCAGGACGTCCGGCGAGTACTCGCGCACGAACTCGGTGAAGGACGACGACCCGGGCCGCAGGAACGCGGCCGGCAACCGTCCCGACTGGTCGCTGGAGTGGTTCACCCCAGCGACCCTACCCGCGCCCGGTGCGCCCCGCGGGGGCGCACCACGCGAGGGTCCGGCGGGGGCCTACTGGCCGCCCTTCTGCACGAAGCCGCGCACGAACTCCTCGGAGTTGGACTCCAGGACCTCGTCGATCTCGTCGAGCAGGGCGTCGACGTCGGCGTCGGTCTCGGAGCTCTTGGCGGACGTCTGGCCCGACCCCTGGGCGGGGACCGCGGGGACGTCCTCGTTCTCGTCCTCGCGCCGGCTCGGGCGCTGCTGCTCCTGTCCAGGCATGGCTGGCTCCCCCTGACGTGTCGGACCCCACCGGACCAGCCGGTCCGGTTCCTGTCCCGACACTAACCCCGCACCCGGTCCCGCGGCCCGATCTGCGCCGCACGTCACCCGGTGAGCGCCGCCACGAGGTCCTCGGCGGTCTCGCAGCGGTCCAGCAGCGCCCCGACGTGCTCGCGGGTCCCGCGCAGCGGTTCCAGGGTCGGGACCCGCTGCAGCGCGCCGCGGCCGGCGACGTCGAAGATCACCGAGTCCCAGCTCGCGGCGGCGACCCGGGCGCCGTACCGCGCCAGGCACTCCCCGCGGAAGTAGGCGCGGGTGTCCGTCGGGGGGTGGTCCACGGCGTGGCGGACCTCCTCCTCGCCCAGGAGCGTCTCGACCTGACCACGCTCGGCCAGCTTGCGGTGCAGGCCCTTCTCGGGACGCACGTCGGACCACTGCAGGTCCACGGCCTGCAGGCGGGCGTTGTCCCAGTCCAGCCCGTCGCGGGAGCGGTAGCCCTCCAGCAGGCGCATCTTGGCGATCCAGTCCACCTCGCGCGCCGCGGAGAACACGTCGGTCTCCAGCCGGCCCAGCACCTGCTCCCAGCGCGCGAGGACCTCGGCGGTGTCGGCGTCGACGTCCGCGCCGTAGCGGTCCTCGACGTAGGCCTTCGCGGCCTCCAGGTAGGCCCACTGCAGCTGCACGGCGCTCATCCGGCGACCGTCGCGCAGCCGGACGAGGTGGGTCAGGCCCGGGTCGTGGGACACCTCGTGCAGGGCGCGGACCGGTTCGGTCAGCGGCAGGTCCCCGGCCGGGCTGCGCTCCAGCCAGCCGTCCTCCAGCATCGCCAGGACCAGGGAGGTGGTGCCGACCTTCAGCAGCGTGGCGACCTCGCACATCGTGGCGTCGCCGACGATGACGTGCAGGCGCCGGTACTTCTCCACGGTCGCGTGCGGTTCGTCGCGGGTGTTGATGATGGGCCGCTTCATCGTCGTCTCCAGGCCGACCTCGACCTCGAAGAAGTCGGCGCGCTGGCTGATCTGGAACCCGGCCTCCCGGGAGTCCTGGCCCAGCCCGACACGGCCGGCGCCGGTGAAGACCTGCCGGGAGACGAAGAACGGCGTGAGGTGGCGCACGACGTCGCCGAACGGCGTCGCGCGGTTCATGAGGTAGTTCTCGTGGGTGCCGTAGGAGGCGCCCTTGCCGTCGGTGTTGTTCTTGTAGATCGTCACCGGCGTCAGCCCGGGCGTGGCCGCGACCCGGCGCAGCGACTCCAGCAGGATCAGCTCCCCCGCCCGGTCCCACCGCACCGCGTCGCGCGGGGTGAGGACCTCCGGGGAGGAGTACTCGGGGTGGGCGTGGTCGACGTAGAAGCGCGCCCCGTTGGTGAGGATGACGTTGGCCATCGTGGGGTCCTCGGTCTCCGCGCTCACCACGTCGGAGGCGTTGGGCGCCGCCCGGCGAGGGGCGTCGGTGAGCTGGGAGGGGTGGGCCCGGGCGCGGTCGACCTCGAAACCGCGCGCGTCCCGCAACGGGGCCTCGTCCTCGTAGTCCCAGCGCGGCCGCGACCGTCCACCCGCCGTCGCCGTGGCGTACGCGTTCACGACCTGCGCCGACAGCAGCATCGGGTTCGCCCCGGGATCGCCGGGGACCGAGATCCCGTACTCCGTCTCGATCCCCACCACGCGGCGCACCGTCATGCCGCGACCCTACGTGGGCCCCTCGCGCCGGGTCCTACTCGGTCCGCAGCGCCACCACCGGGTCCAGCCGCCCGGCGCGGCGCGCGGGGAACACGCCGAAGAAGATCCCGACCGCGGCGGAGACCACGAAGGCCACCACGGGGCTCCACCACTCGATGACGGCCGGCAGCGGGGAGAGCTCGTCGACCCCGACCGAGACGGCGACCCCGATGACGATGCCGATGACCCCGCCGACGCTCGTCAGCAGGACGGCCTCGACGAGGAACTGCACGAGGACGTCGCGCTGGCGGGCACCGAGGGCCTTGCGCAACCCGATCTCCCGCGTCCGCTCCCGGACCGAGACGAGCATGATGTTGGAGACCCCCACCCCGCCGACGAGCAGCGAGATGCCCGCGATGGCGGCGAGCACGGCCGTCAGCAACCCGAGGATCTGGCCGATGACGCCGAGGATCTGCGTCTGCGTCACCGCCGAGAACGTCTGGTCGGGGTACTGCGCCTTCATCGCCCGCCACAGCTCCTCGGACAGCTGCGGCACCTGCGAGGCCGACGGCGCCTTGACCGCGAACGCGTCGACGCGGTCCAGGGAGAACAGCCGCTGGGCCGTGGTGATGGGGATGTGGATCTCGTTGTCGAGGGAGACGCCGAAGCTCTCCCCCTGCTCGGCGAGCACGCCGATGACCTCGAAGCGCGTCCCGTTGACGGTCACCTGCCGCCCGACGGGGTCGAGGCCGGGGAACAGGTTCTTCGCGGCCTGCGCGCCCAGGACCGCGACCCGGCGGCGGGAGTCGACGTCGACGGAGGTGAAGTACTGCCCGTCGGCGACGGGCCGGGTCAGGACCTGCGGGAGGTTCTGGTCGGCGCCCTGGATGGTCGTGAACTGCTCGCGGGTGCCGGCCCGCACCTGCGCCCCCGTCGTCACGCGGGCCGTGACGGCGCGCGGGTCGCCGACGACGTCGGCCAGCACCTGCCCGTCCTTGATCTGCATCGTCGACGTCGCGGCGGCGTTGTTGCCCAGGTTGTTCGTGTCGAACTGCCCGGGCACGACGAGGATGAGGTTGGAGCCCAGGCCCTCGACCTGCGACTCGATCTGCTGCCGCGCCCCGGACCCGATCGAGACGACGACGATGACGGCGGCGATCCCGATGATGATGCCGAGCATCGTCAGCAGGCTGCGCACCCGGTTGCCGCGCAACGCGTCCAGCGCGACGCGGAACGCCTCCCAGCCCTTCACGCCTCCCCCACCGCACCGACCGAGGAGTCGTGCTCGACGAGGCCGTCGCGGACCCGGACCTGCCGGCGCGCGCGGCCGGCCACCTCGTCGTCGTGGGTGACCAGCACGACGGCGACGCCGCGCTCGGAGTTCAGCTCCTCCAGGATCCGCATGACCTCGGCGCCGTTGCGGGAGTCCAGGTTTCCCGTCGGCTCGTCGGCCAGCAGGATGCGCGGTTCGCCCACGAGGGCGCGGGCGATGGCGACGCGCTGCTGCTCACCGCCGGACATCTGGGTGGGCCGGTGGGTGAGGCGGTGCCCGAGGTTCACCGACTGCAGCGCCGCCGCGGCGCGCTCCTTGCGCTCGGGCGCCTTGACCCCGCGGTACAGCAGCGGCAGGCCGACGTTGTCGAGCGCGCTGGAACGCGGCAGCAGCTGGAACGCCTGGAACACGAACCCGATCTCCCGGTTGCGCAGCTCGGCCAGCTCGGCGTCGGACAGCTCGGCGACGGTGCGCCCGCCCACGCGCAGCACGCCCGAGGTGGGGCGGTCCAGGCAGCCGAGCAGGTGCATGAGCGTGGACTTGCCGGACCCGCTGGGCCCGATGATGGCGGCGTACTCCCCCTCTGCCACGGTGAAGCTGACCCCGCGCAGCGCGTCGACGGTGGTGTCACCGAACCGGTAGGAGCGGGTGACGTCGACGGCCTCGATGGCGGCGGCGGCCGTGGCGGCCCCGGCCGGTCCGGTCCGGTCGGTGGTGCCGTGGGTCACGAGACCTGCTGCCCGGGGGTGACGTCGGCGGCCCCGTCGGTGACGACCCGCTCGCCCTGCCGCAGCCCCTCGCTGATCTCCACGTCGGCGTCGCCGCGCACGCCGACCGTCACGTCGCGCCGCTCGGCCTTGCCGCCGCTGACGACCCAGACGCTGTCGGAGTCCTTGGACCCGTGCGGGGACCCGGCGCGCAGGATCGCCGAGGCGGGGACCTCGACCACCCCGGTCACGCTCTTCACGACGAGGGACACCGTCGCGCTCATCCCCGGCAGCGGCGTGGCCGCCGGGGCGCCGTCGGGTCCGGTGCCGCCGTCGTAGCTGAGCCGCACCGTGTACGTCACCGATCCGCCGCTGCCGCTCTTGGCCGTGGGGTCGACGCTCGTGACGGTGCCGTGGTACTCCGCGCCGTCGACGGCGTCCACCGCCACCTGCGCCTTCACCCCCGGGGTCACCAGGAGCACGTCGGTCTCGTCGACGTCGGCGGTCAGGCTCAACGTCGAGGCGTCGATGACCGTGACGAGGGTCGACCCCTGCGAGACCGCCGCCCCCTGGGTCAGGACGGGCGCCCCGGCAGCGGAGGTGTCCGCGCCCGCGCCGGCGCCCGAGGGCAGCGACAGACCGCTGCCGGCGAGCAGCTGCTCGGCCCCGGCGGGCAGGGACGAGCCGCCACCACCGCCGGAGGCGCCGAGGGAGACCCGCCCGGAGATGGGTGCCGTGACGGTGAGGGCGTCGACCGTGGCCTGCGCGGCCGCGACGGCCGCGCGCGTCTGCACCCGCTGGGCCGAGCCCAGGGAGGCCACCGCGGTGTCGAGGTTGCCCAGGCCCGCGTTGACCTGGTCGACGAGCGCCTGCGTCTGGGACGCCAGCAGCTGGTACTGCGTGCGGGAGGACTGCACCGCCGCCAGCGCCGCGGCCTGGGCCGCCGGGTCCGCGATCGTGCGCGCCTGCGCCTCGGCGTCGGCGAACCGGGCCTCGGCGTCGCGCTGGGCCGAGCGCTGGGCCGCCGACAGCTGCGACGGCGTCATCGCCGACCCCGACCCCGAACCCGACCCGCTCCGGGCCGCCTCGGCGTCGGCGGACTTCGCCTGCTCCAGCGCCTGCTCGGCCGACGGGGAGTCGATCGTCATGAGCACCTGGCCGGCCTGCACCTCCTGGCCGTCGGTCACCGCCAGCGTCGCGACCGACCCGGCCGCGGGGGCGGTCAGCACCGAGGACGCCCGCGGCTGGACCTGCCCGGCGGCGTCGACGACCTGCTGGACGTCGCCGCGGGTCGCCTCGCCGGTGCCGATCTTCGTGGCGTCGTCCCCCGAGCTGCACCCGGCCACGACGAGCGCGGCGACCGTCCCGACGGCGGCGACGGACAGGACCCGGGCCGCGGGGCGGGCGGGGCCACGGGCGGTTCGGGGACGGGTGAGGGCTCGCACGCGGTCACACTAAGCCGTGCTCCGGCCCGGGGAGTCCCCCTCAGGGCCCAGGTGCGAGGCACCCCACGTCCACCCTGCGTCGCACCGGCACCGCGACCTCCGACGCACCGTCGTACTCTCGTCACGGTGAGCGAGATCGTCGACCTCTACGACCCCTCCGACGCCACCGGACGCGTCACCGGGACCGCCCCGCGGACCGAGGTCCGCGCCCGCAACCTCCCCCACGCCGCGACCGGGGTGCTCCTGCGCCACCCCGACGGTCGCGTCCTGGTGCACCGCCGCACCGAGACCAAGGACGTCAACCCCGGCGCCCACGACTGCTTCGCCGGAGGCGTCGTCGACGCCGGCGAGGCGCCCCCGGAGGCGGCCCGCCGCGAACTGCGCGAGGAGCTCGGTCTGGACCTCCCCCTGACCCCCGTCCTGACCCGCTGGTACCGCGACGAGGCCACCCACTACCTCGCGTTCGTCTACGAGGCCCGCTGGGACGGCACCCCGCTCACCCTGCAGCCCAGCGAGGTCACCGACGCGTGGTGGGAGGATCCGGCCACCCTGCGTCGACTTCTGGACGACCCCGCGTGGCCGTTCGTGCCCGACACCCGGCAGCTCTTGGACCACTGGCCGCGGTGGTGGCAGGATCCGGCCCGCCCTGTGACCGCACCGTGATCCCGCTGTGGGGTCGCGAGCCACCGTGACGGAGACCCGTGACCCCGAGCCCCCGCCCGACCACACCCGTGACCGCTCGTCTGGACTGGGTCGACACCGCCCGCGGCGCCGCCATCGTCCTCGTCGTCACCCACCACGCCGTCCTCTTCGCCACGGCCGAGGGCCTGGGCCACCCCGCGTGGACCGCGCTCAACGAGACCCTGCGCCTGCTGCGGATGCCGCTGTTCTTCTTCCTCTCCGGCCTCCTGGCCGTCCGCGCCGTCCAGCGGCCCTGGCCGGACCTGCTCCGCCGCCGGGTGGGCAACGACCTGTGGGTCTACCTGCTGTGGGCCACCGCCGCCTTCCTCGCCTTCACCGCACTGCCCTACGCCCGCGACGACCTGCCCACCGGCGTCCGCGGCTGGCTCGACGACACCGTCCTGCTGCCCGGCAACGGCGCCTGGTACCTGCTCGCCCTCGCCCTGTACCTCCCCGCCGGACGGCTGCTGCGGGCCGTCCCCACCGCCGTCCTGCTGCCCGCCGCCGCGGTCCTCGCCGCCGTCTTCGGACCGGGCCAGCTCGTCCGCCACTCCTTCGTCTGGAGCGACGTCTTCACGCTCTTCATCTTCTTCGCGGCCGGGCTGCGACTGCGCGACCTCGCCCTGCGTTCCAGCGCGAGCGTTCCCGGCCCGACCCTGGTCGCCGTGGGCGCGGGCGCCACCGGGGCCCTCGCGCTCGCCGTCACCGGGCTCGGCCTCACCCAGGTCCCCGGCGTCCGCCTCCTGGTCGGCGCCGCGGCCGTCGTCGCCGGCTGCGCCGTCGCCGTCCGGCTGGCCCCCACCCGCACCGGTCGCGCCCTGGCCGACGTCGGCCGCCGCACGCTGCCCGTCTACGTCACCCACGAGATCGTCCTGGGCGTCCTCGTCCTGGCCCTCGCCCCCGCCGCCGGCACCGCCCTGGCCGCCCCGCTGTCGCTGGTCGCCCCCGTGCTGCTCGTCGCCGCGGCGCTCGCGGTCTGCCTGCCCCTGCGGACGCCGCTGACCCGGGTGCCGTGGCTCCTGCACGCGCCGTGGGCCGCACCCCGGCAACCCCGGGTGCGGCCCACGGCGGAACGGGTGGGCGTCTAGAGGTACTGCCCCGTGTTGGCGACCGTGTCGATCGACCGGCCCGCCTCGGTGCCCTTCTTGCCCTGCATGAGGGTGCGGATGAAGACGATCCGCTCCCCCTTCTTGCCGGAGATGCGCGCCCAGTCGTCCGGGTTCGTCGTGTTCGGCAGGTCCTCGTTCTCCTTGAACTCGTCGATGCACGCGCTCATGAAGTGCTCGACCCGCAGGCCCCGCTGCTGGGAGGTCAGCAGGTCCTTGATGGCCATCTTCTTCGCGCGGTCGACGATGTTCTGGATCATCGCGCCGGAGTTGAAGTCCTTGAAGTAGAGGACCTCCTTGTCACCGCCGGCGTAGGTCACCTCGAGGAACTCGTTCTCCGGGGTGTCGGTGTACATGCGCTCCACCGTCGCCTGGATCATCGCGTCCACCGTCGCCTGCGCGTCCCCGCCGTTCACCGCGAGGTCGTCGGCGTGCAGCGGCAGGTCCGGCGTCAGGTACTTGGAGAAGATCTGCCCGGCGCTCTCGGCGTCCGGACGCTCGATCTTGATCTTCACGTCCAGGCGCCCGGGCCGCAGGATCGCGGGGTCGATCATGTCCTCGCGGTTCGAGGCCCCGATGACGATGACGTTCTCCAGCCGCTCCACGCCGTCCAGCTCCGAGAGGAGCTGCGGCACGATCGTCGTCTCGACGTCCGAGGAGACCCCCGACCCGCGGGTGCGGAAGAGCGACTCCATCTCGTCGAAGAAGACGACGACGGGCGTGCCGCCGCTGGCCTTCTCCCGCGCCCGGGCGAAGATCAGCCGGATGTGCCGCTCGGTCTCCCCGACGTACTTGTTGAGCAGCTCCGGGCCCTTGATGTTGAGGAAGTACGCGTTGGCGTGCGTCTGCCCGCGCAGCTCGGCGGCCTTCTTCGCCAGCGAGTTCGCCACCGCCTTGGCGATGAGCGTCTTCCCGCAGCCGGGCGGGCCGTACAGCAGGATCCCCTTCGGGGGCCGCAACCCGTGCTCGCGGAACAGGTCCGCGTGCAGGAACGGCAGCTCGACCGCGTCGCGGATGGCCTCGATCTGCGGGCCCAGACCACCGATGTCCTCGTAGTCGATGTCCGGCACCTCCTCCAGGACCAGCTCCTCGACCTCGGCCTTGGGGATGCGCTCGAAGGCGAACCCCGACCGGGTGTCGATGGTCAGGGAGTCCCCGACCCGCAGCGGCCCGTCCAGCAACGGGCCCGCCAGCCGCACCACGCGCTCCTCGTCGGCGCGGGCCAGCACGAGCGCCCGCCCGTCCGCGAGGACCTCCTTGACCGACGCCAGCTCCCCCGTGCGCTCGTAGTCGAACGCGGCGACGACGTTCATCGCCTCGTTGACCATCACGTCCTGACCGGGCTGCAGCGAGTCCAGGTCGACGGCGGGGCTGACCGCCACGCGCATCCGCCGGCCGGCCGACATGATGTCCGCCGTCCCGTCCTCGCCACCGACCTGCAGGAAGGTGGCGAACTGGGCCGGCGGCTGGCCGAGCCGGTCGACCTCGGACTTCAGCGCGACGATCTGGTCGCGGGCCTCGCGCAACGTGGAGGCCAGCCGGTCGTTCTTTTCGCTGACCTGGGCGAGTCGGGTCCGGGCCGCTCCGAGCTGTTCCTCGAGGGCAGCGAGGTGGCGGGCGTCCCGCTCACCGCCACCGCCGAAGCGGCGTGTGGGCTCCGTCATGGCGCATCTCCCGTCCTGGGTGGTGCATTCGACCCTAACCCGCACGCCGCCGATCGCGCGGCGGTACCGGGTCGGCGCGTCACGCCCGGTGGTCCCGTGCAGCAGAACGTGACCTCCCCGCAACGTGCCGGACACGTCCCCCGCCCACAGGGCCCGTCGGGGACACTGGTCGCGCACCACCCGCCGCGTCGACCTGGAGGACAACCGTGACCGCGACCGAGCAGGAGCTGACGGGGGACCTGGCGGACTGGGCCGCCCGCGCCGCCGCCCTCGACGCCGCCGACCCCCTCGCCGCCCACCGCGACGAGTTCCTCCTCGACGCCGCCCCCGCCGTCTCCGCCTACCTCGACGGCAACTCCCTCGGCCGCCCCCTCAAGGCCACCGCCGACGCCGTCGACCGCTTCGTCCACCACGAGTGGGGCGGCCGGCTCATCCAGGGCTGGAGCGGCGACACCCACGTCCCCGACGGCGGCTGGATGGACTGGCCGGTCGACCTCGGCGACCGCGTCGGCCGCGCCGCCCTCGGCGCCGCCGCCGGGCAGACCGTCGTCGCCGACTCCACCACCGTCCTCTTCTACAAGCTCGTCCGGGCCGCCGTGGACCACGGCCTGCGCGAAGGGCGCGACGAGGTCGTCTGCGACACCGACAACTTCCCCACCGACCGCTTCGTCCTCGAGGGCGTCGCCGCCGAACGCGGCCTCACCCTGCGCTGGATCGAGACCGACCCCGCCGCCGGCATCACCCTCGACCAGGTCCGCGCCGCCGTCGGACCCCGCACGGCGCTCGCGACCTTCAGCCACGTCGCCTACCGCTCCGGCCACCTCGCCGACGCCGAGGGGATCACGCGCGCCGTCCACGACGCCGGCGCCCTCGTCCTGTGGGACCTGTCCCACTCCGTCGGGTCCGTCCCGCTGGAGCTGGACGCCTGGGGCATCGACCTGGCCGTCGGCTGCACGTACAAGTACCTCAACGGCGGCCCCGGCGCCCCCGCCTTCGCCTACCTCGCCCGACGCCACCAGGGCGTGCTGCACCAACCCGTCCAGGGCTGGATGGGGCACGCCGACCCGTTCGCCATGGGCCAGGGCTACCAGCCCGGACCCGGCGTCCGGCAGCTCGTCTCCGGCACCCCGCCCATCCTGGGGATGGTCCCGGTGCGCGCCGGCGTCGACCAGCTCGAACGGGCCGGCATCCACGCCGTCCGCGAGAAGTCGCTGCTGCTCACCGGTTTCGCCGTCGAGCTCGCCGACGCCCTCCTCGCCCCGCACGGGGTCGAGGTCGTCACCCCCCGGGACCCGGCCACCCGCGGCGGGCACGTCACCGTCCGCTCCGGCAGCAGCGGCGCCGACTTCCGCGACGTCACGCGGCGGCTGTGGGCCGACGGCGTCGTCCCCGACTTCCGCACCCCCGACGGCATCCGCCTCGGCCTGGCCCCCCTGTCGACCAGCTTCGGCGAGGTCCTCGACGGGGTCGTCGCCCTCGAACGCCTGGTCCGGTCCGCATGAGCGAGAACACCCGCGCCGTCGAGTCGGGCGTCGTCACCGACTTCACCCGGGACATGTCCTACGGCGAGTACCTCCACCTCGACGAACTCCTCCGCGCGCAGCACCCGCTGTCCGTCCCCGAGCACCACGACGAGCTGCTCTTCATCGTCCAGCACCAGACGTCCGAGCTGTGGCTCAAGCTCGTGCTGCACGAACTGCGCTCCGCCGTCCGCGCCATCGGCGCCGACGACCTCAAGACCGCCCTGAAGAACATCGCCCGCGTCAAGCACATCCAGCGCACCCTCACCGAGCAGTGGTCCGTCCTGGCCACCCTCACCCCCACCGAGTACGCCCAGTTCCGCGGGTTCCTCGCGAACTCCTCGGGATTCCAGTCCCACCAGTACCGCGCCGTGGAGTTCGTGCTGGGCAACAAGAACGCCGCCATGCTCGACGTCTTCGCGCACGACGCGGCCCGGCACGCCGAACTCGCCGAGCTGCTGCACGCCCCCAGCCTGTACGACGAGTTCCTGCGGTTCCTCGCCCGCCGCGGGCACGCCGTCCCCGCCGCCCTGCTCGAGCGCGACGTCACCCGCGCCCACGTCATGGCCCCCGACCTCGTCCCCGTGTTCCGGCGGATCTACGAGCAGGCCGAGGAGTTCTGGACCGAGTACGAGGCCTGCGAGGAGCTCGTCGACCTCGAGGAGAACTTCCAGCTCTGGCGGTTCCGCCACCTCAAGACCGTCGAGCGCACCATCGGCTTCAAGCGCGGCACCGGCGGCTCCTCGGGAGTCGACTTCCTCGCGCGCGCCCTCGACCTCACCTTCTTCCCCGAGCTCTACGCCGTCCGCACCGAGATCGGGTCCTGATGGCTGCTCCCCTGCCCGGCCTCGTGGCGGTCGCCGCGCCCGGCGTCCTGGCCGGTTCCCGGACCGCCCGCGAGGTCTTCGACGCCGCCCTGCGGGCCCGCGGCCTGCGCGGCTCCCTCGTCCTGACCACCGACGCCGAGGAGTTCCGGGCCGCCCTGGCCACCGCCGCCACCACCGGGGAGTTCCTCCTCGTCACCGGCGACGACACCCCCGCCGACGAGCTGCTGGGAGACCTCGAGACGTCCGTCGTGCGGGTGGACGTCGACGCCCGCGACGTCGACCCCTCCCACCGTGTCCGCCGCCACGTCCGCTGGCGCGGCACCGCCGGACTCCGGTTCGCGGTCGACGACTGGTTCTTCGAACGGACCGCCCCCGCCACCCGGGTCGCGTACGGGGACGACCCCGACCAGTACGCGCACCTGCGCCTGCCCGACCCCGCCGTCCACGGCCCCGGACCGCACCCCGTCGCCGTCCTCGTCCACGGCGGCTACTGGCGCTCGCGCTGGGAGAACGACACCCTGCACGCCGCCGCCGCCGACCTCACCGCCCGCGGCTACGCCACCTGGAACCTCGAGTACCGCCGCCCCGACCGGCACGGCTGGGACGCCACCACCGCCGACGTCGCGACCGGGTACGCGGCGCTCGCGGACGTCGACGGCCCGCTGGACCTCTCCCGGGTCGTCACGCTGGGGCACTCCGCGGGCGGCCAGCTCGTCGGCCGGCTCACGGCCGACCTGCCGGTGGGCGCGAAGCCCGCCCTGACGGTGTCGCTCGCCGGCTGCCTGGACCTGCGCTCGATCCACGCGCGGGCCCTGTCTGAGCACGCGGTGGCCGGGGCGCTGGGCGGGACGCCCGAGGAGCTGCCCGCCGTCTACGCGGCGTCCTCGCCGCTGGCCCGACTGCCCATCGGGGCCCCCGTGGCGGTCGTCTGCTGCCGCGGCGACGATCCGGACCTCCTCGACGCCTCGCGCCGGTTCGCCGACGCCGCCCGGGCGGCGGGGGACGAGGTGCACGTCGTGGAGGAGGACGGCGACCACTTCTCGGTCGTCGACCCGGGCAGCGCGGTGTGGGCCCGGGTCGTCGAGGTGCTGGCCGAGGTGCTGGTGGACGAGGTGCGCGGCTGAGGGGTCCCCCGTACCCTCGTCCCGCACGGTCGGGCGCTGGGCTGCGGAAGGCGGGAACAGGTCGATGTCGTCGGTCTCGAGGATCGACGGGTTCCAGCGTCGGCACCCCGTCGTCGGCTACCCCCTGGCGGTCGTCTACAAGTTCTTCGAGGACCAGGGCGCCTACCTCGCCGTCATCATCACCTACTACGGGCTGCTGAGCCTGGTGCCGCTGCTCCTGCTGCTGTCGACCATCCTGGGGTTCGTCCTGTCGGGGAACCCGCGGGCCCAGGAGGAGATCGTCAACTCGGCCGTCGCGCAGATCCCCGTCATCGGCCAGGAGATCGGTGACCCCGGGGCCGTGGGAGGTGGCGGGGTCGGCCTGGCCATCGGCGTCGTGGGTGCGCTCTACGGTTCCCTGGGGGTCGGGCTCGCGGTGCAGAACGCCGTGAACACGGCCTGGGGCATCCCCCGCAACGAACGCCCGAACCCGTTCAAGGCCCGCCTGCGCAGCCTCCTGCTCATGGTGACGGCGGGGTTGTTCGTCGTGGGGACGACCGTGCTGAACGTCGTCCTCGGCGACGTCGTGGGGGACGCGGGATTCCTCTCCGACGCCGCCAGCCGGGTCGGGTACACGGTCCTGGCGGGGATCGGGTTCACCATGGCGTTCTGGCTCGCCGCGGCGCACCGGCCGCCCTTCCGCACGATCCTCCCGGGCGCTCTGGCCATGGCGGTCCTGTGGCAGTTGCTGCAGTACTTCGGGCGCGGCCTGGTGGCGCTCGTCGCCGAGCGGAGCAGCGTCTCGAACCAGGTGTTCACCGCCCTGCTGGGCGTCATCGCGTTCCTCTTCGTCACGTCCGTCTGCGTCGTCCTGTGTGTGGAGGTGGACGTCGTCCGGAGCCGCAAGCTGTACCCGCGGGCGCTGCTCACCCCCTTCACCGACGCCGTCGAACTCACCGCCGGCGACCAGCGCGCCTACACCCGCATCGCCAAGGCCCAGCGGCACAAGGGGTTCGAGAAGGTCCACGTCGAGTTCGGGGAGTCACCCCTGGAGCAGCGGCGTGCGGCCGAGGCGGCCGGCGAGGAACGAGCAGACGGTGATCTGGAGCGGGTGGTAGAGGATGACCGGTAGGGCCACCAGACCCACCACGTGAGGGTCGAACAGCACCGTCGCCATCGGCAACCCCGTCGCCAGCGACTTGTTCGACCCGCAGAACGCGATCGTCACCCGGTCTCCGCGGTTCGCCCGCCACAACCGCGGTGCCCACCAGGCCACGGCGAGGACGGCGGCCAGGAACGCGGCCGCGCACAGCAGGACGACGACGACCTCGGCGACCGTGACCTCCTGCCAGACCCCCTGCCGGACCCCGCGACTGAACGCGGCGTAGACGACGGCGACGATGACGCCGCGGTCCAGCAGCGTCAGCCGGCGCTTGTGGGCGCGCACCCACTCCCCGATCCAGCGGCCCGCCACGAGGCCGGCGAGGAACGGCACGAGCAGCTGCAGCAGGATCCGGCCCACCGCCCCCGCGTCCGGGCCGGCGCCGCTGGACCCCAGCAGCAGCGCCGCCAGGAGCGGGGTGAGCCCGATCCCGGCGAGGTTGGAGACGGTGGCGCTGACGACGGCTCCGGGCACGTTCCCGTGAGCCATGGCCGTGAACACGACGCACGACTGCACCGTCGACGGCAACGCCGAGAGGAACAGCAACCCGGCCACGAGACCGTCGTCGAGCAACCCGCCGACCACGAAGGCCATGAGCAGCCCGAGCAGCGGGAACAGCAGGAACGTCGTCGCGCCGACCGCCCCCTGCAACCGCCAGTTCCGCAGGCCGGCGACGGCCTCGGCCGGGGCCATGCGGGCGCCGTAGACGAAGAACAGGACGCCCACGCCGATCGTCGTGCCCCACGAGAACCCGGTGGCGACGGCGCCGCCGGCCGGGAGCAGGGCGGCGACGAGGACCGCGGTGAGGATGGCGACGACGAACGGTTCGACGCGTCGCAGGACGGGGACCTCGGACCAGCGGCGCACGCGCGGAACCCTACTGCCGGGGACCGGAGTCGTTGCCCAGGGCCGCGAACAGGGCCAGCACCGTGCGCAGGCCGTCCCGGGCGACCTCGACCGGCAGGTGCTCGTCGGCCGCGTGCTGCCCGCAGCCCGGGTAGGAGTGCGGGACCCACAGCGTCGGCAGGCCCAGGACGTCGGTGAAGACGCCGTTGGGCAGGGTGCCGCCGAGGCTCGGGAGGACGACGAGCCGCCCGTCGGTGGCCGGTTCCAGGACCGACCGCGCCCACCGCACCCAGGGGTCCGGCAGCGGCGTGCGGCTGGCCGGTTCGCCGTGCGCGCTGACCCCCACCTCGGCGAACCCGCGCTCCTCGAGGTGCTCGCGCAGGACCTCCTCGAGACGACTGACGTCGGTCCCCGCGACGTACCGGAACTGCAGGACGGCCCGGGCCCGGCCGGGGATCGCGCCCACGGGGTGGTCGACGTCGCCGGCTCCCAGGGCCAGGACCTCGAGGGTGTTCCCGGCGTGGAGGCGTTCGGCAGGAGTGCGGTCCGGATCGCCCCAGCCCGGGGAGACCTCGGGTGCGGGAACCGCCTGCAGCGCGGCGCGGACCTCGTCGTCGACCGGCGGCGCCTGCAGCGCGGGCACCTGCAGACGCCCGTGGCCGTCGACGAGGGAGGCCACGGCCCCGGCGAGCGTCGTCGCCGGGTTGCGCAGGACCCCGCCCCAGTTGCCGGCGTGCCGCGCGTCCGGGCGCAGGTCGACGTCGAGGTGCACCTGAGCGGCCGCGCGGGTGCCGAGGAACAGGGTCGGCCGGTCCGCGGCCACCCGCGGGCCGTCGGAGGCGACGAGCACGTCGGCCCGCAGGTCCTCGCGGTGCGCGGCCGCGAACTCCGCGAGGCCGGGCGAGCCGACCTCCCCGGCGGACTCGACGAGCACGGTGACGTTGAACCCCAGCCGGCCGCGGTGGGCCAGCAGGAGCCGCAACGCGGCCAGGTTCAGCAGGTGCTGCCCCTTGTTGTCCGCACTGCCCCGGCCGTACCAGCGCTCCCCCTCCCGCGTCAGCACCCACGGGTCGAGGTCGGCGCGCCACGGGATCGAGACGTCCACGACGTCGGCGTGGCCGTAGAGCAGGACCGTCGGCAGGTCCGGGTCCTCCCGGCGGGTGGCGAGGAGGAACGGCGCCGGGGCGTCGTCGTGCGCCGTCACCGCGAAGCCGCTGTCCCGCAGCGTCGGTGCGAGCTGGCCGGTCAGGTAGGCGAGGACGTGCGGTCGGCCGGACGGGTCGCTGCTCACCGTGCGGTGGGCCACCGCACGGGCCAGTTCGGCCGCGAACTCCCCTCCGGTGACGTAGGTGTCGGCGGCCTGGCGCAGGTCCTCGGGGAGCACTCGGGCAGGCTACGGGCCTCTGCCGGCGGGCAGGCGTGCGGCACAGTGGCGCCATGACCGGTCCGCTCATCGACGTCCACGCGCTGCGGCACGAACTCTCCGGCGACGACCCGCCCGTCCTGCTCGACGTGCGCTGGGCGCTCGGCGGCCCCGACGGCGCCGCGGAGTACGCCGCCGGCCACGTGCCCGGCGCCGTCTACGTCGACCTCGACACGCAGCTGTCGCGTCCCCGCCGCGCCGGCGAGGGACGGCACCCGCTGCCCGATCCGGTCGCGTTGCAGGAGGTGCTGCGGGACGCCGGGGTTCGCACCGGTTCCCGGGTGGTCGTCTACGACGCCGCCGCGTCGACGAGCGCGGCCCGGGGGTGGTGGGTCCTGCGCTGGGCGGGGCTGCAGGACGTGCGGGTGCTCGACGGCGGGCTGGCCGCGTGGACGGCCGCCGGGTTCGACGTGAGCACGGACGTCCCGCTGCCCGACCCCGGCGACGTCGAGGTGGCCCCGGGCGCGCTGCCGGTCCTGGACGCCGCCGAGGTCGCCGACCTGGCGCGCTCCGGCCTGGTGCTCGACGCCCGGGCGACCGAGCGCTACCGCGGTGACGTCGAACCCGTGGACCCCGTGGCCGGGCACGTCCCCGGCGCGGTGAACTCCCCCACGACGGCGAACGTCTCGGCGGACGGGACGTTCCTGCCCGCGGACGACCTGCGCGCCCGGTTCGCGGCCGTGGGCGTCGGGTCCGGCGCTCCCGTCGGCGTGTACTGCGGTTCCGGGGTGACCGCGGCGCACACGCTCCTCGCGCTGGAGGTCGCCGGGTACACCGCGACCCTGTACCCGGGGTCGTGGTCGGAGTGGGTGGCCGATCCCGCCCGGCCGGTCGCGACGGGCGCCGACCCGGGGTGATCGTCGAGCGCGTCGCCGACGGCGTCTCGACCGTCGTCCACCGCGTCCGGACCGGGGGGCGGACCTGGTACCTGCGGTTCGGCGAGGAACCCGAGGACGATCTCTGGACCGACGCGGAACTCCACGCGCGCCTGCTCGCGGCTGGAGTTCCGGTCCCGCGGTTCGTCGCCGTCGCGTGGGTGCCGGACGCGGACCGGTGGGCGGGCCTGACCACCGAGGTGCCCGGCGGACCGCTCACGGACGTGCGGCACGCCCCCGCGGTGCTCGAGGCGGCGGGGCGGCACCTGCGGACGGTGAACTCGTTCCCGGTCGACGGTTTCGGGTTCGTCCGGCGGAGGGGTCCCGGCTGGCCCCTGCGGGGTGAGTTCGCCACGCACGAGCAGTTCGTGCGGTCGCACCTGCCGGATCCGTGGCCGGGGCGGTTGGGCCCGCTCTTCACCGCGGACGAGCTGGACCGGTGCGCGGGGTTCGTCGCGGAGCAGGTGGCCCTGGACGTTGCGCCGACCCTGGTGCACGGGGACTTCGACGTGACCCCCGTGTTCTGCGTGGGACCGGGTTTCACCGGGTTCATCGACTTCGGTGAGGCCCGCGGTGCCGAACCCTGGTTCGACCTCGCGCACTTCCTGCTGCACGACGGCGAAACCCTGCCGGCGGGGTTGTTGCCGCACCTGCTGCGCGGGTACGGACCAACCGTCGATCTGGGAACGCTGCGGCGGAGTGCGTTGCTGCTGGGGCTGCGGCAACTGTGCCGGTGGCTCGGGCCGCTGCGCAACCTGCCCGACGACCACCCGCAGGTGCGACACCGGGTGGCGCGTCTGCAGGAATTGCTGGGCGACGCAGGGTGACGTCCGGCGAACCTGTGGACGACGTGGTCCGTCGCGTCGGGGGCGGCTGGTAGAACTGGGACCGGAGGGTCCTTGTCTCTGCAGATGCGTTGCAGTGCAACGGATTCGCTCTTGTCTCACCGGTCGTCGGGGCGTACCCTCACGCCATGACGTCGACCGCTGCACCCCTGGAGCAGATGACTCCCGCGCAGCTGGTCGACGTCATCACCGAGGCCGAACGGCAGATCCGGGCTCTCCTGGCCCGTCAGGTTCAGGCCACCGCCCGCTACGCCCAGCTGATGACCGGACGCGCCGGCGGGGAGGCGGCGACCACCCGCGAGATCGCCCTGGCGCGGCAGGTGTCCCCCTCCACCGGCACTGCCCTGGTGGCCGCGGCGACGGTGCTGGTGCAGGAAATGCCCGTCACCCTGACCGCGCTGGCCGAGGGCCTCATCACCGAACGCGCCGCCCGCGACGTCGTGACCGCCACCTGCCACGTCAGCCCAGCCGACCGTGCCCGCATCGACGAACGGATGCGGCGGGAGTACCGCCGCCCCGGCCTCGGGCACCGCTACCTGGCCGGTGCCGCCCGCGCCCTGGCTGACGCCGCCGATCCGGCCGCGGCGGTCGAGAGGAACCGCCGAGCCGAGGGCACCCGCCGCTGCACCGTGCGGCCCGGCGCCGACCACATGACGTTCTTCACCGCCGTGGGTACCCCGGCCGCCAACCTCACCCTGCTCACCACGCTGCGCCGCGCGGCCACCGACCAGCTGCGCGCCGATCCGAGCGACGAACGCACCGAGGACCAGGCGATGTACGACGTCCTGTTCGCCCGCGTCACCGGCGCAGAGCTCGTCACCGACCCGATCCCGGTCACCGAGGAGCTGGTCATGGACGAGGCGGCGCTGCTGCGGGAGGGGACCAGTTCAGCGCGGGTCTGGTGCGAGGGCGTCGACGGCGGCCCGGTCCCCGCTCAGCAGGCCCGGGACCTGGTCCGGGACGCTGCGGAGAGGGAGCAGACCTGGATCCGGCGGCTGTACTGCAGACCAGGAACCGACGAGCTGGTCGCGATGGACGCCAAGTCCCGCCTGTTCCCACCGGCCTTGGCCCGGTACCTCAGGCGCCGTGACCAGCGGTGCGCCACCCCGTGGTGCGAGGCGCCGATCCGGCACGTCGACCACGTCATCCCGTGGTCGCGCGGAGGGGGGACGAGCATCGAGAACGGTCAGGGTCTGTGCCGCTCGTGCAACTACACCAAGGACCTGCCCGGCTTCACCACCACCAGTGACGAGCGGGGTCGGACGGTCCTGACGGTCAGGACCGGTCACCGGTACCGACGCGAACCACCCCCGGTGCTGGGGCATCCCACCCTGCCCGAGAGACGTCGACGTGACCGTCGGCGCTCAGGAAGCGCAGTGCCGTGAACCCGCCGTCCCGGAACTCGAGGCGGACTCCCTCGCCGGGCGTGAGCGGCGGACCCCACCCCGCGGTGGGCGCGTGCGGCAGCGCGGCCACCAGCGTCAGTTCGACGGCACCCCCGTGGCCGACGACGAGGGCGGACCCGCCGTCGGCGCAGGCCGACACCGCCGCGGTCCAGACGGAGAGGTGCGCCGCGGCCACGGCCCGCAGCTCGGCGTCCTCGCACAGGCGGCGCCGGAGTTCGGCGAAGGGGTCCGGCCAGGTCCACTGGGCGTGCTTCGGGAAAGACGGCTCGCGGTACCAGTCCGGGAACTCGACCGTCTCGTCGACGGCGCAGCCCATCGCCAGGGCGGTCTCCACCGCGCGGGGCACGCGACTCGTCACCACTCGCGCGTACGGACCGCCCGACCACGTGGCGGCGAGCTCGACCCCGCCCTGGGACAGTTCCGACCCCCGACCGCGTCCGGGCCCCTTCTTCACAGGCTGTGCCGTCGCACGTCGAGCGTGCGCACCCGGGAACGATCCCAGACCACGTCCCCCACCCCCTCCCCGGCCCACCGGCCACCGTGTAGCGTCGAGATCGTGGTCGCTGCTGACATCACCCCGGACCAGACCAAGACCTCCCGGACGAGGATCCTCCACGTCGGGCTCGGCGGCTGGGGAGGTGACTGGGAACGCAACGCCATCCCCCCGGTGACCGAGGTCGACCGGGTCGCCATCGTCGACGCCCACGAGCCGACGCTCCGGGCCGCGCAGGAGAAGCTCGGCCTGCCCGACGACATGTGCTTCACCTCCCTCACCGAGGCGGCGAAGGCGGTCCCGGCCGAGGGCGTCGTCGTCACCGCCCCGATGGACTTCCACGTCCCCGTGGCGCTCGAAGCCCTCGACGCCGGGCTCCACGTCCTCGTCGAGAAGCCCTTCGCCGGCACGGTCGCCGAGGCCCGCACCGCGGTGGAGCGAGCCGAGGAGCTGGGCCTCGTCCTGCAGGTGAGCCAGAACTACCGCTTCTACCCCGGTCCGCAGAAGGTCCGCGAACTCCTGGCCGCGGGCACGGTCGGTGACCTGTCCGTCGTCCACGTCGACTTCCGGCGCTGGGACCACGACGCCCCCGTCGAGACGTACCGGCACTACCAGTTCCCGCACCCGCTCATCTACGACATGGCGATCCACCACTTCGACCTGCTGCGCATGACGACCGGCCGCGAGGCGGTCAGCGTCTACGCCAAGGTCACCGACCCCTCGTGGAGCAAGTACACCGAGGAGGCCGCGGCGGTCCTCGTCATCGAGCTCGAGGGCGGGCTCGTCTGCAGCTACCGTGGCAGCTGGGTCTCCCGCGCACCGGAGACCCACTGGGACGGCGAGTGGGTCTTCGAGGGCCAGGACGGCTACGTCACCCTCGCCGGCCGGGGCAACTCCGGACCCGCCGACGACGAGGTGCGCGTCGGGCTGGCGGGCGGGGTCGCCGAGGCCGTGCAGCTGCCGACGATGGACGTCTGGGGCCGGTCCGCGGGGCTGCGGCAGTTCGCGCGGGCCATCCGCGGCGGCGGGGCGCCCGACGTCACGGGCCGCTCCAACCTCGGCAGCGTCGCGCTCATGGAGGCCGCCGCCCGCTCGGCGGCGTCCGGCAAGGTCGAACCCGTGGAACAGGTCGGAGGGACGGTCGCATGAGGGTCCTGGTCTGGAACGAGGGCGTCCATGAGGCGAACGGGTCGCCCCCCGACATCGGCGAGTACTACCCCGACGGCATGCACGGCGCGATCGCCGCGGGTCTGCGGCGGCTCCTGCCGGACGCCGAGGTGTCCACCGCGACGCTCGCCGACCCCGAGCACGGGCTGAGCGCGGACGTCCTGGACCGGACCGACGTCCTGCTGTGGTGGGGACACGTCGCCCACGACCAGGTCGACGACGCCGTCGTGGCGCGGGTGAAGCAGCACGTCCTCGGCGGGATGGGTCTGCTCGTCCTGCACTCGGGGCACTTCTCGAAGATCTTCCGGGACCTGCTCGGCACCACGTGCTCACTGGCGTGGCGCAACGAGGGCGAACAGGAACTCGTGTGGACGGTCAAACCGTCGCACCCCATCGCGCAGGGGATTCCGCACCCGATCGTGATCCCCCGTCAGGAGATGTACGGGGAGTTGTTCGACATCCCCGACCCCGACGACCTCGTCTTCATCAGCTCGTTCGCGGGCGGTGAGGTGTTCCGCTCGGGCGTCACCTTCACCCGCGGCCAGGGGAAGATCTTCTACTTCTCCCCCGGCGACCAGGAGTACCCCGTCTACCAGCAGGCCGAGATCCAGCAGGTGCTCGCCAACGGCGTCCGCTGGGCCGCACCCACCTCGGACCGGCGGGCCGCCCCGGACGTCAGCAACCCGCCCCGGCAGTGGGTGCTCTGACCTGAGCGCGGGGTGGGGCCCGGCCAGGCCCCACCCCGGACCGTCAGTCCTCCAGCAGCTCGTCCGTGCCGGCCGAGGCCTCCGCGCCGCGGGCGGCCTCGCGCGCCGCGCGCCGCACCTTGCGGTCGGAGATGGGACGGTCGCCGTACTCGGTGCCCTCCACGACCTCCACGTCCGCTCCCTCGCCGTCCACCGGGTAGGCGCCCGGGGCCGGACGGCGCTTGCGCAGCGGCGGCGTGAACCCGTCCGCGAGCCGGCGGGAGGTGATGAGGAAACCCGTGTGCCCGATCATCCGGTGCTGCGGACGGACCGCCAGCCCCTCCAGGTGCCAGCCGCGGACCATCGACTCCCACGCCTCCGGCTCCGTCCACCGGCCCGACGCCCGCATCGCCTCGGCCACCCGCGACAACTGGGTCGCCGTCGCCACGTAGCAGATGAGGACACCGCCGGGCGCGAGGTGGTCGGCCACCGCGTCCAGGCACTCCCACGGCGCCAGCATGTCCAGCACGGCCCGGTCTGCGAGGACGTCCGTCGTCGGGAGCGTCTCGACGAGGTCGCCCACCCGCACCGTCCACGCCGGGTGCGGACCGCCGAAGAACGTCTCCACGTTCCCCCGGGCGACGTCGGCGAAGTCCTGGCGCCGCTCGAAGGAGTGCACCTGCCCCTGGTCGCCCACCGCGCGCAGCAGCGACATCGACAGCGCACCCGATCCGACGCCGGCCTCGATGACCGTGGCGCCGGGGAACACGTCCGCCATCTGCACGATCTGCCCGGCGTCCTTGGGGTACACGACCGCGGCACCGCGCGGCATGGACAGCACGAAGTCCGTCAGCAGCGGCCGCATCACGAGGTACTCGATCATCGCGGTGTTGACGATGGTCGTGCCGTCGGGCCGACCGATGAGCTCGTCGTGCAGGAACTTGCCGCGGTGGGTGTGGAATTCCTTGCCCGCGGTCAGGGTGATCGTGTGCATCCGCCCCCGAGGGTCGGTCAGCTGCACCCGCTCGCCCTCGCGCAGCGGTCCACGGCGGGTGGTGGCACCCGTCGGCGGGTGGGCAGGGTCGATCACAGGGTTCCTCTTCCGTTCGTCCGTCTCAGCGGGCCGTGACGGCCGCGATCACGTCACCGGTGTGCAGCAGTCCACGGACCCGCCCAGCAGTGTCCACCACGACGTGCTCGCCGGGACGCACCTGGACGGCCTCCAGCAGCTGCTCGCCCGTGAGGTCCTCCGGCAGCCACGACCGCGGCGGCAACGCCCGCGCCGTCGCCCCGGCCCCCAACGACGTGCGCCGCTCCGCCGGCACCTGCCGCAGCGCCGCGGTGTCCACGACCGCCACCGGCACCCCGTCGTCGGTGACGAGGACGACCTCGAGGTCGCGCGCGGACCCCGCGGTCGCCCCGGCGTCGATGGCCGCCCGCGCCGTGCGCACGACCTCCTCGACGGTCGCCCGCGCGTTGACGGCGATCGCCGGCCGCTGCAACGCCCGCACCGACAGGGCCGGCACCCGCCGCTGCACGGACGCGAACTTCAGCGCCTCCGACGCCCCCTGCCACAGCAGGGCGCCCACCAGGGCGGCCCACACGACGTCGGTGATCGACGAGCCCCAGCCCAGCAGCCGCGGCACGAGCAGCCCCCCGAGGAACACGAGGACGGCCAGGACGCGCCCCACCCACCCCGCGGCCACGGTCCCCGCGGCACGGTTCCCGCGCAGCTTCCACACCGCGGCCTCGAGGGCGTGACCGCCGTCCAGCGGCAGCCCCGGCAGCAGGTTGAACACCGCGAGCAGGGCGTTGGACAGCATGAGCGCGCCGAGCAGCAGCTCGACGACCCCGCCGCCGCCCGGCTGGTCGGCCAGACCGTCGCGCAGCCGCCACGCGACGACCGCGATGACCCCGTTGACGACCGGCCCCACGACCGCGATGAGCGCGCTGCTGCCCGGCGTCGTGCGGCCCTCGTGGGACGTGAACCCGCCCCACACGTTCAGCACGATCCCCGTGACCCGCTGGCCGGTGGCCTTCGCCGCCACGGCGTGCGCGACCTCGTGCAGCAGCACCGAGACGAGCAGCAGCACCGCGTACCCGAACGCCACGACGTACGACGCCGGGCCGGGGACGCGCAGCTGCACGACCGGGGAGAAGACGACGACGATGAGTGCGGCGAAGAGGAACCAGGAGGGGGCCAGCAGCAGCGGCACCCCGAACGGGCGCCCGAGGGAGATACCGCCCCTCACGAGACTCCGCCGACGACCCAGGACGAGACCACGTGCATCCACCGATCCTAGGCGGGGCTCGCGCGTTCGCCGCGGGCAGCACCCCCGGTCGCCGTAGAGTGCGGGAGTGACCACCGGTGTGCCGCAGCTCCAGAGCGCCCCGGTCGTCCCGCCCGCCACCGCGACCACCACCGCCCCCGGCACAGGCCCGGTCACCGTCCCGCTCAGCACGCGGCGCCCGTTGTCCCCCTCGCGGGCCTCGGACTTCATGCAGTGCCCGCTGCTCTTCCGCTTCCGCACGATCGACCGGCTGCCCGAGGCCCCGACCCCGGCCGCCGTCCGCGGCACCGTCGTGCACGCCGTGCTGGAGCACCTCTTCGACCTGCCCCCGCACGAACGCACCCCCGAGCGGGCCTGCGCGATGGTCGAGGACCAGTGGCGGGAGCTGCTCGACCGCGAACCCCGCGTCGGCCAGCTGTTCCCGGACGCGACGACCGACGCCAGCACGGACCCGGGCACGGCGGACGGTCTCGCTGCGTGGCTGACCGGGGCGCGCCGCCTCCTGCAGCGGTACTTCGACCTCGAGGACCCGACCCGGCTGGAACCGGCCGCGCGCGAGATGCCCGTCGAGATCGACCTCACGGACGGGTTGCACCTGCGCGGGATCGTCGACCGCCTCGACGTGGCCCCGGGCGGGGCGATGCGCGTCGTCGACTACAAGACGGGCCGGGCACCCTCGGAGCTGTTCGAGTCCAAGGCCCTGTTCCAGATGCGCTTCTACGCCCTCGTCCTGTGGCGGCTGCGCGGTGAGGTGCCCCGGCTCCTGCAGCTCGTCTACCTCGGGTCCGGCGACGTGCTCCGCTACGCCCCCGACGAGGCCGACCTGCTCGCCACCGAGCGCAAGGTCCGCGCCCTGTCCGACGCCATCGAGCGCAACCGGGCCTCGGGTGACTGGCGCCCGAAACCCGGTCGCACGTGCACGTGGTGCGACCACAAGGCGCTGTGCCCCAGCTTCGGGGGCACCCCACCGCCGCTCCCCGGCACCTGAGGAATCAGACGCGCGCCGGCTGCACGGCGCGGGCGAAGGCGGCGAAGCGGTCGACCGCCGCCGGGACGTCCCAGGAGTGCCACGCACCGGCCAGCACCTCCGACACCGCCCCCGGCACCTCACGGGCCACGCGCGCCGCGGCCTCCGGCATGCCCGGTAACGTCTGCTCCCCCACGAGCGCCAGCACCGGCACCGCGCGGCCGAGCAGGTCGCCGAGCCGCCCGCTCGCCGCCCACACGAGGGACTCGCCGTACGCCCGGTACGCCGGGGCCTGCGCGACGAAGCGGTCGTGGAACGGCATGTCCGCCAGGCCCTCGCGGAACTCCGCGGGCATGTCGCGCACGTACTCCGCCGCGGCCCCGGCGAGGTCCCCCGCGTCGAGGCGGTCGGTCACGTCCGCCACCCACGAGCGCACCGCCGGCAGCTCCGCCAGCGGCGCCTCCCACAGCACCAGACCCGCCGTCGGGACGCCGCGCGCGGCCGCGGCCAGGCCGACGGAACACCCCGAGGAGTGCCCGACGAGGACCGCCGGCCCACCACCGGCCGCCTCCACGACGGCCGCGACGGCCGCGAGCTCGCGCTCCAGCGTGACGTCGCCGGAGGCGACGCTGTCGCCCCGCCCCACCCGGTCGTGCACGGTCGTCGTGAACCCGCGCTCGGCCAGCGCCTGCTCGGTCCGCGTCGTCTCCTCGTCGATCTCCCGGTGAGGCCCCGCCCCGGCGATGAACACGACCGCCGGCCCGGAGCCGTAGCGGTCCAGCACCACCGTGTCGCCGTGGGCTGTCTGCACCTCGAGTGTCGTCATGCCCCGGTGACCCGTCCCGGGCCCCGAACTCATCGAAGACCCGGTGGGGCGGTGGTCAGACCTCCGGGACGGTGTCGAGCAGGCGGCCCGACGCGATGCGTCCCAGCGCCGCGACGTCCACCTCGGCCAGCGACACGACGCGGCTGCGCCCCGGGGCGGCGGGGATCGGCACCATGTGCGGGCACGCCAGGACGTGCGCCCCGGCCGCCTCCCCCGACGCGACGCCCGTCGGGGAGTCCTCAACGACCACGCACGACGCCGGGTCGACGCCCAGCAGCTCGGCCGCCCGCAGGTAGGGGTCCGGCGCCGGCTTGCCGCGCTCCACCTCGTCCCCGGCGACCACGACGGAGAAGGCGCCCGGCACCATCGCCGCGACCGTCCCGGCCAGGTTGCGGTAGGACATCGTCACCAGCGCGCAGGGGACCCCCGCCGCACCGAGGGCGCGCAGCAGCTCCAGCGCTCCCGGCCGCCACACGACGGCGGCGCTGACCTGCGTGATCACCGCCTCGATGAGCTCGTCGACGACGGCCGCCGCGTCCAGGCGCGTGCCCGTCGTCCGCTCCACGTGCTCGGCCAGGACCCGTCCTGAGTCCGGCAACGCGCTGCCGACCAGCTGCAGGGCCTGCTCGTGGCTCCACGTCGCCCCGTACCGGGCCAGCAGCGCCGTCTCGGCGGCGATCCAGTGCGGTTCGGTGTCGACGAGCGTGCCGTCCATGTCCCACAGCACTGCCGCGGGGAGCTGGACGGGTGTCTCGGAGGTGTGTCCGGAGGGCGCTTCGTGGGGACTCATCAGCCCCGGAGTCTAGGGTTGGGACGTGCCAGAGCAGCCTGCCGACCCCACGACGGACGATCTCGTCCTGCGCAACCCCGTCGTCATCGCGGCCTTCGAGGGGTGGAACGACGCGGGCGAGTCCGCCAGCCAGGCCGTCGCGCACCTCCACGACGTCTGGGACGCCACCGAGCTCACCGAGTTCGACCCCGAGCTGTACCACGACTTCCAGGTCAACCGCCCGACCGTCCACTTCGACGACGACGGCCGCCGCCGCCTCACCTGGCCCACGACGCGCATCTCCGCCGTGCAGCTGCCCGACGGGCCCCGCGACGTCATCCTCGTGCGCGGCATCGAACCCTCGATGCGCTGGCGCACCTATGCCCAGGAGCTCGTCGACGTCGCCCGCACCCACCACGCCTCCCTCGTGCTGACCCTCGGCGCCCTCCTCGCCGACGTCCCGCACACCCGCCCCCTGCCGGTCACGTCCAGCTCCGAGGACCCCGAGCTCATCGAGAAGCTGGACATCGAGCCGTCCCGCTACGAGGGCCCCACCGGGATCGTCGGCGTCGTGCAGGACGCCGTCACGGCCGCGGGCATCCCGTCGGTGTCCCTCTGGGCCGCCATCCCGCACTACGTGGGCCAGCCCCCGTCGCCCAAGGGGACGCTCGCCCTGCTGCGCCGCATCGAGGAGATGCTCGACCTCTCCATCCCGCTCGACGAGCTGCCCGAGGACGCACGCGCCTGGGAGCGCGGCGTCGACGAGCTCGCCGGGGAGGACGCCGAGATCGCCGAGTACGTGCAGCAGCTCGAGGAGGCCAAGGACACCGCCGAGCTGCCCGAGGCCTCCGGCGAGGCCATCGCGCGGGAGTTCGAGCGCTACCTGCGCCGACGGGACGACCCGCCGCGCCGCGGCTGAGCGGTCCTCTGACGCTGTGTGAGCAGATCGGGTGATCTTCACCGTTCTACTCACTCCGGGTAACCACCTGCGCCATCATGGGCGGCGTCGTGCGGAGCCGCCGCACCAAGCCAGGAGGTCCCCGTGAACATGGTCGAGGCCGTCACCTCGGTCTTCCGCAACTACGCCAACTTCTCCGGGCGTGCGCGTCGGGCGGAGTACTGGTGGTACACCCTCGCCCTCGCCATCCTGGGGTTCGTCTACGGCGTCATCTCGGGCGTCGCCGACGGCAGCGGGGCCAGCGGGTTGGCGAACGTCCTGACCATCCTCTTCGGGTTGGTCTACCTGGCCATCATCGTGCCGACCATCGCGGTGACCGTGCGGCGGCTGCACGACACGGGGAAGTCCGGCTTCTTCTGGTTCATCGGCCTCATCCCCTTCGTCGGCGGCATCATCCTCATCGTGTTCTGCGCCCAGGACTCGGTGCCCGGCCCCAACCAGTACGGCCCGAACCCCAAGGGCGTTGGCGACGGCTACGGCCAGTTCCCCGGCCAGCCGCCCCAGTTCGGCCCGAACCAGTACGGCCAGCCCGGCCAGTACGGCCAGCAGCCCGGCCAGTTCTGAGCCGACCAGCACCACCCCGCGGGGGCGGTCACGACACGTGACCGCCCCCGCGGCGTCCCCGGACCGGCCCACGCCATGATGGAACCGACAGAGCAGTCCCCGCAGTGCGTCCCGACCGTGCCGAACACCGAGGAGGAACTCGTGTCCTGGCGGCTCGAAACACCGCGCGTCCTCGTCGTCGACCTCGACGGGTCCAAGGGCAGCGCCGTGCGCGCCCAGACCGGCTCGATGGTCGCCTACGAGGGCGACGTCCAGTTCAAGAACGCGGGGATGGGCGGTGGAGGGGGGCTGCGCGCCGCCTTCAAGCAGCGCGTCACCGGTGAGTCCCTCTCCCTCATGGAGGTCACCGGCCGCGGCACCGTCCACTTCGCCGTCGACGCCGGCTACGTCCTGGTCCTCGACCTCGCCGGCGACACCCTCAAGGCCGAGTCCGAGGGCCTGCTGTGCCTGCAGGACAGCCTGAAGACGGACGTCACCTTCACCGGTCTCCAGGGCGCCTCCAGCGGCCAGGGCCTGTTCACCACGACCGTCACCGGCCACGGCCAGGTCGCGCTGCTCTCCCTCGGCGGGCCGCCCATCGCCCTGCGCGTCACCCCCCAGACCCCGCTCGTCGTCGACCCCGACGCCTACATCGGCGCCGTCGGGAACCTGTCGCAGTCGTTCGTCACCGACGTCTCCTGGCGCAACCTCATCGGCGAGAGCTCCGGCGAGGCGTTCTCACTGCGGTTCGAGGGCCAGGGCGTCGTCTACATCCAGCCCGAGGAGCGGTGATGGGGTTCACCAAGGTCACCTCCAAGGTCGTCCTGGCCGAGGTCCGTCCCGGCGCGGAGGTCCTCGCCCGGCGCGGGGCGATGCTCGCCACCAGCGGCCAGATCGCCTTCTCCCCCGTCGTCGGCGGGCCCGGCGGCGGCGCCTACGGCGGCGGCATCGCCTCGGCGCTCGCCCGCGGCATGCAGGGCGAGGCGGTCCCGCTCATGGTCGCCGAGGGCAACGGCACGGTGCACTACGGCTTCCGCGGCCACCACGTCACCGTCATCGACCTCAACGGTTCGCAGCCCATGTCGGTCGAGGCCGACCGGCTGCTCGCCCACGACGCGAAGATGTCCAGCTCCGTGGTCTTCCTCGGCCAGCAGGGCGGGCTGCGCGGGGCGGTCCGGGGTGCGGTGACGGGCCAGGGCCTGTTCACCACCCAGCTGTCCGGCCGCGGCACCGTCGCGGTGCTGTCCCACGGCGGCACGTTCGCCCTCCCCGTCGGCGGGAACCGCCAGGTGGTCGTCGACCCGCAGGCCTACGTCGCCCACGTCGGGAACCTCCGCCTGGACGTCGCGACCGCGCTGTCCTGGCGCGACGCCGTGGGCCGCGGCTCCGGGGAAGGCGTGCAGCTCAAGGTGTCCGGTGAGGGCACCGTCTACGTCCAGGCGAGCGAGGAGAAGCTCTGATGGCCTCCACCAGCCCCCAGCCCCTCGACCCGCAGACCCTGCCGGACCACGACAACCTGCCGGACAACCCGTACGCCTACTGCGTGCGGCTCACGGGCCCGCTGTTCATGCAGACCGGCCGGATGATCGCCTACTACCCCGCCGGCGGCGGCGGGACGATCCGGTTCGAGCCGCTGACGGCGACGTCGATGACGGCCATGGTCGCCTCGAGGTTCTCCTCCCCGCTCTACAGCCGGGACTGGGTCGTCGCGAACGGCCAGGGCCACGTCCTGCTCGGAGACCGCGGGTACGACATCAACTCCTACGACCTCGACGACGGGAACCTCACCGTCCGCGCCGCCAACCTCCTGGCGTTCGACGCGAGCCTGGAGCTCAAGGAGTCGATCATCCCGGGGTTCCTCACCCTCATCGGGACCGGCAAGTTCCTCGCCAGCTCCTCCGGGCCGGTCATCTTCGTCGAACCCCCGGTCCGGGTGGACCCGGAGGCCCTCGTCGGCTGGGCGGACTGCCCGGCCCCGTCCCAGCACTTCGACGCCGGCTGGATGGGGCACTTCCTCGGTGCGGCCCGCGGTGCGCTGTTCGGCACGCGGTCCGGGGAGGAACGCCAGTACGACTTCACCGGCGCCGGGACGGTCCTGCTGCAGAGCTCAGAACGGATGCTGGAGGACCCGCAGGTCGTCCGCCGTCTCGAGGGTGAGGTGCACCAGCTGGGCCCGAACCAGTTGCGACACCTCGCGGGCGTCATCCAGCAGCAACTCACCCAGCACCAGCAGTGACCGTGGACCTGTGGCGCGAGGTGCTCGCCACCCACCCGGTGTTCGACGGCCACAACGACCTGGCCTGGGAACTGCGCGAACGGTTCGGGTCCGACCCCGTCGCGGCGGGGTTGCTCGACCAGCCGACCCTGCACACCGACGTCCCCCGGCTGCGGGCCGGGGGCGTCGGGGCCCAGTTCTGGTCGGTGTACGTCCCGTCGGACTGGGACCCGGCCGCCGCGGCCGTCGCCGTGCTGGAACAGGTCGACGTGGTGCGCCGCGTCGTCACCGCGCACCCGGACGTCTTCGCGTGGACGCCCACGGCGGCCGGAGTGCGAGAGGCGGTGGCCGCCGGACGCATCGCTTCCCTCGTCGGCGCCGAGGGCGGGCACTCCATCGCGGGGTCGCTCGGTGTCCTGCGGGAACTGCGGAGGGCCGGTCTGGCGTACATGACGCTGACCCACAACGACAACACGCCGTGGGCCGCGTCGGCGACGGGGGAACCCGTCGACCACGGCCTCACGGAGTTCGGCCGCGACGTCGTTCGCGAGATGAACCGGACCGGCGTCCTCGTGGACCTCTCCCACGTCCACGAACGCACCATGCACGACGCGCTCGACACCACGACGCGACCGGTCCTGTTCTCGCACTCCTCGTGCCGGGCGGTCACCGACCACCCCCGCAACGTCCCCGACGGCGTGCTGGAACGGTTGCCCGGCAACGGGGGTGTGCTCATGGTGACGTTCGTCCCGGCGTTCGTGGTCGCCCCTGGGGCGGGCCGGACGAGCCTCGACGACGTCGTCCGCCACCTCGAACACGCGCGCGAGGTCGTCGGCGTCGAGCACGTGGGGATCGGCGGCGACTACGACGGCACCGACGCGTTCCCCGACGGGCTGCAGGACGTCTCCCGGTACCCGGCGCTGCTGCAGGCCCTCGCCGACCGCGGCTGGTCGGCCGCGGACCTGCGGGCCCTCACGTCCGGGAACGCCCTGCGCGTCCTGGAGGAGGCGCAGGACGGCACGTCCGTCGACTGATCAGGCGAGCTCGACGCCCAGCAGCGCCGCCACCAGGTCGCGCACCAGCGCCGGGGAACCGCTGTCGTCGCCGTCCCCCGCCGCCACCCACGCGTCGACGGCTGCCACCGCACCGGGGGCGTCGAGGTCGTCGGCGAGGAGTTCGCGGACGGTCGCCAGCAGGTCGTCCGCGGGCGGACCCGCGGGACGCGCGACGGCGGCGCTCCAGGCGGTGAACCGCTCGCGGGCGGTGGCGAGGACCTCGTCGGTCCACTCCCACTCGCTGCGCCAGTGGTGGGCGACGATCGCGAGCCGCACGGCCCCGGGTTCGACCCCGGCGGCTCGCAGCTTGGAGACGAGGACGAGGTTGCCCTTGGACTTGCTCATCTTCTCGCCGTCGAAGGCGACCATGCCCGAGTGGGCGTAGGCGCGAGCGAACGGACGGGACTCCGGCCGCAGCAGGTGCGCGTGCGAGGCGCCCATCTCGTGGTGGGGGAACACGAGGTCGGACCCGCCGGCCTGCACGTCGATGGGCATCCCCAGGTGCTCCAGCGCGATCGCCGTGCACTCCACGTGCCAGCCGGGGCGCCCGCGGCCGAGGTCACCGGCGTCCCACGCCGGTTCGCCGTCACGTTCCACCCGCCACAGCAGCGGGTCCAGCGGGTCCCGCTTGCCCGGGCGCTGCGGGTCTCCCCCGCGCTCGGCGGACAGCTCCAGCATCGTCTCCCGGTCGTACGTGCCGACCTCCCCGAACGCGGAGTCCGAGGCGACCGGGAAGTAGACGTCGCCGTCCGGCCCCCCGTCGACCCCCGATACCCGGTAGGCGGCACCCACGGCGAGCAGGTCCCGCACGGCCCCCGAGACGAGGTCGACGGCCTCGACGACGCCGAGGTACTCCTGCGGCGGGACGACGGACAGCGCCTCCATGTCGGCGCGGAACAGGTCGATCTGGGACGCCGCGAGGTCGCGCCAGTCGACGCCCGTGGCGGTCGCGCGCTCCAGCAGCGGGTCGTCGACGTCGGTGACGTTCTGGACGTAGCGGACGTCGAGCCCGGCGTCGCGCCAGGCGCGGCCCAGCAGGTCGAAGGCGACGTAGGTGTTGGCGTGGCCCAGGTGCGTCGCGTCGTACGGGGTGATGCCGCAGACGTAGAGCGTCGCGGTGCCCTCCTCCGGGCCGACCGGGACGACCTCGCCGCGCGAGGTGTCGTGGAGGTGGACGCGAGGCCCCCGACCGGGCAGGGACGGGACGGCGGGGACGGGCCAGGAACGCACGGGCCGAACCTACCTGGCGCCGCTCAGAACGGCGGCCACGGGATGGTCCGGTGACCGCGAGGGCGCGGCAGCCGGTCCGCCGTCAGCAGCTTCTCGGTGCGTTCCAGCGTCGCGACGACCTCCTCGACGACGAGCAGCTCGCCCAGCAGCTCGCCGAGCGCGCCGTCGAGGTCGGCGACGAGGACGCTGAGGACCTCACGCTCCTCGGCCAGGAGCCGCGTCCCGCCGAACCCCCACAGCACCGTCCGCAGCTTCGGTTCCTCGTGGAAGGTCAACCCGTGGTCCACGCCGTGCACCGCGCCGGACCACCCCGGCAGGACGTGCCCGCCCTTGCGGTCGGCGTTGTTGAGGACGACGTCCAGGACGGCCATCCGCCGCAGCCGCAGGTCGTCGGCGTGCACGAGGGAGACGGGACGGCCCGCTCCGTCCTCGGCCTCCAGCACCGTCAGCCAGCCGGGTTCGACCTGGCGCGGCGGCAGGATGTCGACGAGCCCGGCGCCCGGGGACGGCAGGACGACCTCGGCCGCGTCGGCCGGGTCCGCCCCGTCCTGTTGCAACCACAGCTGCACCGACCCCGGCCCCAGCGGCCCGTCGCGGAAGACCGTGGGCGGCACGACGTTCCAGCCCGTCGTGGCCGACACCGCGTACGAGGCGACCTCGCGGCGGGCGAGGGTGTCGTCCGGGAAGTCCCACAGGGGACGTTCCCCCGAGACGGGCTTGTAGACGCACGCGAGCTCGCCCTCGTCCGTCGCGACGGTGGCGTACAGCGTCGCGTTCGACGCGTCCGCGAGCCGGCCGCGGATCTGCAGCTCCCCCGCGGCGAGCCGGACGAGCGCTTCCTGCTCATCGACCCCGGCGAACGTCGCGCTCAGCGCCGGTACCCGTTCGCGCGCGGGCAGACGTGACCGGCCGGGTCCAGCGGACCGGCGCAGAACGGGCACGGCGGACGTCCGGCCGCGACCAGCGCCAGGGACCGCGCCGCGAACGCGCGCGCGGCGGCCCCGTCGAGGGACACGCGCAGCAGGTTCTGGTCCGGGGCGGGTTCGGGCTGTTCCGGGTCCACCTCGGTCTCGCTGACCTCGAAGCACTCGATGACGACGACGTCGCGTTCACCGTCCCAGGCCAGGCTCATCGTCCCGACGCGGAACTCCTCGTCGATGGGCAGGTCGAGCGGCGCGGTGTCTTCGGTACCCGCGGGCGGCAGCGCCGGGACGGGCGCGGCGCCGCCGGAACGGCGGACGATCTCGTCGAGCAGCTCGCCGACGCGTTCGGCCAGAGCGGAGACCTGCGTCTTCTCCAACGCCACGGACGTCAGGCGTGCACCGGCCCTGGCCTGCAGGAAGAACGTGCGCTGCCCCGGTTGACCGACGGTGCCCGCGACGAAGCGCTCGGGCGGGTCGTACTCGTGCACGGGCATGGCTCCGACCCTACGCCGCGCCCGTGCTGCCGCCGACGACCGCGTCGCTGCTCGCGGGGCGGCGCGTCGAGCGACGCTTCTTCTTCGCCGGAGCGAACCCGGCGAGGTCCCCACCGGAGTCGTTCATCCGCAGGACGAAGGGCCGCAGCGGCGCATACCGCACCACCGACACCGAACAGGGGTCGACGGACAACCGCTGGAACAGGTCGAGGTGCATGCCGAGGGCGTCGGCCAGGACGGCCTTGATGACGTCCCCGTGGCTGACGGCCACCCACACCGCGTCGTCCCCGTGCTCGGCCGCCACGCGGGCGTCGTGCTCGCGCACGGCCTCCAGGGCCCGGTGCTGCATCGTCGCGAGCCCCTCACCGCCCTCACCGGGGAAGACGGCGGCCGACGGGTGCGACTGCACGGTCCGCCACAGCGGTTCCTTGGCGAGGTCCTTCAGCGCCTTGCCCGTCCAGTCGCCGTACTTGCACTCCCCCAGCCGGTCCTCGGTGCGCACCGGAGGCCTCGCGCCCGTCGGTCCGTCGACGGCGCGCAACGCCTCCGCCGTCTCCTGGCAGCGTTCCAGCGGCGAGACGACGACGTCGGCCACGGGGACCGGCGCCAGCCGCCGCGCCAGTGCCTCGGCCTGGGCCCGGCCGGTGTCGTCGAGGTGCACCCCCGGGGTCCAGCCGGCGAGGACGGCGGCGGTGTTGGCGGTGCTGCGGCCGTGGCGGACGAGCAGGAGGGTCGGCACGGGACCCACTGTAGGGGCGTAGTTGGCCCCGGGCTTCGGTGATCGGGTGCTCGTCGGGCCGCGAATTGGCTCCGGTAACTGAACTTCCATTGTCATCGCGGAGCACAGGAAGCCAGGGCACGATGTGGCGGTGATTCCTCAGTGATCGTCGACGTGGCGACCTACCGCGACGGCCGCCGTCACGAGGTCCCCGACCTCGCCGCCACCCTGCAGGCCTGCCGTGTGGACGCGGACGGTCCCTCCTCCGCGCCCGAGGACCCGGCGCAGGAGGAGTTCCTGTGGCTGGGCCTGAAGGACCCGACGGCGGCGGAGTTCGAGGACGTCGCGTCGTCGCTGCACCTGCACCGGCTGGCCGTCGAGGCGGCGGTGGCGGGGCACCAGCGACCGAAGATCGAGTGGTTCGGCGACACCGTCTTCGTCGTCCTGAAGGTGCTGGAGTACTTCGACGACACCTCCAGCGTCGAGACCGGGGAGATCATGCTCTTCGTCGGCCGCCGGTTCGTCGTCACCGTCCGCCGCGGCGCCGTCGGCGCGCTGACCACCGTCCGGTCGGCGGTCGAGCGGGACCGGCGGCGCCTCGCCCGCGGCCCGAAGGGCGTCCTGCACGCGGTGATGGAGCACGTCGTCGCCGGCTACGCGACCATCGACGGCGAGCTCGAGCAGGACGTGGAGGAGATGGAGGAGCAGGTCTTCTCCCCCAGCCGCAGCTCCGACGCTCAGCGCATCTACTCCCTCAAGCGCGAGGTCCTGGAGGTGCGCCGCGGCGCCTTCCCCCTCGTCGCACCGCTGAAGCGCCTCGTCGAGGCCGGCACGGGCGACCACCCGGCGCCCCACCCGGAGGTGCCGCACCACCCCGTCGACGCCCAGGCGCTCTTCGTCCTGCGCGACGTGCTCGACACGCTCGTCCGGACCGTCGAGCACGTCGAGACCTACGACCGGCTGCTCACCGACATCCTCAACGCCCACCTCGCGCAGGTGTCGGTCCGGCAGAACGACGACATGCGCAAGATCTCGGCCTGGGCGGCCATCGCCGCCGTCCCGACGCTCATCGCGGGCGTCTACGGCATGAACTTCAAGGACATGCCCGAACTGAACTGGCACTACGGCTACCCGCTGTGCGTGCTCGCGATGGTCGGGATCTGCGTCGTCCTCTACCGGCTCTTCAAGCGGTCCGGCTGGCTCTGATCGGCAGGGCGGGACGGGGGCTCTCAGCCGAAGCTCGTGCCGTTCCAGGCCGGCAGGACGTTCGCAAGGACCAGCGCGTAGACGACCACGGCGAGCGCGAAGCGGTACACGACGAAGACCGTGTAGCTGTGCGTCGTGATGAAGCGCATCAGCCAGGCGATGACGACGTACCCGACGACGAAGGCGACGACGGTGGCCACGACGGTCGGCGCCCACGCGATGGCGGCGCCCGTGCTCACCTCGTCGTACAGCTGGTAGAAGCCGGACAGGACCACAGCCGGGATGGCCAGCAGGAACGAGTACCGGGCGGCGGCCTCGCGGGTGTACCCGAGCAGCAGCCCCATGGTGATGGTGCCGCCGGACCGGGAGACCCCCGGGATGAGCGCCATCGCCTGCGCCAGGCCGAAGAGCACGCCGTGCTTCCACGTCAGCTGGTCCAGCGTCCGCTCCTTGCGGCCGAAGCGGTCGGCCGCCCCGAGCACCAGCGCGAACACCCAGAGCGTGGTGGCGATGACGACGAAGCCGCGCAGCGTCGTCTCGATCGCGTCCTGGAACAGCAGGCCGAGCAGGCCGATGGGGATCGTGCCCAGGATGACGAGCCAGCCCATCCGGGCGTCCGGGTCGTTGCGCGGGACGCGGCCGGCCAGGGACTGGACCCAGCGCGTGATGATGCGCGCGATGTCCAAGCGGAAGTAGAGGATGACAGCCGCCTCGGTGCCGAGCTGGCAGATGGCGGTGAACGCGGCGCCCGGGTCCTGCGCCCCGATGAGCGTGCCGACGATCGCCAGGTGGCCGCTGGAGGAGATGGGCAGGAACTCGGTCAGGCCCTGGACCAGACCGAGGAACGCACCCTCGAGGACACCCATGCTCATGCCGGGACACCTCCCGTCCGCGGGCAGGGGGTGACGACGCTCGAACTGGGGGTGGGCACGGCCGAACGCTATCGGGCGCACGGGGACGTCGCGGTGCGCGGGCCCGGTGCGTCACCGGGGACGCACCGAACCCTCACACGGGACGGTCAGAGAGGCTTGGGGGCCTCGTCCTCGTCGTCCGCCTCGTCGGCGTCCTCATCCTCGTCGTCTTCGTCGTCGTCGTCGTCGTCGTCACGCTCGTCCTCGACGTCGTCGTAGAGGACGAAGGGCGTGACCTCGTCGTAGGCGTCGTAGATCGCCTCCTCGTACACCTCGAAGGCGTCCGCCACGCGCTGGTAGGCGTCGGCGACGGCGGGGTCGGTCTCACCGCGCCGGTTGGCGGCGGCGGCGAGGTGGTCCTCGAGGGCGGCCACGAGTCGGGCCAGGGCCGCGCGCGGGTCGGGCGTCATGGTCCGACCGTACCGGGAACGGGTGAGCCCGCCCCACCGGGTGCATCATGGTCCCGATGGCTGCGCACGAGGGGAACACGCCCGAACGGTCGACCGGTCGCCGGGACGGCCGCACCACGGGCCGCACGTCGGGTCCGGGGACGCCGGAGGAGTACGAGTACCGGGTGCTGACGCTGTCCCGGGAGACCTCCCGCAGCGACGCCCGGCGCCTGCTCACCGAGCACGCCGAGTACGGGCGCTGGGAGCTGGCCAGGGTCCGCCTGTACATGGGGGGCAGCCGCAAGGTGTGGCTCCGCCGCAAGATCATCCGGGTCGCACGCACGGCCTGAGCGGCCTACCGTCGCCGTCCGTGGGCATCTTCCGGACGAAGAGCGTCGAGGACGCGATCGCGACGACGGACGAACCCGAGCACCGGCTCAAGAAGACGCTCGGTGCCTGGGACCTCACCGTCTTCGGTGTCGGCGTCGTCATCGGGACGGGGATCTTCGTCCTCACCGGGGAGGCCGCCGGCACCCGCGCCGGACCGGCCGTGACGTTGTCGTTCGTCATCGCCGGCGTCGTCTGCGCGCTGGCGGCGCTCTGCTACGCCGAGTTCGCCTCGACCGTCCCCGTCGCCGGCTCGGCCTACACGTTCTCCTACGCCAGCCTCGGCGAGGTCGTCGCCTGGATCATCGGCTGGGACCTCATCCTGGAGCTGGCCCTGGGCGCGGCGACCGTCGCGGTCGGGTGGTCCAGCTACGCCGCGGACCTGCTCAGCCAGACGCTGGGCCTGCACGTGCCGGACTGGCTGTACTCCACCGAGCCCTCCCCCACGCAGCCGAACCTCATCGCCGCGGCCGTCATCCTGCTCCTCACCGCGGTGCTGTGCGTGGGGACCAAGACGTCGGCGCGGGTGAACGCCGTCGTCGTGGCGATCAAGCTCACCGTCGTGGCCGTCGTCATCGTCGCGGGGTTGTTCTTCGTCAAGGTGTCGAACTGGTCGCCCTTCGTCCCGCCGACGGGGTCGCGCGGCGCCGTGAGCACCCCGCCGGACCCCTCGCTCTGGCAGGACCTCGGGGTCCCGCTGGGGACCTTCGGCCTCGGCGGTGTCCTCACCGCCGCCGCGCTGGTGTTCTTCGCGTTCATCGGCTTCGACATCGTGGCGACGGCCGCGGAGGAGACGAAGAACCCGCAGCGCGACGTCCCGCGGGGCATCTTCGGCTCGCTGGCGATCTGCACCGTCCTCTACGTCCTGGTCTCCCTCGTCGTGACCGGCATGGTCAAGTACGACCAGATCTCGGTCGAGGCGCCCCTGGCCAACGCGTTCCGGGCCGTCGGCGCGGACGTCGTCGCCACGCTCATCAGCGTGGGCTCCGTCGTCGGCCTGCTGACGGTCATGATGGTGCTCATGCTCGGCCAGAACCGGGTGCTCTTCGCGATGGCGCGGGACCGGCTCATCCCGTCGTGGTTCTCCAAGGTCGACGGCCGCACCGGGGTCCCGCTGCGCATCACGGCCGTCACCGGAGTCGTCGTGGCCGTGGTCGCCGCCGTGACCCCGATCTCCGACCTGGCCGAGATGGTGAACATCGGCACGCTCTTCGCCTTCGTCCTGGTCTCCGTGGGCGTCGTCGTCCTGCGCCGCACGCGCCCGGACCTGCCGCGGGCGTTCCGGATGCCCTGGGTCCCGGTGCTGCCGATCGTCTCGGCGGTCCTGGCCCTGGTGCTCATGGGCTTCCTGCCCGGCCTGAGCTGGATCCGGCTGGGGATCTGGATGCTCCTCGGCCTGGCCGTGTACTTCGCCTACGGCTACCGGAAGTCCCGGCTCGCCCGGCGAGGCTGACCCGCGGGGAACAGATCCGGGTCGTGTACTCTTCAAGCAGATACATGCAGACGCATGGACTTCGACGAGGAGCGCGACATGCAGTTCGGGATCTTCAGCGTCGGCGACATCACGCCCGACCCCACCACCGGCCGTGCGCCGACCGAGCACGAGCGCATCAAGGCGCTGGTGACGATGGCCGAGCACGCCGAGCAGGTGGGCCTGGACGTCTTCGCGGTCGGTGAGCACCACAACCCCCCGTTCGTGCCGTCCGCCATGACGACCCTGTTGGGGTGGATCGCCGCGCGCACCACCCGCCTGACCGTCTCGACGTCCATCGCGCACATCACCACCAACGACCCGGTGCGGATGGCCGAGGACTACGCGATGCTCCAGCACCTCAGCGAGGGCCGCGTCGACCTGGTCCTCGGCCGCGGGAACGACGGCCGGCTCTACCCCTGGTTCGGGCAGGACCCCCGCCGCGGGGTCGAGCTGACGGTCGAGAACTACCAGCTGCTGCGCCGCCTGTGGGACGAGGAGGTCGTCGACTGGCAGGGCGAGTTCCGGACGCCGCTGCAGGGCTTCACCTCGACCCCGCGCCCGCTGGACGGTGTGCCGCCCTTCGTCTGGCACGGGTCGATCCGGACCCCGCAGGTCGCCGAGATCGCCGCCTACTTCGGGGACGGCTACTTCGCCAACAACATCTTCTGGCCCAAGGAGCACTACATCCGGCTCATCACCCTCTACCGGGAGCGCTACGCCCACTACGGGCACGGCACGCCGGAGCAGGCGATCGTGGGCCTCGGCGGCCAGGTGTTCATGGCGAAGAACTCCCAGGACGCGGTGCGCGAGTTCCGCCCCTACTTCGACAACGCCCCGGTCTACGGGAACGGGCCGTCGCTGGAGGAGTTCACCCGGCAGACCCCGCTCACCGTGGGCACGCCCGACCAGGTCGTCGAGAAGACGCTGACGTTCCAGGAGTTCTTCGGCGACTACCAGCGCCAGATGTTCCTCATGGACCACGCCGGGTTGCCGCTGAAGACGGTCCTGGAGCAGCTCGACATGCTCGGTGAGCACGTGGTCCCCGCGCTGCGCAAGGAGTTCGAGGCCCGTCGGCCGGCGGGCGTGCCGAGCGACCCGCCCTCGCACGCGTCCCGCGCCGCGGCGAAGGCGGCCCTCGCCGCGCCCGGTGCCTGACGGCCGGACCCGGGCCGCGGTCGGGGCCTGGGAGCAGGTGTTCCGGTTGCAGGCGACGCTGCTGCGGCGGTTCGACACGCAGGACGTGTGGGGCGGGCTGAGCGTGCGGGAGTACGACGTGCTCTACACGCTCGCCCGCTCCGGCGGACGGTGCCGGCTCGGGGGGTTGTCGGAGGAGGTCTACCTCCCGCAACCCTCGCTGAGCCGGCTCGTCGACCGTCTCGCCGCGCGCGGTCTGCTGACCCGCGAACCCGACCCGCACGACGGCCGCGGCGTCGTCGTCGTGCTGACCGACGACGGCGCCGCGGCGCAGCGCGAGATCGGTGGCCGGCACGCGGCCGGCATCGCCCGGGAATTCTCGGCGCTCTCGGCCGACGAGCTGGCCGAGCTGGAACGGCTGTGCCGGAAGGTCCTCGGGGACTAGCTCAGCCGAGCTTCCACGCCACCTGGTCGTCCTGGAAGTTCGCGAACTGCTCGACCGACACCAGACCGCCGGCGATGGCCTCGACGGGGACGTCGAAGCACACCTGGTACGACGCCGTCCCCCCTGCCCGCAGACCGGGCTGCTCGACAGCGGAGTTCGGGACGACGGCGTCGCAGGACGTCGTCGAGTAGTTGCGGGCGTCCGTGCCCTGGAAACCGGTCGTGAGGTCGATCCACGGGTTCGCTTCGGGCTGGTCACCGTTGTAGGTCGCGGTCAGGTCGACGAGGACGTACCGCCCGTCGGCCGCCTCGTTGAAGGAGTTGGCGTCGGCGATGACCTGGGTGGCGTCCTGGTTCACCGCGGTGACGGTCACGGAGTAGTCGCCGACCTCGGCCGGCGCACCCAGGGCGAGCGCGGACGCGGCGGCCTCCTCGGCAGCCTCCGGTTCCACCGTGCTGTACCCGTTGGTCGCGTCGGCCGACGCCTGGTCCACCGCCTCGTCGACCGCGGTGAGCGCCGCCCCGGCTGCGACGTTGACCGCGATCGCGACCACGATCGCGGCAGCGGACAGGACCACGCCGGCGATCGACAGCCCCTTGCCGTCGGCGCGGCGGGCCAGGGCGATGATGCCCAGCACGAGCCCCACGACGGCCAGCACGATGCTGCCGATGTTGAGGAGGGGTACGAGGCATCCCGCCGCGGCGACGATGCCGAGGACGAGGGCGGCCACCGCGAGCCCCTTGCCCCGGGTGGGGACGGACTGCGGCGGCGGTGGGGCGACGAACTGCGACATGCGGAGACTCCTGTGCATCTGTTGTGATCTCGTTGGATCACAGCCAGTCAAGCAGTCGTCACGCTTTTCGGTGACCGTTTCCGAAGATCTGCCGCCCAGACGTCAGACCATCCCTCCAGCACCCGCGGAGGAGCCCTCGAGCGTGGCGGGGTCCGTCCAGCCCGCGTAGGTCCTCTGCGCCTCGTCCTCCACCTCGATCCAGAGGCCGGTCGGGTCTTGGACGCCCTCGAAGCACATCTGGAACGTGGCGCTCTGCCCCGGGTCCAGGTCCGGCAGGTCGGCGGCGTCGGGTGAGAGCGTCTGGATGCAGTCCGTCGCGTCGTACTCGTAGCCGTCGACGTCGTAGAGGTAGCCGTAGAGGTCCTCGTAGGAGTCGCCGGAACCGCTGCCGGTGAACTGGACCGTGAGGTCGGCGAAGACGACGTCCCCGCGGGTGCTGACCCCGTCGACGCTCACGGTGTACTCGTCGAGCTCGGCGGTCTCGCCGAAGGCGTGCTCCCCCGCCGACTGCCCCTCGTCGGGGGCGGTCGTACCTCCCGTGTCCCACCCGGAGGGCGACAGCGCCACGGCGAGGAAGAGCGCGCCGTAGGTCACGAAGATCACCACGGTGACGACGATCGCGACGACCGTCCCGACCGCTCCCGTGATGACGCCCGCGAGCGCCATGCCGCGGCCGGGCAGGCGGCGGCCGAGGGCGATGCCGCCGGTGACGACGCCGGCGATGCCGAGGGCGATGGCGAAGGGGCCGAGGAGGGGCACGAGGGCGAGGGAGGCGATGCCGGTGCAGAGGCCGACGATCGCGAGCGCCGGGGAGGGCGCGGCCCGGTGGGGCGGGGGGCCGTACGGCGCGGTGGGCGGGCCGGGTGGCGGGGACGGGTGGTGCCAGGACACCCGTTCATTGCACCACCCCGGGGTGGGTGGGGGTGGGTGCTCGGGGGCAGGACCGCCCGGGCGGGTGATCGTCAGGGGGTCGGGGGTGGGTCGGGGGTGAGGACGGCGAGGACGACGGGGGTGTCCTGGCCGGGCCAGGTGCCGCGCAGCGTGGCGCCTGGTACGGGGACGGGGTGCACGACGCGGGGCAGGACGCGGGGCAGGACGAGGCGCAGGCCGTGGTTGTGGCGGGGGCGCGGACGACGGTGGTGGTGCCGGTGTGCTCGACGTGCGGGTGGGTCCAGTCGCCGGGGTGCGTGGGGGCGCCGGGGGTGGGGCCGTCGCCGCGGACGTGGGTGGTGGCGGGCAGGAGGGTGAGCCCGTCGGGGGTGGCTTCGTACAGGTCGGCTTCGCGTCCGCCGTGCAGGACGGTGGTGGCGAGGGCGGTGAGCAGGACGGGGTCGTGGCAGCCGTCGTGGATCCACCGGTCGCCGAGGGTGGTGTGGGTCATGGTGGTGACGAGGGTGTCGGGCGGTCCGGGGGTTCCGCGGTACGTCAGGGGCACCTGCAGGACGCGGCCGTCGGGGGTGGCGAGGAGGTGGGTCTCCATGCCGACCTCGCCGTCGGGGTCGTCGAAGCGGTAGGAGCCGACGGGGGTGAGCTCTGTGAGGTCGCCTCCCCCGGTCCACGGCTGGTGGGGCACCCAGGCCTGCAGCAGGTCGCGCTTGGTGGGGGTGATGGTCGCGGGGTGGTGGACGGCCACGTCTCGGAGTGTGGCAGCTGGCACCCTCGAGTGGTGGGACTGGGGCTGCGGGACGGCGAGGTGCGGGTGGTCCCGCACGATCCGGGGTGGGCGCGGGAGGGCCGGCGGGAGGCGGTGCGGGTGCTGGCGGCGGGGGCGCCGTGGGTGGTGCGGGTGGAGCACGTGGGCAGCACGGCGGTGCCGGGGTTGGCGGCCAAGCCGGTGGTGGACCTGGCGGTGGGGGTGCGGGACCTGGCGGACGCGGAGGCGTTGGTGCCGTCGATGGCGGGGTTGGGGTACGACTTCCCGGGGGACGTGGGCATCCCCGACGACCTCGTCCCCGGCACGGCGGTGACGGCACCCACCTCCTCCACGTCGTGGTGGACGACGGTCCCCGGTGGCGGGCCTACCTGGGTTTCCGGGAAGCGTTGCGGGACAGCGCGTCATTGCGGGCGCAGTACGGGGCGTTGAAGTCGTCGTTGGCCGCCGTGCACGGCGCGGACCGGGCGGCGTGCACGGCGGCCAAGGCGGGGTTCGTGGAGCGGGTGCTCAGGGGGTGAGGCCCACGGCGGGGGTCTCCTCCTCGTCCTCCCGCTGCGGTCCCCCGTGCCGGTGCAGTTCGGCGTAGCGGCCGCCGAGGGCGAGCAGTTCGCGGTGGGTGCCGCGTTCGACGATGCGGCCGGCTTCGAGGACGAGGATCTGGTCGGCGTTGCGGACGGTGGAGAGCCGGTGGGCGATGACGATGGCGGTGCGGCCTTCGAGGGCTTCGTCGAGGGCGGCCTGGACGGCGACCTCGGAGGCGTTGTCGAGGTGGGCGGTGGCCTCGTCGAGGACGACGATCCGCGGGTGGGCCAGGAGCAGGCGGGCGATGGTGAGCCGTTGCCGTTCCCCGCCGGAGAAGCGGTACCCGCGCTCCCCCACGACGGTGTCCAGGCCCTCGGGCAGCGCGGCGACGAGGTCGGCGAGGCGGGCGCGGTGCAGGGCGTCGAGGATCTGCTCGTCGGTGGCGTCGGGGCGGGCCAGCTGCAGGTTCGAGCGCAGGGACTCGTGGAACAGGTGCCCGTCCTGGGTGACGACGCCGACGGTGCGGCGCAGCGACTCCGCGGTGAGGTCGCGGACGTCGTGGCCGCCGACGCGGACGGTGCCGGAGTCGACGTCGTACAGGCGGGCCAGGAGCTGGGCGAGGGTGGACTTCCCGGCCCCGGAGGAGCCGACGAGGGCGACGACCTGGCCGGGTTCGACGCGGAAGGACACGTCGTGCAGGACGGGGACGCCGCCGCGGGTGTCGAGGGTGGCGACGTCCTCCAGGGAGGCGAGGGAGACGTCGGAGGCGGCGGGGTAGCCGAAGCCCACGTGGTCGAACTCGACGGCGACGGGTCCGTCGGGCAGGGGGTGGGCGTCGGGGCGTTCGCGCACGAGCGGGACGAGGTCGAGGACCTCGAAGACGCGGTCGAAGCTCACGAGGGCGCTGGTGACGTCGGCGCGGGCGCTGGCGAGCGCCGTGAGGGGGGCGTAGAGGCGGGTGAGCAGGAGGGCGAGGGTGACGATGCTGCCGGCGTCGAGGGTGCCGGCGATGGCGGCGACCCCGCCGACGCCGTAGACGACGGCGAGGGCGAGGGCGGAGACGAGCGTGAGGGCGGTGACGAAGACGCTGCGCCGCACGGCCGTGGTGACGCCGATGTCGCGGACGGCGCGGGCGGCGCCGGCGAAGGCGCGGGACTCGTCGTCGGGGCGGCCGAAGAGCTTGACGAGGGTGGCCCCGGGGGCGGAGAAGCGTTCGGTCGTCTGGTTGATCATCGCGGCGTTCAGGTGGGCGGCGCGGCGGGCGAGCAGGGCCAGGGAGCGGCCGAAGCGGCGGGCGGGCAGCAGGAAGACGGGCAGCAGCACCAGTGCGAGGACCGTGATCCGCCAGGAGATGCCGATCATGACGACGGCGGTGAGGGCGACGGCGACGACGTTGGAGACGATGCCGGACAGGGTGTCGCTGAAGGCGCGCTGCGCTCCGAGGACGTCGTTGTTGAGGCGGCTGACCAGGGCGCCGGTGCGGGTGCGGGTGAAGAAGGCGACGGGCATGCGCTGGACGTGGTCGAAGACGCGGGTGCGCAGGTCGAGGATGAGGTCCTCGCCGAGGGTGGCGGACAGCCAGCGCACGACGAGGCCGAGGGCGGCCTCGGCCACGGCGACGGCCGCGATGAGCAGCGCGAGGGTGACGACGCGGGAGCGGTCGTCGCCGGCGACGGCCTCGATGACGCGACCGGCCAGGACGGGGGTGGCGACGGCGAGGACGGCCAGGACGACGCTGCCGACGATGAACAGGGCGAGCAGGCGGGACCGTTCGCGGGCCATGGCCAGGACGCGGCGGGGGGTGGTGGGGCGGAAGGGCCGGCCCCCGGGGGCGCCGTCGGGGGCGCTCATCGCCTTCCACAGCGCGGTGTGGGCGACGTTCTCCATGCTCACGAGCGGGACTCCGTGCACGAGCGGGACTGGCGAGGAGGGAACTGCATGCCCCGACGCTAGGTGCTGCAGCGCGCTGCAGCTCAACGGGACGTGGTGGGGTTGCCGGAACGGCATGCTGGTGCCGTGGTAGAGCGGTGATCGGGTGGTGGCGCGGGGCGGGGGTGCGGGTCCGCTCCACGGTGGCGGCGACGGGGTTGCTGGCGGTGCTGGTGGTCTCCGGCGCCTTCGTGGGGCTGGCCGTCGTCCGGCACGCGCTGACGACGGCGGACGCGGAGACGGGTCTGCTGCAGGCCCGGCTGGTGCGGTTGGCGGTGACGCCGGAGGCGCTGGAACGGGGGGACGTCGGGGAGCAACTGCGCTCGGTGGTCGGCGCGGACGCCGACCGCGGTTCCCACGTGCAGGTGGTGCGCGCCGACGGGCGGGTGGTGGTCTCGAGCACGGCCCTGCAGGGGCAGCCGGCGCTGACGGCGCTGCGGCCGGGTGAGGCGGGGGTCGCGCGCGAGACGGTGGACCTGCCGCAGCTGGACGGGTCGGCGCCCTGGGTGGTGACGGTGCTCGGCGCCGAGGTGGCCGGTCAGCGGTTCTGGGTGGTCGCGGCGGAGAGCACGCAGGACGCCGAACGGGTCCTGGGCGTCGCGGCCGCGTTGCTCGCGGTGGGCACACCGGTCCTGCTGGGGGCGATCGCGGTCGCGACGTGGACGTTCGTGGGGCGGTCGTTGCGGCCGGTGGAGGCGATCCGGTCCACGGTGCAGGGCATCACGGCCACCGGGCTGGACGGGCGGGTGCCGGTGCCGGCCGGGGACGACGAGGTGTCGCGGCTGGCGGTGACGATGAACTCGATGCTCGCGCGGTTGGAGGCCTCCCAGCGTTCCCAGCGGCGGTTCGTGGCCGACGCCAGCCACGAGCTGCGCTCGCCGGTGGCGACGTTGCGGGCGGCGGCGCACGTGTGGCGCGGGCAGGTCGACCCCGAGTTCGCGGACCTGGTGGCGTCCGAGAGCGGGCGCCTGGAGGGGCTCGTGGGCGACCTGCTGCTGCTGGCCCGCGCCGACGAGGGCCGGCTGGTGGCGGCGGCGCCCGCGGAGGTGGACCTCGACGAGGTCGTCGAGGCCGAGGCCGTGCGGGCGCGGACCCTGGGCGGGGACCGGCCAGGAGGTGCGGTGCTGCGGGTGCAGGTGACGACGGTGCCGGCGCGGGTGCGGGGGGACGCGGGCGCGCTGGCGCGATCGGTGCGCAACCTCGTCGACAACGCGGCCCGGCACGCCGGGCAGCTGGTGGAGCTGTCGGTGGCGCGGGAACGGGGACCGGACGGTCCCGTTGCGGTCGTCTCGGTCGCCGACGACGGCCCGGGGGTGCCGGCGGCGGACCGCGAGCGGGTGCTGGAGCGGTTCGTGCGCCTGGACGAGAGCCGCCAGCGGGGCGCGGGCGGGACGGGCCTGGGGCTGGCCATCGTCGCGGAGGTCGTCGCCGCGCACGGTGGGACGGTGCGGGTGGGGGAACGTCCTGGCGGTGGGGCGTGCGTGCGAATGACCCTGCCGCTGGACGACGAGCCGGACGACGGACCGGACGACGGGGAGGAGGAGGATCAGCCGCCGTCGGCGGCCAGCCGGTAGCCGGCCCCGCGGACGGTCTGCAGGGCGTTGCGGCCGAAGGGGATGTCGATCTTCTTCCGCAGATACCGGACGTAGACCTCCACGACGTTGGGGTCGTGGTCGACCACCGGGTCCCACACGGCGCGCAGGATCTCGGTCTTGGACAGCACCTCGTCGCGGCGGCGCAGGAGCAGTTCGAGGAGGGCGAACTCGCGGGCCGTCAGCGTGACCGGCTCCCCCGCGCGTTCGACGCGGCGGCTGCCGGGGTCCAGGACGAGGTCGCCGGCGGTGAGGACGACGGGTCGTTCGGGGGCTCCGCGCCGGTGCAGGGCCCGCAACCGGGCCAGCAGGACGGGGAAGGAGAACGGCTTCGTCAGGTAGTCGTCGGCGCCGAGGTCGAACGCGTCGACCTGGTCGTACTCCCCGTCCTTGGCGGTCAGCACCAGGACGGGCGTCCACACGCCCGCCGCGCGCAGGTCCCGGCACACCTCGTACCCGTTGCGGCCCGGGAGCATGAGGTCCAGGACGAGGACGTCGTGGGACCCGTGCAGGGCCCGTTCGTACCCGGTGTTCCCGTCGTGGGCGACGTCGACGGTGACGCCCTCGGCGACCAGACCGCGCCGGACGGTGTCGGCGAGGCGGACCTCGTCCTCGACGAGCAGGACCTTCACGCCCCCAGTGTGCCGGGAGGGCGCGGTCCGGCCAGGCCCGCGCCCCGCGCGAGCAGCGCCGCCTGGGTGCGGGAGGTCAGTCCGAGCTTGCCGAGGAGGCGGGAGACGCAGGTCGGCGTTGCTGCGGCCGTGGCCAGCCGCTCGACGTGGCTTCCCGCGCGGCCCGTTCCCGGGCCAGCTGGGCGCCGCGGTCGACGTCGCGGGCCAGGGCGGCGGTGGTCAGCGGGGCGCGCCGCACGGTCAGGTGCGCCGCGCACACGAGGAGCAGGGGCGGCAGCACCGCCGGACCCCGCCCGCCCGTGACGCCGAGCAGGTGCAGGGCCGCGCCCGCGACGGCGAACCCCACCGCGGCCAGGACGGCACCGCGGTGGGGTCGCATAACCCGCGGGGCGGGCCGGACACGGTCAGCGTTCGGCCGTGACGTCCCTTCCGCTGACGTCGACCGAACGGGCGGACGCCGAGCGCTGGTGACGGACGCCGACGAGCACGACCGCCGCGGTCAGCACGAGGGAGAGGACGAGTTCCAGGCGCTGCCCGGGCAGGACCACCATGAGGACCAGCACGACGACGATGAACGCCACGGCCGCGTACGTCAGCCACGGGAACAGCCACATCCGCACCGCCGGCTGCACGCCGTCGGCGTCGAGCCGGCGGCGCATCGACAGCTGCGACAGCGCGATGATCGCGTAGATCACCAGCGCCAGGGCGCCGCTGGTGGCCAGCAGCATGCTGAAGATGCGCTCGGGCAGCAGGTAGTTCCCCACCACGGCGACGAAACCGACGACGGTGGAGGCCAGGATCGCCGGGTACGGCACACCGCGACCGGAGACGTGCGACAACCACGCCGGCCCGTCCCCGCGCCGGGACAGCGAGAACACCATCCGGGAGGCCGTGTACAGCGCCGAGTTCAGGCAGCTGGCGACGGCGGTGAGGATGACGACGTCCATGATGGTCGCGGCACCGGGGATGCCGATCGTCTGCAACGTCGTCTGGAAGGACCCGTCGCGCTCCAGGTCCGGGGAGTTCCACGGCACCAGGGCCACCACGACGAAGATCGAGAGCAGGTAGAACACCGCGATGCGGCCGATGACGGAGTTCACCGCCCGCCGCACGCCCTTCTGCGGGTCCGGGGACTCCGCCGCGGCGATCGTCACGATCTCGGTCCCCATGAAGCTGAACATCGTCAGCAGCATCCCGGCCAGGACGGCCGAGAAACCGTTCGGCAGGAACCCGCCGGCCAGGGACAACCCGGGGGTGCCGCGGACGTCGGAACCGGGCAGGACACCGGTGATCGCCAGGATCCCGACGACGATGAACCCGACGATCGCGACGACCTTGATGCCGGCGAACCAGAACTCGAACTCGCCGTAGTTCCCGACGCTGGCCAGGTTCGTCGCCGTCAGCAGCAACGTCACCGCCAGCGCCCACACCCACTGCGGGGCGCCGAGCCAGCTGGACAGGATGTCCGCCGCCGCGGTCGCCTCGACGGGGATGACGAGGACCCAGAACCACCAGTAGAGCCAACCGACGCTGAACCCGGCCCAGGGGCCGAGGGCGCGGTCGGCGTAGGTGGAGAACGACCCCGTGTCCGGCTGGGCCGTGGCCATCTCGCCGAGCATGCGCATCACGAGCACCACGAGGGTGCCGGCGAGGGCGTAGGAGATCAGGACGCCCGGCCCCGCCTCGGCGATCGCGTTCTTGGACCCGACGAACAGGCCGGCGCCGATGACGCCGGCGATGGAGATCATGGTGATGTGCCGGGGTTTGAGCCCCGTCCCGAGCCCGTTGCCGGGCCCTGCGCTGGTGCCGTCGTTGGACCCGTCGACCGTCTGCACGACGCCTCCTCGCGTTCTGGTGGGTGGTGCTGGGCGCCGAGCAGAGTAGCGTCCGGTCGCATGAGCCCGCGAACCATCGCGACCGCGCGTCGCGTCGAACTGCCCGAACTGCTGGACTTCGTCCGCGTCCGCCACAACGTCGTCGCCTCGACGTTCCGGTCCGACGGGTTCCCGCAGTCCTCCCCCGTCACCGCCGGCGTCGACGAGTCGGGCCGGATCGTGGTCTCGACCTACCCCGACCGCGCCAAGGCGAACAACGCCCGCCGCGACCCGCGCGGCTCGGTGCTCGTGCTCTCGGACGACTTCGGCGGCGCGTGGGTGCAGGTGGACGGGCGCTGGGAGGTCGTCGACGGCGAGGACGCCGTGGAACCCCTCGTGGAGTACTTCCGCTGCATCTCCGGCGAGCACCCGGACTGGGACGAGTACCGCCAGGCCATGCGCACGCAAGGCAAGTCGCTCATGCGGCTGACGATCGAACGCTGGGGCCCGGTCGCCACCGGAGGTTTCCCCGCCCGCCTGGCCGACTGACCGCTCAGCCCTGCAGGTCAGCGGTCCTGCAGGTGGGCCTCCACGGCCTCGGCGAGCGTCAGGTCGACCTCGACCTCGTGGTCGGCCCGGGCGTGCTCGGCGACCTGGTCGAGGATGTCCTGCCGGTCGGTGCCGGTGAACTCTCGCGTGCAGCCGGGGACGACGTCCCCGCAACGGAAGGCCTTCACGCGCCCATCCTCCAGCCTCCCGCCTCCTGCGGCGCGGTGGCGCCGCCGGAGGTGACCGCCAGTTCCAGCACCAGGTCCTCCACCCCCACGACGCCCACGTAGCGACCGGCGGCGTCCGTGCACACCAGGGGGTCGAATCGGACCCCGGCCGAGCGCGCGACGGCGCGGGCGGCGACGTCGGTGACGGCCGTCTCGGGGGCCACGGTGACGTCCACCGGCTCCACCCGCGGCACGGCGCCGGGGCGCGCGCCCGGCAGCACCAGGACCCGGGGCACGTCGTCGGCGTCGACGACGACGACCGGGGCGCTCTGCTCGGAGGCCGAGCGGACGGCGTCGCCGACGCTCCGGTCGGTCTTGGTGCGCCGGGTCAGGTCGCGGGCCCGGCGCGTGCGCCCGGCCGCCGCACGGGACCGGTGGTGACCCTCGGGGCCCCCGAACGCGTCGGCGGCGTCGGTGGCCAGGGGCACCTGCAGCAGACGCCGTGCGTCCGCGCCGAGCTGCACGAACTCCTCCTGGGGCCGGGCCAGCAGGAACCCCTGGACGAGCGGGACCCCCATGCCGCGCAGCACGTCCAGCTCGTCGACCGTCTCGACGCCCTCGGCGATGATCCAGGCGTCCAGCCGGCCGGCGCACTCGCCGAGGAACTGCACGAGCGAGCGCTTGACCAGGTCCCGGTGCAGGTCGCGGACCAGCTGCAGGTCCACCTTGAGGATCTCCGGGCGCACGACGGCCATCCGCAGCAACCCCGAGTGGCCCGTGCCGACGTCGTCGAGGGCGACCAGCGCCCCCCGGGCCCGCAGCCTCCGCAACGGGTCGGTGAGCTGGGCCGGGTCGCAGTCGGCGTGCTCGGTCAGCTCCAGCACCACACCGGTGAGGTCGTGGGACGTCAAGACGTCCATGACGCGCTGGTCGGCCAGCGACGTCGGGCTGGCGTTCACCGTGAGGAACGTGCCCGGCGGCAGGTCCGGCAGCAGGCGCAGGGCACCGTCCAGGACGACCCGGTCGAGGTCGGCGTCCCGTCCCAGGGCGCGGGCCGCGCGGAACCACTGCTCGGTGGGCACGTCGGAGGCGAAGCGGCTGAGGACCTCGTACCCGGCGACGCGGCCGGCGGCGACGTCGACGACGGGGTGCAGGACCAGTCTCAGGGCCCCGGGGTCGGCGCAGACGGCGTCCAGCCGCCGGTGCCACCTGCCCCGGTGCGCCACGTCACCCGCAGCACCCACTGCCCACCCCCTCGTCGCGGGACACCGTCACGGCCGCTCCCCCGTACCTGTTCCCGACCCCGGCGGCGATGAATCCTCCTCGCGAGAACCGTGTGAGGATCCAGCGTCGTGCCGGCGAGCATATCGGGTAACCACCTGATCACGCCCTGCTCACGGCATGGCCCGTCCGGGAACTCGCAGGCCCGCCTCAAGAGCGCCGCACCGGCTGTCGATGCCCTCCCGGTGACGACCCGAGCACCGGCCCGCGTGCGCACCGCCGCCCTCCTCCTCGCCGCCGCCTCCGGCGCGGGGCTGCTGGCCGCGGCTCCCGCGAGCGCCGACCCGGGCCGGACGGCGGCGCAGGCGCGCTCCGACGCGGCGGCCGCGGTGAGCGCGGCGCAGGCCGCGGGGGACGCCGTCGCGCGGGCGCAGGCCGAGCTGACCCGGTCCACCGCGGCCGTCGGGTCGGCGGTCAGCCAGAGCGTGCAGGCGCAGGTGGAGGCGGACCGGTCCGCGGCGCAGGCCGAGCGGGAGAAGGCCGCCGCGACGGCGCGGGTGCGGTCGCTGTACATGGACGGGGCGCTGGGCGCCGGGACGGCCGGGGCCCGTCGCGGGCTGGTGCTGCTGTCCTCGGCGGTCTCCGGGGGTGACCCGGCGGTGGCCGAGCGGGCCTTCGAGGCGGTCCGCCGCACCGACCGCGAGCGGGTGGCGCAGCAGGAGGCCGGTGCGTCCGCGGCCCGGCAGCGGGCCCAGGACGCGCAGTCGGGGGCGACCGCGGCGGTGGCGACGATGCGGGACGTGGCGGCGCAGGTGAGCCGCGCCGACGACGCGCTGCGGCTGGCGCAGTCCCGCGTGGAGGCGTTGCAGGGTGAGGCGGCCCGTCTGCAGGCCGCGGAGGACGCGGCGGCGGCGTTGGCGGCGGCGCAGGCGGCGGCCGCGGCCCTGAACGCCTCGGCGGCCGGGCGTGCGGCGACGGTGCACGCGCGCGGGGTGCCGGCCGACTACGGCGACCTGTACGTGCGGGGGGCGGCGACGTGCCCGGGGATGCGGCCGGCGCTGCTCGCCGCGGTCGGTCAGGTCGAGAGCGGGCACGGCGTCAACACCGGGCCGAGTTCGGCCGGGGCGGTGGGGCCGATGCAGTTCCTGCCCGCGACGTTCGCGGCGTACGCGGTCGACGGCGACGGGGACGGGGACACCGACGCGCAGGACCCGGCGGACGCGGTGTTCACCGCGGCCGCTTACCTGTGCGCCAACGGGGCCGGGAAGGGCCGGGAGGCCGAGGCGTCGGCGGTGTTCCGCTACAACCACGCCGACTGGTACGTGCAGATGGTGCAACGGGTGGCCGACGAGCTGGCGGCGCAGGGTTTCGGGAGCTGAGCTCCCGTCCCTGCCGCGCCGCCCCCTCGGTGCGGCTCACGTCTCCTGGCGCCGCAGGACGGTGAGGCCGCTCGTCGTCTTGATCTCCACGCTGCGGATCTGCGCCGGGGTCCAGGACGTGGCCCCGCTGAGCTGGGCGTCGTGGCCGGGGACCGCGGTCCAGTAGCCGATCTCCTGGGTCCCGCCGTCGGTGCCGGTGACGACGAGGGAGTACTGGTACGACTGCGCGGTCGAGGCGTCGGCGTAGGCGCAGACGAGGTCGACCTTGGTGCCCCAGCCGACCTCGGTGAGGGCGACGGTCGCGGTGATGGGGGTGGCCACCAGGGGGTCCATAGGCAACGCCGGCCCGGTCTGCTCCCCGGGCGTGACCGGTGCGGACGCCGACGGCAGGGCCTGGGGCGTTCCCGCCGGGGTGTCGGCGCTGAGCCCGTCGGTCACCACGGCCGCGACGAGGCCCGCCGCGGCGACCAGCCCGCCCGCGAGCGCCGCGCGGCGGGCCAGGCGGCGACGGCGGACGGCGCGCAGCAGTCCGGGCAGGACGGTGTCGGGGACGCCGGTGCCTTCGCGCAGGGCGGCGTGGGGGTCGTCCTCGGTGAGGGTGTCGACGACCTCGCGGGGGGTGCGGGCGAGCAGTCCGGGCAGGCCGGCGAGCTCCTCGACGCTGCGCCGGCAGCCGGCGCAGGTGCGCAGGTGCCGTTCGAAGTCGGCGCGTTCGGAGGGGCACAGGGCGCCGAGGACGTAGGGGCCTGCGGTCGTCTCGTACGGGTCGGCGTCGGGACCCCCACCGTGGTGGTCGTGGTGCTCGTGGTGGAACGGCTGGTTCATCAGCGGCTCACCCCCATCTCCTGCAGGGCCAGTCTGAGGTTCATCAGGGCGTAGTGGGTGCGGGACTTCACGGTCCCCTCGGGGATGCCGAGGGTGCGGGCGGCGTCGGCGACCGAGCGGCCGGCGAAGTAGCACTCGCGCAGGACGGCGCGGTGCTCGGCGGACAGCCGGGTCAGCGCCTGGGCGACGACCCACTGCTGCAGCACCTGTTCGGACTCGTCCACGACGGCGCGGTCGGGGACGTCGGCGTGGACGCTCTCGCGGCGGTTGCGGGCCGAGCGCCAGTCGTCGATGACGAGCCGGCGGGCGACGGTGAACAGCCACGCGCGGGTGGAGCCGCGGGCCGGGTCCAGGGACTCGGGGTGGCGCCAGGCGCGCAGGAGCGTCTCCTGGACGATGTCGTGGGCGCTGACGCGGTCCCCGGTGAGGGAGACCACGTACGCCCACAGGGCGCCGGCGTGCTCGTCGTGCAGGGCACGCACGAGCTCCTCGTCGGCATCGGTCACCTCTGGTCCTCCCCGTTCGTCCCCGCGCGTCCCCGTACGTCCCCGCACGTCGTGTCGCCTTCTCGAGGACACCACGAGGCAGCGCGGGAAACGGTTCGACGCCGCCCCTAGGTTGGTCCGGGTGAGCGTCCCGATCAGTCAGGTGCCCGAGGGACCGGTGCCGGTGCCCGCCGCGTTGCGACCGGTCCTGGCGCGCTGGGGCGCCGCGCCGGACGTGGCGGCGCTGCCGGCGGCGTGGGTGAACGCGCTGGGCGGCACGACGTTCCGGCTCGAGGGGCCGCAGGGCGCGGTGTTCTGCAAGTGGGCCCCGGCCGGGGTGGCCCTGGACCTGGCCGGTGAGGCCGTGAAGGCGGGGTGGGCGCGTCGGTGGCTGCCCGTGCCGGAGGTGCTCGAGTCCGGTGCCGACGCGGACGGGTCGTGGCTGGTGTCGTCGGCGCTGCCGGGCCGCTCGGCCGTGGACCCGGACTGGATCGCCCGCCCGGAGGTGGCGGTGCCGGCCCTGGGGCGGGCGCTGCGCCGCTGGCACGACGAGCTGCCGGTGCAGGACTGCCCGTTCGACTGGTCGGTGCCGTACCGGTTGGAGCAGGCGGTCGGGGACACCTCGGCGTTGCGGGAGCCGCCACCGGTGGACCGTCTCGTCGTCTGCCACGGCGACGCGTGCGCGCCGAACACGCTGCTGGACGACGCGACCGGGCAGGCCGTGGCCTGGGTGGACCTGTCCGGGGTCGGGCTCGGCGACCGGTGGGCCGACATCGCCGTGGCGACGATGAGCCTGGACTGGAACTACGGGCCCGGTCGGCAGGAGGAGTTCCTGCGGGCGTACGGGGTGGGCCCGGACCCGGTGCGCACGGCGTACTACCGCGCGTTGTGGGACGTCGGCCCCTGACGTTGCGGGACCACGTCCCGGGTGCCGGTGGAGCCGCGTCCGGGGCGGGGGCCGCGACGGGCTACCGTCGCGGGGTGCGCAGTGAGTTGTCCGGGTTCCTCGCCGAGCTGTCCTGGCCCCGCCCGCAGGCGCCCGCGTTCGACCCCGGGTCCGCACCCGCCGACCCGGTCGTGCTGTTCGAGCTCTGGCTGCGGGAGGCCGTCGCGCACGACGTGCCCGCCGCGCACGTCATGACGCTGGCGACGGTCGACGTCGCCGGCCGCCCCGACGCGCGGGTCACGCTGCTCGAGGACGTCGACGACCACGCGTTCTGGCTCGCGGCCAGCGAGACCAGCCCCAAGGGCAAGCAGCTGGGCCGGGTACCGGTCGCGGCGCTCGTCTTCCACTGGCCGCAGCAGGGCCGGCAGGTGCGGGTGCGCGGCACGGTCCGCGCCGCCGACGAGGCCCGCACGGCCGCGGCGTTCGAGCGGTTGTCCGCGCACGCCCGCACGGAGGCGCTGGAGGACCGGCAGAGCCGCCCCCTGCACGACGAGGTGTGGCTGTCCGACGCCCTGGGCGACCCCAGCGAGCTGCTGCAGCTGGAGGAACCGGGCGCGGCCTCGGCCCCGACGTGGCGGTTGTGGGGCGTGGACGCCGGGCGGATGGAGTTCTTCCAGGCCGATCCCGAGGGTCACCACCTGCGGTTGCGCTACTCCCGCGACGAGGCCGGCGGCTGGGAGACCGAGCTCCTGCGTCCCTGAGCCGAGACCCGCGTCAGGGCCTGGGACCGTCCGGCGGTTCCGCTCGTCGGCGAGGCGTCCGGGCGACCACCCGACCGGCCAGGACCGCCGCGCCCAGCAGCAAGACCGCGCTGCCGCCCCAGAGCACCCCGTTCGCGGGGTCGCTCGGCCCGCAGCCGAGGAAGCACCCGGAGAAGGACGAGTAGGCGAACACCAGGCACCAGAAGGCCGGCACCGCGACCACGAGGAGTCCGACGACGGCGACGAGCACGCCGAGTGCCCGTCGGCGTCGAGCCGCCGTCCGCGCGTCCACGTCCGCCACCCTACGGAGGTCCGTCGTCGCCCGGTGTCGATTCCGACGGTCCGGTGGTCGGGGCCCGGGGGGTGCACCTCAACCGTGCCACTCCGGTCGGCGGAGGACGTCGGCGTGGCCGGCGTGGTGGTCGAGTCCGCCGACTGCGACCCTCGACGAGCCGCGAGCGGCGCGGCCTCAGACGGCGCGGGCGGCGTACCGGCCCTCGCGCGCGCTGACCTCCAGCGCCAGCCCGAAGGTGTCCGACAGCGCGGTCGAGGTGAGCGTCTGCGCGACGGGCCCGGCCGCGACGACCTGCCCGGCCCGCAGCAGCAGCGCGTGCGTCGTGCCGACGGGGATTTCCTCGACGTGGTGGGTGACCATGACCGGCGTCGGGGCGTCGGGGTCGCCCGCGAGCGCCGTCAGCCGGCGCAGCAGGTCCTCGCGGCCCCCCAGGTCGAGCCCGCCGGCGGGTTCGTCGAGCAGGAGCAGTTCGGGGTCGGTCATGAGCGCGCGGGCGATCTGGGTGCGCTTGCGCTCGCCGTCCGAGAGGGTGCCGAAGGCCCGGTCGGCCAGGTGCGCGACGCCGAGGAGGGCGAGCAGGTCGGCCGCGCGGGCCTCGTCGTCGGGGTCGTACTCCTCGTTCCAGCGCCCCGTCACGCCGTAGGCGGCGGTGACCACGACGTCGCGGACCCGTTCGCGGTTGGGCACGGCGCCGGCCAGGGCGGTGCTGGCCAGGCCGATGCGCGGGCGCAGCTCGAAGACGTCGACGCGGCCGAGGACCTCGCCGAGGATGCCGACGGTGCCGGACGTCGGGAACAGGCGACCGGCGGCGATCGAGAGCAGCGTCGACTTCCCAGCCCCGTTGGGCCCCAGGACGACCCAGCGTTCCCCGCTGCCCACGGCCAGGTCGACGGCGTCGAGCAGCACGCTGCTCCCCCGCCGGACGGTGACCGCGGACAGGTCCAGCACGTCGCTCATGGTCGCGACCCTAACGAGTCGTATCCTCGCCGCTGTGCTGGACCTGCCCCGCTCCGCGCGGTTGGCCGCCTGGGGCACGGGCGTGCTGAGCGCCGACGTCCCCCTGGCCGCCGCCGTCTCCGCCGTCGTGCGCGACGACGAGCCGCACACCGTGCGGTGGGAGGCCGGCCCGCTGCCCGGGGTGCGGTCGGTCCCCGACGACGTCACGACCCTCCTCGCCGCGCTCGCCGAGGGCGCCGGCAGCGCGTCCTCCCCGGGGGGCCGGTTGCTGCTGGCCCTGCCCGTGCCCGGTGACCCGCGCGGGCTGCCCGGCCCTCCGGCCGTCAACGTCGCCGCGCTCGAGGTCGGTGAGTGCGTCGTGGCGGAGGTCGACGGCCACGAGGGCCGCTGGGCGTTCGTGCCGGAGGTCACCGACTTCGGCTCGGTGCTGGAGCCGGGCGCCTTCGTCTCGTGGACGGTGCACTCCGCGGCCCCGCGCCGCGCGCCGGAGAGCTCCAGCGTCGCCGAGTCCGAGCGTGAACTGCGCCTCGCCCTGGCCACGGCGACGCAGGCCCTGGCGAGCCTGGACGTCGCGCGCTGGCGCGAGGAGGCCGCCGACCGCATCGCCGCCGTGCGTGACGGTGCGCTGGTTCCCGACGCGGTCCCGCCGGCGACGTCCCCGCGCGCCATGCGGGTGCTGCAGACCGCCGCACGGGTCCTGGCGATCGTGGACCTGGCCACCGAGGACGACGGCGCCGCCATCACGAGCCTGGAGGCGACGTCGCGGGCCGTCGCGCTGCGCGAGGTGGGTGCGGTCGCGCGCCGGGCGCTGGTGGCGGCCGTCAACGCGCACACCGAGCCCGCCCGGCCCTGACACCTCGCGAGGGGCCCGCGAGATCGCGGACCTCCCCCGCGCCCGTGATCGCGGGGACCGGCGATCGCCCACACCGAGCCGGTGAGCACCGCCGGCGAGCCCACCCCCTGGCGCCTCCCCGCCCGTCTGGCCCTCCCCGTGGGTGAGGGCCTGGGCTTGCGCCGACTCGACGAGCGCGACCTCGACGGTCTGGTCGCCCTGGGCGGGACCCGGAGCACCAGCGGTGGACGGCCATGCCGGTGCCGTTCACCGCGGCCGACGCCCACACCTACCTGCAGGGGTCCCGGCGGCGCTGGGACGCAGGTCGCGCGGTGACGCTCGCCGTCGAGCGCGAGGGGCGCTTCGCGGGGTCGGTCGACCTGCACCACCAGGCCGGCGAGGGTGGGGGCTGGGCCGACCTCGGCGTCGGGCTGCTGCCCCACGCCCGCGGGGACGCGGTCATGACCCGCTCCGTGCGCGGACTGCTCGCCTGGGCCTTCGAGTCCCTCGCCCTGCAGGGCGTGCACTGGAGCGCCTACGTCGGCAACGAGGGGTCCCGTCGGGTCGCCCTCGCGTGCGGCTGCACCCTCGAGGCCACGGTGCGCGGACTGCTCCTGCAGCGCGGACAGCGTCGCGACGGGTGGGTGGGCTCCCTGCTGCCGGGTGAGCTGCTGGTCTGACCGATCCACGTGCGGTAGCCCCGGTCCCCGGGGAACAGCCGGAACTCACACTCCAGAAACTTCTAGAAGGTGCCGATGGTGTCGCCGGTGGGCGAGCGCTCCACCGTTCGCGAGACGGGAGCAGCCATGGCCAGGACCGCCCACGTCACCTCGGGTCACAGCGCCTCGGGTCACGTCGCCACGGGACGCGCCCTGACGGACGACGACCTCGCCGTCCGCTTCCAGCCCGTCGTCGACGTCGCCAGCGGCACCGTCATCGCCTACGAGGCGGTTCCCGCCACCGCGGTCGCCCACGCGACGGGCGCCGGGCGCGAGGACGACGCCTCCACCTGACGCCCCCTGCACCACCTCGCCAGGGCCGTCGGCGGGGGCTTCACGCAGGCGATGGTCACGACTACCGTGGGCCCCTGTCCGACAGCGGGCACCCATGCGAGCGACCTCTGCGAGGCACGCATGAACTTCAGCATCACCGCCACCACCCGCGCCGGCGTCTGCACGGTCCGTCCCCGCGGCGAACTCGACATCAGCAACAGCCGCAGTGTCGGGCTGTGCCTGGACCAGGCCGTCGAAGCGGCGGACGTCGTCGTCGTGGACCTCACCCGGGTCCCCTTCATGGACTGCGCCGCCCTCGCCGTCCTGGCGGGCGCTGCCCGCACGATCACCCGGCGCGGTGGTGACTTCGTCCTCACGCACCCCCGGCCGCCGGTCCAGGTCCTGCTCGACGTCTTCGACCTGTCTCCCGCCCGCGTCGTCCGCCCCGCCCTGGACACCCGCTCCGCCGCGGAGGTCCCGGTGCGGCAGGAGCAGCGGCAAGAGCTGCGACGAGCACGAACGGTGGCCCCTGCGGGGACCGGCCAGGCCGTCCTGTCAGCGGGCAGGGGCCGCAACGCTGCGGTCGGCTGAGCCCGTCGCGGACGGCCGGGCGCTCACAACCCGCCGGACGTCCCGACCACCGACGTCCCCAGCAGCATCACGACGAACGCCTTCCACCCGCCCAGCCGGCCGGGCCCCGCAGGGACGTGGCGCCCGCCCGGCAACGGTCCCGACGACAGCAGGAAGACCGTCACGCCGAACGGCAGGGCGAACAGCCAGAACCACCCCCACCGGCTCACCCACCGCGGCTCGCCACCGCGGACGAGCAGGAACACCGCCCCCAGCCACTGCGCCACCGTGAGCACCCCGACCCACCCGGGCACCTGCACCCCCAGCACCGTGGCGGAGGAGGAGACGCCGGAGGCGTAGCCCACCCGGTCCACGCGCACCTGCGGGTCCCAGCCGCGCACCAGGGCACCGAGGTCCCGGTCCGTGGCCGGCAGGGGTGAGCCGTCGTCGTCGGTCGTGGTCGTGGTCGGCTGCCCCGTGCCGGCCGTCAGCTGCACCTGGGCGTGGTGGGTCCGCCACCCCGCACGCCACCGCACCTCCTGCAGAGCGGTCCCGCTCGATCCGCGCTCCAGGCCCCCGGACACCTCGACCCGGGAGAGTCGACCGCTCAGGACGTCGTCCTGGAGGTCGCTCACGGTCGCCGGGTGCTCGCCCCACCAGGACGTGGCCAGCAGCACCAGCGGGGTGATGGCCAGCAGGAGGACACGCCACCCGGCCCAGCCCCGCCACGAGGCCGGGACGGACGCATCGGGAACGACCACGGTGTCCACCACCTCGCGAAACTACTGCGCCCGCGCAGGCCGTGGGGTCGTTCGCGACGACCACCCGTCGTGGACCGACCGGGTCCCCGCGAGACCTCGTCGTCCAGGGCGCCACCTGCGGTGGACCGCATCGTGGTCTCCGCTGTGGCGTTGGTCCCCGGCACCCGGACGGCAACCGTCAGCCGCGCCCGGCGCCGACGGGACATCACCTCTGCGGCCGCCACCTCCGGCCGGGCCCGCACCTTCGACGCCCTGCAGACCGAGACCGGTCAGGCCCCTCGTCCGGACGGCTCGCCGACCTCCCTCACCGTGCAGACGTCCGCGGGACCAGACCAGACCACAGCAGCCTCGGCTCCGAACGACCGCCATGACACGGGTCACGGTCGACCACGGACCAGGCATGCAACGGCGCCTCCGACGCGACCGCCCGGTTCGAACTTCCACGCCGCGGCGAGACGGCAGGGCAGTCGGGCTCGAACCGTCCGGCGGGGCCGCAGTCGGTCGCGCAGGACCGGGTTCGCGGACCGCGACGTACCGACGACGACGTGACGACGTGACGACGACGTGACGCTCCCGCTCCCCGCCGGACCGACGACGTTCCCGACAGCACCGAGGTCTCAGATGTGGCGCAGGTGGCGCGGTCGTCCGCGCGGCGGGGAACCGGTCGTGGGCAGCGAACTGCTCGTCACGGCCGAGCCCTACCGACAACTGCGGCGGGAGGCCAGCACCGTTCTGCGGGAACCCGTCGCGTGGGTGTGCCACGCCCGCAGGACCCGGCCCCCGCTGTCCTCGCTCCTGCGCCGGCCCCGGCGCTGGAGCACGGCCCCCGTCGTGCTGACACTGACGTCGACGCACGTGGTCGTGTTCTCCGCCGACGAGGCTGCGTGCCTGTCGGGGACCCACCACGCGCTCTTCGCCCTCAGCGGGGTGCGGGCTGTCGGACGCCGACGCATCGAGGCCGTCGACGCACGTGGCCGGGCCCACCGGTTCCTCCTCGACGCCGCGGAACCCTCAGCTCGCGGGTTCCTCACCCCACCACGCCGCTTCCGCACCCCCTGACGTCCTCGGCGGCGCCGCACGGCCGACGCACTCACCGCGACGACGACCGCTCCGCGTGGCCCGTGCCCGTCGTCGTGGCCGTCCCCCGCCGGTGGTGACCCGCCAGGGCCCCGGTCGGTGGCCGGATCCGGACGGATCGTGACCGTCGCGGTGCTGCCGGACGGGCCGGGGCCTGCGCCACGATGAGCCGGTGAGCGCCACCCCCCGCACCGACTCGCAGACCCGCACCCGCCGGCTGCACCCCGCCTGGGCCGTCGCCGCCGTGACGTTCGCGACGCTGCTGGCGGCGGGGGCGTTCCGGTCGGTGCCGGCGACGCTGCTGGACCCGGTGCGCGCGGAGTTCGGGTGGTCGACGGCGAGCGTGTCAACCGCCGTCAGCGTCAACCTCGTCCTGTACGGGCTGATGGCTCCGTTCGCGGCCGCCCTCATGCAGCGCTTCGGGGTGCAGCGGGTCGTGGCCGTGGCGTTGCTGCTGGTGGCGGCCGGCTCGGCCGGGTCGGCGTTCGTCACCGCCCGCTGGCAGCTGGTCGCCACCTGGGGCGTGCTGGTCGGTCTGGGCACCGGATCGATGGCGATGTCCCTGGCGGCGACCGTGGTCGGACGGTGGTTCACCGCCCGCCGGGGCCTGGTCACCGGCGTCCTGGCCGCGGCCGCCTCCGCCGGACAGCTGGTGTTCCTGCCGCTGGTGGCGACCCTGGCGCGCGACCACGGCTGGCGGACCCCGTGCCTGGTCATCGCGGCGGTGGCGGCGGCCGTCGTGCCCCTGGTCCTGCTGCGGTTGCACGAGCACCCCGCCGACCGCGGCGTCGCACCGTACGGCGGGGCGCTGCTCGAGGCCGGCCCCGTCCGGCCGCTGGGTGCGCTCGGCGTCTTGCGGCTGGCGGTGCGCCACCGCGCGTTCTGGTTCCTGGCCGCCGGGTTCGCCGTCTGCGGGGCCAGCACGAACGGGCTCGTCGGGACGCACTTCATCGCCGCCGCCCACGACCACGGCATGCCGCCCACGACGGCGGCCTCGCTGCTGGCGCTCGTCGGGTTGTTCGACGTCGCCGGCACCATCGCGTCCGGGTGGCTGACCGACCGGGTCGACCCGCGCTGGCTGCTGCTGGGGTACTACGCGCTGCGCGGGGTGTCGTTGCTGCTGCTGCCGGGGTTGCTGGCCCCGGACGTGCAGCCGGCGACGTGGGTGTTCGTCGTGTTCTACGGATTGGACTGGATCGCCACCGTCCCCCCAACGATCGCGTTGGCCCGTGAGCACTTCGGGCTGGCCGGTCCGGTGGTGTTCGGGTGGGTGTTCGCCTCGCACCAGGTGGGCGCCGCCGTCATGGCCTTCGCCGCCGGCGTTCTGCGCGACGGCACCGGCGCCTACGACAGCGCGTTCCGGGTCGGCGGGGTGCTGTGCCTGCTCGCGGCCGTGCTGTCGCTGCGGGTGGCGGCACCGCGGGCCGGCGCGCCCGGCCCCGTGGCCGGCGAGCGCCGCTACGAGCGGAGGGTCTGACTGGGCAGCACGCCGTAGACCGCGCGGTAGTGCTCGGTGAACCGGCTGGGCGTGAACCCCCACCGGGCGGCGACCTGCGCGACCGTCGTGCCCTGCGGGCCGCTCCCCGCGGGGGCGGAGTCCTGCAACTGCCGGTGCGCCAGCTCCAGCCGGACCCGGCGCAGGTGGGCCTGCGGCGTGGTCCCCAGGTGCCGCCGGAAGGCCACCTGAACCGCGCGGGGGGAGACGAACGCCGCCCGGGCGATGTCGGCGGTCGTGATGTCGACGTCGGGGTTGGCCTCGATGAAGGCGATCGCGCGCCGCAGCGACTGCGGGTGGGCGTCCCGGCGGTCCTGGGCGGTGCTGGTCCTGGTGAGGGTGTTCGGGAACACCGACAGGGCGGTCCCGGCGAGCAGCCGCCCGAGCCCCGCCAGGAGCATCGGCGAGCCGGTCACGACGGGGTCGGTCAGCATGTCGTCGACGTAGCGGGTGGTCCGGCGCCACCGGCGCGTGGCCTCGGGCCCGGAGGAGGTCATGGTCGTGAAGACCGGCACCGCGGCCGGACGCGACTCCCCGCCCGGCCCGCGAGCGCAACCGGCGAGCGCCGCGGCCTCCGCCACCACCTGCCGGGGCAGGGTGATGCTCCTGGCGAGGACGTGCTCGGTGCGGGCGGTGGACAGCGCCTGCGGCTGGTTGCCGACGTACACGTCACCGGGCAGGTAGCGGTCGACGCGACGACCCCGGCGGCCCGGCTGCTGCCGGTCGAAGGCCACCCGGCCGCCCGAGACGGCGACGATGACGAAGTCCTCCTCCTCGCCGCGACCACCCACCGCGTACTGCAGGTGCGCCGGCAGCCCGGTCCGGACGCTGCTGAACCGGCCGGTGTCGACACCGTCCAGGCTGAGCACCCAGTCGGTGCCCTCGGGCGCGGCCACCTGCAGGCGGGTGCCGAACAGCTGCCCGAGCAGGGCCTGGGCCTCGTCCGGGACGGAGGTGGCGAGCTGCACCCGCTGGACGGCAGGGACGACGGGCTCGTCGGGGGGAACGGCCATGTCGGGCACCTCGGGCGGCGCGCGGAGGCGCCACGGGTCGCGACCCGGCGGGCTGCTGGTTCAACCCGGCCGGTCACCCGGCGCCCCCACGGTAGCCGTCGATCGCCGTGCAGCGAACGTGTCGTCGCCGCTGAGCGACGAACCGACGCCTACGGGCACCGCCCGGCCCGCACACGTGCCGGTCGGCCTGTCGTCGGTGCCACGGTGGGGCCGTCCTGCCCGTCGCGAGGAAGTAGTCCCCCCGATGCACACCCGCTCCGCCCGTGAGACCTCCACCGTGCCGGTGGACGGTTTCCAGCTGGGCGAGCAGCTGGCGGTGCTGGCGCGGGAGCTGCACGCCCTGCCGACCCCGCAGGACGTCCTGGACCGCGTCGTCACGGCCGCGCTGACCCTCGTGCCCGGCGCCCGGGAGGCGACGGTCAGCCGGGTCCGCCGCCGCCGGATCACCACGGTCGCGGCCAGCAGTCCGGGGGCCGCCGGCTTCGACGCGCTGGAGCAGGAGCTGGGCCAGGGCCCGTGCCTGGACGCCCTGCTGGAGGAGCGCACGGTCCGCGTCGGGGACCTCGGCACGCAGGGCCGCTGGCCGCTGCTCGCCGGCCGTGCCACCGAGGTCGGGGTGCGGTCGGCGCTGTGCGTGCGGCTGTTCGTCGACGCCGACGGCGAGAGCGGCCCGGGGGACCTGGGCGCGCTGAACCTCCTGTCCCCGGAGGTGGCCGCCTTCGACGCGCAGGCCGAGTTCGTCGCGGGGCTGCTGGCCGCGCACGCCGCCGTCGCGGTGGCCGACACCGAGCAGCTGGCCAACGTGCGGACCGCCCTCGACAGCCGCGACCTCATCGGGCAGGCGAAGGGGGTCCTCATGACCCGGCACCGCATCACGGCGGACGCCGCCTTCGACCTGCTGACCCGGCACAGCCAGGAGACGAACCGCAAGCTGCGCGACGTGGCCGCCGACGTCGCCGCCACCGGGCACCTGGAGGCCTGAGGAACGGCGGCGGAGCGGCGGGCGGAGCGCCCGACGGGCAACGCGGTCGTACCCGTCGGCCGCGGCAGCCACGAGCGCCCGGGCCCTGCAGCACGGGTTCCGGCGGTGCCTGGGCACCTCTCCGCTGGGGTACCTATGGCGGGTGCGCCTGCACCGCGCGCACGAGGACCTCCTGGCGGCCGACCCCGCCGCGGGCGACACCGTGGCGGGCGACACCGTGACGGGCGACACCGTGACGGGCGACACCGTGGCGGCCGTCGCCGTCCGGTGGGGCTTCACCCCCGGGGGCCGCTGCGCGGCGAACTACCGCCTCGCCTTCGGCGTCCTGCCGGGACAGACGCCGCCCCGGTAGGTCAGTCCCGGGCGGGCGAGGGCAGGGCCGCGAGCGCCCGGTTCTCGGCCGGCAGCCGGAAGCGCAGCAGCAGCACCGCATTCAGGACGGTGAACCCGGCGGCGGTCCACCAGCAGGCACCGACCAGCGGCAGGGCGAAACCCTCCACCACGACGGCCACGTAGTTGGGGTGGGTGAACCAGCGGTAGGGCCCGCGGGCCACGAGCGGCAGGCCGGGCACGACGATGACGCGGGTGTTCCACCGGGGGCCCAGCGTCGCGATGCACCACCAGCGCAGGCCCTGGGACGCCAGGACGAGAGCGAGCATCGGCCAGGCCAGCGCGGGCGGCGCGGACCGGTCGGTGAGCCCGGCCTCGACCAGGCACGCCACGAGCAGCCCCGTGTGCAGGGCCACCATGGGCGGGAAGTGGGCCCGCCCCGTCTCCACCCCACCGCGCGCGAAGGACCAGCGCGCGTTGCGGGTGGACACGACGAGCTCGGCCAGGCGTTCCAGTCCGGTGGCCAGCACCAGGACGACGAACAGGACGCTCACGACGGCTCCCCCACGCGTTCCAGCAGGACGGTCTCGGTGCTGACCCCCGGGCCGACGCCGAGCATCAGCACCCGTTCCCCGGGCTGCGCGGGCGTGCGGGCCAGGACGTGCAGGACGGCCGAACTCGACAGGTTCCCCACGTCGGCCAGCACCTGCCGGGAGGTGGCGAGCGCATCGGGCGCGAGGTCGAGCGCGTCGGCGACGGCGTCGAGCACCTTCGGTCCGCCGGGGTGCACGACCCAGCGGTCGACCCGAGGACTGCCCCCACGGCCGGCGAGGAAGGCGGCGACGTCCGCACCGACGTGCTGGTGCAGGACCTCGGGCAGCTGCGAGGACAGCACGATCCGCAGACCCCGGGCGCCGACCTGCCAGCCGAGGGCGTCGGCCGATCCGGGCAGCAGCCGGGAGGTGTGGTCGAGGACCGCCCACCCGGGCCGGCCGGCGGCGCGCTCCGGCCCGGCGACCACGACGGCGCTCGCACCGTCGCCGAACAGGCCGCTGGCGACGAGGTTGGCGACGGAGGTGTCGGTGGGCTGCAGCGTCAGGGAGCACAGCTCGACGCTGACCAGCAGCCCGACCTGCCCGGGGTGGCCGGCGAGGTGGTCCTCCAGGCGGGAGATGCCGGCCGCGCCGGCCACGCAGCCCAGCCCGAACCCCGGCCAGCGGACGACGTCGCGGCGCAACCCGACGCGGTCGACGAGCAGCGCGTCCAGGGAGGGCGCCGCCACCCCGGTGACGGTCGTGAACAGCAGGACGTCGACGTCCTCGGGCGCGAGCCCCGCGCTCGCGAGCGCCCCCTTGACGGCCTGCTCGGCCAGGTCGAGGCCGACGTCGGCGAAGACGGCGTTGGCGGCGTCGAAGGCGTCGGGGCGCCGGGCGAGGTCGGCGTATTCGCGCAGCGGCAGCGCCAGGTGGCGGGTGCGGACGCCGGCGTTGCCGTGCAGCCGGTGCAGCAGGGCCCGGCGCGGCCCGGGCTCGGTGAGCAGGGGGGCCAGCTCGGCCGCGATCTCGGCCTGCTCGTGGCGGTGGGCGGGCAGGACCGGTTCGACGGCCAGCACCCGGGACTGCGTGTGCGGCTCCACCGCCGCAGCCTCGCACCCGTCCGGGTGCACCCCGCGCCCGGGAGGGGGTCGGGGGCGGCTAGCGTCGGGCGGGTGAAGATCGTCCTGCCGGGGGGCACGGGTCAGGTCGGGGCGCTGCTGCGCCGGACGTACGCGGAGCGGGAGTACGACGTCGTCGTGCTGTCCCGGCGCCCGGAGCAGCTGGAACCCGGTGTGCGGCACGCGGTCTGGGACGGGCGCACGCTGGGTGCGTGGGCGGGTGAGCTCGAGGGGGCCGACGCGGTCGTCAACCTCGCCGGCCGGACGGTGAACTGCCGGTACACCGACGCGAACCTGCGGCAGATGATGGACTCGCGGGTCGACTCCACGCGGGTGCTGGGTCAGGCGGTCGCCGCGGCGGCCCGGCCGCCGGCGACGTGGTTGCAGATGAGCACCGCCACGATCTACGCCGACACCCGCGGCCCCGCCCACGACGAGGACGGCGAGATCGGCGGGGACGAGCCGCACGTCCCGCTGTACTGGGAGTACAGCGTGCGCATCGCCCGCCGCTGGGAGCAGGAGCTGGAGCAGGCGCCGACCCCGGCGACCCGGAAGGTGGCGCTGCGGGCGGCGATGGTCATGACCCCGGACCGGGGCGGGGTGTTCGACGTGCTGTCGACGATGGCGCGCCTCGGGCTGGGCGGACCGGTCGACGGGGGCGGGCAGTACGTGTCGTGGATCCACGGGGACGACGTCGTGCGCGCCCTGGACTTCCTGCTGGAGCACCCGGAGCTGCAGGGTCCGGTGAACCTGACGGCCCCGCACCCGCTGACGCAGGCCGAGACGATGCGGGTGCTGCGCCGGACGTGGGGGCGGCCCGTGGGGCTGCCGGCGAGCCGGTGGATGGCGCGCGCCGGGGCCCTGGCCCTGCGGACCGACGCCGAACTGCTCCTGAAGAGCCGGCGGGTGGTGCCGGGCCGACTGCTGGGGGCGGGGTTCGCCTTCGCCCACCCGACGTGGCCGGACGCGGCGGCGGACCTGGTGGCCCGCCGCCGCGCGCTGTCACCGGCCCGGGCTCACACCACCGAGCGGTAGACCTCCAGCGTCCGCTCGGCGATGGCGTCCCAGGAGAACTGCTCGACCGCTCGGGTGCGGCCGGCGGCACCGAACGTGCGCGCCCGGTCGGGGTCGGACACGGCCTCGGTCAGGGTGGCGGCCAGGTCGGCGACGAAGCGGTCGGGGTCGACGGGGGCGCCGGTGCCGTCGGTGACCTGCTCGATGGGCACGAGCCAACCGGTGACGCCGTCGTCGACGACCTCGGGGATCCCGCCGGTGGCGGTGCCGACGACCGCTGCGCCGCAGGCCATGGCCTCGAGGTTGACGATGCCGAGGGGTTCGTACACCGACGGGCAGACGAACACCGTGGCCTGCGAGAGGTGCTCGAGCAGTTCGGCCCGCGAGAGGTGGCGCTGCAACCACACGACGCCGTCGCGGGTGCGCTGCAGCTCCTCGACGAGCCCGGCGACCTCGGCGGCGATCTCCGGCGTGTCCGGCGCGCCGGCGCACAGGACGAGCTGGACCTCCGGCGGCAGCTGCGCGGCGGCGCGCAGCAGGTGCGGCAGGCCCTTCTGCCGGGTGATGCGCCCGACGAAGACGACACTGGGCCGGTCGGGGTCGACGCCGTTGGCGCGCACCAGGTCGCGGCCCTCGACGCGTTCCCACTGCGCGGCGTCGATGCCGTTGTGGACGACGTGGACGCGGGCGGGGTCCAACGCCGGGTAGGAGCGCAGGATGTCCGCCCGCATGCCGGCGCTCACGGCCACGACGGCGGCCGCGGACTCGAAGGCGGTCCGCTCGGCCCACGAGGACACCCGGTACCCGCCGCCGAGCTGCTCGGCCTTCCACGGCCGCAACGGTTCCAGGCTGTGGGCGGTCACCACGTGCGGGACGCCGTGCAGCAGGGAGGCCAGGTGCCCGGCCATGTTCGCGTACCAGGTGTGGGAGTGGACCAGGTCGGCCCCGGCGGCGCCGGCGGCCATGGCCAGGTCGACGCCGAGGGTGCGCAGGGCGGCGTTGGCCCCCTCCAGCGTCGCCGGTTCGGGGTAGGCCGTCGCGTCGGGCTCGGTGCGGGGAGCGCCGAAGCAGCGCACCTGCACCTGCGGGCCGTCCGGCACGGCGCGCAGGGCGCGGACCAGCTCCTCGACGTGGACGCCTGCCCCGCCGTAGATCTCCGGCGGGTACTCCTTGGTGAGCAGGTCGACACGCATCGCACGTCCTTCCCGGAAACCGCGCCGCAGAAGCGCTTCAGCCGCCGTGTTGAGCCCAGTGATGGGCAAGCCAGGGTACTGGGCCCTAGTCTGCCCCTCGTGGCCACACCGAACGTCCTCGCAATCGTCCTCGCCGGCGGGGAGGGCAAGCGGCTCATGCCACTCACCGCCGACCGGGCCAAACCCGCCGTGCCCTTCGGCGGCACCTACCGGCTCATCGACTTCGCGCTGTCGAACCTCGTCAACGCGGCCTACCGCAAGATCGTCGTGCTGACGCAGTACAAGTCGCACAGCCTCGACCGGCACATCTCCCAGAACTGGCGGATGTCGAACCTCTTCGGGTCCTACATCGCCTCGGTCCCGGCGCAGCAGCGCGTCGGCCAGCGCTGGTACCTCGGCTCCGCGGACGCCATCTACCAGTCCCTGAACCTCATCCACGACGAGCGCCCCGACATCGTCGTCGTCGTCGGCGCCGACCACGTGTACCGCATGGACTTCTCGCAGATGGTCGACGCCCACATCGCCTCGGGCTCGCCGTGCACCGTCGCCGCCATCCGCCAGCCCATCTCCCTGGCCGACCAGTTCGGGGTCATCCAGACCGAGCAGGGCTCCTCCCGCATCGCCGAGTTCCTCGAGAAGCCGAAGAACCCCCAGGGCCTGGACGACTCCCCGCACGAGGTCCTGGCCTCGATGGGCAACTACGTCTTCGACGCCGACGCCCTCGTCGACGCCGTGACCCGCGACGCCGAACGGGAGGACTCCAAGCACGACATGGGCGGGGACATCGTCCCGGACTTCGTCGGCCGGGGTCTGGCGTCGGTGTACGACTTCAAGGACAACGAGGTTCCCGGGGCCACCGACCGCGACCGCGCCTACTGGCGCGACGTCGGGACCCTGGACGCCTACTTCGAGGCGCAGATGGACCTCATCTCGGTCCTGCCGGTCTTCAACCTCTACAACTACGAGTGGCCCATCGTCGCCGCGCAGGACTTCTACCCGCCGGCGAAGTTCGTCCACGGCTGGCAGGGCACCTACGGCCACGCCGTGAACTCCATCATCAGCCAGGGGACCGTCGTCTCCGGTGCGCTGGTGGAGAAGTCCATCGTCTCCCCCAACGTGCGCCTGGACTCCTGGGCGCACGTGTCGGAGTCCGTCCTCATGGACGGCGTCACCGTCGGCCGGCACGCCGTGGTCCAGCGCGCCATCGTCGACAAGTTCGTCACCATCCCCGACGACGCCCGCATCGGGGTCGACGCCGAGGAGGACCGCGCCCGGGGTTTCCACGTCACCCCCTCGGGCATCACCGTCGTCGGGAAGGGACAGACCATCTCGTGAGCACCACCCCCGAACAGGCCCCCGAACAGAGCCCCGGTGGCCGGCACGACAGCAGGCCCGCCCGCATCGGGATCCAGCTGCAGCCCCAGCACGCGCAGTACCCCGCGATCCGCGCGGCCGCCGCGAAGGTCGAGGAGATGGGCGCGGACGTCGCGTTCAACTGGGACCACTTCTACCCCCTCTACGGCGAACCCGAGGGCCTGCACTTCGAGTGCTGGACGATGCTCGCCGCCTGGGCCGAGGCCACCAGCCGCATCGAGATCGGCGCCCTGGTCTCGTGCAACTCCTACCGCAACCCCGAACTGCTCGCGGACATGGCGCGCACGGTCGACCACATCTCCGCCCACGACGCGGGCACGGGTCGGCTCGTCCTCGGCATCGGCTCGGGCTGGTTCGAGAAGGACTACGACGAGTACGGCTACGAGTTCGGCACCGCCGGCGGCCGCCTCGACAAGCTGCGCGACGACCTGCCGCGCATCGAGTCCCGCCTCGGCAAGCTGAACCCCGCGCCCACCCGCAAGATCCCCGTCCTCATCGGCGGTGGTGGGGAGAAGAAGACGCTGCGCCTGGTCGCCAAGCACGCCGACATCTGGCACACCTTCGGCGACGTGGAGACGTTCACCCGCAAGTCCGCCGTCCTCGACGAGCGCTGCGCCGAGATCGGCCGCGACCCCGGTGAGATCGAGCGCTCGGTGGGCGTGGAGACCGTCGAGGACGCCGAGACGATGTTCGCGGCCGGTGCTCGCCTGTTCACCATCGGCGTCGGCGGCCCGGACTACGACACCGCCGTCCTGGCCGACCTGATCGCCTGGCGGGACGGCAAGAACGCCTGACCGCACCCCGCGCCCGAGCGCGGCGGGACGACGCCCGGAACCCTCCCGGTAGGGTTCCGGGCGTGCCCACCTCCCCCTCGGACACCTCCGCGGACACCGTCCGCGACACCGTTCTCGTGACCGTCACCGGGCCGGACCGTCCCGGGGTCACCTCGGCACTGTTCGCGGCCCTGGAACCCACCGGCGCCCACGTGCTCGACGTCGAGCAGGTCGTCGTCGGCGGGGTGCTGACGCTGTCGGTCCTCACCACCCACGAGGACGCCGTGCGGGCCACCGTCGCGGGGTTGCGCATCGAGGGCCTGGAGATCCGCTGCACGGCACCGGCTCGCGCGGTGGACGACCGTCCCCGGCGCTTGCACGTCACCTTGCTGGGAGCACCGTTGCTGCCCGCGGCGGTCGCACGCGTGACGACGGTCCTGGCCCAAGCCGGCGCGAACGTCGACCGCATCCGGCGGATGTCGGCAGAACCCGTCACGAGCGTCGAACTCGACGTCTCCACCCACGGCAGCCCCGCCGACGTCCTGGCCCTGCGCCGGACCCTGGCGGTCGAGGCCGGCCGGCACGGCCTGGACGCGGCCGTCTCCCCCGCCGGGCTGGCGCGCATGGGCCGGCGCCTCGTCGTCATGGACGTCGACTCCACCCTCATCCAGCAGGAGGTCATCGAACTCCTCGCCGCCCACGCCGGCCGCGAGGCCGAGGTCGCCGCCGTCACCGAACGCGCCATGCGCGGCGAGATCGACTTCGCCGCCTCCCTGCGCGAACGGGTGGCCTGCCTCGAGGGCCTCGACGTGTCGGTCGTCGACGCCGTCCGCGCCGCGGTGGAACTCACCCCGGGCGCGCGGACCCTGTGCCGGACGCTGCACCGGCTGGGGTTCACCCTCGCCCTCGTCTCCGGCGGCTTCCTCGAGGTCGTCGGACCACTGGCCGCCGACCTCGGCATCGCGCACGTGCGGGCCAACCGCCTGCAGGTCGTCCACGGCCGCTTCACCGGACGCGTCCTGGGCCCCGTCGTCGACCGCGCCGCCAAGGCCACGGCCCTGCGGGAGTTCGCCGCCGCCGAGGGCCTGCCCCTGCACCGCACCGTCGCCATCGGCGACGGCGCCAACGACCTCGACATGATCGGCGCGGCCGGGCTGGGCATCGCCTTCAACGCCAAACCCGTCGTGCGCGAGCAGGCCGACGCCGCGCTGAACGTGCCCTACCTCGACGCGGTCCTGCCCCTGCTGGGGATCACGCGCGAGGACGTCGAGGACGCCGACCTGGCCGACGAGGTCCTCGGCCGGGAGTGAGTCCCCGCGGCCGCGGGGGTCAGCCCTGGCGCAGCGCCCACGTGGAGAGCAGGGCCAGGGCCGCGATGAAGGCGATCATCACGGCCCCGAGCACGGCCAGCTTGCGACCCCCGGAGGGTCCGCCGGAGGGGTCGGTCACTAGTGCCCCATCCCCAGACCACCGTCGACCGGCAGCACCGCGCCGTTGACGTAGCCCGCGTCGGCCAGGAACAACGCGGCCTGGGCGACGTCGGCCGCGTCCCCGAAGCGGCCGGCGGGGATCTGCCCCTTGTACTGCGCCTGCGTGGCCTCCGGCAGCTCCCGCGTCATGTCGGTGTCGATGAACCCCGGCGCGATGACGTTGGCGGTGATGCCGCGGCTGCCGAGCTCGCGGGCGATGGAGCGGGCCAGCCCGACCATCCCGGACTTGCTGGCCGCGTAGTTCGTCTGCCCCGGCGAGCCGTACATCCCCACCACGCTGGACATGAAGATGATCCGGCCGCGCTTGGCGCGGACCATACCGCGCACGGCCCGGCGGGCCACCCGCCACGCCCCGGCGAGGTTGGCGTCCAGGACGGTGTCGAACTCCTCGTCGCTCATCCGCATGAGCAGCTGGTCGCGGTTGGTGCCGGCGTTCGCCACGAGCACCTCCACCGCACCCTGCTCGGCCTCGACGGCCGCGAACGCCTCGTCCAGCGACGCCGGATCGGTCACGTCGGCGCGGACGCCGAAGAAGCCGGCGGGCGGCTCCCCCGAGCGGTACGTGACGGCCACGCGGTCCCCGGCGGCCGCGAAGGCCTGCGCGACGGACAGGCCGATGCCGCGGTTGCCGCCGGTCACCAGGACGCTGCGCGGGGTCCGGGCGGCGGGGGCCCCGGTCGGGTCGGTGCGGTCGGTCGTGGAGGTCACGGCGGGGAACGTAACGCATCACACGTCCGCTCCGGTGGGCGGCCCGCGGGGGCGGGCTTACGGTTGAGCGGTGCACGACCAGCGACGTCACGAGGCACACACCTCCTCCCCCCGACCCGGCACCCACCCTCCGCACGGTCACCAGCACGAGGAGACCTTCCGGATCACCGCGGCGCCGACGTCGCACACCGACGACCTCGGCGTGCGCTACCGCAAGTACGTCGTCTCGATGCTCATCCGCACGGCCTGCTTCCTGTGCTTCGCCTTCATCGACCACTGGACCCGCTGGCTCTTCATCGCCGGCGCGATCTTCCTGCCCTACGTCGCCGTCGTGCTGGCCAACGCGGGCCGGGAGTCGCGCGGTCCCGCGCCGGACTCCTTCGACGTCTCCCCGCAGCCGCCGCGGGAACCGCAGGACCTGCCCGCGCTGGAGGCGAGGATCACGCACGTCTGGTCGCCGAACGACCCCGGCCCCTCCGGGCCCGACCCGCGCCCCGGCGTCTGAGGCCCCGCCCGGCCGACCGCCGCAGGACACGTCCCGGTCGACCCGCGTTCACGGGTTGGACAGCCGCCCCCGCGGTGCGAGACTGACGACGTGGAACCTCGCGTGGAGCTCCGGGGAACGACCCACCACTCGTCCTGGGCGGCGGTGACCTCCTTGCACGAACCACCGTCCGACCTCGTCTGCAGCGCTCGCGGCTGCACGCACCCGGCCGACTTCGGTCTGCTGTGGAACAACCCCAGCCTCCACACGCCGGAGCGTCGCAAGACGTGGTTGGCGTGCGAGGAGCACCGCGAGCACCTCAGCCAGTTCCTGGGGACGAGGGGCTTCCTGCGCGAGGTCGTCGAAGTGGCACAGTTGAGAGCGTGACGGGAGCAGGCGTGCGGGACCTTCGGCCGTCAGGTCCAGGGGTCCTGCGTCTGCTGCGCGAACCGCGGTGGCTGCGTGGACTGGCCCTGGCCGTCCTCGTCGCCCTCGTCTGCTGCGCGCTGGGCCGCTGGCAGTGGCACCGCCGCGAGGAGCGGCTGGCCGCCAACGCCCCCCTCGTCCAGAACTACGACCGCCCGGCCGAGCCCGTCGCCTCGGTGCTGCCGGCGGGTTCGGAGCTGGCCGCCTCGGACACGTGGACGCCCGTGCGCGTCACCGGGACCTACGACACCGACGCGACCGTCCTGGTGCGCAACCGTCCCCGCGACGACCAGTTCGGCTACGAGGTCCTCGTCCCGCTCGTGCAGGCCGACGGCGGCGCCCTGCTCGTGGACCGCGGCTGGCTGCCCGCCGGTGCCGACTCCGCCGAGCGGCCAGACAGCGTGCCGGCCCCGCCGCAGGGCGAGGTCACCGTCGTCGCGCGCCTGCGGCCGTGGGAGGACGACAAGCGCGGCCGCGTCCCCGCCGGGCAGGTCACATCCATCGCCCCGGACACCGTGACCGCCGCCGTGGACCAGGCCGTCGACGACCCGCCGCGACTCCTGGGCGGGTACGCGCTGCTCGCCTCGGAGACCCCCGCGTCCGGCGTGGAGCCGACGACGGTTCCCTTGGCCGCCGAGCGTCCCGAGGTGGACGAGGGGCCGCACCTGGCCTACACCGTGCAGTGGTTCGGGTTCGCGCTCACCGCGCTCGTCGTGTGGGTCGTTGCCGGACGCCGGGAGCTGCAGTCCCGCGCCGACACCGTCGTCGAGGCCGGCGAGGTGGAGCAGGACGCCCCGCGCGCCCCGGCGCCGGACTCCGCTGCGGCGCAACCGGTCACCACGGCGCTCCCCCGGCGCCGGCGACGGCGTGAGGGGCTCGACGAGGCCGCCGAGGACGCCGAGCTCGACGCCCGCGTCGACCACCACTAGGGCGTCGAGGACCCCGGGACCACCGGCGCAACAGGGCGTCACGACCAGGCCAAGTTCGCCCGTTCGGGTGTACCGGATCATGCTGTGTGTCTCATCGGCCACTCTGCGCAACAATGGGCGCATGGACTTGGGCCTCAGCGACCGCGTGTACATCGTCTCCGGTGCGTCCACCGGTCTCGGCCTGGCCTGTGCGAGGGTGCTCGCCGACGAGGGCGGGCTGCTCGTGCTGCACGCGGCGGACGAGGACGAACTGGCCGCAGTGGCCCCCACCATCGGCGACCCCAGCCGGATGCTGCTCGTCCCCGGCGACATCTCCGACCCCGGCACCGAGACCCGCCTCGTCGCGGCCGCCAACGCCCGCTTCGGGCGGCTGGACGGCGCCGTCATCTCCTGCGGGGCCCCGCCCACCTCGTCGGTCCTGGAAGCCGCGGACGGCGCCTGGCGCGAAGCCTTCGAGTCCAGCCTGCTGGGGCCGCTGCGGTTGGCCCGTTCGGTCGGCAAGGCCGCCACGGGCGAGGGTGCGTCGATGGTCCTGCTCCTGTCGAGCACCGCGCGCAGCCCCGTGATGGACGCCGGCGTCGCCAACGGGTTGCGTCCCGGCCTGGCCATGGCGGCCAAGGCCCTCGCCGACGAGCTCGGCCCGCGAGGTGTCCGCATCAACAACCTGCTCGCCGGGCACGTCGACGCGAGTTCGCCGCTGGAGTTCGAGGACCCTGCCGACCTGGCCGCGGACCTGCTGGAGACCATCCCGCTGCGGCGGGCCGGCCTGCCCGACGAGTTCGCCCGGGCCGCGGTGTTCCTGCTGTCCCCCGCCGCCAGCTACATCACCGGAGCGTCGCTGCTCGTCGACGGCGGGACCGACCGGTCCCTGTGAGACGCACCGCGGCGCCGGGCGGTGACCCGGCGCCGCGAGCGCACCCGCCTCAGCCCTGGCGGGCCTTGCCGCGTGTCGCGCCACCCCTGCTGCGCAGGGTGACGTCGTTCTCGCTGAGCAGCCGGTGCACGAACCCGTAGGACCGTCCCGTCTCCTCGGCGAGGGCACGGATGCTCTTGCCCTCCGCGTAGCCCTTGGACAGCTCCCCGGCGAGCTGCTCCCGCTCGGACCCGCTCAACCGGGTGCCCCGCTTGATCGTCTCGGTCACCTCGCGCTCCTCCCGTGCCCCTCGTGTCCGCCGTGGCGTGGCCGACCTCCCAGACCCCCTCCATGGTCACCACTGGGGGCCGTCCTGGCCAGTCGAAGCCGCGTCGCTCCACCGGCCGGCGCAGCGCCCGGACCACGTCGTCCGGGCCTCTCACCAGCGGGAACGTTTCAGCCGTGCACGTCAGCGCGCCCCCAGCGGCAGGACACCGCACACGCTCAGGCGAGCGCCACCAGCTCCGCGTAGCCGGCGTTCCACAGGTCCTCGACGCCGTCGGGCAGCAGGACGACGCGCTCGGGCCCGAGGGCCTCCACAGCGCCCTCGTCGTGCGTCACGAGGACGACCGCGCCCTCGTAGTGCTTGAGGGCGTCGAGGATCTCCGCGCGCGAGGCCGGGTCGAGGTTGTTCGTCGGCTCGTCCAGGAGCAGGACGTTGGCGCTGGAGACGACGAGGGTGGCCAGGGCCAGCCGCGTCTTCTCCCCGCCGGAGAGCACCCCGGCGGGCTTGTCGACGTCGTCGCCGGAGAACAGGAACGAGCCCAGGACCGTCCGGACCCGGGTGTCGTCGAGGTCCGGGGACGCCGAGCGCATGTTCTCCAGGACCGTGCGGTCGTGGTCGAGCGTCTCGTGCTCCTGGGCGTAGTAGCCGACCTTCAGCCCGTGCCCGGGGACGATCTGGCCGGTATCGGGGTCCTCGACACCGCCGAGCATGCGCAGCAGCGTCGTCTTGCCGGCGCCGTTGAGGCCGAGGATGACGACGCGGCTGCCGCGGTCGATGGCCAGGTCGACGGAGGTGAAGATCTCCAGCGACCCGTACGACTTCGACAGGCCCTCGGCCATGAGCGGCGTCTTGCCGCACGGCGCGGGCTTGGGGAAGCGCAGCTTGGCGACCTTGTCCTGGACCCGCACGTCCTCCAGGCCGTCCAGGAGACGTTCGGCGCGCTTGGCCATGTTCTGCGCCGCGACGGCCTTCGTGGCCTTGGCCCCCATCTTGGCGGCCTGCGCCATCAGGGTCCCGGCCTTCTTCTCGGCGTTGGCGCGTTCGCGCTGGCGGCGCTTCTCGTCGGTCTCGCGCTGCTTGAGGTAGTTCTTCCACCCGACGTTGTAGAGGTCGATCGTGGCGCGGTTGGCGTCGAGGTGGAAGACGCGGTTGACGACGACCTCCAGCAGCTCGACGTCGTGGCTGATGACGATGAGACCGCCGGCGTAGTTCTTCAGGTGCTCGCGCAGCCAGGTGATCGAGTCGGCGTCGAGGTGGTTCGTCGGCTCGTCCAGCAGCAGCGTCTCGCTGGCGGAGAACAGGATGCGGGCCAATTCCACGCGCCGGCGCTGACCACCGGACAGCGTCTTGAGCTGCTGGGTCAGGATCCGGTCGGGCAGGTTGAGGTTGGCGCAGATGCGGGCCGCCTCGCTCTCGGCCGTGTACCCGCCGAGCGCCACGAACCGCGCGTCGAGCTTGGTGTAGCGGTCCATCGCCCGGTCCCGGACCTTCGGGTCGTCGCTGGCCATGTCGGCCTCGGCCCGGCGCAGCTTGGACACGACGGCGTCCAGACCCCGCGCGGCCAGGATGCGGTCGCGCGCGAGCATCTCGGGGTCCCCGGCGCGCGGGTCCTGCGGCAGGTAGCCGATCTCCCCCGAGCGGGTCACCGTCCCCGAGGCGGGCTGCCCCTCACCGGCGAGGACCTTGGTCAGCGTGGTCTTGCCCGCCCCGTTGCGGCCGACCAGGCCGATGCGGTCCCCCGCGGCGACCCGGAAGTTCACCCCCTCCATCAACAGGCGCGCGCCTGCGCGGAGTTCGATGTCGGTGGCGACGATCACGGGGGCAGCTCACAGGGACTCGGGTCGGGCGGGGAGTGGGGCCAGTCTACGAGCCGACCAGCGGGGGCGGGACGGGCGAAGGCCCCCGGACGTCCGTCCGGGGGCCATCGCGCGGCGGGGTCAGACGTTGAACCCCAGGGCACGCAGCTGGTCACGACCGTCGTCGGTGATCTTCTCCATGCCCCACGGCGGCATCCACACCCAGTTGATGCGGTGGTCGGCCACGACGTCGGCGAGGGCCTGGGCGGTCTGGTCCTCCAGGACGTCGGTCAGCGGGCAGGCCGCGCTGGTCAGCGTCATGTCGATCGTGGCGACGTTGTCGTCCGAGACGGTCAGCCCGTAGACGAGGCCGAGGTCGACGATGTTGACCCCGAGCTCGGGGTCGATGACGTCCTTGAGGGCCTCCTCGACGTCGGCGAGCGCCGCCGGGGTCGGACCGCTCGCAGCGCCCGCCGGTGTGGTGGTGTCGGTCACGGTCGTCCAGCTCCTCAGGCGGGGGTGAGGAACCGGTCGTACCCGGTCTCCTCGAGGGACTCGGCCAGCTCCGGGCCGCCCTGCTCGGCGACCTTGCCGTTCACGAAGACGTGGACGAAGTCGGGCTTGATGTACCGCAGGATGCGCGTGTAGTGCGTGATGAGCAGCACACCCGGGGACACGGCGGCCAGCGACCGGTTCACACCCTCGGAGACGATCTTCAGCGCGTCGACGTCGAGGCCGGAGTCGGTCTCGTCGAGGATCGCGAACTTCGGCTTGAGCAGCTCCATCTGGAGGATCTCGTGCCGCTTCTTCTCACCGCCGGAGAAGTGCTCGTTCACGTTGCGCTCGGCGAAGGAGGAGTCCATGCGTAGGTCGTCCATCGCCTGCTTGACGTCCTTGACCCACGTGCGCAGCTTGGGCGCCTCACCGTCGATCGCGGTCTTGGCGGTGCGCAGGAAGTTCGAGACCGTCACGCCGGGGACCTCGACCGGGTACTGCATGGCGAGGAACATGCCGGCGCGGGCGCGCTCGTCGACGCTCATGGCGAGGACGTCCTCGCCGTCGAGCGTCACGGTGCCACCGGTGACGGTGTACTTGGGGTGCCCGGCGATGGAGTAGGCCAGGGTCGACTTGCCGGACCCGTTGGGGCCCATGACGGCGTGGACCTCACCGGAGGCGATGGTCAGGTCGACCCCGCGCAGGATCTCCTTGACGGAACCGTCCGCCTCGTCGACCGTCACGTGCAGGTCGCGGATCTCCAGGGTGGACATTCAGTTCTCCTCAACGGGCTGGGCGGCGGGGGCGGCGGTGGTGGGGTCCTCGGCCAGCCGGCCCTCGATCGTGGTCATGAGTCGCTGCGACACCTCGGGGATGCCGATCTTGTCGACGATGCTGGCGAAGAACCCGCGCACGACGAGGCGGCGGGCCTCCTCCTCGCTGATCCCGCGCGACTGCAGGTAGAACAGCTGCTCGTCGTCGAACCGGCCGGTCGCGCTGGCGTGGCCGGCGCCGACGATCTCGCCGGTCTCGATCTCCAGGTTCGGCACGGAGTCGGCTCGCGCCCCGTCGGTGAGGACGAGGTTGCGGTTCAGCTCGTACGTCTCGGTGCCCTCGGCCGTGGCGCGGATGAGCACGTCGCCGATCCACACCGCGTGGGCGTCGGCCCCCTGCAGGGCGCCCTTGTACTCGACGTAGCTGCGGCAGTTCACGGCCGTGTGGTCCACGAACTGGCGGTGCTCGGAGTGCTGCCCGGACCCGGCGAAGTACACGCCGAGCGCCGTCGCCGACCCACCGGGGGCGGCGTAGGCGATGTTCGCCGAGACGCGGACGGCCTTGCCGCCCAGGGTGACGACGATGTGGCGGACCTGCGCGTCGCGGCCGACGCGGACGTCGTGCTGACCGACGTGCAGCGCGTCGTCGTCCCACTCCTGCAGGCTGACGACGGTCAGTTCCGAGCCGTCGCCGGCGCGGACCTCGACGTTGCCGCGGTGGGCGCCGGACCCGACGTGCGAGAGCACGACGAGGGCCTTGGCGTGGTGCCCGGTCTCGACGACGAGGTGACCCTCGCTCGTGCGACCGGCCTGCCCGCGCACCGTGACGAGCACGGGCTCGGTGAGCTCGGCCTCGGCCGGGACGCGGACGACGTGCGCGACGTCGGTGCCGTTCCACGAGGCGGCGGCCACGCGGTCACCGGGCACGAACGCCGTTCCGGCCCCGACCTCGGCCGGGCTGCCGGACAGGTGCTCGACACCCGCGGGCGCGCTCACCTCGACGTCGGCGGAGTTCCCCGCGGTGCGCTCGGCGACCTCGAACAGCGGCGCGAGCTCGCGCAGCGGGGAGAACTTCCACTCCTCCTCCCGGCCCGTGGGGACCGGGAAGTCGGCGACGTCGAAGGAGGTCGCGCGCGCCGCGCGCGAGGCCTCGGGCACGACCGGCCCGCCGTGGGTGTGCGCCCCGGAGGTGTCCGCCGTGCCGGCGCGGGTGCCCGGCGCGGAGGCGGTGGTCTCTTCGTTGACCAGGGTCATCAGCCGACGGCCCCTTCCATCTGCAGCTCGATCAGGCGGTTCAGTTCCAGCGCGTACTCCATGGGCAGCTCGCGCGCGACGGGCTCGATGAACCCGCGCACGATCATCGCCATGGCCTCGTCCTCGGCCATGCCGCGGCTCATGAGGTAGAAGAGCTGGTCGTCGGAGACCTTCGAGACCGTGGCCTCGTGCCCCATGACGACGTCGTCCTCGCGGATGTCGTTGTAGGGGTAGGTGTCCGACCGGGAGATCGTGTCGACCAGCAGCGCGTCGCAGCGCACCGTCGAGGCCGAGTGGTGCGCGCCCTCCAGGACCTGGATGAGGCCGCGGTAGGAGGTGCGGCCCCCGCCGCGGGCGATCGACTTGGAGACGATCGAGCTCGCGGTGTACGGCGCGGCGTGCACCATCTTCGCGCCGGCGTCCTGGTGCTGGCCCTCGCCCGCCATGGCGATCGAGAGGGTCTCGCCCTTGGCGTGCTCGCCCATGAGGTAGACGGCCGGGTACTTCATCGTGACCTTGGACCCGATGTTCCCGTCGATCCACTCCATGGTCGCGCCCTCGGCGGCCGTGGCGCGCTTGGTGACCAGGTTGTAGACGTTGTTCGACCAGTTCTGGATGGTCGTGTACCGCACGCGGGCGTTCTTCTTCACGACGATCTCGACGACCGCGGAGTGCAGCGAGTCCGACTGGTAGATCGGCGCGGTGCAGCCCTCGACGTAGTGCACGTACGAGCCCTCGTCGGCGATGATCAGCGTCCGCTCGAACTGGCCCATGTTCTCGGTGTTGATCCGGAAGTAGGCCTGCAGCGGGATGTCGACGTGGACGCCCTTGGGGACGTAGATGAACGACCCGCCCGACCAGACGGCCGTGTTTAGCGAGGCGAACTTGTTGTCCCCGACGGGGATGACGGTGCCGAAGTACTCCTTGAAGAGCTCCTCGTGCTCGCGCAGCCCGGTGTCGGTGTCGACGAAGATGACGCCCTTCTCCTCCAGGTCCTCGCGGATCTGGTGGTAGACGACCTCGGACTCGTACTGAGCGGCGACGCCGGCGATGAGGCGCTGCTTCTCCGCCTCGGGGATCCCGAGCCGGTCGTACGTGTTCTTGATGTCCTCGGGCAGCTCGTCCCAGGACGTGGCCTGCTTCTCCGTGGACCGGACGAAGTACTTGATGTTGTCGAAGTCGATCCCGGTGAGGTCCGAACCCCAGTCCGGCATGGGCTTGCGGCCGAACAGGCGCAGCGCCTTCAGGCGCAGCGCGAGCATCCACTCGGGCTCGTTCTTCAGCGCCGAGATGTTGCGCACCACGTCCTCGGACAGGCCGCGGCGGGCCGACGCGCCGGCGGAGTCGGAGTCCGCCCAGCCGTACTGGTACTTGCCCAGGCCCTCGAGTTCGGGCGGGCCCGCGGTGGTGGGGGTCTCGGACACGGTGTCGGTCACAGTCGTCGTCCTTCCGTGGCGTTCTGGTCGTCGTGCTGGGGTTCGTGCTGGGGGGCTTGCTGGTGGAGCGCTTCGAGGGGGACGTACGTGGTGCAGACGTGGTCCCCGCGGGCCAGGGTCGCCAGGCGCTGGACCCGGGTGCCCAGGACGGTCTCGAACGTCCTGCGCTCGGCCTCGCACAGCTGGGGGAACGCCTCGGCGACCTTCTGCACGGGGCAGTGCCCCTGGCACAACTGGACGCCCTCGGCCGCTGTTCCCTGGGCCACCGGCCGGGTGCTGGCCGAGAAGCCCTGGTCGGCCAGCGCCTTGACGAGCGCGTCGATCCGCTCGGGCAAGGGTCCGTCGAGTCCGGCGAGGGACTCCTCCAGGCCGGCGAACCGGCGGCGGGCGAAGTCGGTCACCGCGTCGGGACCCAGGGCGTCGGAGAGGTACTGCAGGGCCGTGAGCGCCAGTTCGTCGTACCCGGAGGGGAGGTCGTCGTGACCCGCTGACCCGACGACGTACTCCTTGGCGGGACGGCCGCGGCCGCGGCGGGCGTCGGGGCGGGGGTCGCGGGCCTCGAGGTCGCCGTCGGCCACCATCGCCTCGAGGTGGCGGCGGACGGCGGGTCCGGTGAGACCGAGCACCTCGGCGATGCGGGCCGCGCTGACGGGTCCCAGCTCGGCGACCGTGGTGCGGACACGCGTGCGGGTGCGGGCTTCCTCGCCGCCGGCGGCGGGCAGGGTGGGACCCACCGGGACGGCTCGGCCGCCCGGTGAGGGTGTCCTCACCATTTCCACAACGTCCATGTTACCTAATTGGACGGCCAGATCCCCACCGGGTCGGCCCTACCCCGCGCCGAGCGGTCCAGCGCGCTACTACCGCCCTCGTAGACTCCTCCCTCGTGGCGCTCGGCTCCCCCTCACCCGCGACGACGACGGACGGCAGCGCAGCCGCGGCCGTCGAGGTCCGCGACCTGCGCAAGGCCTTCGGCGCCGGCCCCGCCGTCCTGGACGGCCTCTCCTTCTCCGCCGCCCGCGGTCGCGTCACCGCCGTGCTCGGCCCCAACGGCGCCGGCAAGACGACCACCGTCGCGATCTGCGAGGGGCTGCAGCGCGCCGACTCCGGCACCGTCCGCGTGCTGGGCCTGGACCCCGTCGCCGACGCCGCCGTCCTGCGGCCGCGCGTCGGGGTGATGCTGCAGGACGGCGGGCTGCCCACCGGGGTCTCGGCCCGCGAGGCGCTGGCCCACGTCGCCGCCCTGCACACCGACCCCCTCGACCTGACCGCCCTGTCCGGACGCCTGGGCCTGACGTCCTTCGCCCGGACCCGCGTGCGCCGGCTGTCCGGCGGGCAGCGGCAGCGGCTGGCGATGGCCTGCGCCCTCGTCGGCCGCCCCGAGGTCGTCTTCCTCGACGAGCCGAGCGCCGGCCTGGACCCGCAGGCCCGGCTGGCCGTCTGGGACGTCGTGCGGGAGGTGCGGGCGGCCGGCGTGGCCGTCGTGCTCACCACGCACCTCATGGAGGAGGCCGAGCGCCTCGCCGACGACGTCGTGGTCGTCGACCACGGACGCGTCGTCGCGACGGGCACGCCCGACGAGCTCACCTCCGGCCCCGCGGCCCTGACGTTCCGCTCCCGCCCCGGACTGCCGACGCAGGACCTCGCGCGCGCCCTGCCCGTGGGGGCCGACGTCAGCGAGGCCGAGCCCGGTCGCTACGCGGTGTCCGGCGTGGAGGTCGACCCGCGCGTGGTCGCCACGGTCACCAACTGGTGCGCCACGCACGACGTGCTGGCCGAGGGCATCGGCCCCGTCCGCAAGACCCTCGAGGACGTCTTCCTCGACCTGACCGGGAGGACCCTGCGGTGAGCGCGTCCCTGACGAAGTCCACCGGTGGGCTCGACTTCACCCCCGGCGGGTCCTCGGCCCCCTTCGCCCGGCGCGTCCTGCGCCAGGGCCGCTTCGAGGCCACGATCGCCCTGCGCAACGGTGAGCAGCTGCTGCTGACCCTCCTGCTGCCCGCCCTCGTCCTCGTCGGGGTCACCCGCGTGACGTCCCTCGACCTCGGCGCCGGCGACCGCCCCGCCCTCGCGCTCGGCGGGGTCGTGGCCCTGGCCGTCGTCTCGACGGCGTTCACGGGGCAGGCCATCGCCACCGGGTTCGACCGCCGCAACGGCGTCCTGCGGCTGCTGGCGACGTCACCGCTGGGACGCGGCGGCCTGCTGGCCGGGAAGGTGCTGGCCGTGCTCGGCCTCGTCGTCGTGCAGGTCGTCGTGCTGGGGGCCCTGGCCACCGCGCTCGGATGGTCCCCGTCGGGCCGGCTGCTCGTCGCCGTGCCCGCCGTGCTCCTCGGGGTCGCGGCCTTCACCGCGCTGGGCCTGCTGCTCGCCGGGACGGTGCGGGCCGAGGGGACCCTGGCCGTCGCCAACTTCGTGTGGGTGCTGCTGCTCGCCGGCGGCGGGCTCGTGCTGCCCTCGCCCCTGTCCCCCGTCACCGACCTGCTGCCCTCCGGCGCGCTCGGGACGGCCGTCCGCGAGGCGCTCGGGTCCGGGACCTTCGCGCTCGGCCCGCTCGTCGTGCTCGTCGTCTGGGCGGTCGCCTGCAGCCTGGCGTGCGCGCGGTGGTTCCGCTGGGAGTGAGCGCGGGACCGCCCCGGTGAACGCCGCCCTCCTCGGTCTCGGCGTCCTCGCCCTCGGGGTGGTCCTCGTGCTGCTGGCCCTGGTCCTCGCCCTGGCCGGCCGCCGGCGCACCCCCGCCACCCTCGGCTGTGCACTCGCCGGGGCGGCGCTGCTCGTGGTGTGGGTCCTCCTGACCGCCCGCGGTGCGGGTGCCGGCGGGACCGTCTACTCCGCGAGCGCGTGGTGGGCAGTCGCGGTCGTCGCCGCCCTCGCCTCCCTCGCCCTCACCGTGCGGAACCGGCGGCGCTGACGCGCCGGGCAGGGGCGGTGCGGAGCGGCCCCTCCCGTCCCTCTCACGGAGGCGGTCCCTGGCCCACGCTCGCCTGCAGGCTCCAGACGGTGGTCGCGGGCGGTCGCCCGTGCAGGTCGGCGTACCGGGTGAGCACCGCGTCACGCACGTCCTCGCCCCGGGCCATGCGGTCGACGAGCGGGGCGAGCCACCGCGCGGCCGGAGCGTCGAGGCGGTCCGGCCAGGTCTCCAAGAACGCGGACGGGGACCACACCCCGGCGTGGTTGTCCGGGCCTTCGTGCTCACCGGTGGCCACCAGCCCGTCGTCGAGGGCGAGCCAGACCCACACGAACCGGGGTCCCCCACCGTCCCGTTCCCACTCGGCCACCTGGTGGAAGAGCACGTCGCGCATCTGCACCCTCCGAGGATGCACCTGCGCCACTCCTCCCCTCGAGCTCCCGTCGCCCCGAACGGGCTCGAGCGCTGGGGCATTCGACGTGCAGAGTCGTGCCGTGCACGCCGACCTCCGGCGCTTCGTGAGCCGTCGCCTCCCGCGCGAGGCCGCCGGCAGCGCCGAGGACGTGGCGGCTGAGGCGCTCCTCGTCGCACGGCGGCGGTTCGGCGACGCCCCCACGCCCTCCGGCCGTGGGTCTTCGGCATCGCCCGCAACTGCCTGCTGACCTCCCGCCAGGGCAGCACGCGACGCCCGGCGCTCGCCATCCGGTTGGCCGAACAGGGCGAGTCGATGAGCACCCCCCACGACGGCGTCATCGCATCCCTCGACCTCGCCGCCGCCTGGCACCGCCTCGCGCCTGGTGAGCAGGAGGTCCTCGCCCTCGCGGTCTTCGAGGATCTCACCTCCGCCCAGGCCGCGCTGGTGCTGGGTACCACCGCAACCGCCCACCGACTGCGGCTCACGCGGGCCCGGCGGGCCCTGCGCGCCCACCTCGACGATGCGGACGCCGCCGACCCCGTCGAGGCACGGCACGAGCACCCACTGACCGACGAGACGTTGGAGGCGACCCGGTGACCACCGCCGACCGCGACACCGCGCGCGTCGAGGAGGCGCTGCGGGCCCTGGACGCCGCGCCACAGGCACCCCTGGACCACGCCGCGCTCGTCCGGGCCCGGCTCGCACTCGACGGGATCCTGTCCCACCCGCGGGCTCCGGGCGGACGTGACCCCCTCCTGCCCCGACGCCCCCGCACCGCCCGGCGCGTGGGCGCCCTCGCCGTGGCCGCCGGCGTCGTCGCGCTCGGGGTCAGGACTTCGCACCTCGGGGGCGGGGAACGGCGTACGCGGAGTCGTGGGCCCCCGTGCCCACGACCGCCAGCCCCGCCGGCGCAGTGGCTGTCCGTCAGGTCTGCGTCGAGGACGAACTGCTGACGTCCGACCACCAGGTCGACCGGCTCCAGACGCGGCTGGCCGAGCGGCGGGGCGACCTCGTGCTGGTCGTGCTCGACGAGGGCTCGCGACCGGTCACGACGTTGTCCTGCGTCGTGGACCTGCCCGAAAGCGGGGACGCGACGTTCGTCGCCGGCGGGGGCGGCGGGGGCGGCGGGGGCCGTCGGCCTGCCGCCGGGGCCGTCTCTGACGCCAGTGTCCACGAGCAGACCACTCGGGGGGGACGAGCTCGCGGTCGTCGACGGGCTCGTGGGCGAGGACGTGGCAGGCGTCACCGTGCACGCCCGGGGGGCCGGACCGTGCAGGCAACGGTCCAGGACGGTCACTACGCAGCGTGGTGGCCGGGCCGGGCGATGCGGATGACCACGACGCCGCCCCCCGGTCAGGGCCAGAACTGCGACGGGCCCTGCAGCCCCACTACCTATGCGGTGCCCATGTCCACGCTCGACGTGACCCTGCGGGACGGCACCGTGCTGCGGGACAACCCCGGGCAGCCGCTCTGACCGGATCCGTGCGCGGCCCCGCGGTCAGGCCCCCGGTACCGTCCGGGAGAGCAGGTCCCCGGCGATCCGCGTGAAGTACACCCCGTACGCACCGGTCGTCAGCGCCGCCCCGCAGGCGACGAGACCCCACACGGTGTTGCGGTCGGTGCTCGTGAGGAGCAACGCCAGCAGCCCCGCCAGCCCCACCGCGCTCAGCACGGTGGCGAGCCAGGTGTCGACGCGCCGTCGGAAGATCCTGGCCATCGGGTAGAAGTGCAGCCCGACGACCAGGGCGATGGCCGGGAGCACGAGGTCGGGACGGCCGACGGCACTGAGGACGTTGGCCGCGACCACGATGAGGACGGCCTCGAGGGTGAAGACCCACCCGAAGGCGATCCCGCTGCGCTTGCGCCAGCGCTCCTCCTCCGGCGTCGTCGAGGTGCTCGCACGACCCCGCACCCGCACCAGCCGCACCGCGGTCACCACGAACCAGACGCCGACCAGCACGCTCAGCGCGGTGACGACGGTGCCCACGGCCCCCGGCCAGGTCCCGAGGGTGTTGGCGCTCCACGCCGCGGTGAAGACGGCCATGAGCAGCAGGCCCACGACGACGCCGTCGAGCAGACCACGGGGCACGGAGCGTTCCTCGAGCACGCGTGGACGCTGTCCGCCGGCGGCTGCTCCGGGCCGGCGGGCACGCCAGACGGTCAGAACGGCCAGGAGACCCGCAGGAACGGGTCGACGGCGACGGCCACCGACAGGAGCGTCAGGTAGGTGATCGAGCCGTGGAAGACGCCCATCGGCGAGATGCGCCGCAGCTGCTCCAGCGTGCCCGCGTCCCGGCCGCCGGTCTCGCGCTCGAACCGGGTGGCACGCCCGTGCAGCCCGATCGTCTGCCCCAGGAAGGCCAGGCCGAGGACCAGGGCGGCGACGCCGTAGACCACCCCGGCCCCGCCCAGGGGGACGAGCAGCAGCGAGCACAGGACCATCGCCACGGTGTAGGCGACGATCTGGCGGGAGACCGTGGTCGGCTTGGCCACGACGGGCAGCATCGGGACGCCGGCGTTGGCGTAGTCCTCGCGGTAGCGGACCGACAGCGGCCAGTAGTGCGGCGGGGTCCACAGGAAGATGACCCCGAAGAGGACGAAGGGCGCCCAGCTGAGCGATCCCGTCACCGCGGTCCAGCCGATGAGCACCTGCATGCAACCCGCGACACCGCCCCAGACGATGTTCTGGGACGTGCGGCGCTTGAGCAGCAGCGTGTAGCCGACGACGTAGAGCAGGATCGCGCCCACCGCCAGCGCCGCCGACAGCACGTTGACGAAGGCGACGAACAGCGCGGTCGAGGCGATCCCCAGGACGGTCGCGAAGACCAGCGCCTGGCGCGGGGTGACCGCGCCGGTCACGAGGGGACGGTTCTCGGTCCGCTTCATGAGCGCGTCGATGTCGCGGTCGAAGTAGCAGTTGAGCGTGTTCGCGCTCCCGGCGGCCAGCGCCCCACCGACGAACGTCGTCAGCACCAGCCAGCCCGAGGGCAAGCCGTCCGCCGCGAAGAGCATCACCGGGATCGTCGTGATGAGCAGGAGCTCGACGATGCGCGGCTTGGTGAGGGCGACGTAGGCGGCGACCCGGGGGAAGCGCGAGGGGCGCCCACCGCGACGACGTCCCAGCAAGCTGGTCCGGGAGTGCGCAGGGGCGTCGGAGAGACGCGGGTCGGCGACGGTCACAGTGTCCTCAGGGCGAGGTGACGACGGGCAGACCCGAGCTTACGCCTCTGCTACGCGCTGTCGTACCCGGGAGGGTCGCGGCGGGCGCGTCGCCCCCGCTCACGGAGACGCCACAGGGGGACGCCACAGGGGACGCCGACCCCTGCCCAGCTGCGGCTCCCCCCCCTGCGAGTAGGCTCACCACAGGTGACGCGTCCCACACCGCCGCGAGCGACGGGCACGGAGCGTCACCGCACAGAACGCAATGCTCAACGCCTCGGACGCCGGACCAGAACAGCACGGTCCCGGCCGCGACGGAAGACGACAGAGCGGACCAACGGCCGGTCCCCCACCGCCATCCGGGCGCTGGGCGGTCAGCTGGTTCGCACGGGAGGAGACACGTGAGCCAGCCCCTCGAGTGGAGCGAACTCGACACGAAGGCGGTCGACACCGTCCGCGTCCTGGCCATGGACGCCGTGCAGCGCGCAGGCAACGGGCACCCGGGTACCGCGATGAGCCTCGCGCCGGTCGCCTACCTGCTGTTCCAGAAGATGCTGCGGCAGGACCCGGCGGACCCGGACTGGGCCGGTCGCGACCGGTTCGTGCTCTCCTGCGGGCACTCCAGCCTCACGCTCTACATCCAGCTGTACCTCGCCGGCTACGGCCTGGAGCTGGACGACCTCAAGGCGCTGCGCAAGTGGGGCTCGAAGACGCCGGGCCACCCCGAGCACGGGCACACCGCGGGCGTCGAGATGACCACCGGTCCCCTCGGCCAGGGCCTGTCCTCGGCCGTCGGGATGGCCATGGCCGCCCGCCGCGAGCGCGGCCTCTTCGACCCGGACGCCGCCCCCGGCACGAGCCCGTTCGACCACCACGTCTACGTGCTGGCCTCCGACGGCGACATCGAGGAGGGCGTGACCTCCGAGGCCTCGGCCATCGCCGGTGTCCAGGAGCTGGGCAACCTGGTCGTCATCTACGACCAGAACCACATCTCCATCGAGGACGACACCGCGATCGCCCTCGGCGAGGACACCGCCCAGCGCTACGAGTCCTACGGCTGGCACGTCCAGACCATCGACTGGACCAACGGCGGCGAGGGCGAGTACACCGAGGACGTCGCCGGGCTGCACGCCGCGATCGAGGCCGCCAAGGCCGAGACGAGCAAGCCGTCGATCATCGTGCTGCGCACGATCATCGCCTACCCGGCGCCGAACCTGCAGAACACGGGCAAGTCCCACGGTTCCGCCCTCGGCGACGCCGAGGTGAAGGCCACCAAGGAGCTCCTGGGCTTCGACCCCGAGGCCGACTTCGCGGTCGCCGACGACGTCATCGCCCACACCCGCGGTCTGCGCGAGCGCGCCAAGGCCGACCACGCCGCCTGGCAGCAGGAGTTCGACGCCTGGCGCGCCGGCGCCGGTGAGCGCGCCGAGCTCTTCGACCGCATCCGCACCCGCACCCTGCCCGCGGGCTGGGAGCAGGCGCTGCCGGTCTTCGAGGCGGGCACGTCCATCGCCTCCCGCAAGGCGTCCGGCGAGGTGCTCAACGCCCTGGCCTCGACCCTGCCGGAGCTGTGGGGCGGGTCGGCCGACCTGGCCGAGTCGAACCTCACGTCGATGAAGGGCGAGCCGAGCTTCCTGCCGGAGAGCCGCACGACGAAGACGTGGGAGGGCAACCTCTACGGCCGCACCCTGCACTTCGGGATCCGCGAGCACGCCATGGGCGCCATCCTCAACGGGATCGCGCTGCACGGCGGCACCCGCCCCTACGGCGGCACGTTCCTCGTCTTCAGCGACTACATGCGCCCCGCGGTCCGCCTCGCGGCCATCATGAAGCTGCCGGTGACGTACGTGTGGACGCACGACTCCATCGGCCTGGGCGAGGACGGCCCGACGCACCAGCCGGTCGAGCACCTCGCCGCGCTGCGCGCGATCCCGGGCCTGGACGTCGTCCGCCCCGGCGACGCCAACGAGACGGCGTGGGCGTGGCGCACGATCCTCGACCACACCGACCGCCCGGCCGGCCTGGCGCTCTCGCGCCAGAACCTGCCGACGTTCGACCGCTCGCAGGACGGCTGGGGCGACGCCTCGGGCGTGGCCAAGGGCGCGTACACCCTCGTGGAGAGCTCGGCCGCGACCCCGCAGGTGATCCTCATCGGCACCGGGTCCGAGGTCCAGATCGCCGTCGCAGCGCGCGAGAAGCTCGAGGCGGAGGGCGTCCCCACCCGCGTCGTGTCGATGCCGTGCCGCGAGTGGTTCTTCGAGCAGGACCAGGCCTACCGCGACACCGTCCTGCTCCCGCAGGTCAAGGCGCGCGTCTCGGTCGAGGCCGCCCTGGCCTTCGGCTGGGAGGGCATCGTCGGCGACGCCGGCCGCTCGGTCTCGATCGAGCACTTCGGCGCCTCGGCGGACTACCAGGACCTGTACCGCGAGTTCGGCATGACCGACACCGCGGTCGTGACCGCCGCGAAGGAATCCCTCGCCGGTCTGCAGTGAGCACCACCCGGGGGCCCGCACCTGCGGGCCCCCGGGACCTCGTGCGGGCGCCGTCCCGGCGCCCACAGAACCCCGTGGACGAAGGAACGGAGCACTCCCCGTGAGCGACACCACCAGCACCTCCCAGGTCAGCCCCAGCAGCAACCTCTCGGCCCTGCGCGAGCACGGCGTCTCGGTCTGGCTGGACGACCTGTCCCGCGAGCTGACCGACGGCGGCGAGCTGCAGCGCCTCGTCGACCTCGGCGTCCTGGGCGTCACGTCCAACCCGACGATCTTCGCCACCGCCCTGTCCAAGGGCGACCGCTACACCGAGCAGGTCTCCCAGCTCGTCGCCGCCGGCGCCGACACCGAGAAGGCCGTCTTCGAGATCACCACCGAGGACGTGCGCCGCGCCTGCGACGTGCTGAAGCCGGTCTTCGACCGCACCGACGGCCTCGACGGTCGCGTCTCCCTCGAGGTCGACCCGCGCCAGGCGCGCGACACCGCCGCCACCGAGGAGTCCGCCCGGACGCTCTGGAAGGCCGTGAGCCGCGAGAACCTCTACATCAAGATCCCCGCGACGGTCGAGGGCCTGGGCGCCATCACCACCGCGCTGTCCGAGGGCATCAGCGTCAACGTCACGCTGATCTTCTCCCTGGACCGCTACCGCGCCGTCATGCAGGCCTTCCTGACGGGTCTGGAGCAGGCGAAGGTCAACGGCCACGACCTGTCGACGATCGAGTCCGTCGCGTCCTTCTTCGTCTCCCGCGTCGACACCGAGATCGACAAGCGCCTCGACGAGATCGGGACGGACGAGGCGAAGGCCCTGCGCTCCAAGGCCGGCCTGGCCAACGCGCGCCTGGCCTACCAGGCCTACGAGGAGGTCTTCTCGACCCCGCGCTGGCAGGTCCTCAAGGAGGCCGGTGCCCGTCCGCAGCGTCCGCTGTGGGCCTCGACCGGGGTGAAGAACCCCGACCTGTCCGACACCCTCTACGTCACCGGGCTCGTCGCCCCGAACACGGTCAACACGATGCCGGGCAAGACGCTGGACGCCACCGTCGACCACGCCGAGGTCACCGGGGACACGGTCCGCGGTTCCTACGGCGAGTCCCAGCAGGTCCTCGACGACCTCGAGCGCCTGGGCGTCTCCTACACCGACGTCGTGGAGTTCCTCGAGATCGACGGCCTGGACAAGTTCGAGAAGAGCTGGGCCGAGCTGCTGCAGACCGTCACCGACGAGCTGGAGCGCGTGAAGACGCAGGCAGACGCCCGGTGAGCCCCGCGCGGGTGACGCCAGCGGAGAACCCGCTGCGTGATCCGCGGGACCGCAGGCTCCCGCGGATCGCCGGTCCCTGCGGCATGGTGATGTTCGGCGTGACCGGGGACCTGGCGCGCAAGAAGCTCATGCCGGCGATCTACGACCTGTCGAACCGGGGGCTGCTGCCCCCGGGCTTCGCCCTCACCGGGTTCGCCCGGCGCGACTGGGTGGACCAGGACTTCGGCAAGATCGTCTACGACTCGGTGCGCCAGCACGCCCGGACCCCGTTCCGGGAGTCGGTGTGGGCCCAGCTCGCCGAGGGTTTCCGGTTCGTGCCCGGGGAGTTCGACGACGACGAGGCGTTCGACCAGCTCGCCTCGACCGTCGCCGACCTCGACCGGGTGCGCGGGACGGGCGGGAACCACGCGTTCTACATGTCGATCCCGCCGCGGTTCTTCCCCGTCGTCGCCAAGCAGTTGGCGCGCAGCGGGTTGAGCGCGCAGCACGGCGACCAGTGGCGACGCGTCGTCATCGAGAAGCCGTTCGGGCACGACCTGAAGTCGGCGCGCGAGCTGAACGCCGTCGTCGAGGACGTCTTCCCGCCGGACTCGGTGTTCCGCATCGACCACTACCTCGGCAAGGAGACGGTCCAGAACATCCTGGCGCTGCGCTTCGCGAACCAGATGTTCGAGCCGCTCTGGAACGCCAACCACGTGGACCACGTGCAGATCACCATGGCCGAGGACATCGGCATCGGTGGCCGCGCGGGGTACTACGACGGGATCGGCGCGGCGCGCGACGTCATCCAGAACCACCTCCTGCAGCTCCTGGCCCTCACGGCCATGGAGGAACCGGTGTCCTTCGAGGCGGCGGACCTGCGCGCCGAGAAGGCCAAGGTCCTCTCGGCCGTGCGGCCGCTGAAGGACCTGGCCCGGTCCACCGCGCGGGGTCAGTACGCCTCGGGCTGGCAGGGGTCGGAGTTCGTCAAGGGCTACCTGGACGAGGACGGCATCGACCCGAAGTCGCGCACCGAGACGTTCGCCGCGATCGAGCTGGAGATCGACACCCGCCGCTGGGCGGGGGTCCCGTTCTACCTGCGGGCCGGCAAGCGCCTGGGCCGCCGGGTGACCGAGATCGCCGTCGTCTTCAAGCGCGCCCCGCACCTGCCCTTCGAACGGACGGCGACCGAGGAGCTGGGGCAGAACGCCCTGGTCATCCGGGTCCAGCCGGACGAGGGCATCACCATGCGGTTCGGGTCGAAGGTCCCGGGCACCGCGATGGAGGTGCGCGACGTGACGATGGACTTCGGCTACGGGCACGCCTTCACCGAGTCCAGCCCCGAGGCCTACGAGCGGCTCATCCTGGACGTCCTGCTCGGCGACCCGCCGCTGTTCCCGCGGCACGAGGAGGTCGAGCTGTCGTGGAAGATCCTCGACCCGATCACCTCGTTCTGGTCCAAGAACGGCCAGCCGGAGCCCTACCCGTCGGGCACGTGGGGACCGCCGTCGGCGGACGCCATGCTCGAGCGGACGGGCCGGCAGTGGCGGCGACCGTGACGCGCACCAGAGAGGTCTCGCGATGATCATCGACCTGCCCAGCACGTCGACGAGCGCCATCAACAAGGCGCTCATCGACCTGCGCGACTCCGGTGGGGCCGTGGCCCTCGGCCGGGTGCTGACGCTCGTCGTCATCACCGACGATGCCCACGCCGAGGACGCCATCTCCGCGGCCAACGAGGCCAGCCGCGAGCACCCGTGCCGGGTGCTCGTGCTGGCCCGGGGGAACAAGCGGGGCGCCGCCCGCCTCGACGCGCAGATCCGGGTCGGCGGGGACGCCGGCGCCAGCGAGGTCATCGTGCTGCGCGCCTACGGCCCGCTCGTGGAGCACGGGGAGACGACCATCGTCTCGCTGCTGCTGCCGGACGCGCCGATCGTGGCCTACTGGCCGGGATCGGCCCCCGACGACCTGCGCACCGACTCCATCGGCCGCATCGCCCAGCGCCGCATCACCGACTCCGCGGAGTCGCGTGACCCGGCCAAGGCGCTGGAGGCCCGGCGGACGACGTACCGGGAGGGCGACACAGACCTCGCCTGGACGCGGCTGACGAACTGGCGGGCACTGCTCGCGGCGGCGCTGGACCAGCCGCCGTACGAGCCCGTCACGTCCATCACGGTCGCGGGCGCCCCGGACAGCCCGAGCACCGAACTGCTCGCCGCGTGGCTGGCGGCCAAGCTCAAGGCACCGGTCGTGCGGGCCCGCACCCGGCGCGGGACGGGCGTGCAGAGCGTGCGTCTGGAACGCAAGTCCGGTGCGGTGGAACTGATCCGCCCCGACGCGACGGTCGCCACGCTGACCCAGCCCGGTCAGCCGGACCGGCGCCTGTCGCTGGCCCGCCGTCAGGTGAAGGACTGCCTGACGGAGGAGCTGCGTCGTCTGGACCCCGACGAGGTCTACGGCGAGGTCCTGCGCGACGGCCTGCCCCAGGTGGGCAAGAAGGTCATGTCGGCCCGCGACGCCGAGCACGCCGGGAAGCTGTCCGGCAGCCGCGGCGCCGCCGCTCGTCAGGCCGCCGCCGAGGCCGCGTCGGCCGTGGTGTCGGAGCAGATGAAGGGCGCTCCACCGGAGCAGGAACGTTCCGACGGCACCTCCCCCGTCGCCGGTGAGGCCCCGGACTCCGAGACGCCGAAGGTCGCCACGGTCCGCAAGCGCGCCGCCGCCGGGAAGAAGGCCGCCACGCCGGTCGCGAAGAAGACCGCGGCGGGGAAGACCGCGCCGCGCACCCGCGCCGCCCGCGGGGCGGTGGGCCGGTGAGCCGCACCGACGTCTCCGTCGTCCGGTACGCCACGCCGGAGCTCCTCGCATCGGCCACCGCGGACCGCCTGGTCACGGCGCTGGCCGACGCGCAGTCCGCCCGGGGCGTCGCACACGTCTCGCTGACGGGCGGCACCATCGGCGGCAAGACGCTCGCGGCCGTCGCTGCGGCGCCCAGCCGCGACACGGTGGACTGGCGCCGGGTGCACTTCTGGTGGTCCGACGAGCGGTTCCTGCCGACGGGTGACCCGGAACGGAACGCGACGCAGGCCCAGGACGCCCTCCTCGGCGCGCTGGACCTCGACGTCTCGACCGTGCACTACCCGCCGGCCGTCGACGGGCCCGACGGGGACGACCTCGACGCGGCCGCCGCCCGCTACGCCGCCGAACTGCTGCAGTTCGGCGACGGCGCGGAGGTTCCGGCGTTCGACGTCCTGCTGCTGGGCATGGGCCCCGACGGCCACGTCGCCTCGCTGTTCCCGGGGCACCCGGGGCTGGCGCGGGACGAGTCCAGCGTCGTCGGGATCCGGGAGTCCCCCAAGCCCCCGCCGTTGCGGGTGTCGTTCACCTTCGGCGCCATCGCGCGGGCCAAGCAGGTCTGGCTCGTGGCCGCGGGTGCGGAGAAGGCCGCCGCGGTCGCTCGCGGCGTCGCGGCGGGCGACGTCTCCGAGACCCCCGCCGCGGGCGTCTTCGGCACCGAGCGGACGCTCTGGCTCGTCGACGAGGCCTCAGCCGCCGACCTCTGAGACACGCGCAGACGACGAAGGCCCCCCGCGCGGTGCGCGGGGGGCCTTCGTCGTGCAGGGCGTCAGCGGATGAGACCGCGCGCCCGCAGCGAGTCCAGGGCCTCGTTGAGGATGGCCTCGCCGTCGGCGTCGGAGCGGCGCTCCTTCACGTACGCGAGGTGCGTCTTGTAGGGCTCGTTCTTCGGCGGGGCCGGCGGGTTGCTCCGGTCCGTGCCGGCGGGGAACCCGCAGCGCGGGCAGTCCCACGTCTCCGGCGGCTCGACCCCGGACTCCTCGGCGAAGCTGGGCTTCGTCTCGTGCCCGTTGGCGCACCAGTACGAGATGCGGATGCGGGGAGCGGTGTCACCGCGTTCCGCCTCGCCCATGGGGCCGGCGCCGACCCTGCTGCCACGGATGGCGTTGCCACCTGCCACGTCGGTCGTCTCCTCAGAACTCGTTGGTGAAGCGCTCGACCAGGCCGAGCAGCACGACGGTCGCGAACCAGACGCAGCCGATCGTGATCGTGAAGCGGTTGAGGTTCCGCTCGGCCATGCTCGAACCCGACAGGCTCGTGGTGACGCCGCCGCCGAACATGTCCGACAGGCCGCCCCCCTTGCCCTTGTGCAGCAGGATGAGCAGGGTCAGGAAGAGGCTGGAGATCGCGAGGATCACCTGCAGCACGATGCGGAGGACGCTCACGCCGCCCAGCCTAGGCCATCACCGGCTGTCCTCAGGCCGGATGATCGCGGAAGCGCACGATCGCGGCGAAGTCGCCCGCGTCCGTGCTGGCGCCGCCGACGAGGGCACCGTCGACGTCCGGCTGCTTCATGATCGAGGCGATGTTGGCAGGCTTCACGCTGCCGCCGTAGAGGATCCGCACGGCGTCGGCCGTCGTCTGGTCGAACTGCTCGGCCACGGCGGAGCGCAGCGCGGCGCACACCTCCTGCGCGTCCTCGGGGGTGGCGACCTCGCCGGTCCCGATGGCCCACACCGGCTCGTAGGCCAGGACGAGGCCGGCGACCTGCTCGGCCGTCAGCCCCGTGAGGGCCTGAGTGACCTGTCCGACGGTGTGCTCGACGTGCTGCTCCGCCTTGCGGACCTCCAGCGGCTCCCCGACGCAGACGATGGGGACGATCCCGCCGGCCAGCGCCTTGGCCGTCTTGGCGCGCACCACGGCGTCGGTCTCGCCCTGGTACTGGCGGCGCTCGGAGTGACCGACGGCCACGTACGCGACGCCGAGCTTGGCGAGCTGCGCGGCCGACACCTCACCGGTGTAGGCGCCGGAGTCGTGCTCGGAGACGTCCTGGGCGCCGAGGCGGACGGACAGCTTGTCGCCCTCGATGAGGGTCTGCACGGTGCGCAGGCTCGTGTGCGAGGGCAGCACGGCCACCTCGACGGCCGAGTAGTCGTGCTTGGCGTCCTTGAGGGTCCAGTCGAGCTTCTGGACCAGCAGGGTGCCCTGCTGGTGGTCCAGGACCATCTTCCAGTTGCCGGCGATGAGCGGGGTGCGAGGCATCGGTGCGCCTTCCTGCAGGGGTGGGAGGGGGTCAGTCGAGGACGTCGAGGCCGGGCAGCTGCTTGCCCTCGAGGTACTCCAGGCTCGCCCCACCGCCGGTGGAGATGTGCCCGAACTGCTCGTCGGCGAAGCCGAGCGTGCGCACGGCGGCGGCCGAGTCGCCCCCGCCCACGACGCTGAACGCGCCGGATGCGGCCTTCGCGTCGACGAGGGCCTGCGCCACGGCACGGGTGCCGCCGGCGTAGGGCTCCATCTCGAACACGCCCATGGGGCCGTTCCAGAAGACCGTGCGCGCGTCGGCGAGGGCCGCGGCGAAGGCCGCGGCGGAGTCGGGACCGATGTCCAGGCCGAGGCGGTCGGCCGGGATCGCGTCCGCGGAGACGACCTGCGGGTCGGCGTCGGCGGCGAACGCCGTCGCGGCGACGACGTCGGTGGGCAGGACGAGCTCGACGCCCTTGTCCTGCGCGCTCTGCACGTACCCGCGGACCCGGTCGAGGTGGTCGGCCTCGAGCAGGCTCTTGCCCACCTCGCGGCCCGTCGCGGCCAGGAAGGTGAAGACCATTCCGCCGCCGACGAGGAGGCGGTCCCCCGACGTCAGCAGCGAGCCGAGGAGGTTGTCGATGACGCCGAGCTTGTCGGAGACCTTCGACCCGCCCAGGACGACGGCGTAGGGCCGCTCCGGGTCGGTCGTCAGGCGGCGCAGGACCTCGACCTCGGTCGCGACGAGACCACCCGCGGCGTGCGGCAGGCGACGCGCGACGTCGTAGACGCTGGCGTGCTTGCGGTGCACCGCGCCGAAGCCGTCGGAGACGTAGGCGTCGGCCAGGGCGGCGAGCTCGTCGGCGAACGCACCGCGCTCCCCCTCGTCCTTGCTCGTCTCGCCGGCGTTGAAGCGGATGTTCTCCAGCAGCAGCAGCTGCCCGTCGCCCAGCGCCGCCACGGCGGCGGTCGCCTCGGCGCCGACCGTGACGGGGCAGAAGGCGACGTCGACGCCGTCCAGCAGCTCGGCGAGGCGGGCGTGCACCGGGGCGAGGGAGTACTTGGCCTCGGGGGCGCCCTTCGGACGGCCGAGGTGGGCCGTCACGACGACGCGGGCCCCGGCGTCCAGGAGGCGCCGCAGCGTGGGGACCGAGGCGCGGATGCGGCCGTCGTCGGTGATGACCGGCTGCTCACCGGAGTGGTCCAGCGGGACGTTGAGGTCGCTGCGGACGAGGACCCGCTTGCCGGCGAGGCCGCCGAGCTGGGCCTCGAGGTCGTCGATGGTCTTCACGGACGTTCCCTTCTGCTGCTGTCCGGATCCGGCTGCCGTCCGGGGTCCGGACGGACGACGGCCCGGGCACTCGGGCTGTGCGCGCGAGTGTCCGGGCCGGAGTGTGTCAGAGGCTCAGAGGGAGGAACCCACGAGCGTGACGAGGTCCACGAGGCGGTTGGAGTAGCCCCACTCGTTGTCGTACCAGCCGACGACCTTGACCTGGTTCCCGTTGACCTTCGTCAGGCCGGAGTCGTAGATGCACGACGCCGGGTCGGTGACGATGTCGGAGGAGACCAGCGGCTCGTCGGAGTACACGAGGTAGCCCTTGAGCGGGCCCTCGGCCGCGGCCTTGTAGGCGGCGTCGACCTCTTCGGCGGTGACCTCGCGGCCCAGGGTGACGGTGAGGTCGGTCGCCGAACCGGTCGGGACCGGCACGCGCAGCGCGTACCCGTCGAGCTTGCCCTTGAGCGTGGGCAGGACCAGGCCGATGGCCTTGGCCGCACCCGTCGAGGTCGGGACGATGTTGAGGGCGGCAGCGCGGGCGCGACGCAGGTCCTTGTGCGGGCCGTCCTGCAGGTTCTGGTCCGCGGTGTAGGCGTGGACCGTGGTCATGAGGCCGCGCTCGATGCCGAAGGCGTCGTCGAGGACCTTGGCCAGCGGGGCCAGGCAGTTGGTGGTGCAGGACGCGTTCGAGATCAGCGAGTGCTTCGACGCGTCGTAGTCGGAGTCGTTGACGCCCATGACGACGGTGACGTCGTTGTTGGTGGCGGGCGCCGAGATGACGACCTTCTTGGCGCCGGCGGCCAGGTGGGCCTTGGCCTTCTCGCCGTCGGTGAAGAAGCCGGTGGACTCCACGACGACGTCCACGCCCAGGTCGCCCCAGCCGAGGTTGGCGGGGTCGCGGTCGGCGAGCACCTTGACGCTCTTGGACCCGACGACGATCGAGTCGCCCTCGACGCGCACGTCCTCGGCGAGCTTGCCGAGGATGGAGTCGTGCTTGAGCAGGTGCGCCAGCGCCTTGGCGTCGGTGAGGTCGTTGACCGCCACGATCTCGACGTCCGCGTTCTGCGCGAGTGCGGCGCGGAAGAAGTTGCGGCCGATGCGGCCGAATCCGTTGATGCCGACCCGAGTGGTCATGCGCTCTCCATCCTTGACGCACCCCGTGACCGGGCGGGCCGGGTGCGTCTCGTGCGTCCCGTACGTGATCAGTACTGGTGCGGTACCCCGCTGACGACCGGGGGCACCCGCCGCGGGCCCCGCGGCGTCGGCACGACCCTATGGCCTGCGTCACGTCCCCGCGGACCCGGGGTGGCTCAGGCGTCGAGCATGTCCGCCGTCAGGCCCGACTCGGTGCCCGGCACGCCCAGCTCGATGGCCTTCTTGTCGGCCATCCCGAGCAGCCGCCGGATGCGGCCGGCGATGGCGTCCTTGGTCATGGGCGGGTCGGCGAGCTGGCCGAGCTCCTCGAGGCTGGCCTGCTTGTGCTCCAGCCGGAGACGGCCGGCCTGCAGCAGGTGGTCGGGGATGTCCTCGCCGAGCAGCTCCAGGGCCCGCTCGACGCGGGCACCCGCCGCGACCGCGGCCCGCGCCGAGCGGCGCAGGTTGGCGTCGTCGAAGTTCGCGAGGCGGTTGGCGGTCGCCCGCACCTCGCGGCGCATGCGCCGCTCCTCCCACGTCATCATCGCGTCGTGCGCGCCCAGGCGCGTCAGCAGCGCCGAGATCGCGTCGCCGTCGCGCAGGACCACGCGGTCCACGCCGCGCACCTCGCGCGCCTTGGCCGACAGCTCCAGCCGGCGGGCGGCGCCGACGAGCGCGAGCGCCGCCTCGGGGCCGGGGCAGGTGACCTCGAGCGCGGCGGAGCGACCCGGTTCGGTGAGGGAGCCGCGGGCCAGGAACGCTCCGCGCCAGGCGGCCTCGGCGATCTGGGTGGAGCTGGAGACGATGTGCGAGGGCAGGCCGCGCACGGGCCGGCCACGGCCGTCGAGGAGCCCCGTCTGGCGGGCCAGGGACTCCCCGTCGCGGGCGACGCGCAGGACGTAGCGGGTGGCGCGGCGCAGTCCGCCGGCCTGCACGACGAGCAGGTCGCTGGGGTGGCCGAAGACGTCGGCGATGTCGCGCCGCAACCGCCGGGCGATCGAGGCGGAGTCGAGCTCGGCCTCGATGACGATGCGTCCGGAGACGATGTGCAGGCCGCCGGCGAACCGGAGCATGACCGAGACCTCGGCCTTGCGCGCCGCCGTCGTCGTCACCGGCAACCGGCTCAGCTCGTCCTTGACCGCCGCCGTCATCGCCATGGTGCGTCCTCCCCCGGGACCCTCGTCCGCTGTGCCTGTGCTCGTCCGTCTGCTCGCGCTGCGCCGCGCATCCTCAGGGCCCCGCCGCGAAGACGTCACGGTAGGCCGCCGCGAGCCGCAGCGCGTCGTGCCGGGGGGTTCCGTCCCCCACGGACACGGTGCGCAGCAACAGGTTCGCACCCATGGAATCGGCGACGGACCGCAGGGCGTCCACGTCGGTCACGGCCACCGGGTCGGCCAGGACGGCGTCCACCCGCAGGTCCGGCGCGTGGGCGGCGAGGACCTCGAGGTGGGCCTCGGCGCTGAAGCCGTCGGTCTCCCCCGGCTGCACGGCGAGGTTGAGGGTGACGCACGTCCGCGCGGAGGTCCGCGTCAGGGCCTGTGCGAGCCCGGGAACCATGAGGTGCGGCAGGACGCTGGTGAACCAGGAGCCGGGGCCGAGCACGACCCAGTCGGCGGTGGTGACGGCCTCGACGACCTCGGGACGCACGGGCGGGTCCGGCGGCAGCAGCCGGACGTTGGCCACGCGGCCGGTCGTGGAGGCGACGGCGACCTGGCCGCGCACCTCGGTGAGCTCGTCGGGCGCGCCCGGGACGAGTCCCAGGACGTCGGCCACGATGTCGAGCGGGACGGCGGCCATGGGCAGCACCCGGCCGCGGGCGCCGAGCAGGCGGCCGACCCAGTCGAGGCCGGCGACCTCGTCGCCGAGCAGCTCCCACAGCGTCGCGATGAGCAGGTTCCCGGTGGCGTGCTGGTGCAGCGAGCCCCCGCTGGTGAAGCGGTGCTGCAGCACGTCGCGCCAGGTGCGGCCCCACTCGGAGTCGTCGCACAGGGCGGACAGGGCCATCCGCAGGTCCCCCGGCGGCAGCCCGCCGAGTTCGCGGCGCAGGCGGCCGGACGACCCGCCGTCGTCGGCGACGGTGACGACGGCCGTGAGGCGGTCGGTGAGGTGGCGCAGCGCCGACAGCGAGGCGGACAGGCCGTGACCGCCGCCGAGTGCGACGACCGCCGGGGCGGAGGAGGTGCCGCCGACGGGTGCGCCGGCCGTTCCGACCGTCGGGATGAGCCCGGTGGGGAAGCTGGTGGCGGAGGGGTGGGCCGAGGGGTGGGTGGACTCGGGCAGGGGGCTCACTCCCGACCCAGGTCGCGGTGCAGCACGCGGACGGGGACGCCGTCGCGGCGCAGACGGGCACCGAGCTCCTCGGCCATGGCCACGGAGCGGTGCTTGCCCCCGGTGCAGCCGATGGCGATGGTCGCGTAGCGCTTGTTCTCGCGCCGGTAGCCGTCGAAGACGGGCGACAGCGCGGACTCGTAGCGGTCCAGGAACGGCGTGGCGCCCTCGGCGGCGAGCACGAACCGGGAGACGGGCGCGTCCTGGCCGGTGAGCGGGCGCAGCTCCGGTTCCCAGTGCGGGTTCGGGATGAAGCGGACGTCGGCGACGTGCTCGGCGTCGGCGGGGGTGCCGTACTTGAAGCCGAAGCTCATGACGGTCACGCGCAGGTCGTCGGCGCGGTCGGCCTCGAAGAGGGAGGCGACGAGCGCACCGAGCTGGTGGACGTTGAAGGAGCTGGAGTCCACGACGACGTCGGCGCGGGCGCGCAGCTCGCCCGTCAGGGCCCGCTCGCGGGCGATGCCGTCGACGATGCGGTCGTCGCCCTGCAAGGGGTGCGGGCGCCGGACCGACTCGAACCGGCGGACGAGCACCTCGTCGGTCGCGTCGAGGAACACCACGCGTGGGGAGACGTGCCGGGTGTCGAGAGCGGCGAGCGCGCCGGTCAGCTCGGCGAAGAAGCTGCGGCCGCGGACGTCGACGACGACGGCGAGGCGCGGGATCGCCTGCCCCGCACGGGCCGCGAGCTCGGCGAGCGGTTCGAGCATCTGCGGGGGCAGGTTGTCGACGACGTACCAGCCGAGGTCCTCGAGGGCCTTGCCCGTCGTGGACCGCCCCGCGCCGGACATCCCCGTGATGATGAGCAGTTCGGGCCGCCGCTGGCGGTCCGGTCCGGTGCCCGCAGAGCCCCGGGCGTCCGCCCCGTCCCGCGGGTCCACGCCCTCCGCCGTCTCCTGCACGCGCTCATCCTGTCATCCCGGGCGTGTCGTCCGCGACGAGGTGGGAACTCGCCGCGGTCGACCGGTCACCTGCCGTGGTCGTCCGGTCTGCTCAGTCCAGGAGCTCCCCCGTGGCGGTGTTCACGGCGGGCTCGGCGGACGCCGACGAACCCGCGAGCGCCTCCACGACGGCCGCGGCGGTCTTCGCACCCATGCCCGGGACGGCGGCCACCTCCTCGGCGGTGGCGGAGCGCAGCTTCTTGACGGAGCCGAAGTGCCGCAGCAGCGCCGTCTTGCGGGCCTGCCCCAGGCCCGGGACGCCGTCGAGCGCGGAGGTCGTCATCGCCTTGGACCGCTTGGAGCGGTGGTAGGTGATGGCGAAGCGGTGGGCCTCGTCGCGCACGCGCTGCAGCAGGAAGAGCCCCTGGCTGGTGCGGGGCAGGACGACGGGGTGCTCCTCCCCCGGCAGCCAGACCTCCTCCAGGCGCTTGGCCAGCCCGCACAGGGCGACGTCGACGACGCCGACGTCGGCGAGCGCCCTGGCGGCGGCCTCGACCTGGGGCCGGCCACCGTCGACGACGACGAGGTTGGGGGCGTAGGCGAAGCGGCGGGGGCGGCCCGTCTCGGGGTCGATGCCGGCCGGCACCTCGCCGCCCACCGACCCGGACGTCTCGACCTCGACGCCGTCGGCCCTCTCGGTGATCTGCGGGCCCTGGACCTGCGAGACCTGTCCCGGCTCGCCGTCCTGCTCCGAGCGCATCCGGCGGAAGCGCCGGGACAGGACCTCGCGCATGGCGCGGGTGTCGTCGACGCCGCCCTCGTCGCCGCGGACGGCGAAGCGCCGGTAGTCGGCTTTCTTCGGCAGGCCGTCCTCGAAGACGACCATGGAGGCGACGACGTTGGTCTCCTGGGTGTGGGAGACGTCGTAGCACTCGATGCGCAGCGGGGCCTCCTCCAGGCCGAGGGCCTCCTGCAGCTCCTGCAGGGCCAGGCTGCGCGTCGTCAGGTCCCCGCCACGGCGGGTCTTGTGCAGGGCCAGGGCCTGGGTCGCGTTGCGGTGCACCGTCTCCATCAGGGCGCGCTTGTCGCCGCGCTGGGGGACGCGCAGGTCCACGCGGGAGCCGCGCAGCTCGCTGAGCCAGTCCTCCACGTCGGCCTCGACGGTGCCGGGCAGTTCGGGGACGAGCACCTCGCGCGGGACGCCGTCGCCGGACTCGCCGCCGTAGACCTGCAGCAGCAGCTGCTCGACGAGTTCGGGGGTGCCGACGTCCTCGACCTTCTCGGAGATCCAGCCGCGCTGGCCGCGGACGCGTCCGCCGCGGACGTGGAACACCTGCACGGCGGCCTCGAGCTCGTCGTCGGCGATGGCGAAGACGTCGGCGTCGGTGGCGTCGGGCAGGACGACGGCGGACTTCTCCAGCGCCTTGGTGAGGGCGCCGAGGTCGTCGCGGAGGCGGGCCGCGCGCTCGTAGTCCATCTCGGCGGCGGCGGCCTTCATCTCGCGTTCGGCGCGGCGGACGAACTTGGCGGTGTTGCCCGCCATGAAGTCGCAGAAGTCCTGCGCGAGGTCCTTGTGGTCCTGCGCGGAGACCTTCCCCACGCAGGGCGCGGAGCACTTGTCGATGTACCCGAGCAGGCAGGGGCGGCCGACCTGTCCGGCGCGCTTGAAGACGCCCGTCGAGCACGTGCGGACGGGGAAGACGCGCAACAGCAGGTCGACGGTCTCGCGGATGGCCCAGGCGTGGGTGTACGGGCCGAAGTAGCGGGTGCCCTTGCGCTTGGCGCCGCGCATGACCTGCACGCGCGGGAACTCCTCGCCCATCGTGACGGCCAGGTACGGGTAGGACTTGTCGTCGCGGTACTTGACGTTGAAGCGGGGGTCGAACTCCTTGATCCAGGAGTACTCCAGCTGCAGGGCCTCGACCTCGGTGGCCACGACCGTCCACTCGACGCTGGCGGCCGTGGTGACCATGGCCATGGTGCGCGGGTGCAGCGCGGACAGGTCCTGGAAGTAGTTCGACAGGCGCGCCCGCAGGCTCTTGGCCTTGCCGACGTAGATCACCCGGCCGTGCGGGTCGCGGAAGCGGTACACCCCGGGTTCGACCGGGATCTCCCCCGGCTTGGGGCGGTAGGTGGCGGGGTCGGGCACGGGGTCGAGGGTAGGTCGCCGGTCCGACACGAGCCCGTCACCCCCGTGCCGCGACGCACCGCTGCCGCGCCGTCACCCTGCGCGAGGGGTCGTGCGGGGTGCGGGTGAACCCGACCCCGAACGGCCCACGCGCGGCCTGCCCGGGGGCCGGCGCCGTCCTAGCGTCCGCGTGTGGTCTCCCCGACGCTCAGCCCGTCCGTCCCGGCGCCGGCGGCGCCCGACCGTCCGCGGGTCCTGCGCCGGCCCCTGGGCTTCCCCGTCGGGGACGGCGCCCCCGGACCGGTCGCGGTCGTCGTGGGCGACCGCCTCGACGTGGTGCGCACGGCGGAGGTGGTGCAGCGGCTCGGGGCCGCCGGGGTGCTGGTGCGGACCGGCGAGGCCACGGGGCTTCCCCGGCCCGCGACCGACGGCGCCTGCGAGGACGTGGAGGTGCCCACCGGACACCCGGGCCGGGTGCTCGGCACCCTCGTGGCCGCGCTCGCCGACGTCTTCGCCGCGCACGGGCCGTCCGCGGTGCTCGTCCACGGCGGCGGGACTGCGGCCCTGGCCGGGGCGTTGGCCGCCAACGCGGCGGGGCTGCACGTCGTGCACCTCGGCGCGGGGTTGCGCAGCCACGACCGACGGCAGCCCGAGGAGCACCACCGCCGGGTCGTGGACGGCCTGGCCGACCTGTGCTGCGCCCCGTCCGCCACCGCCGTGGCCGCTCTGCGCGCCGAGGGTGTCGCCGACGACCGGATCCTGCTCACCGGTGACCCTGTCGTGGAGTCGCTGCACCGCTTGCTGCCCGACGACGCGACCCAGGACGCCCTGGCCGCCGAGCTGCAGCTGCCCGCGGGGTACGTGCTGCTCACGGTGGACCGGCCGGAGCACACCGGGCGGCCCGACCTGCTCGCGCAGCTCCTCGGGGAGGTGGCGCGGCTCGTCGAGGCCGGGGTGCCGGTCGTCGTCCCGGCCGCCCCGTCGACCGCGCAGCGGTGGCGGGAGCAGGGGTTCGGCGGAGTCCTAGACCGGTGCACGGTCCTCGGGCCGCTGGACCCCGTGCAGTGGACCGTCGTGCAGCACCGTGCCGCCGTGCTCGTCTCGGACGCGGACGGCGCCGCGGAGGAGGCCTCCGTCCTGAAGCGCCCGGCCCTGCTCGTGCGCCGCGCGACGGAACGGCCCGAGGTCCAGGGCGCCTTCACGACCCTCGTGCCCGGCGGACTGCGCCTCGCCGCCGCCGTCCACCGCGCCCTGGCCGAGGACCCGGCCCGGCTGCGGGGCGTGCCGAGCCCCTACGGGGACGGGTCCGCGAGCCGGGTCGTCGTCGAGTCGGTGGTCAAGCTCGTCGCCCCGTTCTGAGGCGCCGGGCCGGCGACCTCAGCTGGCCCGCGCCCGGCGCCGCCGCGTGCCCGCCGTCGCCGTGGTGGTCCGGAGGATCTCGGCGAGGAACTGGCCCGTGTAGCTGGCCGGGTCCGCCGCGACCTCCTCCGGCGTGCCGGTGCAGACGACGGTCCCCCCGCCGTTGCCGCCCTCGGGCCCCATGTCGACGAGCCAGTCGGCCGACTTGATGACGTCGAGGTTGTGCTCGATGACGAGCACGCTGTTGCCCTTGTCGACCAGGCCCTGGACCACGCCGAGCAGCTTGCGGATGTCCTCGAAGTGCAGACCCGTCGTGGGCTCGTCGAGGACGTAGACCGTGCGGCCGTTGGAGCGCCGCTGCAGCTCCGAGGCCAGCTTCACGCGCTGGGCCTCACCGCCCGACAGGGTCGTCGCCGGCTGCCCGAGCCGGACGTAGCCCAGACCGACCTCGGTGAGCGTCGTCATGAACCGGGAGATCGCCGGGACCGCGGCGAAGAAGTCGGCGGCCTCCTCGATCGGCATGTCGAGGACCTCGGCGATCGTCTTGCCCTTGAAGTGCACCTCCAGTGTCTCCCGGTTGTACCGGGCCCCGTGGCACACCTCGCACGGGACGTAGACGTCCGGCAGGAAGTTCATCTCGATCTTCAGCGTGCCGTCACCCGCGCACGCCTCGCAGCGGCCGCCCTTGATGTTGAAGGAGAACCGGCCCGGCTGGTAGCCGCGCAGCTTGGACTCCGGGGCCGAGGCGAACAGCTTGCGGATGTGGTCGAAGACCCCGGTGTACGTGGCCGGGTTGGACCGCGGTGTGCGGCCGATGGGGCTCTGGTCGACGTGGACGACCTTGTCGAGGTGCTCCAGCCCCTCCACCGACTTGTGCCGGCCGGGGACCCGGCGGGCGCCGTTCAGCTTGTTGGCAAGCACCGTGTAGAGGATGTCGTTGACCAGCGTCGACTTCCCCGACCCCGACACCCCGGTCACCGCGACGAGCTGACCGAGCGGGAACTCGACCGTCACGTCCTTGAGGTTGTTCTGCCGTGCGCCCGTGACGACGAGCTTGCGCCCGTCCTGGGGGCGGCGCTGGGCGGGCACCTCGATGGCGCGGGCGCCGGAGAGGTACTGGCCCGTCAGGGACTTCGGGTTCGTCAGCAGGCCCTCGAGGTCGCCGGAGTGCACGACCTCCCCGCCGCGCTCACCGGCGCCCGGGCCGAAGTCCACGATCCAGTCGGCGATGCGGACGGTGTCCTCGTCGTGCTCGACGACGATGAGGGTGTTGCCGAGGTCCCGCAGCCGCGTGAGGGTGTCGATGAGGCGGCGGTTGTCGCGCTGGTGCAGGCCGATCGACGGCTCGTCCAGCACGTACAGCACGCCCACCAGGCCCGAGCCGATCTGGGTCGCGAGCCGGATGCGCTGGGCCTCGCCGCCGGACAGGGTGCCCGAGGGCCGCGACAGGGACAGGTAGTCCAGGCCGACGTCGAGCAGGAACCCGAGCCGCGCCTGGATCTCCTTGAGCACCTGCCCGGCGATCTTCTTGGCCCGCGGGGACAGCTCCATCGTGTCGAGGAAGCGCGAGCACTCGTCGATGGGCAGGGCGCAGATGTCCGAGATCGAGCGCCCGGCGATCTTCACGGCCAGCGACGTGGGCTTGAGCCGTGCGCCCTGGCAGACGGGGCACGGCGTCTCGCGCATGTACCCCTCGTAGCGCTCCTTCGAGGAGTCCGACTCCGTCTCGGCGTGCCGGCGCTTGACGAACTCGACGACGCCCTCGAAGCCCGTGGAGTACGACCGCTCACGGCCCCACCGGTTCTTGTAGCGGACGTGGACCTGGTGGTCCTTGCCGTAGAGCAAGGCGTCCTTGGCGCGCTTGGGCAGGGCCCGCCAGGGGGTCGTCGTCGAGAACGACAGGTCGGCGGCGAGCGCGGTGACGAGGCGCTCGAAGTAGTCGGCCGACCCCGCCGTCCACGGCGCGATGGCCCCCTCGGCCAGGGAGAGGTCCTCGTCCGGCACGACCAGCTCGGGGTCCACCTCGAGCTGGGTCCCGATGCCCGTGCACTCCGGGCACGCCCCGAACGGGGAGTTGAAGGAGAAGGAGCGCGGCTCGATCTCGTCCAGCTCCAGGGGGTGCTCGTTCGGGCACGCCATCTTCTCGGAGAAGCGACGTTCCCCCTCCGGGCCCTCGACGTCGACGAGGTCGGCCACGAGCAGCCCCGAGGACAGCAGCAGCGCCGTCTCGACGGAGTCGGTGAGGCGGCGCTTGACGCCGTCCTTGACGACGAGGCGGTCGACGACCACCTCGATGGTGTGCTTCAGGCGCTTCTGCAGCGTCGGCGGGTTGTCCAGGGGGACGACCTCGCCGTCGACCCGGGCGCGGGCGAAGCCCTTGGCCTGCAGCTCGCGGAACAGCTCGGCGTACTCCCCCTTGCGCTCGCGCACGACCGGGGCCAGCAGCTGGAAGCGCGTGCCGTCGGGCATCTCCAGCAGCTGGTCGACGATCTGCTGCGGCGTCTGGCGACCGACGGGCTCCCCGCAGACGGGGCAGTGGGGCGTGCCGGCACGCGCGAAGAGCAGGCGCAGGTAGTCGTAGACCTCGGTGATCGTCCCGACCGTCGAGCGCGGGTTGCGCGACGTCGACTTCTGGTCGATCGACACCGCCGGCGACAGGCCCTCGATGAAGTCCACGTCGGGCTTGTCCATCTGGCCGAGGAACTGGCGGGCGTAGGCCGACAGCGACTCCACGTAGCGGCGCTGACCCTCGGCGAAGATCGTGTCGAAGGCCAGCGAGCTCTTGCCCGAGCCGGACAGGCCGGTGAAGACGACGAGGCTGTCGCGAGGCAGGTCGACCGAGACGTTCTTGAGGTTGTGCTCGCGCGCGCCCCGGACGACGAGGCGGTCGCCCGCCGCACGGGCGCTGGCCACCGAGCGCGCCGCGGAGCTGGCGGAGGTCCGGCCGCGCCGGGCGCTGCCACTGCCCTGGGCGGGCACGGTCTGCGGGGACTCCGCGGTCCCCGTCGCGCTCTGGGTCTTCGCGCTGGCGGTCTTCGCGCTCGGGGTCTTCGCGCTGGAGGAGGGGGTCCGGGATGCCACGGACGCAACCCTAGGCGCCACCTCCGACACGAGCCTCCGCGCGCAGCCCGCAGGCCCCACCCGTGAGGTCTGCACGGGTGGGCGTCCACCGATCGGCGGACGCAAGTAGTTGAGCGTTGTGCTTACCCTCGGTACATGGCTCCACCCGTCTCCGCCCTGCAGGCAGCCCACCCCAGCCACCTCGAGGTCGCGGGCGTGCCCGCCGCCGACCCCGCGGCCGAGCCCGCCGCGACGGGCTCGACGCGCTGGCTGGACGACGAGGAGCAGGTGACCTGGCGGACGTTCCTGTCCGCGACGCAGCTCCTGCTCGACCGCTTCGACCGGCAGCTGCAGCGGGACTCCGGGATCCTCCTGACGTACTACGAGATGCTCGTGCGCCTGTCCGAGGCTCCGGACCGGTCGCTGCGCATGAGCGAGCTGGCCGAGTCCTCCCTCGCCTCCCGCAGCCGCGTCTCGCACGCGGTGGCGCGCATGGAGGAGCGCGGCTGGATCCGCCGGGAGGCCTGCCCGACGGACGGCCGCGGGTACCTCGCCGTGCTGACGGACGAGGGCCTGGAGGCCCTGGCCGCCGCGGCCCCCGGTCACGTGGAGACGGTGCGCACCACGCTGTTCGACCGGCTGACCGACGAGCAGCTGCAGCAGCTGCGGTCCATCAGTTCGGTGCTGCTGGAGCACCTGCAGGAGACTGGGAGCGTCTCCCCCGTCCCGCCGGCGCCCGAGCGCTCCTGACGACGGACCAGGGGCACGACGAGGCGGCGGGCGCTGGCCGGCCGGGAGGGGACGGCCGGACCCCGTTCGTCCTGCACGACCACCGCGTCCCGCGGCCGCACCACGACCTGCGGTTGGCCGAGGACGGGGTGCTGCGGTCGTGGGCCCTGCCCAAGGGCCTGCCGACCGCGTCGGCCCGCAACCGGCTGGCGATCGCGGTTCCGGACCACGACCTGGACCACCTCACCTACGAGGACGCCACCAAGACGGTCGTGGACACCGGCTGGTGGGAGCTGGAGAGCCGGGACGAACGCCGGACGGTCTTCGTGCTGCACGGGCGGACGGGGTCCCGCCGGTTCGCCCTGGTCCGCACCCGCGCGGCCGGGGGCCGGTCAGCGGGACCCGGCGGACTGCTGCTGCACCTGACGTCGCAGCAGCCCGCCGGGTGAGCCGCTCGGCTCGAGGACTCAGGCCCCCTGCGCCGCGCGCATCCCCCGCAGCTCCTTCTTGAGGTCGCCGACCTCGTCGCGCAGCCGCGCGGCCAGCTCGAACTGCAGCTCGGCGGCGGCCGAGTGCATCTGGTCGGTCAGCTCCTGGATGAGGTCGGCGAGGTCGGCCTGGGGCATCCCGGCCTTCGGCTCGGGACCGACCTCGCGGCCGACGTTCTTGCCCTTGGCCCCCTTGCCCGGCGTCGGAGCCTTGCCGCGGGACTGCGACCGCCCGCTGCCGCCCTGGCCCCCGCCCTTGGCCGCCGCGAGCAGCTCGGCGGTGTCGGCGTCCTCCCGGGCGATGAGGTCGGTGATGTCGGCGATCTTCTTGCGCAGCGGCATCGGGTCGACACCGCGCTCGGTGTTGTGGGCGATCTGCTTCTCGCGGCGGCGGTTCGTCTCCTCGATCGCCTCGGCCATCGACGGCGTGATGCGGTCGGCGTACATGTGCACCTGACCGGAGACGTTGCGGGCTGCGCGACCGATCGTCTGGATGAGCGACTTGGACGATCGCAGGAACCCCTCCTTGTCGGCGTCGAGGATCGCGACGAGGGAGACCTCGGGCAGGTCCAGCCCCTCGCGCAGCAGGTTGATCCCGACGAGGACGTCGTAGTCGCCCTGCCGCAGCTCCCGCAGGAGTTCCACGCGGCGCAGGGTGTCGACCTCGGAGTGCAGGTACCGCACGCGGACGCCCTGCTCGAGGAAGTAGTCCGTGAGGTCCTCGGCCATCTTCTTCGTCAGGGTCGTGACGAGGATGCGCTCGTCCTTCGCCGTCCGCAGCGAGATCTCGTGCAGGAGGTCGTCGATCTGCCCCTTCGTCGGCTTCACGACGACCTCGGGGTCGATGAGCCCCGTCGGGCGGATGATCTGCTCGACGACGCCCTTGCCGCGGGACAGCTCGTAGTCCCCCGGCGTCGCCGACAGGTAGACCGTCTGGCCCGTGCGCTCCAGGAACTCCTCCCAGCGCAGCGGGCGGTTGTCCATGGCGCTGGGCAGCCGGAACCCGAAGTCCACCAGGGTCCGCTTGCGGGACATGTCGCCCTCGTACATGGCTCCGATCTGCGGCACCGTCACGTGGGACTCGTCGATGACGAGGAGGAAGTCCTCGGGGAAGTAGTCCAGCAGCGTGTTCGACGCCGAGCCGGGCCCGCGGCCGTCGAGGTGGCGGGAGTAGTTCTCGACGCCCGAGCACGAACCGACCTGTCGGAGCATCTCGATGTCGTACGTGGTGCGCATCCGGAGCCGCTGCGCCTCCAGCAGCTTCCCCTGCTGCTCCAGCTCGGCCAGCCGCTCCGTCAGCTCGGCCTCGATGGTGCCGATGGCGCGCTCGAGGCGCTCGGGCCCGGCGACGTAGTGCGAGGCGGGGAAGACGTAGACGAGCTCCTCCTCGCGCAGCACCTCACCCGTCAGCGGGTTCAGCGTGTAGAGCTTGTCGATCTCGTCGCCGAAGAACTCGATCCGCAGCGCGTGCTCCTCGTACTGCGGGATGATCTCGACGGTGTCGCCGCGCACCCGGAAGGTGCCGCGGGTGAAGGCGAGGTCGTTTCGCGTGTACTGCTCCACGATGAACTTGCGCAGCAGCTCGTCCCGCTCGATGGTGTCGCCCACCTTGAGCGTCACCATCCGGTCGACGTACTCCTGCGGGGTCCCCAGGCCGTAGATGCAGGACACGGTCGCGACCACGATGACGTCACGGCGCGTCAGCAGCGAGTTCGTCGCGGAGTGCCGCAACCGCTCGACCTCGTCGTTGACCGAGGAGTCCTTCTCGATGTACGTGTCCGACTGCGGGACGTACGCCTCGGGCTGGTAGTAGTCGTAGTACGAGACGAAGTACTCGACCGCGTTGTTGGGCAGCAGCTCGCGGAACTCGTTGGCCAGCTGCGCGGCGAGCGTCTTGTTCGGGGCCATGACGAGCGTGGGGCGCTGCACCTGCTCGATGAGCCACGCCGTCGTCGCCGACTTCCCCGTGCCCGTCGCCCCGAGGAGCACGACGTCCTGCTCGCCCGCGTTCACCCGCCGCGCGAGCTCGGCGATGGCGGTGGGCTGGTCCCCCGAAGGGGAGTACTCGGAGACCACCTCGAAGGGGGCCACCCGGCGCTGGAGGTCTGTCGTCGGCCGCATGGGGGAAGACTAGGTCGGACCTCCGACATCGAGCCCCTCGAGGACCCCGGGGGCGACGAGGGCGCGCACCGCGCACCCCGGGTCGGCGCTGTCCCACCGCCACTGACCTGCGGGGACGTACCCCCGGTCCGCCAGTCCGGCGTCGGCGGACACGATCGCCTGCAGGGGCCACCGGTCCCCCCCGACGAGCGCTGCGCGGCCGCCCACGGGGTGGAGGCGGTCCAGGACGCGCCGGCGGTCGGCCTCGGTGGGCGTCCCGCTCGGCACCGGCCCGGCCCGGCCTGCCCGCAACCCCTCCTCGAAGGGTACGAGCCGCTCCGACCACAGCCGCTCGACGAGCGCGGGCAATGGGTCTGGGGCACCGTCCGCGCGACGGGGGTTCGGCAGCAGGACGTCCGCGGCCGCGCGCCGCTCCTCGTCGTCGGCCTGCGCGGCGATCCGTGCGCGGGCATCCTCGCGGTCCATCCCCCGGTCGGCGACGAGCCGGCGCTCCCGCTCGGCGGCGTCGGCGTCGACGACCACGACGAGCGGGTACGTCGGCGCCGCGCCGGTCTCCACGAGCAGCGGGACGTCCTCGACCACGACGGCGTCCTCCGGGGCGGCCGCGGCCAGCTCGGCCCGCCGGACCGCCACGAGCGGGTGGACGATCGCGTTGAGCGCCTCCCGGCGGTCGGCGTCGCCGAAGACGATCCGTCCCAGCGCGGGCCGGTCCAGCGACCCGTCGAGGGCCAGGACCCCGGACCCGAACTCGGCCACCACGGCCGCCAGCCCCTGGGTGCCTGGGGCGACGACCTCGCGCGCGACGACGTCCGCGTCGACGAGCACGGCCCCGAGCTGCACCAGCAGCCGCGACACCGTCGACTTGCCCGCCCCAATCCCGCCGGTCAGCCCCACGCGCAGCACGCACCCGACCCTAGCCCCGGACGCACGCAGGGCCCGCCCGGACGAACCGGACGGGCCCTGCGGGTGAGGAGTGCGTCAGCGGACGCCGCTGCGCCGCTTGTTGAAGACGTCGAAGGCGACGGCGAGGAGCAGCACGAGGCCCTTGATGACCGACTGCAGCGACTGGTCGACACCCAGGAGCTGCATCCCGTTGGAGATGACGCCGACGAGCAGACCACCGATCATCGCGCCCTGGATCTTGCCGACACCGCCGGTGACGGCCGCGCCACCGATGAAGGCGGCCGCGATGGCGTCCAGCTCGAACCCGGTGCCCGAGCTGGGCTGCGCGCCGTTCTGGCGGGAGGAGAAGATGACCCCCGCGATGGCGGCGAGGAAGCCCATGTTGACGAAGATCCAGAAGTTCACGCGGCGCACGTTCACGCCGGAGAGCTGGGCGGCAGCCAGGTTGCCGCCGATGGCGTACACCTGACGGCCGAAGACCGAGGACTTCATGACCGTGGAGTAGGCCAGGATCAACACGGCCAGGATGACGAGCACGATGGGCAGACCGCGACTGTGGGCGAGCTGCCACGCGAAGGCCATGACGACGACGGCCACGCCGACGATCTTGAGGACGAACAGCGGCAGAGCGTCGACGACCTGCTGGTAGCGGACCTTGGCGACGCGGGTGCGGACCTGCGCGACGGCGAAGGCCACGACGGCCAGCGCCGCGATGAGCAGGGTGAAGGCGTCGTACCCGTTGCCGCCCAGGAGCCCGTTGCTGAAGCCGGTCGCGACCTTGCCGTACTGCTCGGGGAACGGCGAGAGCGAGACGTTGTTGAGCACGTAGAGCGTCAGACCACGGAACAGCAGCATGCCGGCGAGGGTGACGATGAACGCCGGGATCCCGACGACCGCGACCCAGAAGCCCTGCCACACACCGATCGCGATGCCGACACCGAGCGCCGCGAGGACACCGATCCACCAGGCGTGGTTGGACCCGATGACGAGCTGGGCCGAGACCGCCCCCGTCAGCGCGACGACGGACCCGACGGACAGGTCGATGTGGCCGGCGACGATGACGATGAGCATGCCGATGGCAAGCACCAGCACGTAGGAGTACTGCAGGACGATGTTCGTGATGTTGCCCGGGCTGAGCGACAGCCCGTCGGTGAGGATCGCGAAGAGCAGCACCACGACCACGAACGCGATGTAGATGCCGCTCTCGCGCAGGTTCTGGGTGATCGCGACGAAGGGGTTCGCGCTGCCGGTCCTCGGCGTGGGCGCGGGCTTGTCCTTGGTCAGCGTGCTGCCGCTCATGCGGTGCGCTCCTGCGGGGTGAGTTCGTCGGTGGGGTGGGGGTCGGGCGCGGTCGTGACGCTGCCGCCCTTGGTCATGAGGACCATGAGGCTCTCCTGGGAGGCCTCGGCGATCGGCAGCTGGCCGGTGATGCGCCCGGCGGACAGCGTGTAGATGCGGTCGCAGATCCCGAGCAGTTCGGGCAGTTCGGAGGAGATGACGATGACGGCCTTCCCGGCCGCCACCAAGCGGTTGATGATCGTGTAGATCTCGTACTTCGCGCCGACGTCGATCCCACGGGTGGGTTCGTCGAGGATGAGGACCTCGGGGTCGGAGAAGATCCACTTCGAGAGGACGACCTTCTGCTGGTTCCCCCCGGACAGCTTGCCCGTCAGCGCGCTGACGGTCGGAGCCTTGATGTTCATGCTCCGCTTGCTGTCCTCGGCGACCTTGATCTCCTCGTTGGCGTCGACGAAACCGCCGGTGGCGAGCTTGTCGAGCGCGGCCGCGGAGACGTTGCGCTTGATGTCGTCGATGAGGTTCAAGCCGAACTTCTTGCGGTCCTCGGTGGCGTAGGCGAGACCGATCTTGATGGCCTCGCCGACGGAGCGCGCCTGCGTCTCCTTGCCGTGCAGGAAGAGCTTGCCGCCGAGGTACCGGCCGTAGCTGCGGCCGAACACGCTCATGGCCAGTTCCGTGCGTCCGGCGCCCATGAGGCCGGCGATGCCGACGACCTCACCCGCGCGGACGTTCAGCGACGCACCGTCGACGACCAGGCGGTCCTGGTTGGCGTGGCCCACGGTCCAGCCCTCGATGCGCAGGATCTCCTCACCCGGGTGCGACTCGCGCTCGGGGTACCGGCTGTCGAGGTCGCGGCCGACCATGCCGCGGATGATGCGGTCCTCGGTGACGGCGTCGGCCCGCATGTCGAGGGTCTCGATGGTGCGGCCGTCGCGGATGATCGTCACCGAGTCCGAGATCGCCTCGATCTCGTTGAGCTTGTGCGAGATCATGATGCTCGTCATGCCCTCGTCGCGCAGCTGGCGCAGGAGGTCCAGCAAGTGCGCGGAGTCGTTGTCGTTCAGCGCGGCGGTCGGCTCGTCGAGGATGAGGAGCTTGACGTCCTTGCTGAGCGCCTTGGCGATCTCGACGAGCTGCTGCTTGCCGACGCCGAGCTGACCGATGGGCGTGGTGGGGTTCTCCACCAGACCCACGCGCTGGAGCAGCTTCGAGGCCTCGCCGTTGGTGCGGTTCCAGTCGATGAGACCGCCGCGGCCCTTGATCTCGTTGCCCAGGAAGAGGTTCTCGGCCACCGACAGGTACGGCACGAGCGCCAGTTCCTGGTGGATGATGGCGATGCCGGCCTTCTCGCTGTCGACGATGCCGGAGAACGTCGAGAGCTTGCCGTCGAAGTGGATCTCGCCCTCGTAGGTGCCGTGCGGGTAGACCCCGGACAGCACCTTCATGAGGGTCGACTTGCCGGCGCCGTTCTCCCCGCAGATCGCGTGGACCTCACCGCGGCGCACCGACAGCGAGACGTCGGACAGGGCCTTGACCCCCGGGAAGGTCTTGGTGATGGAGCGCATCTCGAGGATGTTCTCGGCGCCCGTGGTGCGGGTGTTCTCGGTCATCGGTGAACCGTCGTCCCTCGTCGTGTTCAGGGGTTTCTCGCTGGACCGCACGAACCCCGCCCCGGGTCCGTGGGGACCTGGGGCGGGGACGGGGTGTGTCAGCTGGCCTTGCCGGCGTCGACCTCGGCCTGCGTGTAGTAGCCGGTGTCGATGAGGGCGGTCTTGACGTTGTCCTTCGTGACGACCTGGGACTCCAGGAGGTACGAGGGGACGACCTTCACGCCGTTGTCGTACGTCTTGGTGTCGTTGGCCTCGGGCTCCTTGCCCTCGACCAGCGCGGTCGCCGCGGTGACGGCCTGGTCGGCCAGCTTGCGGGTGTCCTTGAAGATGGTCGAGTACTGCACGCCGTCGTTGATGAGCTTGACGGAGGCGATCTCGGCGTCCTGACCGGTGATGACGGGCATCTTCTTGCCCGACCCGCCGTAGCCGGCGTTCTGCAGCGCCGTGATGATGCCGCGGGAGATCCCGTCGTAGGGGGAGAGCACGCCGTCGACCGTGCTGCCGTCGTTGTACGCGGAGGTGAGCAGGTTCTCCATGCGCTGCTGCGCGACTTCCTGCTGCCAGCGCAGGATGGCGGCCTGGTCGATCTTCGTCTGACCGGACTTGACCTTGATCTTGCCGGACTCGATGTACGGCTTGAGGGTGTCCATCGCACCGTTCCAGAAGAACTGCGCGTTGTTGTCGTCCAGCGAACCAGCGAAGAGCTCGACGTTGAACGGACCGGTCGCGGTGCCCTCGGATCCGTCGGCGTTCTTCAGGCCCAGGCCCGTCAGCAGCGACGTGCCCTGCTGCACACCGACCTTGTAGTTGTCGAAGGAGACGTAGAAGTCGACGTCCTTGGACCCGCGGATGAGGCGGTCGTAGGAGATGACCTTCACGCCCGAGGCGGCCGCGTTCGACAGCTGGCTCGTGAGGGCGGTGCCGTCGATCGCCGCGACGATGAGGACCTTGTCGCCCTTGGTGATCATCTGGTCGATCTGCTGCGACTGGGTCGGGATGTCGTCGTTGGCGTACTGGAGGTCGACCTTGTAGCCGGCCTTCTCCAGACCCTCCTTGACGTTCTTGCCGTCCGCGATCCAGCGCTCGGACGTCTGGGTCGGCATCGCGACACCGACGGTGATGTCACCCTTGTCGGCGGGGGCGCTGCTGCTGCCTCCGTTGGCACCCGTTCCGGCGCCGCCGCCGCCGCAGGCGGCGAGGGTCAGGGCCAGGCCGGCACCGAAGACGGCAAGGGCACTGCGGCGTTTCATCACGGCGGGACTCCTCTGTACCTCGTGAACCCGCGCGGCGTCCGGCCGCGACGGGATGGGGATGTGCGCGCCGTGGTGGCGCTGGTTCCTGCTGGTGGGAGCCGAGCTTCCTCGTCTCGTCGCCACCCGCAGGTCGATCGGATGTCCTCATTGTTAGCGTTGCCAATCGGGCCCGTCAAGCCGATCACCCGGTTGCACCCAGGTTGCGCGCAGCCGGCTGTGCACGCCGGATCCTGGGTTACTCTGCTGCCGCGAGGACGGTGCGACGCTCCCTCGCCACCCATCCACCACCGCTCCTCGCTGCCGAGGAACGGCCTGCAGGAAGCGGGACCGTCATGTCCGCGGACTCCGACGAGCGGGGCTCCGGCCCCGACGCCGAGGCGCGCGTCCCCGTCCTGGCCGACGTCGCCCAACTGGCCGGCGTCTCCCAGCAGACGGTCTCCCGGGTCGTGCGCGGCAGCCCGTCCGTCGCGCGGCGCACCCGGGAACGTGTCGAGGCCGCCATCGCCGAGGTCGGGTACCGCCCCAACGTCGCGGCCCGCACGCTCGTCACCAAGCGCTCGCACCGCATCGGCGTCGTCGCCGCCAACGCGGCGCTCTACGGCGCGGCGATGACGCTGCAGGGGATCCAGGAGGCGGCGCGGGCCACGGGCTACTCGGTGTCCCTGGTCATGCTGCCCGAACTGACGACGACCTCCGTCCAGGAGGCCCTCGAGGACCTGCGCGCTCAGTTCGTCGACGGGGCGATCGCCGTCGTGCCCGAGGACGAGGCGCAGGACGCGGTCCGCGCCGTCGACGCGGCCTTCCCGTGCGTGCTGGCGCCCGGCCTCGACGGGGAGGGCGTCGCCGACGCCTACTGGGCCGAGGTCGCCGCGGCGCGCGCCGCGACCGACCACCTGCTCGACCTCGGTCACCGGACCGTCCACCACCTCGGGGGCCCGACGGACTGGGCGGAGTCCCGCGCCCGCTCCACCGGCTGGCGGACGGCGCTCGTGGAGCGGCTGCGCATCGTGCCCCGCCCGGTGCGCGGCGACTGGACGGCCGCCTCCGGCCACGCCGCCGCCCTCGACCTGCCGCTGCAGGAGGTCACCGCGCTCTTCGTCGCCAACGACGCCATGGCGATCGGCGCCCTGAGCGCGTTGGTGGGCAAGGGGTTGCGGGTCCCAGACGACGTGTCGGTCGTGGGGTTCGACGACGTCCCCGAGGCCGCCTACTACGCCCCGCCCCTGACGACCGTGCACCAGGACTTCGCCGAGATCGGCCGGCGCTGCGTGCGCGTGCTCCTGGGGCGGCTGCGGGACCGGGTCGTCGAGCCGGGCAGCGTCAGCCCCGAACTCGTCGTGCGGTCGAGCACCGCTCCCCCGCCCGTCCTGCGCTGACGGGGCCGCACACCGTCGTCGCAGCCCCTCGTCCCACGCCCCTCGTCGCCTGCGCGCGGCGCCGGACGCACGAAGGCCCCGACCGGAGAACCGGTCGGGGCCTTCGTCTCAGCTCAGCGCAGCGGCGAGGCGGTCAGCCTCAGTTGCCGCCGGTCAGCTTCTCGCGCAGGGCGGCGAGGGCCTCGTCGGACGCGAGCGTGCCCGCGGCCTCCGGAGCCTCGGAGGTGTAGGACGACGGAGCCGACGACGAGCTGCTGCTGGAGCTGCTGCTCGAGGCGGTCGCCGTGGTGCCCTCGGCCTCGGCCTTCGCTTCGGCCTCGGCGGCCTCCGCGACCTGCTTCTTGTGCTGCTCCCAGCGCTCGTGGGCGAGGGCGTACTGGCCCTCCCACTCCTCGCGCTGGGTCTCGTAGCCCTCGAGCCACTCGTTCGTCTCGGGGTCGAAGCCCTCGGGGTACTTGTAGTTCCCCTGCTCGTCGTAGTCCGCGGCCATGCCGTAGAGCGACGGGTCGAACTCGTCGCCGGCGGCGGCGAGGGACTCGGTGGCCTGCTTCAGCGACAGCGAGATCCGGCGACGCTCGAGGTCGATGTCGATGACCTTGACGAAGATGTCGCTGTTGACCTGGACGACCTGCTCCGGCACCTCGACGTGGCGCTCGGCCAGCTCGGAGATGTGGACCAGGCCCTCGATGCCGTCGTCGACGCGCACGAACGCACCGAACGGGACGAGCTTGGTGACCTTGCCCGGGACGACCTGACCGATCGCGTGGGTCCGGGCGAACTGCTGCCACGGGTCTTCCTGGGTCGCCTTGAGCGACAGGGAGACGCGCTCGCGGTCCATGTCGACGTCCAGGACCTCGACCGTGACCTCCTGGCCGACCTCGACGACCTCGGAGGGGTGGTCGATGTGCTTCCAGGACAGCTCGGAGACGTGCACCAGGCCGTCGACGCCGCCGAGGTCCACGAACGCACCGAAGTTGACGATCGAGGAGACGACGCCGGAACGGACCTGACCCTTCTGCAGGGTCGTGAGGAAGTTCTGGCGGACCGCGGACTGGGTCTGCTCGAGCCAGGCGCGGCGGGACAGGACCACGTTGTTGCGGTTCTTGTCCAGCTCGATGATCTTGGCTTCGATCTTCTGGCCCACGTAGGGCTGCAGGTCGCGGACGCGACGCATCTCGACCAGCGACGCGGGCAGGAAGCCACGGAGGCCGATGTCGAGGATGAGCCCACCCTTGACGACCTCGATGACGGTGCCCTCGACGACCTCGTCGGCTTCCTTCTTGGCCTCGATCGTGCCCCAGGCGCGCTCGTACTGAGCGCGCTTCTTGGACAGGATCAGGCGGCCTTCCTTGTCCTCCTTCTGGAGGACCAGGGCCTCGACCTCGTCGCCGACGCCCACGACCTCGTTGGGGTCGACGTCGTGCTTGATCGAGAGCTCGCGCGAGGGGATGACACCCTCGGTCTTGTAACCGATGTCGAGGAGGACCTCGTCACGGTCGACCTTCACGATGGTGCCGGAGACGATGTCACCGTCGTTGAAGTACTTGATGGTCGCGTCGACCGCGGCAAGGAAGTCCTCAGCCGATCCGATGTCGTTGATCGCGATCTGAGGAGTGGTGCCCGCCGGCGCGGTCGTGGTGGTCGTCATGGAGGTAGGGGCTCCGTCAGGGACAGTCGTAGGTGCACGTCCGGGGGTTCCCGTCCGTCACGCGCGGCCACCAGGCCGTCGAACTCCGAGGGGGCAGTGCCTCCACCCCGGTGGTCGGACCACGGGACGCGCGCCGTCCAAGACTACCGGCGCGGCCGGAGGCGGGCAAAGCGCCCCCTGTGACGGCGCGGCGGCACTGGCAGGATCACCGCGTGGACCCCGAGCAGACCGCCCAGCCCAGCGTCGGCCGCCGACCCGTGGGCGCCGCCGAGACCGTTGCCGCGCAACGGTCCTGGTGGGACACGGAGGCGGCGGAGTACCGCCGCGAGCACGGCGCGTTCCTCGGGGACGCCCGGCCCGGCTCCGACCTCGTGTGGGGGCCGGACGGTCTGCGCGAGCAGGAGGCGCACCTGCTGGGCGAGCTGGAGGGCCGTGACGTGCTGGAGGTCGGGGCCGGGGCGGCGCAGTGCGCGCGTTGGGTCGCCGGCCGGGGGGCGCGCGTCGTGGCGACCGACCTCTCCCTCGGGATGCTGCGCGAGGGCGCCGTCCCGGCACGCGCGGCCGGGGTGCCGCTCGTGCAGTGCGACGCCCGGGTGCTGCCGTTCCCCGACGCGGCCTTCGACGTGGTGTTCACGTCCTACGGCGCGCTGCCGTTCGTCGCCGACGCCGGGCGGGTGCTCGCCGAGGCCGCTCGCGTGCTGCGCCCGGGCGGCCGCTTCGTCGCGAGCGTGCCCCACCCGGTCCGGTGGGCGCTGCCCGACGTGCCCGGACCGGAGGGGCTCACCGTGGCGCACTCGTACTTCGACCGGAACGCCTACGTCGAGGCCGACGAGCACGGCACCGTCACCTACGCCGAGCACCACCGGACCGTCGGGGACTGGGTGCGGCTGCTCGTCGGCGCCGGCCTCGTCGTGCGGGACCTCGTCGAACCCGAGTGGCGGTCCGGCGACGCCGTCTGGGGCGGGTGGAGCCGCCTGCGCGGCGAACTCGTCCCCGGCACGCTCGTGCTCGTGGCCGACCGCCCCTGAGCGGGCGCGCCCCTCAGGCCTCGTCCTCCGCGCGCGTCGCCGCGACCAGGGCGTTGGCGTGCCCGTGCCCCAGACCGTGCTCGGCCTTCAGCCACGCCACCTGCTCGGAGTGCCGCACCCCGGGGTTCTGGGAGCGCTGCTCGCGCAGCAGCGCCTGCCATTCGGCGACGGGCCGGCCGTACGTCGCCTCGATGGAGGGGAAGTACGACGCCGGACCCTTCACCGGGCCGGCCATCAGTGGCCCGCCTCGTGCCAGGACCGGCCGACGCCGACGGACACGTCGAGGGGGACGGCGAGGTCCGCCGCGCCGGCCATGGTCGAGCGCACGAGCTGCTCGAGCGGTTCGCGTTCGCCGTCGGCCACTTCGAGCACGAGCTCGTCGTGGACCTGCAGCAGCAACCGCGAGCGCAGTCCGGACTCGCGCAGCCCGCGGTCCAGGTCGAGCATCGCGACCTTGATGATGTCCGCGGCGCTGCCCTGGATCGGTGCGTTGAGCGCCATCCGCTCGGCCATCTCCCGGCGTTGGCGGTTGTCGCTGGCCAGGTCGGGCAGGTACCGGCGGCGGCCGAGGATCGTCTCGGTCCACCCCGTGCGCCGGGCCTCGTCGACGACGCCGCGCAGGTAGTCGCGCACCCCGCCGAACCGTTCGAAGTACTCGTCCATGAGGCCCTTGGCCTCCTCGGTCGAGATCTTCAGCTGGTTCGACAACCCGAACGCCGACAAGCCGTACGCCAGGCCGTAGGACATCGCCTTGATCTTGGCGCGCATCTCGGACGTCACGTCCGCCGGCGCGACGCCGAAGACGCGGCTGCCGACGAAGCGGTGCAGGTCCTCGCCGGAGTGGAAGGCCGCGATGAGGCCCTCGTCGCCCGACAGGTGGGCCATGATGCGCATCTCGATCTGCGAGTAGTCGGCCGTCAGGAGGCACTCGTACCCGCCGTCGGCCGCACCCGGGCCCACGACGAAGGCCTCGCGGATGCGGCGGCCCTCCTCGGTGCGGATCGGGATGTTCTGCAGGTTCGGGTCCGTCGAGCTGAGCCGGCCGGTCGCCGCGATCATCTGCTGGTACGTCGTGTGGATGCGGCCGTCGTCGGCGACCGACTTCTGCAGCCCCTCGACCGTCTGACGCAGCCGGGACGCGTCGCGGTGCTCCAGCAGGTGGGCCAGGAACGGGTGCTCGGTCTTGACGAACAGCGCGGCCAGCGCGTCCGCGTCGGTCGTGTAGCCCGTCTTGGTGCGCTTGGTCTTGGGCATCTCGAGCTGCTCGAACAGGACCGTCTGCAGCTGCTTGGGCGAGCCGAGGTTGATCTCGGTGCCGATCACCTCGTACGCCTGCGCCTGCGCCTGGGCGACGCGGTCGGCGAAGTGCTGCTCGAGGTCGGAGAGCAGACCCGTGTCGACGGCGACGCCGACGCGCTCCTGCCGGGCCAGGACGCCGACGAGCGGGAGCTCCACCTCGGCCAGCAGCCGGGTCCCGCCGCGCTCCTCCAGCTCGGTGGCCAGGACGCCCGCGAGCTCGGTGGTGGCCAGGGCGCGGACCATGCCCTCCTCGGCGCGGGCCTGCTGGTCGCCGCCGACGGGCCCGTCGCCGCCGTCGAGGGTCAGCTGCTCGTCCGCCCCCTCGGACGTCTGCGCGGAGGCGGACCCCTCGGCGCGCAGCTCCCGCTTGAGGTGTCGCACGGCGAGGTCGGCCAGGTCGTAGCTGCGCTGGTCGGGCCGGCACAGGTACGCGGCGAGCGCGGTGTCGAAGACGACGCCGGCCAGGTCCCAGCCGCGAGCCCGCAGCGCGTGCGAGGGGCCCTTGACGTCGTGCGCGACCTTGGGGCGCCCGGCGTCGGCCAGCCAGGCGACGAGGGCCTGCTCGTCGGCCGGCTCGATCGTCACCGGGTCGATCCAGGCGGCCACCCCGTCGGCCCCGGCCAGGGCCAGGCCCGTGACCTCCCCCGTCCCGCGACCCCACTCCCCCTGCACGTGCACACCGGTCCTGCCGGTGGCGTGCTCGGTGAGCCAGGGCCCCACCTCCCCGGCGAGGAGGACCGCGCCGTCGACGCCGAACCCCTCCTCGGCCTCGGGTTCGGCCGACTCCAGCGTGGCGAACAGCCGGTCGCGCAGGACGCGGAACTCCAGGCCGTCGAAGACGGTGTGCACCTGCTCGCGGTCCCACGCGCGCCGGACGAGGTCCGGGACGTCCACGTCGAGCGTGAGGTCGCCCACGAGCGCGTTGAGGCGGCGGTTGCGGATGACGCCATCGAGGTGGGCGCGCAGGTTCTCCCCCGCCTTGCCCTTGACCAGGTCGGCGTTGGCGATGACCCCGTCGAGGCCGTCGTAGGCGGCGATCCACTTGGCGGCCGTCTTGGCCCCGACGCCGGGGATGCCCGGGAGGTTGTCGGACGTCTCGCCGACGAGGGCGGCCAGCTCGGGGTAGCGCTGCGGCGGGACGCCGTACTTCTCCTCCACGGCCTCGGGCGTCATGCGCGTGAGCTCCGACACGCCGCGGATCGGGTACAGCACCGTGACCTCGGGCCGCACGAGCTGGAACGCGTCCCGGTCCCCCGACGAGATGAGCACCTCGAACCCCTGCGCCACCGCGCGTTCGGTGAGGGTGGCGATGACATCGTCGGCCTCGTACCCCTCGACCTCCACGACGGGGACGCGCAGCGCGGCGAGGACCTCCTTGACGAGGTCGACCTGGCCGCGGAACTCGTCGGGGCTCTTGGTGCGGGTGCCCTTGTACTCGGCGTAGACCTCCGTGCGGAACGAGGCGCGCGAGACGTCGAAGGTGACCGCGAAGTGCGTCGGTTCCTCGTCCCGCAGGAGGTTGATGAGCATCGAGGTGAAGCCGTAGACCGCGTTGGTCGGCTGGCCCGTCGTCGTGGAGAAGTTCTGCACCGGGAGGGCGTAGAAGGCCCGGTAGGCCATCGAGTGCCCGTCGATGAGCAGCAGCCGCGGCTTCGTCGGCGCCGCCTTCGCGGCCTTCTTCTTCGCGGTGGGGCTGCTCGTGCGGGATGCGGCGGGGGTCACGTCGGTCAGGGTAGTCAGCCCCTCCGACACGCCCCCACGCCAGCGGTCCGTCAGCTGGCGGTCGGGACCTTCAGGCCCTCGCCCGCGCGGGCCAGCCGGGCCCGCAGCGACCGGCGGCGGGCCACGACGTCGGTCGTGTGGACCGCGGCCGCCGGGCCGTCGGACAGCCGGCGACGGAGCACCGAGAGGGACACGGCGCGGCGGACGACGACCGGGGCGAAGCCCAGGCGGGCCAGGTAGCGGGTGTAGTCCCGGTCTCCCGGCAGCACCGTGCAGGCGATCTGGTCGGCCCCCTCGCTCTCGGCGACGTGGACGGCGCGACGGAGCAAGGCACGGCCGACGCCGCGACGCCGCAGGCCGGGGACGACGTGCAGGTGCTCGATGCTCGGGCCGGCGCAGTTGCCCAGCGGAAGCAGCGGGGAGGTCGTCAGGAGGGCGTACCCGGCCGGCTCGGCCCCGCAGAAGGCGAGGAGGACCCGCACCTCTCCGCTGGCCAGGGAGCGGACCAGGCGAGCGCGGACGTTCTCGACGGAGGCGCGCAGCTGGGCCTGGTCGAAGCGGGCGGAGGCGTAGAGCTCCATGAGGACGTCGACGTCAGCGGTACCGGCGTCGCGCACCTCGAGAGCAGGACGAGCCACGGGTGGATCCCCTTCCGCGCGGCGCACCGCACGGTGCGCACGACGAAGCAGACCGGGCCCCCGCTCCGGTGGTCCCCCCGTCGGAGAGGGCGACTGCGCCGGACACTAGGGCACCGTGGCCGCGGGCGGAAGATCCTGCCGCGATCGGATCGTGACCTTCACTCGGTGTGGCGAACGCTCTACAGCGCGCCACCTCACCCGGCCACGTCGAAGGGTCGTTGACGCATCGCGCCGAACCTAGCGGCGCTCCGCGTCAACGACCCCTCAGCGAGGCTGTGGACGACGGGTCAGACGTCGCCACCGAGGTAGGCGGCGCGGATGGAGTCGTCCGCGGCGAGCTCGGCGCCCGTCCCGGAACGCACGACGGTGCCCGTCTCCAGGACGTAGGCGACGTCGGAGATGCGCAGGGCCTGGGCGGCGTTCTGCTCGACCAGCAGGACGGTCGTGCCCTGCTGGTTGATCTCCACGATGATCGAGAAGATCTGCTGGATGAGCTTGGGCGCGAGACCCATGGACGGCTCGTCGAGCAGCAGCACGCGAGGGCGGCTCATGAGGGCGCGGCCGATGGCGAGCATCTGCTGCTCCCCGCCCGACATCGTCCCGGCGAACTGCGACCGCCGTTCCAGCAGGCGCGGGAACAGGGTGAAGACCCGGTCGAGATCCTCCTTGTAGGCCGCCGTCCGGCGGTCCTTGCGCGTGTACGCACCCATGTCGAGGTTCTCCTCGACCGTCATGCCGACGAAGGTCCCGCGACCCTCCGGGGCCTGGCACAGGCCGCGCGTGACGAGCTTGTGCGAAGGCACCTTGGTGATGTCCTCGCCCTCGAACACGATCGACCCGGTCCGCACGGTGCGCAGGCCCGAGACCGTCTTCAGGGTCGTGGTCTTGCCGGCCCCGTTGGCGCCGATGAGCGTCGCGATGGCGCCCTGCGGGACGGAGAAGGACACGTTGCGGATGGCCTCGATGCGCCCGTAGTTGACGCTGAGGTCGGTGACGACGAGCTGGTCGCCTGCGGTGGTCGTCACAGTTCCTCGTCCTCTGCGGAGAGCTGGTCGTCGTCGACGCCGAGGTAGGCGGCGATGACGGCCGGGTCGTTGCGGATGTCGGCGGGCAGGCCCTCGGCGATCTTCTTGCCGAACTCCAGCACGACGATGCGGTCGGTGACGCCCATGACCAGGCGCATGTCGTGCTCGATGAGGAGCACGGTGTTGCCGAGGTCGCGGACCCGGCGGATGAGGTCCATGAGGCGCTGCTTCTCGACGGGGTTGAACCCCGCGGCCGGCTCGTCCAGGCACAGCAGCTTCGGCTTGGTGGCCAGGGCCCGGGCGATCTCCAGCCGGCGCTGCTCGCCGTAGGAGAGGTTGCGCGCCAGGTCGTCCCCGCGGTGCCCCAGGTCCATCATCTCCAGCAGTTCCTCGGCCAGCGCGTGCCCCTCGCGGGTCTCACGCCGGTGCCGCGGGAGGCGGAAGAGCGAGTTCACGACGCCGGAGCGGTGGTGCGAGTCCGCCCCGACGAGCACGTTCTCGCGCGCCGTCATGTTGCCGAACAGGCGGATGTTCTGGAACGTCCGCGCGATGCCGAGCCGGTTGATCTGGTACCGCTTGCGACGGCCGAGCGGCTGGCCGTCGAAGACGACGCGCCCCTCGGTCGGCTGGTACACCCCGGTGAGGGCGTTGAAGCAGGTCGTCTTGCCGGCGCCGTTGGGGCCGATGAGACCCAGGATCTCGCCCTGGCGGATGTCGAAGGAGACGTCGTTGAGGGCGACGACCCCGCCGAACCGCAGGGTCACGTTCTCCATGGTCAGCAGGGGCGGGCCGAACTCGCGGGGAGCTGCGGTCGCGGTGCCCTCGGTCAGTTCAGGCACGAGCGGCCTCCTCGGTCCCTTCGAGTCGCTTGGTCACGTCGTCGGCGCGCTTGGCGCGCCGGGCCCGGCGCGGGGGCAGCAATCCCTGCGGCCGGAAGTTGGCCAGCAGCAGCAGGAGCAGGCCGAAGACCACGATCCGGAAGTCGGCGAACTCGCGGAACCGCTCCGGCAGGTAGGCCACGACGACACCGCCGGCGATGGCGCCCCAGCGGTTGCCCTGCCCGCCGATGACGACGGCGGCGAGGAACATCATCGACAGCTGGATCATGAACGAGTCGGGGTTGATCGACCCGATGCGACTCGCGTACAGCGCCCCGGACAGACCCCCGACGAACGCCCCCATGGCGAAGGCGAGGAGCTTGAACCGGAAGGTCGGGACGCCGTTGAGCTCGGCGGCCTCCTCGTCCTCGCGGGTCGCCTCCCACGCCCGGCCGACGCGGCTGGCCTGCAGCAGCTTGTCCGCGAAGATCACGATGACGATGACGATGAGCGAGAGCCAGTAGTAGGGCACCGCGTCGATGAGCCCGAACTTCAGGAACACCGACCGGGCACCCTCGCCGAGGTCGACCTTGGCGGTGGCCCCGTCCCACACGAGGCTCGGCAGACCGAACAGCTCCGTCGAGGGCGGGCGAGGGATGCCCGTGATGCCGCGAGCCTGGTTGAGGTACTCCAGGTTCAGCGCCGTCAGCCGGATGATCTCCCCGAACCCCAGCGTCACGATCGCGAGGTAGTCCCCTCGCACCCGCAAGGTCGGTGCACCGAGCAGCAACCCCGACGCGGTGGAGATCGTCACGGCCATGATGATGAGGACGAACCAGTTGACCTGGCCGTGCAGGGAGCCGAAGACGCCGACGGTGTAGGCGCCGATGGCGTAGAAGCCGACGTACCCCAGGTCCAGCAGACCGGCGTACCCGAGCACGATGTTCAGGCCCAGCGCGACGAGCGCGTAGTTCGCCACCGTCGCCAGCACCGACCCGAACTCGGCGTCCGGCGTGGAGATGACCGGCACGTTCAGCAGCGGCAGGACGAAGAAGAAGACCGCGATCGCGCACCAGACGACGATCTGGACCGGACGAGGCAACGACGTCCAGCGGTCGGCGAAGGACGGCCGGCTCGTGCGCTTCGCGGTGGTCGTGGTGTCGGTGCTCATGCGCGGGCCTTCCCGAGTGACTCACCGAGGATGCCGGTGGGGCGGAACAGCAGGACCACGACGAGGAGGAGGAACGACACGACGTCCTTCCACGACGAGGCCAGTCCGAAGAACGTGGCGTAGTTCTCGGCCAGCCCCAGGACGAGGCCGCCGACGAGCGCGCCGCGGATGTTCCCGATCCCCCCGAGCACCGCGGCCGTGAAGGCCTTGATCCCCAGGACGAACCCGACGTTGTACCGGGTCACCCCGATGTGGATGCAGTACAGCAACGCCGCCGCGCCGGCCATGAGACCGCCGATGAGGAACGTCAGCTGGACGACCTTCTTCTGGTTCACCCCCATGAGGGCTGCGGCCTCGGGGTCCTGGGACACCGCCCGGACGCCGCGGCCGAGCCGGGAGCGGGAGACGAACTGGTCCAGCGCGATCATCATCAGGACGGCCGCGACGAGGACGATCAACTGGTTGCTGCGGATCTCGAACCCGCCAGCCGACAGCACCGTCGCGTTCGGCAACGGGTTGACGAACGTCGTGTTCTCGCGGGCCAGGCGCACGTAGGGAGCCAGGACACCGTCGAGGTTCAGCCAGGAGGCGATCCGGTCCCGCAGGCCCATGATCTCGGACAGCATGAACGACGCGCCGATGGCGGAGATGAGCGCCACCAGGGGCGGCGCGTTCTTCTCCCGCAGACGGCGGTAGGCGATGCGCTCCACGACGAGCGCGACACCGCCGCTGACGGCCATCGCGGCGACCAGCGCGAGCAGCAGGAACCCGATCGCGACGGGGATGCTCATGCCCTGCCGGGCGCCGAGCAGCGTCATCATCCAGACGGCGCCGAAGCTGCCCCACATGAAGACTTCCGAGTGGGCGAAGTTGATGAGGCGCAGGACGCCGTAGACGAGCGTGTAGCCGAGCGCGAACAAGGCGTAGATCGCGCCGACCACCAGACCCGTGAAGGTCAGGTCGAGGAACGTGGACAGGGGAACCACCCGGGGTGAGGTGAACTGACGGGGACGGGACGTGGGACGGCCCCACCCGCCGCGAGGCGGGTGGGGCCGTCAGGCTGTCAGGAGCTGATCTCCTGGTCGGCCACGATCTTGCCGCCGTCGACCTTGTAGGCCCAGACGCTGACCGAGCTCGGCTCGCCCTTGTCGTCGAACTTCAGCTGCTTCGTCACGCCGGGCTTGTCGTAGGTCTTGACGTAGGACAGCAGGTCCTCGCGCGTGACCTTGCCCTCGGAGATCCCGTCGAGCAGGATCTTCGCGGCGTCGTAGCCCTCGGCCGAGTACGTCGCCGGGGCCGTGCCGTACGCCGTCGTGTAGTCCTGGACGAAGGACCCCTCGGCCTTGTCCGGCGGCAGGCACGGGCAGGTGAGGTAGGCGCCGTTGGCGGCGTCCGCCCCGGCGGCCGTGATGAGGCCGTCGTCCTTGGCCCCGTCGTCGCTGATGAAGGCGACCTGGTCGCTGGACAGGCCCGCGTCGCGCATTTGCTTGAGCAGCAGGCCACCCTCCGCGTAGTACCCGCCGAAGAACACCGCGTCCGCGCCCGAGGCGCGGATGTCGGCCACGACGGCCGAGAAGTCGGTCTGACCGGTCTGGATGGTGTTGTCCTTGACGTCGGCCGCACCGAGGTCCTTGCGGACGATGTCCGCGAGGCCCTTGCCGTACTCGGAGGAGTCGTCGACGACGTAGACCTTCTGCTTCTTCAGCGTGCCGGTGATGAACTTCGCGGCGGCCGGCCCCTGCGTGGCGTCGTTGCCCAGGACGCGGAAGAACGTCTTCCAGCCGTTCTCGGCGAGGTTCGGGTTCGTCGCCGACGGCGTGATGCCGACGATGCCGGCCTCGGCGAAGATCGGGTCAGCGACCTTGGACTCCCCGGAGAAGGCCGGGCCCACGATGCCGACGACCTTGGAGTCTCCGACGACCTGCTGGGCCAGCCCCTGGGCCTGGTTCTGGTCACCCTGGGAGTCGTAGGGGGTGAGCTTGACCTGGCAGGCGCCCGACTCCTTGTTGTGCTGGTCGACGGCCAGCTTCACGCCGTTGTCGATGTTCACGCCGAGGTTCGCGTTCGGGCCGGTGAGGGCGCCGAAGAAACCGATGCTGATGCCGTCCGGGCAGCTGCCGCCGGACGAGCCGGCGCTCGACCCCGACGAGGTGTCGTCCCCACCGGTGGTGCCGCACGCGGCCAGCAGGAGGGCGGCTGCCGCAGCGGGGGCCGCGAGTTTGACGATGGAGCGCACTGGGCTTGTCCTCCTGGAGGAGAGGGCACGAGAGCACGCGCCACGACGCGCGTTCCCGTCAGCACCACCCGGGAGCGGTGGAGCCGTGGTGAACACTAGGGGTCGCCCGACGCATTCGGGTGGATTCAGTGCACGAGTTCATCGGGTCGTTACACATTTAGGCCACCGGGGTGCCGCGGAACTGCGCAGATGGACCGGTTCACCACCCTGGGCGAGGACACGAACACGACGACGGCCCCGCACCACGAGGTGCGGGGCCGTCGTCGAACGGGTCGGAACCGGGTCAGCCGCGGTCGTCGCCGGCGCTGATGACGGTGTTCGCGACCTCGCGCATCGTCAGGCGCTTGTCCATGGAGGTCTTCTGGATCCAGCGGAACGCCTCGGGTTCGCTCATGCCGAACTGCGTCTGCAGCTTCGACTTCGCGCGGTCGACGAGCTTGCGGGTCTCGAAGCGGTCGGCGAGGTCGGCGACCTCGTCCTCGAGCGCCATGATCTGCTGGTAGCGGCTGACCGCGATCTCCACGGCGGGCAGCAGGTCGGCCGACGTGAACGGCTTGACGACGTAGGCCATGGCGCCGGCGTCGCGGGCGCGCTCGACGAGCTCGGCCTGGGAGAACGCGGTGAGGAGCACGACGGGCGCGATGCGCGCCTTGGCGATGCGCTCGGCCGCCGAGATGCCGTCGAGGACGGGCATCTTGATGTCCATGACGACGAGGTCGGGCTTGTGCTCCTCGGCGAGGGCCACGGCCTGCTCGCCGTCCCCGGCCTGGCCCACGACGTCGTAGCCGGCCTCGGTGAGCATCTCGACGATGTCGAGACGGATGATGGCCTCGTCCTCCGCGACGACCACCCGACGTGTGGTCGTGGAGGAGGAGGCGGGGGTGTCGGCAGTGTTCGTCACGCGGGCATCCTAGTCGGTGGGCGTCCGGGCGCACACCGCGCCTACTACCCCCTGTCGTCGCCCGTGTCGTCGCCTGGTTCCTCGCAGGCCGTGCGCGAGCGGGGCTCCCGCTCCTTGTAGGGTGATCCGCACGCCCTGGTAGCCCAACCGGCAGAGGCAATCGACTCAAACTCGATCCAGTGTGGGTTCGAATCCCACCCAGGGCACGCACGACGAGAGCCCCGGAGCAGCAGCTCCGGGGCTCTCGTCGTGTCCGGTCGGGCGAGGGGGTCAGGCGTAGGCGCTGGAGACCCCGGCGCTCGCGTCACCGATGCGGTGCACGCGCACGGCGTTCGTCGAGCCGACGATCCCGGGCGGGGCACCGGCCACGATGACGACGAGGTCGCCGACGGCGCAGCGGCCCATCTCCTGCAGGCGGCGGTCGACCTCCTTGACCATCTCGTCCGTGGTGGAGATGAACGCCGCGTACTGCGAGTCCACGCCCCACGACAGCGCCAGGCGGCGGCGCGTCGTCTCCTCGGCCGTGAAGGCGACCAGGGGGATCTCGGCCCGCAGCCGGGAGAGGCGGCGCGCGGAGTCACCGGACTGGGTGAAGGTGACGAGCAGCTTCGCGTCGAGCTGCTTGCCGATCTCCGAGGCGGCCAGCGTGATGGCGCCACCCTTGGTGTGCGGGACGGTGCCGAGGGCCGCGATGCGGTCCGCACCGTGGGTCTCGGTGTTCTCGATGATGCGCGCCATGGTGCGCACCGCCTCGAACGCGAAGGCCCCGACGCTCGTCTCGCCCGAGAGCATGAGGGCGTCGGCCCCGTCGAGCACGGCGTTGGCGCAGTCGGACGCCTCGGCGCGCGTGGGCCGCGGCGCGGTGATCATCGACTCGAGCATCTGCGTCGCCACGATGACGGGCTTGGCCTGGCGGCGGGCGAGCTCGATGGCGCGCTTCTGGACGAGCGGCACCTCCTCGAGCGGAAGCTCGACGCCCAGGTCACCGCGGGCGACCATGATCCCGTCGAAGGCCGCGACGACCTCGCGGAGGTTCTCGACGGCCTGCGGCTTCTCGACCTTGGCGATGACGGGGACGGTGACGCCCTCCTCGTCCATGATCTTGTGCACGTCGTCCGCGTCGGCCGCCGAGCGCACGAAGGACAGCGCCACCATGTCGACGCCGAGGCGGAGGGCGAAGCGGAGGTCCTCGACGTCCTTCTCGGACAGCGCCGGGACGCTCACGGCCACGCCGGGCAGGTTGATGCCCTTGTTGTTGCTGACGGGCCCGGGGACGGTCACCTTCGTGACCACGCGGGGACCGTCGACGGCGGTGACCTCGAGGCCGACCTTGCCGTCGTCGATGAGGATCCGGTCGCCGACCGCGACGTCGCCCGTCAGGCCCTTGTACGTCGTGGAGGAGACGTCCTTCGTGCCGACGACGTCCTCGGTGGTGATGGTGAACACGTCCCCCACCGCGAGGGCGTGCGGGCCGTCGGCGAACTTCCCGAGGCGGATCTTCGGACCCTGGAGGTCGGCGAGGATGGCGACGGACCGCCCGGTGGCCTCGGCGGCGGCGCGCACCCCCTCGAAGTTCGCCCGGTGGTCGTCGTGCGAGCCGTGGCTCAAGTTCATCCGGGCGACGTCCATCCCGGCGTCCACCAGTGACCGCAACCCTTCGGGACCGGCCACGGCGGGCCCGAGGGTGCAGACGATCTTCGCTCTGCGCATGACCCGACCCTATTGCGCCACCGGTGGTGATCGGCGCGTGGGGCACGTCGAACTCCGGACGGACACCGGATCGTCACCCGCGACACCCCTGCGGACGGGTGGTGCCGAGGTGCGCGGCCCCGCCGCCCCCACCACCATGTCCGCGTGAGCACGCACGAACCGCAGCGCGACGGAGCCCGGCCCCCCGCGGAGGACCTCGACTTCGAGCGCGAGATCGACGACATGACCCAGGAGTCCCTCGACCACGAGTACGCCGTCTACGTGCGGCTGCACGAGGTCGGCGACTGGCCGCAGGAGGCGCTGGCCGGGCTGCTGTCCGACCTGCACGCCGCGCACCCGCGCCTGGAGCGCGCACTGGCCGGCGGGGACGCCCCGGAGCACGACGTCGTCATCAGCGTCGACGGGGACGGTCTGGACGCCCAGGGCGCGGCCCGGCACGCCCTGGGGCGCGTGACCGCCGCCGCGTCGGCGCGCGGGCTGACCGGGCACGGCGCCGACGTCACGGTGCTGTCGGACGAGGCCGTGTGGACGTACGACCGCGACGAGGTCGCCCGCTGGTAGGGCGGGCGGGCGGACGCACGAGGGGGTGGGCACCGGCCGGTGCCCACCCCCTCGTGCGTGCTGACGCGCCTCAGGCGGTCAGCGGCACCGCGTCGGCCCGGATGGGCGACGGCAGCGCCGTGTCCCCCATGAGGAACTCGTCGACGGCGGCCGCGCACGCGCGCCCCTCGGCGATGGCCCAGACGATGAGCGACTGACCGCGACCGGCGTCGCCGGCCACGTAGACGCCCGGCGTCGACGTCGCGTAGCCCGGGGTGCGGGTGAACCGCGTGCGGGCGTCGGCCTCGAGACCGAGCTGCCCCACGATGCCGCCGTGCTCAGGGCCGGCGAAGCCGATGGCCAGCAGCACGAGCTGAGCCGGCAGGTCGTGCTCGGTGCCCTCCACCGGGGTCCACACGCCGTCGACCTTGGTCACCTCCACGAGCCGCAGGCCCGTGACCTTCCCGTCCTCGCCCACGAACGCCCGGGTGGAGGCGGAGAACTTCCGCTCACCGCCCTCCTCGTGGGAGGAGGAGACCGAGAACACCTTGGGCATGGTCGGCCAGGGCTCGTGCTCGGCCCGGTCCTCCGGCGCCATCGGGTAGATGTCGAGCTGGGTGACCGACTTCGCGCCCTGGCGCAACGCGGTGCCGTAGCAGTCCGACCCGGTGTCGCCGCCGCCGATGACGACGACGTCGAGGCCGTTCGCGTCGATGTAGGTCGCGGGGGGCTCCTGGCCCACGGCGACGCGGTTCGTCGGGGGCAGGTACTCCATCGCCTGGTGGATCCCGCTGAGGTCGCGGCCGGGCAGCTCCACCTCGCGCCACTGGGTGGCGCCGGTGGCGACGACGACCGCGTCGAAGCGTTCGCGCAGCTGCTCGCCGGTGATGTCCACGCCGATGTCCACGCCCGCGCGGAAGCGGGTGCCCTCGGCCTCCATCTGCGCGAGGCGGCGGTCGAGGACCGAGCGCTCCATCTTGAACTCGGGGATCCCGTACCGCATGAGCCCACCGATGGCGTCGTCCCGCTCGTACACGACGACGGTGTGCCCGGAGCGCGTCAGCTGCTGGGCGGCCGCGAGTCCGGCGGGGCCGGAGCCCACGACGGCGACGGTCTTGCCCGTGAGGCGCTCGGGCACCTGCGGGGTGATCCAGCCGGCCTCGGCGGCGTTCTCGGCGATCATCACCTCGACCTGCTTGATGGTCACCGGCGGCTGGTTGATGCCGAGGACGCAGGCAGACTCGCACGGCGCGGGACACAGCTTCCCGGTGAACTCCGGGAAGTTGTTCGTCGCGTGCAGGCGCTCGATCGCCGCGTGCATGTCCCCGCGGCTGACGAGGTCGTTCCACTCGGGGATGAGGTTCCCCAGGGGACACGCGCTGTGGCAGAACGGGATGCCGCAGTCCATGCACCGACCGGCCTGGCGTTGCAACTGCTGCTGGTCCTGCTTCTCGTACACCTCGCGCCAGTCCATCAGGCGCAGCGGGACGGGTCGGCGCGGCGGGAGCTCCCGCTCACGGACCTTGAGGAACCCCCGGGGGTCAACCATGCGAAGCCTCCATGATGCGGGTGAGCACGGCGTCGGAGTCCGGTTCCAGCCCGTCGGCGACGGCCTTGGCCCGGACCTCGAGCACGCGGGCGTAGTCCCGCGGGACGATCGTCGAGAAGCGCTGCCGCGCAGCCCCCCAGTCGGAGAGCAGCTTCGCGGCGACGGTGGAGTCGGTGTGGTCGCGGTGCTCCACGAGCAGGTCGTGGACCTTCGCGGCGTTGGCGTCGTCGAGCGGGACGACGTCGACCATGTCGCGGTTCACACGCGACTCCTTGAGGTCGAGCACGTGGGCGAAACCGCCCGACATGCCCGCGGCGACGTTGCGGCCGACGCGGCCGAGGACGACGACCTCACCACCGGTCATGTACTCCAGCGCGTGGTCGCCCACCCCCTCGACGACGGCGGTGGCGCCGGAGTTGCGGACGCAGAACCGCTCCCCCACCTCACCGCGCAGGAACAGCTTCCCGCTCGTCGCGCCGTAGGCGATGACGTTGCCCGCCACGATGTCCCGGTCGCGCGAACCCGACGCGGTGTCGGGCCGCACGACGACGGTGCCGCCGGACAGGCCCTTGCCGACGTAGTCGTTGGCGTCGCCGAACAACCGCAGGGTGATGCCGCGGGGCAGGAACGCGCCGAACGACTGACCGGCGGACCCGGTGAGGGTGACGTCGACCGTGCCGTCGGGCAGGCCCTCCTCGCCCCACTTCTTGGTCAGCTCGTGGCCGAGCAGCGTGCCGACCGTCCGGTTCACGTTGCGGACCGGCAGCTCGATCTGCACCGGGGTGCCGCTGACGAGGGCGTCGGCCGCACGCTCGATGAGCACGTGGTCCAGGGCCTTCTCCAGCCCGTGGTCCTGCGTCGTGGAGCGGTGCAGCGTCGAGCCCTCCGGGCCCTTCGGGGCGTGCAGGACCGGCGCGAGGTCCAGCCCGGACGCCTTCCAGTGCGCAACGGCGCGGCGGGTGTCGAGGACCTCGACGTGCCCGACGGCCTCTTCGACCGAGCGGAAGCCGAGGGAGGCCAGCAGCTCGCGGACCTCCTGCGCCACGAACTCGAAGAAGTTCACGACGTACTCGGCCTTGCCCGTGAACCGGGCACGCAGCTCGGGGTTCTGCGTCGCGACCCCGACGGGGCAGGTGTCGAGCTGGCAGACGCGCATCATGATGCAGCCCGAGACGACGAGCGGAGCGGTGGCGAAGCCGAACTCCTCCGCGCCGAGCAGCGCGGCGATGACGACGTCGCGGCCCGTCTTGAACTGCCCGTCGACCTGCACGGTGATGCGGTCGCGCAACCCGTTCACGACGAGGGTCTGCTGGGTCTCGGCCAGGCCGAGCTCCCAGGGACCGCCGGCGTGCTTCAGGCTCGTCAGCGGCGCGGCGCCCGTCCCGCCGTCGGCCCCGGAGATGAGGACGACGTCGGCCTTGGCCTTGGACACACCCGTCGCGACCGTGCCGACCCCGACCTCCGAGACCAGCTTCACGTGGACCCGGGCGGCCGGGTTCGCGTTCTTCAGGTCGTGGATGAGCTGGGCGATGTCCTCGATCGAGTAGATGTCGTGGTGCGGCGGCGGCGAGATGAGGCCGACACCGGGCGTGGAGTGCCGCGTCTTGGCGATGTTCGGGTACACCTTGTGGCCCGGCAGCTGGCCGCCCTCACCGGGCTTGGCGCCCTGGGCGACCTTGATCTGCAGGTCGGTGGCCGAGGTCAGGTAGTTGCTCGTGACGCCGAAGCGGCCCGAGGCGATCTGCTTGACCTTCGAGGTGCGCTCGGGGTCGTAGAGGCGCTCGACGTCCTCGCCGCCCTCCCCGGAGTTCGAACGGCCGCCGAGGCGGTTCATCGCGATCGCGAGGACCTCGTGCGCCTCCTGCGAGATGGAGCCGTAGCTCATCGCGCCGGTGGAGAACCGCTTGACGATCTCGCTGACGGGTTCGACCTCGTCGACGTCGACCGGCTCGCGGGTGCCCTTCTTCAGCTGCAGCAGACCGCGCAGCGTCATGAGGCGCTCGGACTGTTCGTCCACCCGCGACGTGTACTTGCGGAAGAGGGCCTCGTTGCGCGAACGCGTGGAGTGCTGCAGCTGGAAGACCGTCTCGGGGTCGAACAGGTGCGGCTCGCCCTCGCGGCGCCACTGGTACTCCCCGCCCGTCTCGAGCGTTCGGTGGGCGCGCTCCTGCCCCTCGACGGGGTAGGCGAGGCGGTGGCGCTGGGCGACCTCCTCGGCGAGGACGTCGAGCCCGACGCCGCCGAGGCGGGAGGTCGTGGCGGTGAAGTACTCGTCGACGAGGGTCTGCGACAGGCCGAGGGCCTCGAAGACCTGCGCACCGCGGTAGGACGCGACGGTCGAGATGCCCATCTTGGACATGACCTTCAGGACGCCCTTGCCGAGCGCCTTGATGAGGTTCTTCACCGCGGTCTGCGCGTCGACCGTCGTGATGACCTGGTGGCGGACGAGGTCCTCGACCGTCTCCATCGCCAGGTACGGGTTGATCGCCGCCGCGCCGTAGCCGATGAGCAGCGCGACGTGGTGCACCTCGCGCACGTCGCCGGCCTCGACGACCAGGCCGACCTGGGTGCGCAGCTTCTGGCGCACCAGGTGGTGGTGGACGGCCGAGGTCAGGAGCAGCGACGGGATCGGCGCGTACTCGGCGTTGGAGTCGCGGTCGGAGAGCACGACGAAGACGGCACCGTCGGCGATGGCACGCGAGACCTCCGCGCGGATCTCCTCGATCCGGCGGGCCAGCTCGGCTCCCCCGCCCGCGACGCGGTACAGGCCCTTGACGACGAGCGTCGTGCGGCCCGGGTTCCGGCGGTCGCGGTCGATGTGGACGATCTTGGCGAGCTCGTCGTTGTCGATGACCGGGAAGGGCATGACGAGCTGGTGGCAGTGCGCCGCCGACTCCGACAGCGCGTTCTGCTGCGGACCCGTGGTGGTGATGAGCGAGGTGACGAGCTCCTCGCGGATCGCGTCCAGCGGCGGGTTCGTCACCTGCGCGAAGAGCTGGGTGAAGTAGTCGAAGAGCATCCGCGGGCGCGTGCTGAGCACGGCCAGCGGCGTGTCCGACCCCATGGAGCCGATCGGCTCGGCGCCGGCGCGGGCCATCGGCGCGAGGATGAGCCGCAGCTCCTCCTCGGTGTAGCCGAAGGTCTGCTGGCGACGGGTGACCGAGGCGTGGCTGTGCACGATGTGCTCGCGCGGCGGCAGGTCGGGCAGGCGGACGACGTTCTTGAGCCACTCCGCGTACGGCTGGGCGGCGGCGAGCTCGGCCTTGACCTCCTCGTCGTCGACGATGCGGCCCTTGGCCGTGTCGACGAGGAACATCTTGCCGGGCGCAACGCGGCCGCGGGCCACGATCGAGGACGGGTCCAGCTCCAGGACACCGGTCTCCGAGGCGAGCACGACGAGGCCGTCGTCGGTGACCCAGTAGCGCGAGGGACGCAGGCCGTTGCGGTCCAGGACGCCACCGATGACGGTGCCGTCGGTGAACGTCAGGTTGGCCGGACCGTCCCACGGCTCGGAGAACATGGAGTGGAACTCGTAGAAGGCCCGGCGGGCCGGGTCCATCTCCGTGTTGTTCTCCCAGGCCTCCGGGATCATCATCAGCACCGCGTGCGGCAGCGAGCGGCCGGCGAGGTGCAGGAGCTCGAGGACCTCGTCGAACGAGGCCGAGTCCGAGCCCTCGGTGGCGCAGATCGGGCCCAGGCGCTGCACGTCGCCGGGGATGAGCGGGGTGCTCATCGTCGACTCGCGCGCCGCGGTCCAGTTGCGGTTGCCCTTGACCGTGTTGATCTCGCCGTTGTGGGCGATCGTCCGGAACGGGTGGGCCAGCGGCCAGCTCGGGAACGTGTTCGTCGAGAAGCGCGAGTGGACCAAGCCGAGCTCGGACGTGTAGCGGCGGTCGGACAGGTCCGGGAAGAACGGCTCGAGCTGCCCGGTGGTGAGCATGCCCTTGTAGACCATCGTCCGCGCCGACAGCGACGGGAAGTAGACGCCCAGGTCGCGCTCGGCGAGCTTGCGCAGGGCGTACACCCGGCGGTCCAGGTCGACGCCGGTCTCCAGCGGACGCAGGCCGTCGGTGCGGGTGGCGACGAAGAGCTGGGCGAAGAACGGCATGCAGGCGCGGGCCTGCTGGCCGACGAGGTCCGCGGTCACGGGCACGTCGCGCCAGCCGAGGACGTCGAGACCCTCGGCCTCGGCGATCTCCTCGATGCGGGCGACGGCCTCGGCGCGCTCGGCCTCGTCGACGGGCAGGAAGGCGTTGCCGACGGCGTAGGCGCCCTTGGCGGGCAGCTCGACACCCTGCTCGGCCATGACGGCGCGCAGGAACTCGTCGGGGACCTGGGTGAGGATGCCCGCACCGTCACCGGTGTTGGCCTCGGCGCCGACGGCTCCGCGGTGGTCGAGGTTGCGCAGGGCCGTCAGCGCGTGCTCGACGATGTCGTGACCGGGTTCACCGCGCATGGTGGCGACGAAGGCCACGCCGCAGGCGTCCTTCTCGTTCGCGCGGTCGTACAGCCCGGCGTTGTCCGGGAAGCTCGTGAAGGGCAGCGGGCGGACCTGCTGGCCGAGGTGCGACGCCGTGTGGGTGGACGTGTGAGGCGACATGCAGTGCACCGTCCTGAAGAGAGAGGTCCAGGACCTCGGTGGACAGGGGGTCTCTCGACGGGTCTCCTCGAGGGTCGCCCGGGCGGGCGGATCTCGGGGAGCCGGGTCAGTCTCTTCGAGATGAGGCTCGCGCCTGGGGGGCGCGCACCACGAACGGGGGGCGGCGCTGGCCCACGTTCACCTCACTGTAACGCGCGTGGTGCCGTGCTCACGTGCACTGGACCATCACACCGGGGTCGAGGTTCGGTCACGACTCCCGCGCGTCCGGCCGCGTGTCGCGGTCCGGTGAGGGGCGATCAGCTCGGGCGGTGACGGTGGGCCCACCGGGCTGGTTCGCGGCGTCGTCGTCCGGGCTGGTGGCCGGCGTCGACTGCGAGGAATCTACCCGCTCCAGCGCCTCGGCCCGACCACCATGAACTCTGCGTGAGCGGACGAAGGCTGTGAGTGCGATGAGGAAGACGACGCCCGCGACCCACTGGTTGACGCGCAGGCCGAGGAAGTGGTTGGCGTCGTCGATGCGCAGCGCCTCGAACACCGACCGGCCCAGGCAGTACAGCGCGACGTAGGCGAAGAAGGCCTGGCCGTGGCGCAGCGACCAGCGGCGGTCGGCGAGGACGATGACGGCCGCGACGAGCAGGCACCACAGCGACTCGTAGAGGAACGTCGGGTGGAAGGTGCCGAGCACCTCCGGGTTGCCCTGCGCGTCGAGGACCGCGCGGCCCGTCGACTCGTCCCAGCGGTGCACGGTGAGCGCCCAGGGGACGTCGGTCGCCCGGCCGTAGAGCTCGTTGTTGAACCAGTTGCCCCAGCGGCCCGCGGCCTGGGCGACGAGGAGTCCCGGCGCCATGGCGTCGGCGAGCGGCAGGAAGCGGTAGCCGCCGCGGCGGCAGGCGATCCACGCCCCGAGCGCGCCGCCGGCGATGGCGCCCCAGATCCCGAGGCCGCCCTCCCAGACGTACAGGGCCCGGACGGGGTCGCCGCCCTCGCCGAAGTACGCCTGGGGCGAGGTGACGACGTGGTACAGCCGGGCACCGACGACGCCGAGCGGCACTGCCCAGACGGCGACGTCGAGGATGAAGTCCTCGCGGCCGCCCTTGGCCCGCCAGCGGCGCTCGGCGATGACGACGCCGAGCACGATGCCGAGGACGATGCACAGCGCGTACGCCCGGACCGGGACCGGCCCGAGGTGCCAGACGGCGACCGTCGGGCTCGGGATGGCGGCGGCGACGGAGGCCGCGACGGCTGCGGTCACGACGTCGTCGCGGCCGCGACGGCCTGAGCCACTGCGGTGACCGGGTCGGAGCCGAGGAGGTCCTGCGTCGGGATCTCCTTCTTCTGCCCTCCGGCCGGCGTCACGGTCACGGTCGGGGTTCCGCTGACGCCGTTGGCGTCCATCGAGTCGGCGACCGACTCGACGTAGTCCCGGTAGGCGTGGCCCTCGAGGGCGCTCTGCCACTTCGCGAGGTCGGGAACGCCCGCCTGCTGAGCGAAGTCCCGCAGCTGGGCGTCGGTGTAGCCGGTGCCCTCCTGCGAGGGCTGGTTGGCGAAGACGACCTTGTTGTACTCGGCGAAGCGGCCCTGCGCGTCGGCGGCGGCCGCGCCTTCGGCCGCCCGCTGGGACGCGTCGTTGCCGAGCTTGCCGTCGAGGAACGTCAGCGTGTGGACGACGACCCTGGCCTTGCCGTCCGCGGCGAGCTGCACCACCGAGTCCCCGGCGGCCGTCTCGAACTCCTTGCAGTAGGGGCACTGGTAGTCCAGCCAGACGTCGAGCGTCGGGGCACCGGCCGCCGGCGTACCCGGCAGGACGATGCCCTCGGCCTTGCCCGAGGCGTTCGGCGGGACAGCCTGCGCCGCGAGCGCGACGTCGTCCTTGCGCGAGCGGTCGATGACCACGACGACGACGGCGACGAGCGCGAGCACCACGACGACGGCGATGCTGATGAGCAGCACCCGACGGCTGCGCTCACGGGCGAGCTCGCGCTGCCGCAGCGCGGCGGCCTTCGCCCGCCGCGCCTCGCGCGCGTCCTCCGCCTGGCCGGCTCGCGCCGGGTGACCGCCGGTCTTCTTGCTGCTCAACGCTCGTTCTCCTCCGCGGGGATGCTCGTCAGGGACGGGTGCGGACGCCGGCCGCCAGCTCCTCGGCCAGCTGCCCGACGGCGCGCGCGCCGGCGGCGGCCGAGTCCGCGTCCAGCAGGCGCTGGACGAACGCGGATCCGACGATGACGCCGTCGGCGTACCCGGCGACCTCGGTGGCCTGCGCGGGGGTGGACACGCCCAGCCCCACGCAGACGCGCTCGGCGCCGGCTGCCCGGGTGCGCCGGACGAGCTCGGACGCACCCGCGCCCACGGTCGCACGCGTGCCTGTGACTCCCATCAACGACGCCGCGTAGACGAACCCGCGGCTGGCGCGGACGGTCTTCTCCAGGCGGGCGTCGGTCGAGCTGGGCGCGACGAGGAACACGCGCTCGAGGTCGTGCTCCTCGCTCGCCTGCAGCCAGCCGGCCGCCTCGTCGGGGATGAGGTCCGGCGTGATGAGCCCGGCGCCCCCGGCGTTGGCGAGGTCGGTGGCCCACCGGTCCACGCCGTAGCGGTCGACCGGCGGCCAGTACGTCATGACGAGCGTCGCCGCCCCCGTGGCGGCCACGGCCTCGACGGCGCGCAGGACGTCCGCGGGGCGGGTGCGGTTGGCCAGGCAGACCTCGGCGGCCCGCTGGATGGTCGCCCCGTCCATCGTCGGGTCGGAGTAGGGCAGGCCGAGCTCGACGATGTCGGCGCCACCGGCGACGGCGGCCTTGGCCGCCTCGATGGACCCGTCCACGTCGGGGTAGCCGACGGGGAGGTAGGCCACGAGCGCTGCGCGCCCCTCGGCCTTGGCCCGGTCGACGGCGGCGGCCGCGGTGTGCGTCCCGGTCGGTGCGGGGACGTCCTGCAGTTCGGTGCTCACCAGCCGGACCCTTCGGTGTCCTGGGGCGCGTCGGCGACCCGTTCGACCTCCGAGGCGACGAGGTCGGCGTCGCTGACGAGCCCGAACCAGCGGGCCGCCGTGTCCACGTCCTTGTCCCCGCGCCCGGACAGGCTGACGAGGACGGTGGCGCCGGAGCCGAGCTCCTTGCCGAGGTCCAGCGCACCGGCGAGCGCGTGGGCGCTCTCGATGGCGGGGATGATCCCCTCGGTGCGGCACAGGAGCCGGAAGGCGTCCATCGCCTGCGCGTCGGTGACGGGGTGGTACTGCGCGCGACCGCTGGCGGCCAGCCACGAGTGCTCCGGCCCGACGCCGGGGTAGTCGAGCCCGGCGGAGATCGAGTGCGACTCGACCGTCTGGCCGTCCTCGTCCTGCATGACGAACTGCCGGGCGCCCTGGAAGACGCCGGCCGCCCCGGCCGAGATCGGGGCCGCGTGGCGGCCGGTCTCGACGCCGTCCCCGCCGGCCTCGTAGCCGTGCAGGGCGACGTCAGGGTCGTCGAGGAACGCGTGGAAGATGCCGATGGCGTTGGACCCGCCGCCGACGCAGGCCGCGACCGCGTCGGGCAGGCGGCCCGTCAGGTCGAGGACCTGCTGGCGGGCCTCCACGCCGACGATGCGCTGGAAGTCGCGGACGAGCACCGGGAAGGGGTGCGGGCCGGCGACCGTGCCGAACGCGTAGTGCGTCGTGTCCACGGAGGACACCCAGTCGCGGAACGCCTCGTTGACGGCGTCCTTGAGGGTCCGGCTGCCGGCGGTCACGGGGACGACCGTCGCGCCCAGCAGGCGCATCCGGGCGACGTTGAGCGCCTGGCGGCGGGTGTCCTCCTCGCCCATGTAGACGACGCACTCCAGACCCATGAGGGCGGCCGCCGTCGCCGTCGCGACGCCGTGCTGTCCGGCGCCCGTCTCGGCGATGATGCGCTGCTTGCCCATGCGCTTGGTCAGCAGCGCCTGCCCGAGCACGTTGTTGATCTTGTGCGAACCCGTGTGGTTGAGGTCCTCGCGCTTGAGGATGACCCGCGCACCGCCGGCGTGGGCGGCGAAGCGGGGCACCTCGGTGAGGATGCTCGGCCGACCGGAGTAGGTGCGGTGCAGCTCGGCGAGCTCGGCGAGGAAGCCGGGGTCTGCCATCGCCGCCGTGTGCGCGGCGTCGATCTCGTCGAGAGCCGCCACGAGGGCCTCGGGCACGAAGCGGCCGCCGAAGGCGCCGAAGTAGGGCCCGCGCTCGCCGCTGAAGGACCGGCCGGACGTGGTCAGGGGCGTTTCGGAGGTGGTCACGGGCGCACCGCCTGCACGGCCGGGTGCGCACCGGCGGCGACGAGGTCGGCGACCGCGCGGCGCGGGTCGTCGCCCTTGACGAGCGTCTCCCCCACCAGGACGGCGTCGGCGCCCGCACGGGCGAACTCGACGACGTCGCGCGGACCGGAGACGCCCGACTCGGCGACCTTGACCTTGGTGTCCGGGATGAGCGGCGCGAGGTCGGCGAACGTGCGGTTGTCGACCTCTAGGGTCTTGAGGTTGCGGTTGTTCACCCCGACGACGCGCGCGTCGGCGTCGAGGGCCCGCGCGACCTCCTCGGCGGTGTGCACCTCCACCAGGGCGGTCATGCCCAGGGAGTGCGTGCGTTCGATGAGCGACACGAGGGCCTCCTGCTCGAGAGCGGCGACGATGAGGAGCACGACGTCGGCCCCCCAGGCGCGGGCCTCCCACAACTGGTACGACTCGACGACGAAGTCCTTGCGCAGCACCGGGACGTCGACGGCGCAGCGGACGGCCCGCAGGTCGTCCAGGCTGCCGCCGAACCGGCGCTGCTCCGTGAGGACGCTGATGACGCTGGCCCCGCCGGCCTGGTACTGCGTCGCGAGCTCGGCCGGGTCCGGGATGGTCGCCAGCGCGCCCTTGGAAGGGCTCTTGCGCTTGACCTCCGCGATGACCTTGACGCCGCGCTGCTCCGCGTCGCGTGGCTTGAGGAGGGAGTGCGCGTCCTTGGCGGGCACCTGGCGGTGCGCGCGCTCCTTCAGCTCGTCCAGCGAGGTGAGCGCCTTGCGCGCCGCCAGGTCCTCACGGACGCCGGCCAGGATGTCGTCGAGGACTGTCACGCCACGAGGGTATCGCCGGGGTCGGACGCGCCGGTCCGGTGGGCGGGCCCGAGGGCGACGTCAGCGCTTGGGGCGGCCCAGGCCGACGGGCTTGCCGTCCGGGCCCTTGACGCCGTAGCCGGCCTTGGCCAGCCCGCCGGCCACGACGAGCGAGGCGAGGATGACGACACCGCCGATGATCCCCCAGGTCAGGCTCGGGAAGACGATGGCCAGGGAGAGGATGAGGAACCCGACCAGGCACACCGCGACGCCGGCCCAGGCGGCGACGCTGTGGCCGTGGCCGTGCTCGTCGACGATGTCGGTGGCCGGGGCGGCGGCGCTGGTGCTGTGGTGCCCGTGGGACTGGTGGTTGCTCTCGGTGCTCACGGGGACTCCTCGGGGCGGGTCGTCGGCGCGCGACGAGCGCGCTCGGGTACTACGGACACCGTACCGACTCGCGGAGGTGCGCGCCGGGACGGGTGAGCGGGTGGGTCAGCGGGTGGGGTCGTCGCCGTGCGACAGCGCGTCCCACGCGGCCGCCGGGTCGTCCCGCGTCGGGACGGCCGCACCGGCCCCGGAGCGGGCGTCTCGGTCGTAGCGACCCGCGGCTCGCGGGGCGTCGCGACGGCGTGCCCCGACGACGAGCCCGACCCCGGCGAGAGCGACCAGGCCACCGCCGACCGCGGACACCACCGGCCACGGCGCGACGTCGACCGCCCCCTCCACGCGCGCTTCCGTCGTCCCGCTGGCCGCGCGGGCCGGGGCGGCGAGCGCCGTGGCCGGTTCGCGCAGGGGTCCTGTGCTGGCGGCGAGGACACCGGCGCCCCCGGCGACGAGGACGAGGGCGGCGACGAGACGCGCGGCCCGGCGGCCCAGGGTGGAGGCGACGACGGCGGCGAGGCTGACGAGGGCGAGGGCGGTGGCGACGGGGGCGGCGTCGCGGCCGGAGGCGAGGACGGCCGCGGTCCCGGTCGCGGTGGCGGCGCGGCCGCTGACCCAGGTCGGCGCGCCGGCCCCGAGGGCGACGACTGCGCCGAGGGCGGCGAGCAGCAGCAGGGGTCCGCGGCGCGACCGGCGCGCGGCCCCGGGAGCGGGCGCGCTCACGCGCTCGGGGCGGTGAGCGGGAGGGTCGTGGCGTCGAAGCACGTCCGGTCGCCGGTGTGGCAGGCCGCGCCGACCTGGTCCACCTCGAGCAGGAGCGCGTCGCCGTCGCAGTCCAGGGAGATCTTGCGCACCCACTGGACGTGCCCGGAGGTGTCGCCCTTGCGCCACAGCTGCCCGCGGCTGCGCGAGAAGTAGGTGGCGCGGCCGGTGGCGAGGGTCTGGGCCAGGGCGTCGTCGTCCATCCAGGCGACCATGAGCACCTCGCGGGTGTCGTGCTGCTGGACGACGGCGCAGACGAGGCCGGCGGCGTCCCGCTTCAGGCGTGCGGCGGTGCGGGGATCGAGCTCGAGGGACGACACGCGCCCCATGGTCTCACCGGCCGCGGGGCGCACGGGACGGCCCGGGTGGCACGATCGGCGCCATGGTCCTCCCCTCCAGGAATCCCGGCGACGCGCGACGCGAACGGGACGGGTTGTGCGACAGCGCGTTGCGCGTCGGTCCGGACGCGCCGACGCTGTGCGCCGGCTGGGACGTCCGGGACCTGCTGGTGCACCTGGCCGTGCGCGACAACCGGCCGGACGTGGCCCTCGGCGAGGCTCTTCCGCCGTTGCGGTCGCACCGCGACAAGGTCGTCTCCGAGCTGGCGTCGCAGCCGTTCGACGCCCTCGTCGAGCGCGTGCGCAACGGCCCCCACGGTCCGCTGCGCGTGCGGGCCCTCGACGGCCTGGTCAACAGCGCGGAGTACTTCGTGCACCACGAGGACGTCCTGCGCGCGCAGCCGGGGTGGAACCCCCGCGAGCTGCCCCGGGGCCAGGAGGACGCTCTGTGGCGGATCGTGCGGGTCACGGGCCGCGTCGCCTACCGCCGCTCCCCCGTCGGCGTCGTGCTGGTGACGCCGGAGGGGCCGCGTGCGGTGGTGCGGCCCGGCGCGGAATCGGTCGCGGTCACCGGCCCGGCCGCCGAGCTCCTGCTGCACGCCTTCGGCCGGCGCACCCGGGCCCTCGTGCACCTGGAGGGCACCCCCGAGGCCGTGGCCCGGTTCCGCGGGACGTACCCGGGCGCGGTGGGCGAGTAGTCAGCGGACGGGGGCGCCGCCCTCCCTCAAGGCGTCCTTGACCTCGCCGACCGTCAGCTGGCCGAAGTGGAAGACGCTGGCGGCCAGGACGGCGTCAGCGCCCGCGGCGACGGCGGGCGGGAAGTGCTCGACCGCACCGGCCCCGCCGCTGGCCACGAGCGGGACGGTGACGCGGGACCGGACCGCGGTGAGCATCTCGAGGTCGAAGCCCTGCTTGGTGCCGTCGGCGTCCATCGAGTTCAGCAGGATCTCCCCCGCGCCGAGCTCGGCGGCGCGGGCGGCCCACTCGACGACGTCCAGACCCGTGCCGCGGCGGCCGCCGTGGGTGGTGACCTCGTAGCCGGACGCGGTCGTCGGCTCCCCCGGCAGCGTGCGGCGGGCGTCGACGGACAGGACGAGCACCTGAGCGCCGAACCGCTCGGCGATCTCGGTGATGAGCTCTGGCCGGGCGATGGCTGCGGTGTTGACGCCGACCTTGTCGGCACCGGCGCGCAGCAGCTTCTCCACGTCGGCGACCGCCCGGACCCCGCCGCCCACGGTGAGGGGGATGAAGACCTGCTCGGCGGTGCGGCGGACCACGTCGTACGTCGTCTCCCGCGACCCCGAGGAGGCGGTCACGTCGAGGAACGTCAGCTCGTCGGCGCCCTGGTCGTCGTAGCGGCGGGCCAGCTCGACCGGGTCGCCGGCGTCGCGCAGGTCGGCGAAGTTGACGCCCTTGACGACGCGGCCGGCGTCCACGTCGAGGCAGGGGATGACACGGACGGCGACGCTCACGGGGGGAACGGTACCGTCGCAGCCGTGCAGCACACCGGACTCCCGACCCGTCCCGAGTTCCGCCTGACGCAGGTGGACCCGGACGACCGGGAGGCGCTGCGCGCCTGGGCCGTCCCGAGCCGCACCTCCTTCCTGGAGGCCGCCCCCACCGAGGAGTCCCTCGACGACCGGCTGCGCGAGGTGCGCGGGCACCGGCTCACGGCGGTGCACGACACCGTCGCCGGCGAGGACCGGGTCGTGGCGACCCTGCGCACGTTCGACTCCGAGCTCACGGTCCCGGGCGCCGGGCCCGTCGACGTCGACGCCGTCTCGACCGCGACCGTCCTGCCCACGCACCGGCGCCGGGGGCTGCTGTCCCGCATGCTGACGGCCGACCTCGAGCGTGCCCGCGCCGCGGGGCACGCGCTGGCGGTGCTCATCGCCGCGGAGGCACCCATCTACGGCCGCTTCGGGTTCGGCGCCGCGACGCGCGCGACGAGCCTCGTCGTCGACCACGCGCGGGTCGCGTTCCGCCCCGACGCCCCCGCCGCGACCGGCTCGCTGGAGTTCGTGCCCGCCGGTCGCACCGAGGAGCTGGCCGCAGTCCACGACGCCGCCCGGCGGCAGCGGCCCGGCGGGCTGCTGCGCGACGCGGCGTGGTGGGAGGCGGCGGGCCGACGGGGTGAGGGCCGCTGGCTGGGGACCCGCGGGCACGTCGTCCTGCACCGTGACGACGACGGGATCCCGGACGGGTACGCGGCCTACGACGTCACCGACGAGTCCGTGGGCCGCGTCCCCAACGGGACGGTCCACCTGCGCGACCTCACCGCGACGACGCCGTCGGCCTACCGGGCGCTGTGGGAGTTCCTCGCCTCGATCGACCTCGTCCGCGTCACCCGCGCCGCGGACCGGCCCGTCGACGAGCTGCTGCCGCACCTGCTCCTGGACCCGCGAGCGGTCCAGACCGGGCCCGTCGACGACTTCGTGTGGCTGCGCGTCCTGGACGTCCCCGGCGCGCTGGCGGCCCGCCGCTACCTCGGCTGCGGCACGCTCGTCCTGCGCGTGGAGGACCCCCTGGGCCTGGCCGGGGCGACCGTGCGCCTGCACGTGGCGGCCCAGCGCTGCGGCGCCGACGGCTGGGTGTGCCCGGAGGTGACGACCACCGACGCCGAACCCGACGTCGTCCTGCCCGTCGCCGAACTGGGGTCGCTGCTGCTCGGCGGGACGTCCGCCGTGGCGCTGCAGCGGGCGGGCCGCATCCAGGCGACCCCGGCGGCCGCCCACGCCCTCGCGACGCTCATGGCCACCCCGGAGCAGCCGTGGTGCCCCACCTGGTTCTGACCGGGTCCCCTCCCCCTGCGCTGCAGGCGCTCGCGGACCGGGTCCTGGCGCGGCTGCAGCAGGTCCCGGCCCCGCCCGCGGGTCCGCTGGTCCTGGCCGTGGACGGGCGCTCGGGCGCCGGCAAGACCGACCTGGCCGCCGTCCTGGCGCACCGGACGGGTGCCGCCGTCCTGCACATGGACGACCTCTACCCGGGCTGGGACGGGCTGGCCGCGGCCGTGGACCTGCTGCGGGACCTGTTGACGGAGCTGCGCACCGGTCACCCCGTGCAGCAGCCCGTGTGGGACTGGGCGCAGGGTGCCTACACGCGCGCGGTGCCGCTGCCCACGTCCGGTGTGCTCGTCGCCGAGGGCGTGGGTGCGGGCTGCGCGGCCCCGGTCGACCTGCTCGTCGAGCTGACGGCCGCGAGGGGCGTCCGCCGCGACCGTGCACTGGCGCGCGACGGCGCGACGTACGAGCCGCACTGGGAACGTTGGGCGGCGCAGGAGGCGGACTTGTTCGCGCGGCGACCGCTGGACCCTGACCTCCGGCTCGCCACCGACGCCTCCTAGGCCCGGGGGGCGCGGTCCTCCACGAGCCGCGCCAGGCGCAGCGCCTCGGCCTTGGCGTACTCGCCGTCGGCGCGCTGGATCCCCATCACGGCGAGGTTCTCGCCGTCGTCGAGGTCGAGGGTCAGCCACGGGTCGGCGCCGCCGAAGCGGACGGCGACGACCTCGCCCCACTCGACCTCGCGGGTGAAGACCACGTTGCGCACGACGAGCGCGCGCTCGGTCACCCGCGCGTTGACGGTGACGAGCCGGACGAGTCCGGCCGAGACGATCGCGCCGAACACGAGGGCCGAGACGGTGTCCTGCCCCGTCCAGCCCGACTCCGGCGCCAGGGACAGCCCGATGGACATGCCCACCATGACGACCGCGATGCCGACGGCGAAGGCGAGGCCGACCACGCGGGCGCGACGCGGCCGGAAGGACCGGTCCGTCGGGGCCGCGGACGTCACAGGCGGCACGCGTGGATGCTCGTGACGAGGATCGCCCGCGCCCCGAGCTCGTACAGCTCGTCCATCACGCGGTTGGTCTCCGAGCTCTTCACCATGGCGCGCACGGCGACCCAGTCGGGGCTGGCCAGCGGCGAGACGGTCGGCGACTGCAGGCCGGGGGTGATGGCGCAGGCCCGTTCCACGATCGCCTGCGGGCAGTCGTAGTCGACCATGACGTACTGGCGGGCCACGAGGACGCCCTGCAGGCGGCGGACGAGGACGTCGACGGCAGGGTCGGCCGGGGCGCCGGCGCGGCGCACGAGCGTCGCCTCCGAACGCATGATCGGCTCGCCGAAGATCTCCAGGCCGGCGGCGCGCAGCGTCGTGCCCGTCTCGACCACGTCGGCGATCACGTCGGCGATGCCGAGCGCCACCGCGGTCTCGACCGCGCCGTCGAGGTGGACGATGTCGGCGGTGACGCCGTGCTCGGCGAGGTGCTTGGCCAGCAGACCCGAGTAGCTCGTCGCGATGCGGCGGCCCTCGAGGTCGCGGACCCCCGACGCCACCCCGGGACGCCCGGCGAAGCGGAACGTGCTGCGCGCGAAGCCGAGCGGGAGGACCTCGTCGGCGGGGGCGCGGGAGTCCAGCAACAGGTCGCGACCGGTGATGCCGGCGTCCAGCGTCCCGGACCCCACGTAGAGCGCGATGTCGCGCGGGCGCAGGAAGACGAACTGGGCCGAGTTGTCCGGGTCGTCGAGGATGAGTTCCTTGGCCTCGCGCCGCTGGTTGTAGCCGGCCTCGCGCAGCATGGCGGACGCGGCCTCGGACAGGGACCCCTTGTTGGGGACGGCGATGCGCAACACGGGTGAGCTCCTAGAGGTGGGCGTACACGTCGTCGAGGGTCAGGCCGCGGGCGATCATCAGCACCTGCAGGTGGTACAGCAGCTGCGAGATCTCCTCGGCGGTCCGTTCCCCGCCCTCGTGCTCCGCGGCCATCCACACCTCGGCCGCCTCCTCGACGACCTTCTTGCCGATGGCGTGGACGCCCGCGTCCAGTTCCCGCACCGTCCCCGAGCCCTCGGGCCGGGTCAGCGCCTTGTCGCTCAGTTCGGCGAACAGGGCGTCGAAGCTCTTCACGGGCCCAGAGTCTAGGTGGTCGGGCGCGCCCGCCCGACCACCCGGGCCCCCTCTCAGACCCCCGACGGGGGCGCCACGTCACGCAGGGCGACGACCGTCTCGAGCGCCGCGAGGACGGCCTCGGCGCCCTTGTCCTCCCGCGACCCGCGCAGCCCGGCGCGGTGCAGCGCCTGGGCCTCGTTGTCGACGGTGAGGACGCCGAAGCCGATGGGCACGCCGGTCGTCACCGCGACCTGGGTCAGGCCCTGCGTCGCGGCGTCGCACACGTACTCGAAGTGCGGTGTGCCCCCGCGGATCACGACACCGAGGGTGACCACCGCGTCGAAGCCCTGCCGGGCCAGCCGCGCGGCCGCCACGGGCAGCTCGAAGGCCCCCGGGACGCGCACCTCGACCACGTCGGTGACGCCCGAGGCGGCGAGCGCCCGGCGGGCCCCCTCCAGCAGCCCGTCCATGACCTCGTGGTGCCAGCGCGCCGCGACCACCGCGACCCGCAGCCCGCTGCCGTCGACCGTGATCTCCGGGCTTCCGTCCCCGCTCATGCCGTCGTCCCTCCGTCTTCCTGTGCACCGCCGGACAGGTGTGCCCGCAGCTCCGCGATCGTCAGCACCGGCAGGTCGAACCGCTCACCGAGGGCGACGATCTGGTCCCAGCGTGACATCGACCCGTCGTCCTCCACGAGCTCGGCGATGATCCCGACCGGGGTGAGCCCGGCGAGCCGGCAGAGGTCGACCGCCGCCTCGGTGTGGCCGGGGCGTTCCAGGACGCCCCCGGGCCGGGCCCGCAACGGGAAGACGTGCCCGGGGCGGACGAGGTCTTCGACCGTCGTCGCGGGGTCGGCCAGCACCCGGGCCGTGCGGGCGCGGTCGGCGGCGGAGATGCCGGTCGTCACCCCCGCGGCGGCGTCGCAGCTGACGGTGTAGTCGGTGCGCAGGGAGTCCTCGTTGCGCTCGACCATGGGCGGCAGCGCCAGGGCGGCGGCTCGCTCGGCGGTCATGGGCGCGCAGAGCATCCCCGAGCTGTGCCGGACCGTCCAGCCGATCCACTCCGGCGTCGCGAGCTCGGCGGCGAGGACGGCGTCCCCCTCGTTCTCGCGGTCGGCGTCGTCGGTGACGAGGACCGGGCGGCCGGCGCGCAGGGCGTCCAGCGCCCGTTCGACGTTCACGTCCGTGGTCACGGTCACGCCTGCGCTCCCGAGACGGTGGGCTCGAACGCCCGCAGCCGCTCGACGTACTTGGCGAGCACGTCGACCTCGAGGTTGACCGTGGCACCGACGGGCTTGGTGCCCAGCACGGTGAGCTCGAGGGTGGCGGGGATGAGGGAGACCTCGAACCAGTGCTCGGCCGCGGCGGGCTCGCTGACGGCCGAGACCGTGAGCGAGGTCCCGTCGACCGTGATGGAGCCCTTCTCCACGACGTAGCGGGCCAGGTCGGCCGGGACCGCGACGCGGACGACCTCCCACGCCTCCCCCGGCGTCCGGCGCGCGATGGTCCCCGTGCCGTCCACGTGGCCCTGCACGATGTGCCCGCCGAGTCGCCCGTGCGCGGCCACCGCACGCTCCAAGTTGACCTTCCGGCCGGGGGCCACGTCGTGCAACGAGCTGCGCTGCAACGACTCCTGCATGACGTCCACGGTGAAGGCGCCCGCTTCGGGCTGGTCGACGACGGTCAGGCAGACCCCGTCGACGGCGATGGACGCCCCGTGCACGGCGTCGGAGACCACGACGGGTCCCCGCACGGTCAGCCGCGCGGACTCCGCGCCGAACTCCACGGCGACGACCTCGCCGATCTCCTCCACGATCCCGGTGAACACGACCCTGCCTCCTCGAACTGTCCTGTGGTCCTGCGGTCCTCGTGCGGTCTGCTCCTCAGCGCTGAGGGGGCGGGAGGGGACCGGCACGGTCACTCGGCCGGACGTCGGCGCGCAGGAGAGGACGGGGTCGTGCAGCGGTCGGGCCAGTCACGGGTCCACCTCCTCCTAGGACGTCCGGTCAGACTCCGGGGAGGTCGAGGGGAGGTGACGGTCCGGCGGCACCAGGAGGCGCCGCAGGGACCGTCGACGGGGCGACGACGACGCACGACGACGGGACCCCTGCTCGGGGGCGCGACGGCGCACGACGACGACGCCGCGCGCTGCCTCCCATCCGGACTTTCACCGTCGGCCCCGGAGTTCCACCGGATCAACCACCCACCGAGGTGGGGGCTCGCGGACTGTCACCGCCGGTTCGGATTTCCACCGACCCCGGAGCACGCGTGTCGTGCGGTCTTGCTCGTGGCGGTCAGTCTGCCACGCACCGGGCCGGTGCACGGCCCGGGAGTGCCGGGTGTCCCTCAGTGGGCGCAGGCCCGTGCCGCGAGGTCGCGCAGCTGGCCGATGGCCGCGGCCGCGTCGTCGGCGCCGTAGACGGCCGACCCCGCGACGAAGACGTCGGCACCGGCCTCGGCGGCGCGTTCCACGGTCGCGGTCGAGACCCCGCCGTCGACCTGCAGGCGCACGTCGAGGTCGCCGATGGCCGCGCGGGCGCGGCGGATCTTCGGGAGCGTGACGTCGAGGAAGCCCTGACCGCCGAACCCCGGCTCGACCGTCATCACGAGGAGCATGTCGAACTCGGGCAGCAGGTCCAGGTACGGCTCGACCGGGGTCGCGGGGCGCAGGGCGATACCCGCGCGGCCCCCCGCCGCGCGGATGTCGCGGGCAAGCTTCACGGGGGCGCGCGCGGCCTCGGCGTGGAAGGTGACCCCGGCCGCGCCGGCCTCGGCGTAGGCGGGGGCCCAGCGGTCGGGGTCCTCGATCATGAGGTGGCAGTCCAGCGGGACGGGGCTGACCCGTTGCAGCGCCTCGACGACGGGCAGGCCGAGCGTGAGGTTGGGGACGAAGTGGCCGTCCATGACGTCGACGTGGGCGGCGTCGGCCGTCGCGATGCGGGCCAGCTCGGCCTGCAGGTTCGCGAAGTCGGCGGACAGGATGCTGGGGTTGACCTGGGGTCCTCGAGCGCTCGGCACGCCCCGACCGTAGCCCGTGGTCAGATCTGACGTCACAGTGCACCACTGGTGTACGGTGACGTCATGTCGACGACGTCCGCCTTCACCCTGCGCCTCGACAGCACGCACCGCTCGATGCTCGAGCGCCTGCAGGCGCGGAACCCAGGCGTCTCGCGGCAGCGCCTGTTCGAGCGGCTGCTGGAGCAGGCCGACGACGCCGACCGCGCCGACGTGCAGGACATCGCCCGCGCCATCTACGCCGAGAACCGCGAGCTGTTCGACTCCCTGGCCGGGGACCTGCAGGGCGAGGACCTGCGCGGCGGGGACCTCGTGAGCACCCGCCGAACGTGATCCTGCCCGTCCGCTACCTCACGGTCGGCGACGTCGTCCGCTTCACCCAGCTGTTCCCCGACGGCCCCTTCGACGTCCGCGACGCGGGTCTGTTGGCCCTGGCCGTGCAGCGGCCGCAGCTGCAGGTGCTCGGCAAGGACGCCTACCCGGACCTGTCCCGCAAGGCCGCGGCGCTGCTGCACTCCCTCGTCCGCACCCGTCCCCTCGTCGACGGCAACGAGCGCACCGCGGTCCTGTCGGCGTTCGCGATGCTGCACCTCAACGGCACCGGTGTCGGGGCCGCCCCCCTGCAGGCCGGGCTCGCGCTGACCCGCGACGTCGCCGACGGCAGCCTCGACGACGTCGGCGAGATCGCCGCGCGGCTGGACTCCCTCGTCCGCCGCCTGGAGTGACGAGCAGGGGTCAGCGGACGACGACGTCGCTGGGCCGCAGGTCCCGCACCGAGCCGATCCCCATCTGCCGCAACGTCGTCGCGAACTCGGCCTGGTAGCGCGCGAGCACGTCCGCGACGCCCTCGGCGCCGTCCGCGGCCAGGCCCCACATCACGGGACGGCCCACGTGCACGGCCCGCGCACCGAGCGCGACCGCCACGGCGGCCTGCGCCCCGCCGCGGATCCCGGAGTCGACGTGGACCTCCACCTCGGAACCGACCTCGGCGAGGATCTCCGGCAGCGCGTACGCGGAGGTGACGGAGTTGCCCAGTCGGCGCCCGCCGTGGGTGGAGACGATGATCCCCTCCGCACCGCCGTCGACGCAGCGACGCGCGTCCCGCGCGGTGAGCACGCCCTTGCACAGCACGGGCAGACCGGAGACCTCCGCGAGCCAGCCGATGGTGTCCGGGGTCAGGTCGAGCGCCATGTCGGTGTCGCTGCCGAAGCGCTCCAGCTCGGCCGCGGTGAGGTTGGCGGTGCGGTTCTTGCGCGGGCCGGCGGGCCAGTTGCGGGGGTCGACGGCCGGGATCTCGCGCCCGATGGGCGTGGTGTCGACCGTGAGGATGAGCGCGCGGGCACCGGCGCTCGCGGCGCGCTCGACGAGCAGACGCGTGGCCTCGCGGTTGCGGGCGACGTAGACCTGGTACCACCACGGGGCGCCCTGGGCGGCGATGTCGTCGAAGCGGGCCCCGGTGTTGGTGGACACCCCGAGCAGCGTCCCGGCCTTGGCGGCGCCCTGGGCGGTGAGGACCTCGCCCTCCGGACGCGCCCCGACCTGCTGCGCCATCGGCGCGACGAGGACGGGGGCCGCCACCTGGGTGCCGAGCACCTCCGTCGTCATGTCCTGGGCGGAGGCGTCGTGCAGGACCGAGGGACGCAGGCGGAAGGCGTTCCAGTCCGCGATGCCCTCGCGGTCGCAGGACCCGTCCCCGGCGTTGGAGCGGTAGTAGGCCGCCACGTAGTCGGGCAGCACGGCGTCGGCGCGGTCGGCGAGGTCCTCGATCCAGGTCACGGGGTCATCCTCGCCCACGGGACGGGCCGGCCGGGACCGCTCGGCGGTTCCGGTGGCCCGTCCGGGGGACTCGGTCCGGGGTCGTCAGTTCAGCGGACGGGTGCCCTCGGGGATGCCGCCGCCGGCGTAGATGCCGCGGGCCGCGTCCTGCAGCGCGGTCAGCGCCACGCGCTGCGTCAGCGGGCCGTAGGTGATGCGGGCGACGCCGAGCTCGGCCAGGCGCGCCTGGTCGGGCACCCCCGGGAAACCGATGACCGACAGCTTCTGCGGCCCGAAGGCGTCGACGAGCTGCACGACGGCGTCCTCGTCGAGGGGACCAGGCACGAAGACGGTCGTGGCACCGGCGGCGAGGTAGGCCTTGCCGCGTTCGACCGCATCGGGGAGCCACACGTCGCGGCCGCGGTCACCACCCTTGGCCAGGGCGTCGGTGCGGGCGTTGAGGACGAAGGGCACGCCCTCGGCCTCCCCGGCCGCGACGACCGCCTCGACGTTCGCGACGGACTCGGCTAGCGGGCGCAGCCGGTCCTCGACGTTGGCGCCCACGACCCCGACGCCGATGGCCTTGCGGACGGTCTCGCCGGCGTTCCCGTAGCCGCCGTCGAGGTCGGCGCTGACGGGCAGGTCACCGGCCGCGACGACGATGCGCCCGACGAGGCTCAGGGCCAGGTCGAGAGGGATCTGCTCGCCGTCGCCGTACCCGAAGGTCGAGGCGATGGAGTGCCCGGCCGTGGCGAGGGCCTTGGTCTGGGGCTCGCCCGCCACGACGGTCGCCGACACGGCGTCCCAGACGTTGACGAGGACGAGGAGCTCGGGGTCTTCGTGCAGCTGCCGCAGTCGCGCGGCCTTCTCGGCGGAGTTCACGGCGCCGACGCTACCGGGGCCCCGTCACGGGGTCGCCGCGAGGTGGCCGTAGAGGCAGAGGTCCTCCCGGCCGTCGGGACCGACGTGGCCCGAGCGCAACACCCCCTCCAGGACGAAGCCGAGGCGCTCGGCGACGGCCCGGCTGCGCGCGTTGCCGACCGCGGTGCGGATCTCGACCCGGACCAGACCGCGGTCCTCGTGCAGGTGCCGCACGAGCGCCGCCGCGGCCCGGGTGACCAACCCCCGCCCCTGGTGGGCGGCGTCGATCCAGTACCCCAGGTCGGCCGACCCGGCGTAGGTGTCGATGCGCGCGCCGACGGCCCCGACCACCTGGCCGCGGTACCGCAACGCCGCCGGGACGGCACGACCGGCGGACCACTCACCCAGCGAGTACCGGGCGTAGGAGGCCGCGCCCTCGAGCGTCTGCTCTCCCTGGGCCCACGCCTCCCAGCGGCGCAGGTGCTCCAGGTTCGCCACCAGCACCGCGTGCAGGGGTGCGACGGTCCACTCCTCGCGCAGGACGAGGTCGAGGTCGTCGTCGACGGGCAGCGCGAATCCGCTCACGGGCGCAGGCTACGGCCGGTGCCCCTCAGGAGGTCCTGCGCACCAGGGCCACGTGCATCGCGTCGGTGCCGTGCGTGTGCGGCCACAGCTGCACCCCGAGGCCGGCGGCCGCGCCGGGCAGCCCCGGGACCACGCGCTCGAGGACGGCGGGGGTGTCGATCCGCTCGGCCGCGACCCCGCGCTTGGCGGCCGCCTTGACCGCGTCGTCGACGACGAGCCGCGTCTCGGACAGCACGGGCGAGCACGTGGCGTACGCGACGACCCCACCGGGCCGCACGGCGTCGAGCGCCGAGCCGAGCAGCTCGCGCTGCAGAGGCGCCAGGCTGCCGAGGTCGGCGGGGGTGCGGCGCCAGCGGGCCTCCGGTCGACGGCGCAGGGCTCCGAGACCGGTGCACGGGGCGTCGACGAGCACGCGGTCGTAGGCGCCGGGTTCGGCGGTACCGACCTCGCGCCCGTCCCCGACGCGGACCTCGACGGTCCCCGCCGCGACGGCCTCGACGGGGGCCAGCGCCTGCCGGACGAGGTCGGCGCGGTGCGGGGCGACCTCGACGGCGGTCAGCTCAGCCCCGCGACCGGCCGCGGTGGCGGCCAGCAGCGCGGCCTTGCCCCCGGGCCCGGCGCACAGGTCCAGCCACCGCTCGTCGCGGCCCTCCACCTCGGCGGTGGCGAGCAGCAGCGCGACGATCTGGGAGCCCTCGTCCTGGACGCGGGCGCGACCGGCGCGGACCGCGGCGAGGCGGCCGGGATCGCCGTGCACGACGTGCGCCGCGGCCGGGGACCAGCGACCGGTCCCGACCTCGACGTGCGCGTCGCGACCGACGAGGTCGTCGACGGTGCTGAGCCCGGGCAGGGCGGCGAGCGCCACCTGGGCCGGGGTGTTGTCCGCGACGAGCAGGTCGACGAGCTCGGCGGGGTCGTGGCCGTGCGCGCGCAGGGCCTCCCGCAGGCTGCGGACCACCCACTGCGGGTGGGAGTACCGGACGGCCAGGTCGTCGTCGCTGTTACCGGGGGCCACCTCGGCGGCCCACTGCGCGAGGTCGCGACCCGACGCCTTGCGCAGCACCGCGTTGACGAGCCCGGACGGCCCGCCGCCGACGTGCGTGCGCGCGACGGCGACGGACGTCGCGACGGCCGCGTGGTCGGGCACGCGCATCGCGAGCAGCTGGTGCAGCCCCATCCGCAGGACGTCCAGGACGCCGTCGTCGAGGTCGGCCAGCGGCCGGTCCACGAGCGTGGCCAGCAGCGCGTCGTACGTGCCGCGACCACGCAGGACGCCGTAGGCCAGCTCGGTCGCGAAGGCCGCGTCGCGACCACCCAAGCGCTTGTCGCGCAACAGCTTCGGCAGGACCAGGTTGGCGTAGGAGTCCTGGGTGGCGACCGCGCGCAGCACCTCGAACGCGACCCCGCGGGCGGGGTCGACGCGCGTGAAGCGGTCCTGCTTCACACCGGTGCGGGGCGTGCGCACCCCGGGGACGGACGGACCGGTCACGCGAACTCCTCCCCCGGCGCAGGCCGGGTCCCGCGCGCCCAGTCGGTCGCGCTCATCGCCTTCTTCCCCGCGGCCTGCACGGTGCCGAGCGCGACCGCGCCGCCACCGGTGCCGACGAGGACACGCTTCTTCTCCACCAGGACCGCTCCCGGCGCCAGCTCGGTGGCGCCGTCCGGCGCGACCGGACCGAGCTTGACCCGCTCGCCGCGGAACGTGGTCCACGCCCCCGGCTCGGGGGTACACCCGCGCACGCGCCGGTCGACCTCGGCGGCGCCCGCGCTCCAGTCGACGCGGGCCTCCTCGACGCCGATCTTCGGCGCGAGGGTCGGCTCACCCTCCTGCGGCGTCGCCACGGCCGTCCCGTCCTCGAGCGCGTCGAGGACGTCCACCAGCAGCTGGGCGCCGGAGACGGCGAGCCGGCCGAGCAGGTCGCCCGCGGTGTCGGTGGCGCCGACCGGTTCGCGCAGCGAGGCGTACACGGGACCGGTGTCCAGGCCCTCCTCGAGCTGGAACACGCAGGCGCCGGTGACGTCGTCGCCGGCCATCACGGCCCGCTGGACGGGGGCCGCCCCGCGCCAGGCGGGCAGCAGCGAGAAGTGCAGGTTCAGCCAGCCCAACCGGGGGACGGCGAGCGCCTCGGCGGGGACCAGGGCACCGTAGGCGACGACGGGGCACGCGTCGGGCGCGTAGGACCGCAGCTCGTCGAGGAACTCCTCCCCTCGCGGGCGCACCGGTTGCAGGACGGGCAGTCCCACCTCGCGGGCTCGCTGGGCGACGGGCGAGGCCGCCTGCCTGCGGCCGCGACCGGCGGCGGCGTCGGGTCGGGTGAGGACGGCGACGACTTCGTGCCGGCTGGCGAGCAGGGCGTCGAGGGAGGCGAGCGCGACGTCGGGCGTTCCGGCGACGACGAGGCGCACTACCTCGCCTGTCCGAAGGTCGCGTGCGGGGACACCTTGACCTGCGGCGTCTGCAGGCCCATCCACTCGGCCTCGCGCACGGCCTTCAGCGCGAGCTTGCGCTGAGCCTTGTCGAGGCGGTCGATGAACAGGACGCCGTCGAGGTGGTCGGTCTCGTGCTGGATGGCGCGGGCCTTGAACTCCGAGCCGGTGATGGTCACGGGTTCACCGTGCATGTCGAAGCCCTTGGCGACGACGTGCAGCGAGCGCCTGGTGTCGGCGACGATGCCCGGGAACGACAGGCAGCCCTCGTCGCCCTCCTGGCACTCCTCGGACAGGTCCAGGACGGGGTTCACGAGGTGCCCGAGCTCACCGTCGGCGTGGTAGGTGAACACCCGCAGCGAGACCCCGAGCTGCGGCGCGGCCAGCCCGGCGCCGGGGGCGGCGAGCATCGTCTCCTCGAGGTCCTTGACGAGCTGACGCAGCTCCTTGTCGAAGGTGGTGACCTCGGCCGCGCGCTGGCGCAGGACCGGGTCCCCGAAGAGTCGGATCGGCTGGATCGCCACGGAGCTCCCTGGATCGACGTGCGGTGTGCGCCCTCGATCCTACGTCCGCAGGCCCCCCGCCTCCGTCTCCGACGTCGTCTCCGTGGAGGGTCGGTCACGGGGCGTGGCCGTCGCGTCGCCCTCGGTCCGGGCACTGGCCTGCCCGGGCGACCCGGCTCCAACGCGCGGGTGACGCCGGATCCCGGAACCCCCCGCCGGGCCGGAGGCTCGGGCCGTGCACCTCACGAACCATAGCTTCCTGTTCACCGTCGGCGCCGTCCTGGCCTTCGCCGTCCACGTCGATGTCGCGGCGGTCGACCTGACGGCCGTCGGGTGGGTGTTCATGCTCGTGGCCGTGCTCGCGACGGTGCTGGAGGTGGCGGGGCGTCGCTCGCGGACCCGTGCCCTTCAGGCGCAGGCGGGCGTGCAGCCTCTCCCCGCCCGGGTCCTGCCGGCGCGCGTGACCCCCTCGACCGCTCCCTGGGACACCCGGGAGTTCCGGGCCGTCCAGCGGCCCGCCGGGGAGTCCTGAGCCATCCCGGCACGGGTGACCCCGTACCCCGTCACTGCGCACGGGGTGACCTCACGGCCGAACCCCGCGCTGCACCTCCCGCGCACGGGGTGACCCGCGCCCGACCCCCGCGAGGGCTCGGGCGCGGGGTCCCTCAGACCTCGCGCTGCTTCGGGGACGACTCGTGCGTCTTCGCCGGGTCGCGCTCGACGACGTCACCGAGGACGGCGTCGATGCGCTCGAGGGCGTCGGCCGGGATCGTCACCCCCGCGGCGGCAGCGTTGTCGTGCACCTGCTCGGGGCGGGAGGCGCCGATGATCGCGGTCGCGACGTTCTCGTTCTGCAGCACCCAGGCGACCGCGAGCTGCGCCATCGACAGGTTCAGGTCAGACGCGATCGGCTTCAGCTCCTGGACGCGCGACAGGACGTCGTCGCGCATCCAGCGCTTGATCATGGTGGCGCCGCCCTTGTCGTCGGTCGCGCGCGACCCGGCGGGCAGCTCGCCGCCCGGGACGTACTTGCCGGTGAGGACGCCCTGGGCGATGGGCGACCACACGACCTGGCTGATGCCCAGCTCCTGCGAGGTGGGGACGACCTCGCCCTCGATGACGCGCCACAGCATCGAGTACTGCGGCTGGTTGGAGATGAGCGAGAAGCCGAGGTCCTTGGCGAGCTCGGCGCCCGCGCGCAGTTGCTCGGCGGTCCACTCGCTGACACCGACGTACAGGACCTTGCCCTGCCGCACGAGGTCGGCGAAGGCCTGCATCGTCTCCTCCAGCGGCGTCGCGTAGTCGTAGCGGTGCGCCTGGTAGAGGTCGATGTGGTCGGTCCCGAGCCGCCGCAACGACCCCTCGCACGCCTCCAGCACGTGCTTGCGGGACAGGCCGGTGTCGTTGTGCCCCTTGGGACCGATCGGCCCGAAGACCTTGGTGAGGATCTCCAGGGACTCCCGCCGCTGCCCCTTGAGCGCCTCCCCGAGGACGGTCTCGGCGGCGGTGTTGGCGTAGACGTCGGCGGTGTCGAAGGTCGAGATGCCGGCGTCCAGGGCCGCGTGCACGCACGCCACCGCCGCCTCGTTCTCCACCTGGGACCCGTGGGTCAGCCAGTTGCCGTAGGTGATCTCGCTGATCTTCAGGCCGGAACGGCCGAGGTGTCGGAACTCCACGCCGCCAGCCTCCACCCGGCCTCCCGACCGCGCGCCCTCAACCGATCTGCAGCGGGTCGACCCGCACCCGTACGAGCGGCAGCTTGCGGACGCTGCGCCCGGCCGTGACGGTCTTCACGGCGGTCGCGAGTTCGGCGGAGTGCTCGCGCGGGACGCGCACGACGCTGCGGACGGCGGGCGCCTGCCCGGGGCGGTCCGGCACGGGCAGCGGTCCGAGGACCCGCACCCCGGGCAGCTCCGGCAGGGCGGCGACGAACTCCTCGACGTCCGCGGCGGGGCCGATGAGGCCGGCGAACCGCGCGGTCGGCGGGAGGTCGAGTTCGCGGCGCTGGGCCAGCTCGCGCTCGGCGAAACCGGCCGGGTCCCAGCGCACGAGCGCCTGCGCGGGCGCGGCCTGCGGGTCGGCGACGAGGACGACGGCACCTCCGGCCGAGCCCGGCTGCACCAGGGCGGCCGCAGCCGTCCACCGGCGGTACGCCTCCTCGGCCGCACGCAGGTCCGGCCGCGCGAGCAGCGCCCACCCGTCGAGCAGCAGTGCGGCGGCGTACCCCTGCGGCGCAACGGGTTCTGCCCCCGGCGTGGCGATGACCAGGGAGGGCCCACCGGGGACGACGTCCAGGACGTGCGACCCGCCGGAGGTGCGGACGTCCACGCCGGGGAACGCGCGGCCGAGCTCCTCGGCCGTGCGGCGGGCCCCCGTGACGACGGCGCGGAACCGGCTGTCCCCGCAGTGCCCGCACGTCCAGTCGGTGGCGGGCCGGCCGCACCAGCGGCACGCGGCGCGCTCCCCCGCGTCCGGGACGGCCAGCGGGCCGTGGCACGAGGTGCACCGCGCCGGTTCGCGGCAGGTCTGGCAGGCCAGCGTCGGCACGTACCCGGTGCGCGGCACCTGGACCAGGACGGGCCCACGGCGCACGGCGTCGCGCAGGACGCGCCAGCCGTCGCTGGGCAATCGCGCGGCTGCGGCCAGCGGGTCCTGCGCGTCGGGGCCGGAGGTCCCGGCGATCGCCACCCGCGGGGCGGTCGCCCGGACGGTGTCCCGCCCCGCGAGCACCGGCCGCGCCCAGCCGGACTCCAGCAGCAGCTGCGTCTCCGCCGTGCGCGTCCACCCGGCGAAGAGGGCCGCGGCGCCGGCCTGCTCGGCGCGCAGGACGGCGACCTCGCGGACGTGCGGGTACGGCGCGCGCTGCTCGGCGTGGGAGTCGTCCCCGTCCTCCAGGACCGCGACCAGCCCGAGATTCGGCAGCGGCGCGAAGACGGCGGCGCGGGTGCCCGCGACGACGCGCGCGCGACCCGTCAACGCCTCCAGGAAGGACCGGTAGCGGGCCGCCGGGCCGAGGTCGGCCTCCAGCCGCACGTGCCCCTCGGGGACGACGTGGTCCAGCGCCGCCCCGAGCCGGTCGAGGTCGCGGTGGTCGGGCACGACGAGCAGCGCCGTGCGCCCCGAGGCCAGCGCGGCGCGGGCGGCGAGGGCGAGCAGGGCGAACGGGTCGCTACCGGGGGTGAACGTCGCCACCGCCCGTGGGGAGTGGCCGTCGCGGACGTGGGCGAGGAACGCCGGGCCGGCCTGGTGCCGCTCCCATCCCAGCAGGTCCGGGCCCAGGGTGACCGGGTCGTGGCGGACAGGGTCGGCGCCGAGCACCTTCTCCTCGGCCCCGGCGTGCCGACCGGGCACCGCGAGGCGAACGACGTCGGACAGGGTGCCGCCGTACTCCGCAGCGACTCGCCGGCACAGCTCCAGCGTCGCGCCGGACAGGACCGGCAACCCGGACACGACCCGGCGCAGGCGCGCCATCCGGCCCGTGTGGTCGGTGCTGGCCAGCCGCTCCAGGACGTAGCCCTCGGCGTCGGTGCCCGCGAAGGGCACACGGACGAGGCGACCCGGTTCGGCGGTGTGCTCCATCGAGGCCGGGACGAGGTAGTCGAACGGCCGGTCCAGGTGGGGCAGGGCGGAGCTGACGAGGACGCGGGCGACCGGGTCGGTCGTCGTGACGTCCTCGGGCGCCTTCGTCCGCCGCGCCTTCTTCGGGCGTGCCGTCGGGGCCTTCGGGCCCAGCCCGTCGAGCGCGGGCTGGGCCTCCCCCTCGGTGCTCAGCTCCCCGTCGCGGCGCGCAGCGCGTCGACGCGGTCGGTGCGCTCCCAGCTGAAGCCGGGCAGCTCGCGGCCGAAGTGACCGTAGGCGGCGGTCGGGGCGTAGATCGGCTGCAGGAGCTGCAGGTCGCGGACGATCGCGGCCGGGCGCAGGTCGAAGACGTCGCGGATCGCGGCCTCGATGCGGCCGCGGGCCACCTTCTCGGTCCCGAACGTCTCGACGTACAGGCCCACGGGCTGCGCCTTGCCGATCGCGTACGCGACCTGCACCTCGCACCGCGTGGCCAGGCCCGCGGCGACGACGTTCTTGGCGACCCAGCGCATGGCGTAGGCGGCGGACCGGTCGACCTTCGAGGGGTCCTTGCCGGAGAAGGCGCCACCGCCGTGGCGGGACATCCCGCCGTAGGTGTCGACGATGATCTTGCGGCCGGTCAGGCCCGCGTCGCCCATCGGCCCGCCGATCTCGAAGCGGCCCGTAGGGTTCACGAGCAGCCGGATGTCGGAGGTGTCGAGGTCCAGCCCCTCCAGGACGGGCTCGATGACGAACCGGCGCACGTCGGGGGTCAGCGTCTTGACGAGGTCGACGTCGGGTTCGTGCTGCGTGGACAGGACGACGGTGTCGAGCCGGACCGCGCGGTCACCGTCGTAGCCGATGGTGACCTGGGTCTTGCCGTCGGGGCGCAGGTAGGGGATCTCGCCCTTCTTGCGCACCTCGGACAGGCGCTGGGACAACCGGTGCGCCAGGTGGATCGGCAGCGGCATGAGCTCGGGCGTCTCGTCGCAGGCGTACCCGAACATCAGGCCCTGGTCGCCGGCACCCTGCAGGTCGAGGGGGTCGGCTCCGCCGTCGACGCGGTTCTCGTAGGCCTCGTCGACACCCTGCGCGATGTCCGGGGACTGCGAGCCGATGGACACCTCGACACCGCAGGTGCGGCCGTCGAAGCCCTTGGCCGAGGAGTCGTACCCGATGTCCAGCAGCGTGCGGCGCACGATCGTCGGGATGTCGGCGTAGGCCTCGGTGGTGACCTCGCCGGCCACGTGCACGAGCCCGGTCGTCACCATCGTCTCGACGGCGACACGGCTGCGCGGGTCCTGCTCCAGCAGCGCGTCGAGGATGCCGTCGGAGATCTGGTCGCAGATCTTGTCCGGGTGCCCCTCGGTGACCGATTCGGAGGTGAACAGGCGCAACGGGGTGGTCACTCAGGCTCCAGGGGAGAGGTCAGACGGCGGGGCGGGTGTCGGGACGACGGGAGGAAGCATAGGCACGACGGCGTCCCACACCGCATCGGCCACCACGTCCTTGCTGGTCTCGGCGACCTCGCGCTCGCTGCCGTCGCGGCCCAGGATCGTCACGGCGTTCGTCGGCGTGGCGAACCCCTTGGTCTCCCCGACCTCGTTGAGCACGAGGAGGTCGCAGCCCTTGCGAACGAGCTTGGCCCGGCCGTGGTCGAGCACGGACCCGGTCTCGTCGCCCGTCTCGGCGGCGAAGCCCACGAGCACGGGTGCGGCGTCCCTGCGACCGGCGACGAGCCCGGCGAGGACGTCGGGGTTGCGCTCCAGCACGACGACGGGGTCGCGGGACGGGTCGTCGGACTTCTTGATCTTCGCGGTGGCCCGCGCCGAGGGCCGGAAGTCGGCGACCGCCGCGGCCATGACGACGACGTCCGCCCCGGCGGCGCGGGACTGCACGGCGTCGGCCAGCTCCGCGGCGGTCTGCACCGAGACGACGTCGACCGCGGCGGGCGCGGGGACCTCGACGTGGGCGGCGACGAGCGTCACGTCCGCGCCGCGGGCGGCCGCCGCGGCGGCGAGGGCGACCCCCTGCCGTCCCGAGGACCGGTTCCCGAGGAAGCGCACGGGGTCCAGCGGTTCGCGGGTGCCGCCGGCGGAGACGAGGACGCGTCGGCCCGCCAGGTCGCGGGGACGGGACCCCGACCCGAGGAGGCGGCGGCACGCGGCGGCGATGTCGGCCGGTTCGGGCAACCGCCCCGGTCCGGAGTCCGCGCCCGTCAGGCGGCCGGAGGCGGGGTCCAGGACCGTGACCCCGCGCGAGCGCAGCAGCGCGACGTTCGCCTGCACCGCCGGGTTGAGCCACATCTCCGTGTGCATCGCCGGGGCCAGCAGGACGGGGCACGTCGCCGTCAGCAGGACGTTCGTCAGCAGGTCGTCGGCCAGGCCGTGCGCGGCGCGGGCCAGCAGGTCCGCGGTGGCGGGGGCGACGACGACGAGGTCGGCGTGCCGGCCGAGCCGGACGTGCGGCACCTCGTCGGCGTGGGTCCAGACGTCGGTGGCGACGGGCTTGCCCGACAGGGCCTCCCAGGTCGCGCGGCCGACGAAGCGCTCGGACGCGGCGGTGGGCACGACGGTGACGTCGTGCCCGGTCTCGCTCAGCTCCCGCAGGAGCAACGCCGCCTTGTAGGCGGCGATCCCGCCCGCGACCCCCAGGACCACGCGGGGCGCCCGGGAGCCGGGGGCGGGAGTGTCGCTCACTGCTCGATGGGCTCCGAGGTCAACAGACCCTCGTTGATCTCACGCATGGCCACGGACAGGGACTTCTCCTGCACGTGGGTCTCCACCAGCGGGCCGACGTACTCCAGCAGGCCCTCGCCCAGCTGGGAGTAGTACGCGTTGATCTGGCGCGCGCGCTTGGCCGCGTAGATCACCAGGGCGTACTTGGAGTCGGCGACCGTCAGCAGGTCGTCGATGGGCGGGTTGGTGATGCCCTCGGGCGCCGCGACGGTTCCAGCCACGATCAGTTCTCCTCGCGTCGAAAGAGCCGGTCAGCTGACCGGCAGACCCATCCATCTTACGAGCTCGTCCGTCGCTCGCTGCACGTCGTCGTTGTAGATGGTCACGTCGAACTCCGGTTCGGCGGCCAGCTCGACCCGCGCGGTGGCCAACCGGCGCTCCCGCTCCTCCTCGGTCTCGGTGCCCCGGCCGACGAGGCGGCGGACCAGCTCGTCCCAGCTCGGCGGGGCCAGGAAGACGAAACCGGCCTCCAGGTCGGTGCCCTGCGTGGCCTGCCGGACCTGGCGCGCACCGGCGAGGTCGATCTCCAGCAGCGCCGGGCGGCCGGAGGCCAGGACTTCCTCGACCGGTCCGCGCGGGGTGCCGTACCGGTGCCGGCCGTGGACGCGGGCCCACTCCAGGAGCTCACCGTCACGGACGTAGCCGTCGAACGTCTCCTCGGAGACGAAGTGGTAGTGCACGCCGTCGACCTCACCCGGGCGCTGGGCGCGGGTCGTGGCCGAGACGGAGATCCAGACGTCCGGGTACCGCGCCCGCAGGTCGGCGGAGACGGTCCCCTTGCCGACGGCCGTGGGCCCGGCCAGGACGGTGAGGCGGTGGGGCTGGGACGACCGGACGTTCAGGACGCGCTCCCGGCCGTGGACCCGAACCGCTCGACGAGGGCGGCGATCTGGTGGGCGCCGAGGCCACGCACGCGCCGCGACTCCGAGATCCCGATCTCCTCCATGATCTGCTTCGCGCGGACCTTGCCCACGTTCGGCAGGGACTCCAGCAGCGCGGAGACCTTCATCTTGCCGAGGACCTCGTTCTCCTGGCCCTCCTTGATGACCTCTTCGAGGCTGCCGCCCGTGTACTTGAGGCGGTGCTTGACCTCGGCCCGCTCGCGGCGGGCCGCCGCGGCCTTCTCCAGAGCGGCGGCGCGCTGTTCGGCGGTCAGGGGAGGCAGAGCCACTTCATCACCTCGGGTCGTTGCGCTCGCAGACGGGTGCCGGCGGTCCGGGTGAACCTATCCATCCAGGTCACGGGCCTGCAACGGCGGGTCCGCGATCACCGCGGACTGATCAGGGACCCACCGGGACGGGGTCGGCACCGCGGTGCGGCAGCAGCCGGCCGGCCTCGATGTCCTCGGCGAAGTGGCACGCCACGCGGTGCTGCGGGGGGTGCCCGTCGAGCACGCGCAGCTTCGGCCGCTCGTCGTGGCAGCGCGTCTCCTGCACCCACGGGCAGCGGGTGCGGAAGCGGCAGCCGGTCGGCGGGTCGGCCGGGCTCGGCAGGTCCCCGACGAGGCGGATGCGCTCGCGCCGGGCTTCGGCGACGGGGTCGGGCACGGGCGCCGCCGACAGCAGCGCCCGCGTGTACGGGTGCAGCGGACGGTCGTACAGCTCACCGCTCGGCCCCTCCTCGACCAGGCCGCCGAGGTACATGACGCCGACCGTCGTCGAGACGTGCTTGACGACGGCGAGGTCGTGGGCGATGACGAGGTACGTCAGGCCCAGGTCCCGCTGGAGCTCCTCGAGCAGGACGAGGACCTGCGCCTGGACGGAGACGTCGAGCGCGGAGACCGGTTCGTCGGCGACGAGCAGGGCGGGGTCCAGGACGAGCGCGCGGGCGATGCCGACGCGCTGGCGCTGGCCGCCGGAGAACTCGTGCGGGTACTTCGCCCCGGCCCCGGCCGGCAGTCCGACGCGGTCGAGCAGGCCGCGCACGCGGGTGCGCCAGGCCGACGGTCCGCCGGGGGCGCCGTGCACCGCGAGCGGCTCGGTCAGGGCGCTCTCGACCGTCTGGCGCGGGTCCAGGCTGGCGAGCGGGTCCTGGAAGACCATCTGCATGCGCTTGCGCTCGCGGCGCAGCTCCTCGGCCCCCAGGGCGAGGACGTCGCGACCGTCGAGGTGGACCGACCCGGCGGTCGGTTCCTCCAGGCGCAGCACGGCCCGGCCCAGCGTCGACTTCCCGCAGCCGGACTCCCCCACGAGCCCGTAGGTGGTCCCGCGCCCGACGTCGAACGAGACCCCGTCGACGGCCTTCACGGCCCCCACGCGGCGCTGCAGGATCCCCGAGCGGATCGGGTAGTGGACCTGCAGGTCGCGCACGGACAGCAGGGCGTCGTCCGCTGGGGGTTGCGGCGTCGGGTGCGTCATCGCGAGACCTCCAGGTCGGCGTCGGCGGGGTGGACGCAGCGGGCGGGGTGCCCGGTGTGTCCGGCGGCGTCGAGCGCGATCTCCCCCGACCGGCAGGCGTCGTCGGCCGCCGCGCACCGCGGGGCGAACGCGCACCCCGTGCTCCACGGGAGCCGGTCGCGCACCGTGCCCGGAACGGGCTGCAGGGCGGTGCCCTCCGGGGCGTCGACGCGCGGGACGGCGGCGAGCAGCCCCGTCGTGTAGCGGTGCCGGGGCCGGGCGAACAGCTCCCCGCGCGGGGCCTGCTCGACGACCTTGCCGGCGTACAGGACGTTGACGCGGTCGCACGTGCCGGCCACGACCCCGAGGTCGTGGGTGATGAGGACCATCGCCGTGCCCGACTCCCGGACCAGTCCTGTCAGCAGGTCCAGGACCTGGGCCTGGATGGTCACGTCGAGGGCCGTCGTGGGCTCGTCGGCGATGATGAGCCGCGGCGAGCAGGCCAGTGCGATGGCGATGAGGACGCGCTGGCGCATGCCGCCGGACAGCTGGTGCGGGTACTCCCCCACCCGGCGCCGCGGGTCGGGGATCCCGACGCGGCCGAGCAGTTCCACGGCCTCCTTCTTCGCCGCGGCCCGGTCCAGGTCCGTGTGGGTCCTCAGCACCTCGGTGAGCTGCCGGCCCAGCGTCAGGACGGGGTTCAGCGACGTCATGGGGTCCTGGAACACCATGGCCAGGTCCTTGCCGCGGCGGCGCGCCAGCTGCGCGGGCGAGGCCGCCAGCAGGTCGTCCCCGTCGAAGCGGACGGCCCCGGAGACACGGGCCGAGCGCCGCGGCAGCAGGCCCATGACGGCCAGCGACGTGACCGACTTCCCGCAGCCGGACTCCCCGACGAGGCCGACGACCTCGCCGGCGTCCACGTCGAAGGAGACCCCGTCGACGGCGGTGAAGTCCGGCGAGCCCTTGCGGGAGAACGTCACCCGCAGGTCCTCGACCTCGAGCAACGTCATCGCGAACTCCTCGGGTCCAGGGCCTCGCGCAGCGCCTCGCCGAGCAGGGTGAACCCCAGCGCGGTGACGGCGATGGCGAGACCGGGGTACAGCGCCAGCTGTGGCGCCTGGTCGAGCCGGGCCTGGGCGGTGACGAGCATGCGTCCCCACTCGGCGACCGCGGGGTTGGGGTCCCCGAGGCCGAGGAAGCTCAGGGCCGCCACCTCGATGACGGCCGTGGCCAGCGTCAGCGTGGCCTGGACGAGCACCGGGCCCAGGGAGTTCGGCAGCATGTGCCCCACGACGATGCGGCGGCGTCGCAACCCGAGCGAGCGCAGCGCGACGACGTAGTCCTGGCCGCGCTGGGCCAGCAGCGAGGCGCGCAGCAGGCGCGCGAAGATCGGCACCTGCGCCGCCGAGATCGCCAGCATGATCGACCAGGAGTTCCGGCCCAGGACGGCCGCGACGGACACGGCCAGCAGCAGGCTCGGGATCGACAGGAGGACGTCGACGATCCGCATGACGACCGTGTCGACCTTGCCGCCGATCCCGCCGGCGAGGATCCCCAGGAACGCACCGGCGGCGAGACCGACGGCCGTGGAGACGACGCCGATGACCAGCGAGGACCGCGCCCCGTAGAGCAGCTGCGTCAGCAGGTCGGACCCGAAGGAGTCCAGCCCCAGGACGTGCTCGGCGCTGGGCCCGGGCACGGAGGTCGGGGTGACCTCCCCGAACCACTCCGACGTCGCGGGGCGGTAGGGCGCCAGCAGCGGCGCCGCGACGGCGACGAGCACGAACAGCACGACGATGACGGCCCCGACGATGCCCGCGGGGTTGCGTCGCAACCGCCGCCACGCAGAGCGCCAGGGTCCGACCCCGTCCTCGCCGGTGGCCGCCGCCGCGTCCGGACCGGGTCCGGTCGGCGTCAGCGCGTCCAGTGCGGTCACGACACCCTCACCCTCGGGTCGATGAACCCGTAGCTGACGTCCACCACGAGGTTCACGAGTGCGTAAACGACGGCGATGAAGAGGATGAACCCCTGCAGCACCGGGTAGTCGAGCTGGGTCACGGCGTCGAACAGGTAGCTGCCGATGCCGTTGATGGAGAACACCGTCTCGGTCAGCACAGCCCCCGACAGCAGGGCCCCGGCCTGCAGGCCCAGCGTCGTGGACACCGGCAGCAGCGCGTTGCGCAGGACGTGCCGGCGGCTGATGACGGCGCGCGGCAGCCCCTTGGCCTGGGCCGTGCGGACGTGGTCGTCTCCGAGCACGTCGAGCACCGAGGCCCGGGTGATGCGCACGATGATGGCCAGCGGGATCGACCCGAGGGCGAGCGCGGGCAGCACGAGGTGCACCACCGCGTCCCAACTGGCGTCCCACTCGCGGGTCAGCAACCCGTCGAGGACGTAGAAGTTCGTGACGTGGGTGGCGTCGATGCGGGCGTTCTGCCGTCCCGAGGTGGGGAACCAGCCGAGTTCGATGGCCAGGACGTACTTGAGGATGACGGCGAGGAAGAACACGGGGACGACGACGCCGAGCAGCGAACCGCCGACGACGAGGTTGTCGAGCCAGCCACCGCGGCGGCGCGCGGCGAGGTACCCCAGCGGGATCCCCACGACGATCGCCAGCAGCAGCGCCGCCACCGACAGTTCGATCGTCGCGGGGAACCGCTCGGTGAACGTCTGGACGACGGGTTCACCCGTGTTGATCGACGAGCCGAAGTCGCCGTGCAGCAACCGCCCGAGGTAGGTCAGGTACTGCTGCCAGATCGGCTGGTCGAACCCGTACCGCCGGGTGACCTCCGCGATGCCGGCCGGGGTCGCCTTCTCCCCCAGCAGCGCCCGGGCCGGGTCCCCCGGGAGGGCCCGGACCCAGGCGAACAGCAGCAGCGACAACCCGAACAGGACGACCACGAGCAGGCCGAGGCGGCGCACGACGAGCGTCAGCACGCCGCCCCCTGCTGTGCGGCCCTGCCCATCAGGAGCCGGAGACCGAGACGGTGTTCCACACCTCGTCCTGGACCGGGCTGGCGGTGTACCCGTCCACGCCCGGCGCGAACGCGAGCGAGGGCACGGGGCTGGCGATCGGGATGCCCGGCAGCAACGTCATGATCTGCTCGTTGATGTCCTGGTAGGCGCTCTCCTGCTCGGACTCGCTCGTCACCGTGCGGGCCTTGGCCAGCGCCTCGAACAGGCCGGGGTCGTTGAAACCCCACTCGTTCGTCTGCGCACCGAAGAACACGCCGATGAAGTTGTCCGGGTCGTTGTAGTCGCCCGTCCACCCCAGCAGGTGCAGGCCGTGCTGCGTGCCGCCCTGGACGGTGCCGAGGTAGTTCGGCGTCCACTGCTCCGCGACCGGGGTGGTCGTGATGCCGGCGGCGCTCAGCTGCTGGTTGATGGCGTTGTAGATGGTCTCGGGGTTCGGCATGTAGGGCCGGGAGACGCCCGTCGGGTAGTTGAACGGCACGTTGATGGCGCTCTGTCCGGCCTCGGCGAGCAGCTGCTTGGCCTTGGCGACGTCGTAGTCGTACGTCGTCACGGACTCGTTCCAGCCGATGACGTTGTCCGGCATGAACTGCGTGGCCGGCTTGGTGCCCGACGGGAGGGCGTTCTTGATGACGGCCTCCTTGTCGATGGCGTGCGCGATCGCCTGCCGCACCTTGAGGTCGCCGAGCGGGGCGTAGGCCTGGTTGATGCCGAGGTAGAGGATGTTGAACGCCGGCCGGTTCTGGATCTGGAAGTCGGCCGACTTCAGCGTCTCGACGTCGGCGGGCGCGACGAGGTCGTACCCGTCGATGTCGCCGTTCTGCAGCGCCTGCCGGCGGGCCGTGCCGTCACCGATGACCCGGATGACTGCGGTCGCGACCTTGGCCTTGTCGCCCCAGTACTCCTCGTTGCGCTTGAGGGTGACCTGCTGGCCGCGTTCCCACGCGCTGAACGTGAAGGGGCCGGTGCCGACCGGGCCCTTGGTGGCGTACTCGCTCTGCCGCGGGTCGGCCCCGTTCGCGCCGTTGCCGCCGCCGGCCTCGACCGCCCCGGTCTCCTGCATCGCGAAGGCCGGCAGGGTGAGGGAGGCGAGGAACCCGGCGAACGGGCTGGTGAGGTTCACGGTCACGGTGCCGTCGGAGTTCGCGGTCGCACCGGCGTAGAGGGACGTGCCCAGTGCGGGGTCGTCGTTCGTCTTGAACCCGCGGAAGATCGAGCGGTAGTAGTACGCGAGGTCCTCGCCCTGCGCGACGCCGCGCAGGTTGTACCAGCGCTCGAAGTTCGCCACGACGGCCGCGGCGTCGAAGGCCTTGCCGTTGGAGAACTTCACGCCCTCCTGGAGGGTGAACGTGTAGGACTTCCCGTCCTCCGACGTCTCCCACTTCGTGGCCAGCGACGGCGCGAGGTCGGTCGTGCCCGGCTTGGTGGAGACGAGCCCCTCGAAGATCTGCCGGGTGACGCGGAACGTCTCGCCGTCGGAGGCGAACACCGGGTCCAGGGAGTCGGGGTCGGCGGAGCCGCCGAACACGAACGTGTCCCGCCCGCTGCCGCTGCTGGAACCGCCCGAACCCCCCTCGTCGCGCTGGCTCTCGGCGCACGCCGAGAGCGTGGCCAGACCCGCCGTCGCCACGGAGGCGAGCGTGAACGCCCGCCGGGTGGGCCGGGCCGACGTGGAACCGGCCTCCGGGTCGTCCTGGGGCACTGCGGGCTGCGTCTTCGGCGACATCTACGTCCTCGTTCCGGCGTACGGTCCTGGAAGGTCCTGCTCGGGCGTGCGAGGGCAGACGCTAGGACATGCCTCAGTGCTCACCAAATCCGCCCCACCCTCGTCACACAGTTGTTACACGCCCGAGATGGAGCTGAGGAGTGCCTCACCAGAGACGGAACAGCTGAGCAGATTGCCGGGGACGCCGAACGGCCCCGGACGACTGCGCCCGGGGCCGTTCGAGGGAGGTCGGTCTCAGTCGCGCAGGTCGAGCCCGACGACGACCGGGTCGTGGTCGCTGGAGCGGAACGGGTCCGCCGCGTACAGCGCCGGGTCGCCGTCGTACTGGTAGGCACCGGACTCGACCGAGTTCACGTTCCAGTGCACGGCGCCGCTCACCTTGCGGGTGAGTTCGCGGGTGGCCAGGGCGTGGTCGAGCGAGCCGGACAGGGCGTCGAAGACGTAGCTGTGCCGGCCCCGGTCGAAGCGGCTGCCGAGGTCGGTCAACCCGTTGCGCCGCAGCTCCTCCACCGGGTCCTCCTGCGAGTAGGAGTTGAGGTCGCCGAGGACCAGGACGTCCGGGTCGCCGGTGCTGCGGCGCAGGGCGTCGACGAACCCCGCCAGCGAGGCGGCCTGCCGGACCCGGTCCCCGTTCCAGGCCCCCTGCCCGTCGCCGGTGTCGGCGTTGTCACCGGTCGCGGCGTCGCCGGAACCCTTGGACTTGAAGTGGTTGGCCACCACCGTGAAGCGGTCGGCCGCCGCGGGTCGACGGGTGCGCTGGAACGTCTGGGCCTGCGGTTCGCGCGCGTTGTCCCAGACCGTCTCGTCGACCAGGCCGACCGGGGCGCCGACCGGCGCCACGACGTCGTCCCGGTAGACGATCGCGTTCCGGATGACGTCCCGGTCGGTGCCGTACAGCTCCTGCGGCATCGGCACGTAGGACCAGTGCCCGGCCCGGCCGCTCGCGTTGAGCCGACGGACCAGGTCGGCGAGCGCCGTGTCGGCGTCGCCGGGGGTCAGGCCCGTGGAGTCGGTGTCCTCGATCTCCATGAGGGTGACGACGTCCGCGCCGAGGGCCTGGATCGCGGGGACGATCTTGCCGGCCTGGCGGTCGAGCCCGGCCTGGTCGTCGGCGCCGCGGGCGTTCGGGCCCGAGAACGTCAGGAAGTAGTTCAGGACGTTGAAGGCGCCGACGCGGACGTCACCGCCGACGCGGTCGGGGCGGTCGCGGCGCGTGTCCTGGCCGGCGAGCAACCCGTCCGCCGTCCCGTCGGCCGGCTGCAGGCGCCAGGCGTCGAACCCGTACCCCAGGACGACGGGTTCGCGCAGGCGGGCGGTGTCGCCGACCCGGACGGGCGTGTCCGGATCGAGGTAGGGCCGCGCGGTCGTGCTCGTGCGGGCGGTGCGGGCGTCGTCGAGGACGATGCTGCGCTCGGTGTTGCGCGCCGCGATGCGTTGCGCGGCGGGGGTGCCGGGGCGGGCGAGCTCGGTGGGCTGCACGAGGAGGCCACCTTCGGACAGGGTCAGTTCGCCGTAGCTGGTGAGGCCGTGAACCTCGCTGACGGTGAGCCGGTCGGCGGGAGCGACGAGCATCCCCTCGAGGCGTTCGCGGGCCGCGTCGTCGGCCGGGAGGTCGAGGCGCGCGGCGCGTGGGAGGTCCTTCTCGGACCCGTCGCGGCAGACGGTGACCGCCGCGCTGGTGGCCGAGACCTGGGTCTGGCCGCCGAACTCGCCCGCCGTCCCGGTCACGGCGACGGTGTCCCCGAGGTCGACCTGCGCGCCCGGGGCGTGCACGAAGACGCCGTCGGAGGTGCGGGGGTCACGGTCGCCCCGGTCCTGGACGGAGAAGCCGTTGAGTCCGGGCGTGTCGCCGACGACGGTGCCGGCGACGGTGACCCGCTGACCCGCCAGCGGGGTCGCGTCGCCGGCGCCCTGGACGGCGCCGATCGTGCGGGTCGGCGCCGGGCACGTCGCGGCCGCGGCGGGCAGGGCGGTGAGGGGCCCGGCGAGCAGGAGCGACAGCGCTCCCCCGGTCAGCAGCCGGCGGCGGGACGGGCGGGTCGTCGGGCGGTGCATGGCGGGTGCCTTCCGGTCGATCACGCGGACCGGGGCACCCTAACCACGCTCAGCAACCGCCTGGGGACCTCAGAGTGAACACCTGGCCGTCCCGGCGACGGAACGTTGACTCCCCGGGGACGATGATCGTCACCGGGGAGTCAACGTTCCTCCGGTGCGCGTGAGGACCGACCAGCCGGTTGCGGAGGGCACGGCGAACCGGTCAGAGGGGGACGCCGCGCGCGCTGTCGACGGTCATGCGCTCCAGCCAGGACCGCGCTTCGAGAGCGGCGAGGAGCTGACGCTCCCCGCTGGCCTCGCGCATCTCGGCGGGGGCGAGCTCGGCGACGGCGGCCACGGCCTCGTGCAGCACGACGACGGGGTCGATGGCGAGGTTCTGCAGGAAGGCCCCGACCTGCCGGCGCGCCTCGAGCTCGTCGTGCCCCACCTCGACCGCGGTGACGGTCAGCGCGGCGAGGCCGCGGGCGATCATGCGCGACGGCATCAGCGCGCCACCGGTCCGGTGGGACGGGCCGGTGTCGGTACACAGGTCGGGACACGGAGCAGGAGCACGTCACCCATCGTAGGCAACGGCTCCTCGGGTCACCCGGCGAGCGCTGCGGTGAGCCCGTCCGCCGAGCGGCGGGCGGCGTCGCGCAGGCCGGTGACCGACGGGCCGGCGGCCAGCACCTCCCGCGAGCTGGCGGCCAGCACGAGCCGTCGGGCGTTCCCGAAGACCTGCCGCAGGTCCTGCGCGGTCCCGCCCTGGGCACCGACCCCCGGGGCGAGCAGCGGTCCGTTGACCGCGTCCAGGTCCATCCCGAGGTCGGCCACCGCCGTCCCGACGGTGGCCCCCACGACGAGGCCGACGTCCCCGTACGGGGCCGCGCCCGCGTTCTCGGCGGCCGCGGCCTCGGCGACGGCCCGGGCGACGGCGCGCCCGTCGGCACCCACGGCGTGCTGGACGGCGGCGCCCTCGGGGTTCGACGTCAGCGCGAGGACGAAGACGCCCCGTCCGTGCTGCGCCGCGAGGTCGAGCAGCGGACGCAGCGAGCCGAACCCGAGGTACGGGGAGACCGTGACGGCGTCCCCGGCGAGCGGGGAGTCGCCGACGAAGGCGTCGGCGTACCCCGCCATGGTCGAGCCGATGTCGCCGCGCTTGGCGTCGACGATCGTCAACAGCCCCGCCGCGCGGGCGTCGGCGACGACCCGCTCCAGGGCCGCGACCCCGCGGGAGCCGTGCCGCTCGAAGAACGCCGCCTGCGGTTTGACGCAGGCGACGTGCCCGGCGAGGGCCTCGACGACGGTGCGGCCGAACCGCTCCACGCCGTCCGCGTCGTCGGGCAGGCCCCACGCCGCGAGCAGCGGCGTGTGCGGGTCGATCCCCGCGCACAGCGGACCGTGCGCGGCGACCGCCTCCGCGAGCCGCGCCCCGAACCGTCGAGGACCACCGCCGCCGCTCATGCCCGGAAGCCCTCCCAGGCCCCCACGAGCCGGGCGGTGTGCTCCTGCAGCGACGCCACCCGCAACCCCTCGCCGTGGCGTTCGGCCTCCAGGGTGGCCTCGATGGCCTGCACGGCCGCCGAGAGCTCCTGGATCGTGGTGATGATCGGGGAACCGACCGACGTCGCCGCCGCCCGGATCTCGTAGCCGTCCGCGCGGGCCTGGTCGCCGGAGGGGGTGTTGACGACCATCGCGATCTCGCCGGCGGCGATGCGCCCGACGATCGTCAGCTCGCCGTCCTCGCTCGTGCCCTCGGACAGCTTGCGCACGACGGTGCTGGCGATGCCGTTGCGTCGCAGCACCTGGGCGGTTCCCTCGGTGGCCACCAGCGTGAACCCGAGGTCGGCCAGGCGCTTGATCGGGAAGATCATGGCGCGCTTGTCGCGGTCGGCGACGGAGATGAACGCCGTGCCGCCGGTGGGCAGACCCCCGTACGCCGCGGTCTGCGACTTGCCGAACGCCGTCGGGAAGTCGACGTCGATGCCCATGACCTCACCGGTGGACCGCATCTCCGGGCCCAGCAGCGAGTCGACGACGACGCCCTGCGCGGTGCGGAAGCGCGCGAACGGGAGCACCGCCTCCTTGACCGAGACGGGCGACTCGGCCGGCAGCAGCCCGCCGTCGCCGTGCGCGGGCAGCAGTCCCTGCGCCCGCAGCTCGCGGATCGGGGTCCCCGCCATGAGCCGCGCCGCGGCCTTGGCCAGCGGGACGCCCGTCGCCTTGGAGACGAACGGCACGGTCCGCGAGGCCCGCGGGTTCGCCTCCAGGACGTAGAGGATGTCGGCCGCCAGGGCGAACTGGACGTTGAGCAGCCCCCGCACCCCGACGCCGCGGGCGATGGCCTCGGTGGCCGCGCGGACGCGCTCCAGCTCGGAGGCGCCGAGCGTCACCGGCGGGATGACGCACGCGGAGTCCCCGGAGTGGATCCCGGCCTCCTCGATGTGCTCCATGATCCCGCCGAGGTACATCTCCTCGCCGTCGAACAGGGCGTCGACGTCGATCTCCACGCCGTTGTCCAGGAAGCGGTCCACGAGCACGGGGCGCTCGGCGGAGACCTCGGTCGCCGTCGCCATGTACTGCTCGAGGGAGGCCTCGTCGTAGACGATCTGCATGCCGCGGCCGCCGAGGACGTAGCTCGGGCGGACGAGGACGGGGTAGCCGATCTCCGCCGCGATGGCCTTGGCCTGCGGGAAGCTCGACGCCGTCCCGTGCTTGGGGGCGACGAGACCCGCCTTCTCCAGCACCCGGCCGAAAGCCCCGCGCTCCTCGGCGAGGTCGATGGCCGCGGGCGAGGTCCCGATGATCGGGACGCCCGCCTGCTCCAGCTTCGCCGCCAGCCCCAGCGGCGTCTGCCCGCCGAGCTGGACGACGACGCCGGCGACCGGGCCGCAGCGCATCTCGGCGTGCACGACCTCCAGGACGTCCTCGAGCGTCAGCGGCTCGAAGTACAGGCGGTCGGAGGTGTCGTAGTCGGTCGAGACCGTCTCGGGGTTGCAGTTGACCATGACGGTCTCGTAACCGGCCTCGGCGAGGGCGAAGCTGGCGTGGACGCAGGAGTAGTCGAACTCGACGCCCTGCCCGATGCGGTTCGGCCCGGAGCCGAGGATGACGATGGCCGGCTTCTCGCGCGGCTGCGTCTCGTCCTCCGTGTCGTAGGAGGAGTAGTGGTACGGCGTGCTGGCCGCGAACTCCGCCGCGCACGTGTCGACCGTCTTGAAGACGGGCCGGATCCCGAGCGCGTGTCGGACACCGCGGACGACGTCCTCGTGCAGGTGCCGCAGTTCACCGATCTGCGCGTCGGAGAACCCGTGCCGCTTGGCGTGGCGCAGCAGCTCGGGCGTCAGCTCGTCGCTCTCGCGGACCTCGACGGCGATCTCGTCGAGCAGGAACAGCTGGTCGAGGTACCAGGGGTCGATCTTGGTGACCTCGAACAGCTCCTCCGGCGTCGCGCCGGCGCGGATGGCCTGCATGAGCAGGCCGATGCGCTCGTCGGTCGGCTGCTGAACGCGGTGCAGCAGGTCCGCGCGGTCCCCGACGGGCCCGGCCCAGCTGAACGCCGCACCACGCTTCTCGGTGCTGCGCAGCGCCTTCTGCAGCGCCTCGGTGAAGTTGCGGCCCAGGGCCATGGCCTCCCCGACGCTCTTCATCGTCGTGGTGAGGGTGGGGTCCGCGGCCGGGAACTTCTCGAACGCGAACCGCGGCACCTTGACGACGACGTAGTCGAGCGTGGGCTCGAAGCTGGCCGGCGTCACCGAGGTGATGTCGTTGGGGATCTCGTCGAGGGTGTAGCCCACGGCGAGCCGCGCGGCGATCTTGGCGATGGGGAAACCCGTCGCCTTCGAGGCCAGGGCCGAGGACCGCGACACGCGCGGGTTCATCTCGATGACGATGATCCGGCCGTCGACGGGATTCACCGCGAACTGGATGTTGCACCCGCCCGTGTCCACGCCGACCTCGCGGATGACGGCGATGCCGATGTCCCGCATGCGCTGGTACTCGCGGTCGGTGAGGGTCATCGCCGGCGCGACGGTGATCGAGTCGCCCGTGTGCACGCCGACCGGGTCGAAGTTCTCGATCGAGCAGACGACCACGACGTTGTCGGCGCGGTCGCGCATGAGCTCGAGCTCGTACTCCTTCCAGCCGAGGATCGACTCCTCCAGGAGCACCTCGGTGACCGGGGAGTGGTGCAGCCCCTGGCCCGCGATGCGGCGCAGGTCCTCCTCGTCGTAGGCGAACCCGGACCCCAGGCCGCCCATGGTGAAGCTGGGACGCACGACGACGGGGTAGCCGAGTTCGCCGGCCGCCGCCAGGACCTCGTCCATGGAGTGGCACAGGTGCGACCGGGCCGACTCGGCGCCGCAGCGCTCGACGACGCCCTTGAACAGCAGCCGGTCCTCGCCCAGCTTGATGGCGTCGACGTCGGCCCCGATGAGCTCGGCGCCATACTTCTCCAGGGCGCCGTTCTCGTACAACGCGATCGCGGTGTTGAGGGCGGTCTGACCGCCGAGGGTGGCCAGGACCGCGTCGGGGCGCTCCTTGGCGATGATGGCCTCGACCGTGGCGGGGGTGATGGGTTCGACGTAGGTCGCGTCGGCCATCTCCGGGTCCGTCATGATCGTCGCCGGGTTGGAGTTCACGAGGATCACGCGCAGACCCTCGGACTTCAGCACGCGGCAGGCCTGGGTGCCGGAGTAGTCGAACTCGGCGGCCTGGCCGATGACGATCGGGCCGGACCCGATGACGAGGACCGACGAGAGGTCGGAACGGCGGGGCATCAGGCGTCCTTCTCTAGGGTCGGCTCGGTAGTGTCGGTCGCGCCCTGGTCGTCGACGAGCTGCTCGGCGGGGGTGCCGTTCATGAGGTCGACGAACCGGTCGAAGAGGTAGGAGGCGTCGTGCGGACCGGCCGCCGCCTCGGGGTGGTACTGCACGGAGAACGCCGGCACGTCGAGGCAGCGGAGACCTTCCACGACACCGTCGTTGAGGCCGACGTGGCTGACCTCGGCGCGGCCGTAGGGGGTGTCACGGACCTCCCCTGCGGTGCCGTCGACGGCGAAGCCGTGGTTGTGCGCGGTGACCTCGACCTTGCGGGTGGTCAGGTCCATGACGGGCTGGTTGATCCCGCGGTGGCCGTACTTCAGCTTGTAGGTGCCGTAGCCGAGGGCGCGGCCGAGCAGCTGGTTGCCGTAGCAGATGCCGAAGAACGGGATGCGGCGTTCCAGCACCCCCTGCAGGACCTCGATCTCGTGGGTCGCCGCCGCCGGGTCGCCCGGGCCGTTGGAGAAGAACACGCCGTCGGGCGCGCCGCCGTCGGGGCCGGAGGTGAGGACCTCCTCGAGGCTGACGGTCGAAGGCACGACGGTGACCTCGATGCCGCGCTCGGCGAGGCGCTGCGGGGTCATCGACTTGATGCCGAGGTCGACCGCGGTGACGGAGAACTTCCGGTCCCCCACAGCCGGCACGACGTACTGCTCGTCCGTGCTGACGAGGGAAGCGAGGTCGGTGCCCGCCATGTCAGGGGCGCCCCGGACCTCGTCGAGCAGGTCGGCGGCGGGCCGGGCCGCGGCTTCGCCGGAGAACACCCCGACCTTCATCGCCCCGCGCTCGCGCAGGTGCCGGGTCAGGGCGCGGGTGTCGACGCCGGAGATCCCCACGACGCCCTGCGCGTCGAGTTCCTCGCCCAGGCCGCGGCGGGACCGCCAGTTCGACGGGACGCGCGCGGGGTCGCGCACGACGTACCCGGCGACCCAGATGCGCGCCGACTCCTGGTCCTCGTCGTTGTAGCCGGTGTTCCCGACGTGCGGGGCGGTCATGACGACGACCTGGCGGTGGTAGCTGGGGTCGGTGAGGGTCTCCTGGTACCCGGTCATGCCGGTGGAGAACACGGCCTCGCCGACCGTGCTGCCGACGCGGCCGTACGCCTCGCCGGCGAAGGTGCGGCCGTCCTCGAGGACCAGGACGGCGGGGGTCCTGCGCGTCGTGGTGGTCACTGGGCTCCTCCCGAACCGTCCGTGGGCTTCTGCTGGTCCTTCGTGCGCACGAGTTCCTCCACCTGCTCCGCGAACCTGGCGCCCTCGGCGGGGTGCCGCGGTTTGATCCCTGTGTCCACGACGCGCTCGCCCAGCTTCCAGCGCAGCACGACGAGACCCTTCTCCCGTCCCATCCACTTGCCGACCATGCCCGGCCCGTGACCGACGCCGACGATGTCGGCGGTGGGGATCACGAACGAGCGGGCGCCCTGCCGCAGCAGGCCCACACCCTCGGCGACGAACCCCATCGAGACCGCGCTGCGCGTGCCGAGACCGTGGGCCGCGATGCGGTCGAGGGCGTTCTCGGCGTCCGTCGTGGAGACGTAGACACCGTCGACGGCGTCGCGCAGACCCTTCCAGTCCCGGCTGCCCAGCGGTCGCGGGAACTCCTTCTTCTGCCGCAGCGCCCGGCCCCGGTAGCCCATGAACATCATGCGCCACAACAGGAGCAGCGCGAGGATCAGCACGATCGTCGCGATCCACTTCACGGCGTCACCAGCTCGGAGTCGAGCACCGTCGGCCGGCCGCGCAGGAACGTCGCGACGACCTTCCCGGGCAGTTCCATCCCGCGGAACGGGGAGTTCCGTCCGGCCGTGGCCATCGCCGCCGGGTCGACCGTCCAGCGGGCCGCGGTGTCGACGAGCACGAGGTTCGCGGGGTTCCCGACGTCGAGCGGCAACCCGTGCCCGGCCAGGCGGCCGATGCGCGCGGGGGCGCTCGACATCCGGTCCACCAGCGTGTCCCAGCCCATGAGCCCGGTGTCGACCATCGTGTGCTGCACGACGGACAGCGCGGTCTCCAGCCCGGTCATCCCCATCGCCGCGGCGGACCACTCGCAGTCCTTGGCCTCGACCGGGTGCGGGGCGTGGTCGGTGGCGACGATGTCGATCGTCCCGTCGGCCAGCCCCTCGCGGACGGCCTCGACGTCGGCCTGGGTGCGCAGCGGCGGGTTCACCTTGTAGACGGGGTCGTAACCGCGGACCAGTTCGTCGGTGAGCAGCAGGTGGTGCGGGGTGACCTCGGCCGTGACCTGCACCCCGCGCTGCTTGGCCCAGCGGACGATCTCGACCGAGCCGCGCGTGGAGAGGTGGCAGACGTGCAGGCGCGAACCGACGTGGTCGGCGAGCAGCACGTCGCGGGCGATGACCGCCTCCTCCGCCACCGACGGCCAGCCGCGCAGGCCGAGGACGGCCGAGACCGTGCCCTCGTTCATCTGCGCGCCCTCGGTGAGTCGCGGCTCCTGGGCGTGCTGGGCGATGACGCCGTCGAAGGCCTTGACGTACTCCAGCGCGCGCCGCATGAGGACGGCGTCGGAGACGCAGTGCCCGTCGTCGGAGAAGACGCGGACGGCGGCGCGCGAGTCGGCCATGGCCCCGAGCTCGGCGAGCTGCTGGCCCGCCAGGCCGACGGTGACGGCGCCGACGGGGCGGACGTCGACCCAGCCGGCCTCCTCCCCGAGCCGCTGCACCTGCTCGACGACCCCGGCGGTGTCGGCGACGGGGAGGGTGTTGGCCATGGCGAAGACGGAGGTGTACCCGCCGCGGGCGGCGCTGCGGGTGCCGGACTCGACGGTCTCGGCGTCCTCGCGGCCCGGTTCGCGCAGGTGGGTGTGCAGGTCGACCAGGCCGGGCAGGGCCCGCAGCCCGGTCGCGTCGAGGACGGTCGCGTCGTCGGCGGGCAACCCCGGTCCGACGGCGGCCACCACCCCGTCGGCGAGCAGGAGGTCGGTCTGCCCGCTCCCGACCGTGACGTTCTGGATCAGGGTCTTCACGCGTCCCCTCCCGGGAGCTCGCCGGCCAGCAACAGGTACAGGACGGCCATGCGCACGGCGACGCCGTTGCCGACCTGCTCGACGATGGTGGACCGCACGGAGTCGGCCGCCTCCGCGGAGATCTCCAGACCGCGGTTCATCGGGCCGGGGTGCATGACGATCGTGTCGTCGGGCAGCATCCCGAGCCGCTCGCGGCCGAGGCCGTAGCGGCGGCTGTACTCCCGCGCGGAGGGGAAGAACGACCCCTTCGAGGCGTCCATCCGCTCGGCCTGGACGCGCAGCATCATGACCGCGTCGGGTTCGCCCCGCAGCAGCGTCGCGTCGAGGTCGTGCGAGGTCTCGCACGGCCACGCCTCGACGCCGACGGGCAGCAGCGTCGGCGGCGCGACGAGCGTCACGTGCGCGCCGAGGGTGTGCAGCAGCAGGACGTTGGAGCGCGCGACGCGCGAGTGCAGGACATCGCCCACGACGACGACCTTGGCGCCCGCGAGGTCACCGGTCCCGCCGCGCAGGTGGCGGCGCATCGTGTAGGCGTCGAGCAGGGCCTGCGTGGGGTGCTCGTGCGTGCCGTCGCCGGCGTTGACCACGGCGCCCTGCGTCCAGCCCGCGTGCGCGAGGCGGTGCGGCGCACCGGAGGAGCCGTGCCGGACGACGACCGCGTCGGCGCCCATGGCCTCCAACGTCAGCGCCGTGTCCTTGAGGCTCTCGCCCTTGGAGACGCTGGAGCCCTTGGCCGAGAAGTTGATGACGTCGGCGCTCAGCCGCTTGGCGGCGGCCTCGAAGGACGTCCGCGTCCGGGTGGAGTCCTCGAAGAAGAGGTTGACGACGGTGCGCCCGCGCAGGGTCGGCAGCTTCTTGACGACGCGGCGCTGGGTGGCGGCCATCTCCTCGGCGACGTCCAGGACGTGCACGGCGGCGTCGCGGTCCAGGTCGGCCGCGGACAGCAGGTGCCGCATCAGTTCCCCCCACCGGTGATGAGGACGGCGTCGCGCCCGTCGAGCTCGGTGAGCAGGACGCTGACCCGCTCGGCCGACGACGTCGGCAGGTTCTTCCCGACGTGGTCGGCGCGGATCGGCAGCTCGCGGTGGCCCCGGTCGACGAGGACCGCGAGGCGCACCGCGCGCGGCCGGCCCAGGTCGTTGAGCGCGTCGAGCGCGGAGCGGATGGTGCGCCCGGAGTACAGGACGTCGTCGACGAGGACCACGACCTTGTCGTCGATGCCGCCCGGCGGCAGCTCCGTCGGGAGCAGCGCGCGGGTGGGGTGCCGGCGCAGGTCGTCGCGGTACATGGTGACGTCGAGGGAGCCGGTCGGGACGGTCGTGCCCTCCACCTCGGCGAGACGGGCCGCGAGCCGGCGGGCCAGCGGCACTCCCCTCGTCGGGATGCCGAGCAGGACGAGGTCGTCCGGGCCCTTGTTGGTCTCGAGCAGCTCGTGCGCGATGCGCGTCACGGCACGGGCGATGTCCGGGGCCTCCAGGAGCACCCGGGCGTCGTGCCGTTCGGGGACAGCGTTCACTGCTGACCTCCTTCCCCGCCTCACGGGACGGATCCTTAAAGGACGTCTTCACCGGCCCTGCACGGAGCGTGCGCGTGGCGCGGTGGTCACCGGCGACCCTACAGGAGCACGCTGGACGACACGTCCGGGGGCAACGCGCCGCTGGACCGCGCCCACAGCGTTGTCGTTGTGAGATCAAACGCTCACAAGGAGTAACGGATTTGGTGCCGAGAGGGTGGTGATTCCCCGAAACCGGGTGCGAAACGGCAGGTCAGCTTGACGAAGACGTTCACGCTCCGTGACGATTCTCGTATGGCATCGGACTACTCCCGCGCACTCGGATCGCGTCTTCGCGCCATCCGTACCCAACAGGGGCTGTCCCTGCACGGCGTCGAAGAGAAGTCCGAGGGACGGTGGAAGGCCGTCGTCGTGGGCTCCTACGAACGCGGCGACCGTGCGGTGACCGTCCAGCGACTGGCTGAACTGGCGGACTTCTACGGGGTCCCCGTCTCGGCCCTGCTCCCCGAAGGCGCCCCGCAGGGCAGCTCCGAGCCGCCGCCGCGGCTCGTGCTCGACCTCGAGCGCCTCCAGGAGGTCCCCGCCGAGAAGGCCGGCCCCCTCGACCGCTACGCGAAGACCATCCAGTCCCAGCGCGGCGACTACAACGGCCGGGTCCTCTCGATCCGCGCCGACGACCTGCGCACCCTCGCCGTCATCTACGACGTCCCCGCGACGACGCTGTGCGACGAGTTCATCGCCTGGGGCGTCCTGAACGCCGACGCCCGCCGCGCCGTCGAGCACGGCTGACCCTCCGACCGCCCGACCGGCCCGGCCCCTCGTGGGCTGGGCCGTTCTGCGTTCCGGGGCCGCCCTCCCGGGAGGAACGTTGACTCCCCGGTGACGATCATCGTCACCGGGGAGTCAACGTTCAAGCAGGGGTTTTCCGCCTCCGTGAGCACGGGTGAACTCGCTGCGACGCAGCGCAGGCGTCATCCACAGGACGGCTTCCCGTGGCCGACCGACGCGCAGGAGAACGTGCACCCTCGGCGGCATGCCGAGGCCCCCCTCCTTCGACCCCGCCGCGATCGACGCGCTGCTCCGAGCGACCGACGGCATCGCGACGCACAGTCAGCTCCTGCAGGCCGGGCTGCACCGCCGGACGACGTCGCGGTGGGCCCGGAGCGGTCCGTGGCAGCGGGTCCTCCCGGGTGTCATCGCCAACCACCGCGCGCCGCTGAGCCGCCGTGAGCGTCGACTCGCGGCGGTGGCCTACTGCGGACAGGGGGCGGTCATCAGCGGCGAACACGCCCTGGACCTGCTCGCCATCACCGGCAACCGCATCACGGTCTCCGACCAGGTCCTGGTCCTCATCCCGTGGTCGCAGAAACGCCTGTCGGTGGACTTCGTGACCGTCGAGCGCACCCGCCGTCCGCCGACCACCTCACGGCGTCAGGGCCTCCTGGTCGCGGGTCCGGCACGCGCCGCCGCCGACGCCGCACGCCACGGAGCCGATCTCGACCGCACGCGCGAGGTCTTCGGGGCGGTGCTCCACCAAGGGCGGTGCACGCTCGAGGAACTGCGACGCGAGGTCTACGAGGGGCCGAACCAGCGCAGCGGCGACGCTCGGCGCGTTCTGGCGGAGGTCTCTGCGGGCACCCGCAGCGCCGGCGAGGCCAAGATCCGGACGCTGATCGTCGCATCCGCGCTACCGCAACCACTCTGGAACCAGCTCGTCGTCATCGACGGGGTCCGGGTGGGCGAGGCGGACGCGTGGTGGCCGGACCTGGGCGTGGCCCTGGAGGTGGACAGCATCCGGTGGCACTCCACTCCCGCCGACATCCGACGGACGCAGGCGAAGCAGCGGCGGTACGCCCGAGCCGGCGTCGTCCTCGTGTCCATCGCCCCAGCGGACGCGCTGGCCGATCCGACGGGGTTCCTCCAAGACCTCGCGCAGACCCTCGCCGCGGCACAACGGCGGGCCCCGCGACGGGGAACGGTGACTCCCCGATGACGATGATCGTCACCGGGGAGTCACCGTTCCACTCAGCGAACGCCCGGACCGTCGGCCTCGGCGAGGCGCTCACTGATCAGGCGGAGAGCGTCTCCTTCAGCTCCGCGATCCGCGCGAGCAAGCCGTTGACGAACTTCGGCGACTCGTCGGTCGAGAGTTCCTGGGCGATCTCGACGGCCTCGCTGACAGCGACGTGGTCGGGGACGTCGGGCGCGTGCAGGATTTCCCAGACGCCGAGGCGCAGGAGGGCGCGGTCCACGGCCGGCATCCGGTCCAGGGTCCAGCCCATCGAGTACGTCGACAGGACCTCGTCGATGCGGGCCTGTTGCGCGACGACCCCCTCGACGAGGGTGACGGCGTACTCACCGACGGGCGGGTCGGCCCGCTGGATCTTGTCCCGCAGGACGTCGAGGGGGGCGAGGCGGCGCTGGTCGGCCTCGAAGAGGACCTCCAGCGCGCGCTTGCGCGCCTTGCGGCGAGCGGCCATCAGTCGTTGACGCGGCCGAGGTAGTCGCCCGTGCGGGTGTCGACCTTGACCTTCGTGCCGGTCTCGAGGAACAGCGGGACCTGGATCTCGTACCCGGTCTCGACGGTCGCGGGCTTGGTGCCGCCGGTGGAGCGGTCGCCCTGCAGGCCCGGCTCGGTGTACGTGATCTCCAGGACGACCGAGGTCGGGAGCTCGACGTAGAGCGGGGTGCCCTCGTGCGTGGCGACGATCGCCTCGGTGCTCTCGAGCATGTAGTTGGCCGCGTCACCGACGGTCGCTGCGCTGACGTGCAGCTGGTCGTAGGTGGCGGAGTCCATGAAGACGAAGTCCTCGCCGTCCTTGTACAGGTACTGCATGTCGCGCTTGTCGACCGTCGCGGTGTCGACCTTGCTGCCCGCGTTGAAGGTGCGGTCGACGACCTTGCCGGACAGGACGTTCTTGAGCTTCGTCCGGACGAAGGCACCGCCCTTGCCGGGCTTCACGTGCTGGAACTCGACCACCGACCAGAGGTTGCCGTCGAGGTTCAGCACGGTGCCGTTCTTCAGGTCGTTCGTCGATGCCACGTCGTCTCTCAGTCCGTCTCTCAGTCTTCACTCCCGCTGCCCGGGTCCGGGCGCGGGTGGGCCTGGGTCATCCTACCGAGGCCGCGCAGCGGTCCCCGCGCACAGGCGTGGCGACCGGACGGGGCAGCCGTCACCGTCCGCACACCGGACCCCGGCCGCCGTTGCGCCGGACGGAGGAGCCCCGCCGCGCACACGAGTGGACCGCGCCGGGGCGGCTCAGCGCACGCCGCGGTGCGCCCGATCACTCGTGGACACCTTCGTCAGTCGTCCGAGGAGAGGGGCCCGCTGTGAGTCGCACCGCGCCGGCCCCTCAGGGACCCCGCCGCGCCGTCGTCGTGGCCGTCGGGGGCGTGACCGCCCTCGGACTGGCCGTCGCCGTCGCCCTGCCCATCGTCGTGGACGGCCGCCGTTCCAGTGCCGCGCAGGACCTGCACGCGGACCTGCAGCGGGTGGCCACGGCGCAGGCCGCGTGGAAGGACGCGCACGGCAGCTACTCGACGTCGTTGCACGACCTCCGGGTGCCCGCGGCGCGCACCGACGTCGCCATCGTCAGCGCGGGGGCGGACGCCTTCTGCGCAGGCGCGTACGACGAGTCGACGCGGACCGCGATGTTCTTCTCGCCGCAACGCGGGTTCGACAGCACCGCCTGCCGTTGACAGGCAGTGCTCCACGAGGGTGATGCCCCTCCACCCGAGCTCGCCCGGAGCCGATCACCGTGGTGAGAACCGAGGAGGACACCGTGACCGAACCCCGCACCGACGCCAGCGCCACCCCGCTGCCGCGGCGCCGTGGCGGCGGCTTCATCGAGAGCGCCGTGCCGACGCCGCCTCCCCCGCCGCTCCCCCGCGGCGGGCGGCACCGGGCGGACGTGCCCGAGCTCGACGAACCGGTCGCCGCCGCGCCCCTCCTCGCCCCCGAGCCCACTTCTCCCGCTCCCGCGGTGGAGCAACCGGTCCCGGCGCCGCGGACCGCGGCGACGGTCGCCCCTCCCGCCGAGCGGCGCGACGCCCAGCCCCCGACGGGGGACTTCTACGGACCCGCGACCTCCCGGCCCACGTTCAACCCGGGCAACGCGTCACCGTTCCAGGTCCCCCGGACCGAGGCGGTCCCACGCCGGGTGAGCCGGCACCCCGTCAAGACGCTCACGACGTGGGCCGCGGTGCTCGTGGCGCTGGCCATCGGGGCGAAGTACGGCTACCCCGTCGTTATGGAGCAAGTGCACGCCAAGGAGATCGCGGCGGTCACGGCGGACCTCACGACGATCGGCGCCGCCCAGGAGGCCTACCTCAAGGTCAACGGCGCCTACGCCACGAACGTCGACGCGCTCGGTGTGCCGCAGACCGTCAGCCGGATCACCGTCGTGAGCGCAACCGGCAGCGGCTATTGCCTCAAGGGCGTCTCCGTGACGGGAGGCATCGCCCGCTACTCCTCTCCGTCCCGCGGGATCAGCGAGACGCCCTGCGGGTGACGTGACGACCGTGCCGGTCAGTCCGCACTGACCTCCGCGTACGCCGCCTGCAGCATTGCCGGGTCGGGCCCCTCCAGCCGCGAGGGACGCCCGATCCCGTCGAGCACGACGAAGCGCAGCAGGGAGCCGCGCGACTTCTTGTCCCGCTTCATCGCGTCCAGCAGCTGCGGCCACCGGTCACCCCGGTAGGTCGTGGGTAGGCCGAGCGACTGCAGGACCGCGCGGTGCCGGTCCGCGTCCGCGTCGGACAGGCGTCCGGCCATCCGGGCCAGCTCGGCGACGTAGACGAGCCCGACGCTGACGGCCGCACCGTGCCGCCACTGGTAGCGCTCGACGAGCTCCACGGCGTGGGCGAAGGTGTGGCCGTAGTTGAGGATCTCCCGCAGGTCCGACTCCTTGAGGTCCTCCGACACGACGCGCGCCTTGACCCGCACCGCGCGCTCGACGAGCTCGGCCAGGACGGGCGAGTGCGGGTCGGTCGCCGCCGCGACGTCCTCCTCGACGAGCTCGAGGATCCGCGGGTCGGCGATGAACCCGCACTTCACGACCTCGGCCAGACCAGCGCGCAGGTCGTGCGGCGGCAGGGTGTTCAGGGCGTCGAGGTCGCACAGCACGCCGGCTGGCGGGTGGAAGGAACCGACGAGGTTCTTCCCTTCGGCCGTGTTGATCCCCGTCTTCCCCCCGACCGCCGCATCGACCATCGCCAGCAGCGTCGTGGGAACCTGTACGACACGGACCCCGCGCAGCCAGGTGGCGGCGACAAATCCCGCGAGGTCGGTCACCGCTCCCCCGCCGACGCCGACGACGGCGTCGCTGCGCGTGAAGTCCGACTGCCCCAGCACCGTCCAGCAGAACGCGGCGACCTCGGCGGACTTGGCCTCCTCCCCGTCCGGCACCTCGGCGAGCACGGCCTCCAGCCCCTGCGCGACGAGGTCGTCGCGGACGGCCTCGCCGGTGGAGCGGAGAGCCCGCGGGTGGACGACGAGCACCTTGGCGACCTTCGGCCCCAGCAGTCCGCGCAGTTCGCCGAGGAGGCCGCGGCCGATGAGGACGTCGTAGGGGGCGTCGCCCTCGACGGTGATGCGGACGGTGTCGGTGCTGGTCATCTGTCCTCCGCGAGGTCGTCGAGCGCACCGGTGAGTGCGTCGTCGGTGGCGGGAACTCCCGCCTCGGGCCGGCCCGGGGCGTGCAGCAGCACGAACCGGACGCCGTCCTTGAACTTCTTGTCCCGCAACCACAGCGGCCGCAGGTCGGCCAGGTCGAACCGGTGCGCGGTGGGCAGTCCGAACGCCCGGAGAGCGGTGCGGTGCAGCGCGACGCCGGCGTCGTCGAGGAAGCTGACGCGCCGCGCCAGGTGGGCCGCGGCCATCAACCCCAGGGGCAGGGCGTCCCGGTCCACGCCGAGCTGCTCGAAGGCGTGCGAGAACGTGTGGCCGTAGTTGAGGTGCAACCGGCCGGCCGCTTCGCGCTCGTCCGCCGTGACGATCCGCGCCTTCGTCGCGACCGCGCGACGGACGAGGGCCGCCACCGCCTCGACGTCCCCGGCGAGGACCGCCGGAGCCTGCTCGAGCAGCAGGTCGAGGTCGGAGGGGTCGGCGACGAGGGCCGTCTTGACCGCCTCGGCGACTCCGGCCCCGAAGCGGGGGTCGGACGCGGGGGTGACGCCGTCCGGGTCGCTGAGCACCGCGACCGGCTGGTGCACCGCCCCCAGGAGGTTTCGGGCCTGCGGCAGGTCGAGGGCGACCTTGCCGCCGACGGAGGAGTCGACCAGCGCCTCCAGGGAACGCGGGACGACGGCCCAACGGGTCCCGCGGTTGTAGGTGGCGGCCAGGAACCCCGCGACGTCGACGACGCTCTCGTCCCCCACCGCCAGCACGAGGTCGTCGGGGTGCAGGGCGGCGTCGGCGGCCTGGAGGGCCAGCTGCTCGTAGGTGGCGAGGGTCTTGACCGGCCCGGCAGGCAGTTCCACCACGTGGACGACCCCCGACAGGCTGCGGCGCAACGAGGTGAGCGCGGGGTCGTCGGCGCGGGCGACGACGAACGTCGCGCGCGCCGGCGGCAGGTGGGCCCCCGCCTCAGCCAGGAGGCCACGCCGGACCTGGACCCGGTACGTCCCGCCCGGGGGCGCCACGAGGACTCCCTCCTGACCGGTGACCCCGTCGAGGACATCCAGCGCGATGACCTCCGCGCGGCGGCCGTCGGTGGCTACGTCGACGTCGGCGAGGGACCGGAACACCTCGCGGCGCGCGGCGTGCAGGTCGGCTAGGTCGGGCCGGCGAAGCATCGGCCGGTACGTGTCCCCCGCGGTGCGGCGCTTCGCCTGCTCGAACGAGACGTCGAGGTGGACGACCGTGTGCGTCCGCAAGACCGCGCGGGTCCCTTCGCGACCACACGCGCCACCACCGAGCGAGACGACCGCCTCGGGACCGGACAGGACATCGGCGACCACCGTCTGCTCGACGTCGCGGAAGGCGCTCTCACCGTCGGCCTCGAAGATCTGCGGGATGGTCCGGCGCTCGCGGTCCTCGATGACGAGGTCGGTGTCGACGAACGGGAGGCCGAGGCGGTCGGCCAAGAGGCGCCCGACGGTGGTCTTGCCGGCGCCCATGAAGCCGACGAGGACGATCACGGTCGGACTCCTGGAGGGACGGGGGTGGAGGGCGCCTCGATCCTAGAGCCGGGGATGCCGAAGGCCCGCACCCCCTTGTGGGGGTGCGGGCCATTGTCGTGCTGCGTCAGTTGACGGCGGCGTCCCCGAAGAAGACGGTGCCGTCGGCCTCGGCCGACCCGCTGCGGGCAGACGAGGTCGTGACGACCTTCAGGTTGTCGACACCACGCACGGACAGGTCGATGGCGGCCGGGTGTCCGACCGAGACCTGGTACGTGCCGAGCAGGCGCTCGTCGCCGAAGACCTGGACCGTCGACTGGAGCCCGGACGTCGTTCCGTCCGCGACACCGGCGACGGTCGTGAACCGGGTCCACCGCTGCGCCAGCGACCATGAGCGGTACTCGCCGTTCGGCAGCTCCGTCGACGAGTTGGACGGTGCGTACGTGGCGTAGGCGACCGTGCGCGGGTAGAAGACCCCGTTGAGCGTGACGTTCGCGCCCAGCAGTTGGGCGTTGCCCGTCGGAGCGGCGAGCTCGTCGAGGTACGTCTTCGCACCGGCGCCGCAGGACGTGCGCTTGACAGCCGCCGTCGAGTAGGAGCCGTCCCCTCCGACCGCCTGGATCTGCAGGACGTCCAGTCGTTCGATCTCGAGGTTGACGCCTTGCGGAAGGCACGTCTGGGGAGTCAGCAGGAGGGGTGACCCGTCGTGCCCGGCACGGGCGCCAGCAGCGATGGCATCTGCCCAACTCGTCCCCGATGCCAGCTGCACGGACTCCGAACCCGAGGCGAAGAACGTTCGGGACACGGCCACGGCCGTTGCGTAGCGATCCGCTCCGGCGATCCGCTCGACAGTGCCGGACGTGTACTGCGCCAACTGCGAGAAGACACCCGCCGAGACCGACGATTCCCCGCCGAGAACGACGATCGAACGCGGCTTGAGGCGCGTGAGCTCGGCCTGGGTCGACGCGGGAACGACGTTCCCGGGTACGGTGAGGATCGGCGCCCCCTTGCTGACAGCCGCGGCTGAACCCGCGAGAGCGTCAGCGTAGTCAGCACCCGTCGTCACGAACACGGTGCTCACACCGGGGCTGAACGAGGCCTGCGAGAGGCGGGCAGCTGTCTCGTACCGGTCAACCCCTGCGATGCGCACCAGGTGGGCTCGCGTGTTCTGCTGCAGCCACGTCATCACCTGAGGACTCACGGTGCCCTCACCGCCAACGACCACCACGTTGCGGTAGTAGCCGATGACCTTCCTGACGCTGTCAGGCAACTGCCCCTTCGGCGTCAGGAAGATGTTCGACCCGGCGCGACCCGCCACCGCCCCGGCAGTGATGCCGTCGGCGAAGGCCTCACCGGTCACCACGTAGGCAGTGTCACGCTGCTGGTAGTTCTCCAGGAACGCAGCCGTCGCGTACCGGTCGGGGCCGTACGTGCGGTGAGCAGTGACGGGCGTGGCGGCCTGCGCGACGTTCGCCGCCATGACGACCACCGCAAGACCGGAGAGACCAGCCATCGCCAAACGACGACCTCGATCAGTAGAGAACCCCATCGGAGCCTCCCTCCCCCATGTTGCCGAAGTAGACGACGCCCGCTGCGTCGGTGAAGAAGGCGGTCGCCGTGGGGACCCTGTCGTCCTGAACGCCCGTGAACCTCAAGGGCGTTCCGGCGACCGAGTCCCCTTGCGACAGGAGCACGTCGTCCTGCCGGTCCTTGCGCACCCAGAACTTGTCACGCAACACCCCACCCACGAACACCGTCCCGGTCGTCTTGCCGAGCGCTGCGTCGGGCAACTGGACGGGGTCCGTCGCGTTCGACTGGACCAACCAGCCACGACCAGGATCGCTCTCGCTGAGGAAGACACCCACCGTCGACGCCACGTCGCTCGGTGCGGACGTGGGACTGGCCGATACCGTGGACGTCGCAGCCGTCGCACCTGCGAGGCCCCCGTACCGCACGGACAGCGGGTAGATGAGCGCCCCCTTGGCGACACTGACCCTCTCACCATCGACGTCGAAGACCCCGACCGCGTCGGAGCCGCTCACGAACTTCACCACTGGTTTCTCCCAGGCCGGGGCAGTGGACCGGGCAGGAGTCGAGGTCAACCCGGTCGGGACGGCCGTCGGCCTGCTGGTGGACGGGCGGCCGCCGCTCCCCGTCGGTCGCGCCGTCGCGCCCGTAGCCGTGGCCGTGGCCGTGGCCGCCCCAACCTTCGTCCCGCCCCCCTGCGAAGCAGAGGTGGTCGCAGCAGCACCGGAGGAAGAACCAGTGGTCCCCGAGGGCCCGGTCACGCCCGGCGCGGCCGTCTCACCGATGCCGCCTGCGAAGAGGTCACGCACCGAGGTCGAGAAGGCCACGGGAACGTCAGAACTGGGGGTCCCCGAGGCGGTCGTCGCACCGGGTCCTGCAGCCGGAGTGACCGCCTGGGCCACCTGCGTTCCAGGGGTACTGCTCAACCAGAGGAACCCCAGAGCACCACCGCCGAGCAGGACGACCCCGGCGGCTCCGGCCGCGAGAGCACGGACGAGCTTGCTTCCGTCTCGAGCCGTCCCGTCGTCCTCGGAGAACGAGAGGTCGGGCTCATCAGCGTTCTGCGCACCGCTCATCAGTTGGCCACTCCCGTCGTCGAAGGGCCGCTGGGAGCAGCCGAGGCGGCGTCCGCGACGGTCGTCGAGGACGCGGACGCTTCCTGCATGACGAAGACCTTGCCGGTGAGCGTCGCAGCCACACCGCCCTCGCCGTTCTGGAGGTCCAGCGTGCTGACGGCGTAGTAGCGCTTCATGTCAGCCTGGACGTTCTTCACGAACAGTTCGACCTGCGCGAAAGAACCATTCACCTGCAGGGACAGCGGCAGCGCCAACACGCCCGACGCAGGGGTCGCGCCGGTACTCGCGGCCGTCGAGGCCGCCGCCGGGGCAGCTGCACCGTCGGCAACGAACGCCTCCGCGCTCCCGGGGGTCACGTTGGTCAACGTGACACCGGACGTCCGCGCGTACCCGTCCAGCTGTCGCAGCAGTTGCGGCAGCTCGGCCGAGGAGGGCAAAGACGCCTTGTCGGCGGCAAGCTGCTGCTTCTCGTCCCCCAGCGTCGCGAACTGGGCCTTGAGCTGCTCGGTGCGCTCCTGGATCGCCAGGTTGCTGTCCCGTACCTGCTGAGTCTGGTCAGCGAGGTCGGAAGCGCTGGCACGCTGCGGCTGAACCAGGAGGAAGTACGTCGCCACCAGCATCAGCAGAGCGAGGGCGGCTGTCCCGGCTACCCATACCGTGTTCCTGTTGCGCGTCAACACGTCAGCTCCTGTGAGATCCGAGCGGTCACTGGGAACCGCCCACGGCGGCGGAACTCGAGACGGTTCCGGTGGCGGTGTACGTCACGACCGAGGTCGCGGGGTCGTAGGAAGAGGTGCTCAACCACGACCCACCAAGGCCTGGGATCCCGTCGACGGATTCGAGCCAGGAAGCCACGTGGTCCTGATCGATCGTCTTGCCCGTGACGGCGACGGTCCCGATGCCTGCGTCGACGAGCGGGTTGCTCGACGTGGCGGCCTGTCCAGGCGCGGTCAGGTTGAACGTGATGCTGGTCAGCGAGAGCTTGTCGGGCGCCCCGGCAGCCAGCTTGTCGAGGTAGCTGTAGAACGGTACGTCGTTGGTCGAGACCGCGTCCTGGGCCGCTCGCACGGTCTTGACCTCCGCGAGGACGCGAGGCACCTCTGCGTACGGCCTCTGCGCCGCCTGGAGGGCCGACGTCTTCGCCTGCTCCACCGAGAGCTTGTCCTGGGCCTCCGCGACGTGCCCAGCCGAGACGACGAACGCGCCGGCGCACGCGGCCGCCACCAGGACGAGCCCTCCTGCCAGGGCAGCACGAACACGACGACCCTGCCTGGCCAGCTCGATCTCGGCCGGGAGCAGGTTGACGCGGATAACACCGCGCGACGTGGTCGCCTGCTGGAGCACCTCGAAACTCACGACATCACCCCGAGGGCAAGGCCCACCGGCACGGCGGCGAGCGGACGGACGGCTTGCAGCTGGTGTTCGTCGAGGCCGGTAGCGCCGAGGTGGACACCGGACATGGGATCCGCGGCGATGACCGGCTTGCGAGTGATCTGCTCCAGACGCGGCGCGATGGACGCCAGGATCGACCCGCCACCCGAAAGCACGATGCGCTCGACGGGGAAGCTGGGGTTCGAGGCCCCGTAGTAGTCGAGGGAGCTGCGGATCTCGTCGACGAAGACCTCGACCATGAGATCGAGGGCGCTGTGCGCCAGCTGCAGCTCCGACGTGGACAGCTCGTCGACCGCCCCCCGCTTGACGGCCTCCGCGAGCGAGGAGGGCATGCCGACACGTTCTGCGATCGCGTCCGTGATGTCCTGGCCGCCGTTGAGCATCACACGCACGAAACGCGGCTGGCCACCCGAGTGGATCACCATGTTCGACACCCGGGCCCCGACGTCGACGAGGGCCTCCGTCGCCACGTCGCCCATGGGCCGGCCGACACTCCGCAGCACGGCGAACGACGTCAGGTCCACTGAGGTGGCTCGCAGCCCCGCAGCCGACACGGCGGCAACGTTCGACATGACCATCTCGCGCGAGGCGGCGACCAAGAGGCCGCGCAGAGAGCGCTGGCCGTCGTCCACGAGTTCTTCCGTCAGCTGGAAGTCGAGGACGCACTCGTCGACCGGCATGGGCAGGTAGTCCTGGACCTGCAGGGACAGCGACTTCTTCAGCTCACTCCGAGGCATCCAGGGCAAGTCGACCTGCCGCACCACCACACGCTGGTTGGCGACTCCCAGGGCGACCTTCTTCCCGCGCAGACCACTGGCCTTCCACAGGGACTTGATGGCCTCTGCGACCGTGGGCCGGTCCACGACCTCACCGTCTCGCACGGCACCTTCGGGCAGGGCCACCTGCCCGAACCGCTCGAGCGTCACGCCTGCGCGGCCGTACGACAGTTCAGCGGCGCGTACACCCGACGTCCCGATGTCCAGGCCGATCGCGGTTCGTCCGGGCACGTCCCCTCCTCTGATTCGGTGAGCCTTCAGCTCACGAGATGCGTACTTGGTTGATGATCGGACCGGACAACGACTCCCTTGAGGAGTCGTTCCGGGCATTTCGGTGTCACACCGAGGCGATACCCGTCATCGACAGGTACCAGTCGGCCACCGGGGAAGAGATGAAGAGCGCCGAGGCTGCACCGAGGAGCATCCACGGCCCGAAGGGAATGCGCGTGCCACGACCCTTGCCGATGACAGCCATCACGACAGCGCCCACCAGACCGCCGAACAGGAACGCGGCGAACGCGCCGACCGCCAAGGCGTCCCAGCCCCACCAGCCGAGGTACATCCCCAGGACGCCAGCCAACTTCACGTCACCGAGGCCCATGCCCTTCGGGTAGACCACCACGACGAGGGCGTAGAGACCGAAGAGGGCCAGGCCCCCGATCCCCGCCCGCACGAATGCGGCCCAGTTCCCGCTGCCGGCACTCGCCACGCCGAGCAGTCCCACACCGACGAGGTACGAGGGACCGACGATCGCGTCGGGAAGCCGCTGCACATCGAGGTCGATCACTGTGAGCGCCACCGCGACTGCACCGAAGTAGAGGTAGGCAGGCAGCGCCCACGAGACTCCGACCCGGGCTGCGATGAGCGCGAAGACGACACCGGTTGCCAGCTCCACGAGCGGGTACCGCCAAGGAATGGGCGTTCGACAATCCCTGCACCGTCCCCGCAGGAGCAGCCACGAGAGCACCGGGACGTTGTCCCGCCGCCGGATCGACGTCGAGCACCCCGGACACCGACTGGCCGGCCGGACGACGGACTCACCCCTCGGAACGCGATGGATCACCACGTTGAGGAACGAGCCGATGACCACACCCACCACCGCGGTAGGGACCAGCACCCACGGATCAGCCGTCACTGGTCGTGTCCAGGTTCCACGGCGACTCCTCGGGCTTGAGGAAGTACGGCGGCGGCAGGCCGGGAAGCCGGGTGTCGTAGACGTAGTTCTTCTGGTAGCCGGTCCTGAACGTCCCGTTGTTGTCGGAACTGCTCGTCCCGACGGGACCGCGGTACTTCTGGGCGATGGTCCCGTAGACCGAAAGATTCGACGGCGTGGACAGCGCCGTGTAGTACCTCGTCCCCTGGTTGTAGTTCTGCACCAAGAAGCTGTGCTTGAGGGCGAGGATGGCTGCGCTGACGCTCGTGACCTGGTTGCTGGACGAGAGGAGGTCCTGCGTCTGGTCGGCGTTCTTGATGGGGTGCGAGACCCACACTCGCTGATTGGCGACCAAACCGAGCACGCTCTGAGTGTTCGCCACGTAGCTGATGTTGCCTGTAATGACGACATCCGTCTCGGCGTTGACCGTAGTCAGTCCGTTGATGGTCCCGGACACGTAGGCCGTGCCCTTCTGGCAGGAGTAGTCAGGACCCAGGTAGTTCTGACCCACGTACTCGCCCGACAGGGGGAATCCAGCCACGTTCTGCCCGTTGCAGACCGCCAGGGCGTTGTCCGCGACGTAGATGACGCTCGGAATGGGAAGGTTGCTGCCCACGCATCCTACGGGGTTGTTCGTGGACGTCCCCGACACGTTCATCGCGCTGCCATTGAAAGTGATCTTCGTGGAACCGATGTAGTAGCATCCTGTTCCGGTTTGCGCGGCAACGGTCTTCACCTCAGTGTTGTCCTGCGGCATCACGATCGGACGCGTCGGCTTCGGCGTGTAGCCGGGCTGAGCCTGGGTCCCCGGGTTGATGACGTTCTGGGAACCCCACCACCAGCCGCTCTTGGACGTGGCCGGCGAGGCGTTGCTGTACCCGTTCCCCGTGTACCCGTAGCCCGTCTCCACCCGCTTGTCGGCGAAAAGGGTGTTTCCGTTGATCTGGAGTGCGTCGTTGCTGTGCAGCGGACCCCGGATGACGTCGTTACTGACCCACTGGATCTCGGAGCAGAAGCCCGAGACCGTGTAGTTCCCGTTGATCTGCACCTTGGAGCCACCCGTGGTTGGAACCCCGTAGAGCTTGTAGGCCCCACTGCTCGTGGAGTAGCTGACCGACGTGCGGCCTTGGTAGTAGTAGCGCCCACTGCACAGGTCGTTCACGGCGCTCGGGTCCGCGTAGACGTAGTAGTAGCGGTTATTGTAGTAGACATAGCTGTTCCCGTTGACGATCGCCGGCGCATTGGCGCCGACCAGGTCCGGGTCACTCTGCTCGAGGTCCGTGAAGTAGATGAAGTTGAGGAAGCTGTTCGGCTTCATCTGAGCCGTGAGCGTCTGAGTGACGTTCCGACTCTTGCCGGTCACTTCCAGGACGATGCGTTGCGTACTTGCGGTGTAGCTGTTGGAACTGAGCAAGCGGTAGGTGAAGCTCCCGCCCGAAGTACCCGTTCCCTGGATCGTCCTGCCCGTCGTGAAGGCGGGGTTGCTCGCGTCATTGCCCTGGTTCTGGTAATAGGTGTCGTTGGCGTTCAGTCGCGAGATGAAGTCGTCGATCCCCGCTTGCGCCGCAGCCAGGGCGATCTTCCGGTCCTGGTCCGTTCGGCTGGGTGTGCTGTTCTGGAGAGCGAGAGTGAGTGCGACCATCGCGAACAGGGTCATGGCCACCATGGCGCCGAGGACGGTGATGAGCGCTACCCCTTCGTCGTCGCCCGACCGGGACACGCGCAGGCGCGCGAAGAACAAGCGCATGTCAGTTGTCCCCCAGGTTCACCATGACGACGCTCGTACGCGCCGTGCTCGTCTTACCATCGCCAGCTGGCGTGACAGCCAGCTGCACGGTCACGGACGCGACGCGGCCCCTGTCGGCGACGGAGAGTCCTGTTGCCGTCGGTGTGAGCACCGCGCCAGAGCTGTCGAAGTAGGCGAAGATCGGCGTTCCGTCAATGTTGATGGTTCCGCGCGCCAGACACGTGCTGGCGGTCCCGCTCGCCGGCCAGGTCGGCGGCGTACCGCTGACGCCAGGCGTCTTCGTCTCCAAGAGGCAATTTCTGCTCGTGTCGACGGTGTAGCTCACCAGAGTAGGGATCGGCAGCGCGACGTTGCCGACATCGGACCCTCTGAGCATGCTCGAGTAGAAGGACACCGAACGAGCCGTGGCCTGGGCGAAAGCCGGGGTGGTGTCGTCGGGCGTGACCGCGACGCGCAAGGCCTTCGTCACGGCCTGGGAGGCCGTGCGAGCGTCTGCGGTGGAGTTGGTCGTTCCGCGAACGCCGCGCACCGTCCTCAAGGCGGAGATGGTCATCGTGCTGACGATGAGGAGTACGACTCCCGTCAGCGCAGCGGTGATGAGGGTTTCGACGAGCGTGAGGCCCTCATCCCGGCGCTGGCCGCGGAACGAGGGGAACCCGCGCCGCACGAGTTGCAGGATGTTCACGACATCACCACCGTGACGCTGGGAGCGGTCGGGGACGCGCTGTCGGGCGCGTTGACGAGGGGGGTCCCTGTGGTCACAGGCGCTCCGGAGCTGCTGCGGGAGAACGACCAAGTGCCAACGGGTAGAGCGACAGCCGCCTGCCCGGTCGAGCTCAACTTGATGGCGATGGGCTGGCCGGTCGGGCACCCGGAGCCGGTTCCGGTGTTGGTCTGGACGGCGTAGACCGTTCGGTTGGCGGACACCACGGCATCGCTCGCCTTGACCACGATGCCCCCCAGGGGGACGTTGACCACACCGGAGCCGCCGGCTGTCAGCGCCACGCTGGCCTGGCCGCTGGTCAGGAGCGCGTCGCTGGGCGCCGCGGCCTTGCTGCACAGACCGGCCCAGCTGAAGTACGTGCCCGGGAAGAGCCTCTGGGAGCCTGCTGAGGGCGAGGACTGGTAGCGGTTGCTGCTCCACTTGGAGAAGCTCAGGTACGTGCCCGGGTCTGTGGGGGTCAAGGGCGTCGTGCTGTACCCGCCGGGTGCCGCGTAGGTCGTCGTCAGAAGAGCCGGGACGTCGTAGTTGAGCACTGTGCGCCCCACCGTTCCGGCGCCCTGGACGTTCACCGATCGCGTCGAGTTCTGCACGCCCAGCTCGTCCACGTAGCCGGTCTGGTTGACCGTGGCCGAGTAGTTGGCCGTCGGGTCGAGGCCGGTGAAGACCGCGCAGCCGTCCGCACCCGTCGTCTTCGACATGCCACCAGGGCTCAGCGTGACGGCGATCCCCGTCTGGGGCGTGTTGGCTGCCGACTGGACGTAGACGGCCGAGATCGCCTTCGTGGAGTCGAGGCCGCTCTGACCGAGGCCCAGCGAGACCAGAGTGCTCACGTCAACGGGCTTGGTCTGCCCCATGCTGGGCCAGGTCACCGAAACCGTGACCCGCTTGGCCGAGACCTTGGTCCCGGCACCGGTGCAGATGCTCGCGGCGGAGTCACTGGCCTGGTAGGCGGCGTTCTGTGAGACGGTGTACGTCGTTCCACCGACAGTGGTGGTCGAGACGGCAGTGTCTGCGATGTCGACCGCGCGCTGCGTCCGCACGTCCTCGATCTGCTCGGCCGCGATGTTCGCGGCCGTCGTCCTGCGCGTGTTGTCACCCGTGACACGCAATGCCTGGACGAGGATTGCGGCGACCGAACTCGCCACGATGGCGAGGATGAACATCGCGACCACTACCTCGACGAGGGTGAAGCCGTCGTCGGCGTCGGCCTTGCGCATGCTGTCTCCTCGGTCGTCCTGGCCGGTGGGTCAGGGGCAGAGTCCGGTGCCCAGCCCGGACGAGGCGGAATACTTGAAGGTCTTGGTCGAGCCGGCGTCGTTCGTCAAGGCCACGCACCACCCCGTGGACGAGCCGGCCCCCGAGAGCTGCCCGGTCGAGGGGACAGTCGTCCCCTTGCTCAGCTGAACGGTCGTCGCGTAGTTCCCCGAGTCCTTGACCACGACGGAGCCGGTCGACGATGCGTCCAGCTGGACGGTCCCCGTCCCGTCGACGAAGTAGGCCGCCACTTCCTTGCCGACCCTCGTCACATCGGCCTTGGTGCCGCTGTCGACGGCCTTCTGCCGCTGCGAGAGGAAGACCGGGATGGCGATCGCAGCCAGGATGCCGATGATGATCATCACCACCAGGAGTTCGATGAGCGTGAACCCCGCGTCTTCGTGCTTTCGGAGCGGCATGTCGGTTCCTCGTGTTGTGGGAGCGAGAGAACGGGGGCCCGCAGCTCAGCTGCAGGCCCCCGTCATGATCACGGAGCGGTGGCGCTGGAGCAGGTTCCCTGCTCAAGACCGTTCTGGGCCGAGTACTTGAAGGTCTTCTTGGAACCGTTCAGGTTGACGAAGCTCACGCACCACTTGTCGGAGGTCGTCCCGGTCGCGAAGGTCGTCGCCTCGGCCGGAGCCGCCTCGGTACCCGAGTTGAACTTGACTCCATTGCTGGCCTTGCCGGCGTCAACGCCGTTCACGAGGTAACGACCGTTCGTGATGGCGAGGGTCGGAGCACCGGATCCGTCCACAAAGTAGGAGGTGATCTCCTTGCCGACGGTCGAGGCGTCAGCCTTGGTCGCCGTGTCCTGCGCCTTGGCACGCTGGGACAGGAAGACCGGGATGGCGATCGCGGCGAGGATGCCGATGATGATCATGACGACGAGGAGCTCGATCAGGGTGAAGCCCTGGTCCTTCTCGTCGAGCGACTTGCGGATGCGAGCGAGCATTCGAGTGCTCCCCTTCGGTGAGATCCGGAGCCGCTCGCGGGTCGCGCACCGGCTGTCCGGTGTGGCGGCTCTGACACCTAGTTCTTCGGCCCCAGGGCCCCACGCCTTGAGGGGCGTCGTGACGTGATCACCCGGAGGGACCAACGTTCCGAACGGCGAAAGCCACGACCCGTGAGCTGTCGAGCTCACGGGCCGTGGCCGTGGGGTGGAGCAGCCAACGAGATCCGTCAGTTGATCAGGTTGAAGACGCCGAAGATGGGCATGTAGAGGGCGATGATCATCGCCCCGATAATGCCGCCCAGAACCGCGATCATGAGAGGCTCGATGAGACTCGTCAGCGCATCCGTCGTCGCTTCGACTTCCTGGTCGTAGAAGTCGGAGATCTTGTGCAGCATGGCGTCCAGCGCCCCCGTGTCCTCCCCGACGCTCATCATCTGCACGACCATGGCAGGGAATACGGGATGCTGTGCCAGCGGACCGGCAAGCGATTGTCCTCCTCGGACGCTCTCCATGATGTCAGTCGTGGCCCGCTGGATCACGACGTTGCCCGCGGCGCCACCGACGATCTCCAGGCTCTGCAAGATCGGCACGCCGGACCTCAACATCGTGCCCAAATTTCGGGTGAAGCGACTGAGCGCAATCTTCTGAGCCAAGGTGCCGAAGATCGGCGCCTTCAGCTTCAGCGGATCGATGAAGTTGCGCACTGCGTCCTTGTGCTTGATCCTCCGCCACGTCGGGGCCCAGATGATGGCCGCAACGAGTATCAACGGTGCGGCATAACGCATCGCGTGCGAGAGGAAGACGAGGATCTTGGTCGGAAGCGGCAACTCCCCACCGAGGTCGGTGAACATCTTCGCGAAGACGGGGACGATGAAGAGCAGCATGCCCACGACGGCGAGGATGGCGATGATGAACACCACGACCGGGTAGGTCATGGCGGACTTGACCTTGGCCTTCAGCTTGACTTCCGATTCGAAGTTCTCCGCCAACTGCACGAGCACCTGGTCCAGGAAGCCACCGACTTCACCCGCACGCACCATGTTGATCATGAGTGGGGGGAATACGTCACTGTGGCGAGCCATCGCCGTGGACAGTGCAGTGCCCGTCTCGACCTCCGAGCGGACGTCGGACAGCGTGGCCGCGAGCTTCTTGCTCTCCGTCTGCTCCGACAGGATCGCCAGGGCCTTGATGAGGGAAAGACCGGAGGACACCATCGTGGCGAACTGCCGCGACATCAGCGCGAGGTCCTTCAGCTTGACCCGGTTCCCCCCGGGCAGGCTGATCTCCATCTGCATGCCCTTGCCGGCTTTGGACGCCTCGACGGAGACCGGGGCCAAACCCTGGCCCTTCAGTCGCGCGAGCACGGCCGCCGAGTCACTCGCCTCGAGCGTCCCCTTGACCAGCCTCCCCGCCCGGTCCCGCGCGGAGTACTCGAACGTCGCCTGCTGCGCCCGGCCGGCGGGCTTCGCCGGCGCCTTGGTCATCGTGGCCATGTCTCGTCCTTCCTCAGCGCCCGGTCAGGCGACGGAACTCGTCAGCCGCGGAGCACTTCTCCAGGCCGTGTTCGAACGTGATCTGACGGGTGCGCACGAGTTCGGCCAGGTGCTGGTCGAGCGTGTGCATGCCGAACTGCGCACCGGCCTGCATGGCCGAGCCGATCTGGTGGGTCTTCCCCTCGCGGATGAGGTTCCGGATGGCGGGGGTCGCGACCATGACCTCGGTGGCGACGACGCGGCCGCGGCCGTCGGCGCGCTTGCACAGCGTCTGGCAGACGACGCCCTGGATCGCACCGGCGAGCTGGGTGCGGATCTGGGTCTGCTGGTGGGGCGGGAACACGTCGATGACGCGGTCGATGGTCGACGCCGCGCTGGAGGTGTGCAGGGTGCCGAAGACAAGGTGACCGGTCTCGGCGGCGGTGAGGGCGACCGAGATGGTCTCGAGGTCGCGCATCTCGCCGACGAGGATGATGTCGGGGTCCTGGCGCAGCACGTGCTTGAGGGCGTTGGCGAAGGACTTGGTGTCCTCCCCCACCTCGCGCTGGTTGACGATGCAGCTCTTGTGGCGGTGGAGGAACTCGATGGGGTCCTCGACCGTCATGATGTGGTCCTTGCGGGTCCGGTTCGCGAGGTCGACGATCGAGGCGAGCGTCGTCGACTTCCCCGAACCGGTCGGCCCGGTGACCAGCACGAAACCGCGCTGCAGGCCGGCGAACGACCCGACGACCGGCGGGACGCCGAGGTCCTCGAGCGGCTTGATCTCGAAGGGGATGCGGCGGAACGCGACACCCACGGACTCGCGCTGGCGGTAGACGTTGACGCGGAACCGGGAGTGCCCGGGCACCTGGTAGGCGAAGTCGAGTTCCAGGTTGGCCTCGAACACCTCCCGCTGCTTCTGCGTGAGGACGGCGTAGATCGCCTCCTGCAGCGTCTTCGACACCATCTTCGGGAACTCGTCCATCGCCGTCATCTCACCGGACAGGCGCACGGTGGGGTGGGCGCCGGAGGTGAGGTGGATGTCGGAGGCCCCGAGCTCGAGGGCCCGGATGAGCACGTCGTTGACGCGGACGGGGACCGCGACGTCGTCGCCCCCGCTCGTCACGAGCGCCGAGACCGCGTACTCGTCGACCTCGGGGGCCAACTGCGCCACCACGGGCTCGACGGGCGCGGCCTGCACCGGGACGTGGGGGGCCGCGGGCGCCGAGGAGTGCCGCGGACGCTCGTCGACGGCGGGCGCGAGCGCGAAGCCCTGGGGCTCGGCGGGCGGCGCGATGACGGCCTGGTCGCTCTCCAGCTGCTTCAGCAGCGCGCTGATGTTCGGGCGCGCCGACGGCACGCCGTCGGCCCCGGCCCGCATGTTCGTCGGGACGTACGGCTCCACGGGCTGACCGCCCTGACCAGCGTTGTCCATCTCGCTCCCCACAGCCCGACCTCGAGCACGACAGAGCGCACAGCCGTCTGCCGACGCTCTCCAGTGCTCATCGGCCGGGCTCCGGGGGCGCTTGAGGTGGGCGATCACCGCCTTGACCCGTTCGGGTGGCGACCCCCTCAGCGGCGGTCCGGCGCCGCCGCCCCACTCCCCCGCACGTCGACGGTGCCGCCGCCGAAGACCGCCTCCCGGCGCTCGGTCCCGACGGCGGCAAGGCCGGCCACCACCAGCAGGACGGGCACGAGGGTCCACACCAGGGCGGCGGGGTACCCGTGCGCAGCGGCGATGTCCTCCTGCAGGTACAGGTTGAGCGAGGCCAGGAGGTTGCCCAGCTGGTAGGTGACCCCCGGGTAGAAGCCGCGGATCTCGTCCGGGCTCAGCTCGGTCAGGTGCGCTGGGATGACGCCCCATGCCCCCTGGACGAGGAACTGCATGAGGAACGACCCCAGCGCCACCATCCCGAACGTCGTGGACTGGGTGAACAGGTAGAGGACCGGCAGGCCCAGGAGGGCGCAGCCGACGATCGTCCAGCGGCGCCCGATCCGCTGCGACGCGGCCCCCAGCAGCGTGCCGCCGATGATCGCCCCGACGTTGTAGATGACGGCGATCCCGATGGCGGAGTCGGCGCTGAAGCCCAGCCCCTCCTTGAGGAAGGTCGGGTAGACGTCCTGCGTGCCGTGGCTCATCCAGTTGAAGGCCGTCATGAGCAGGACGAGGTAGACGAACCGGCGCAGGACGAGCGGGTTGCGGAAGACCTGCCCGGGCGTCGACCTCGTGAGTGCGACGCGCTCCCGCGTCTGCTCCCACGCGGCCGACTCGCGCACCCGGGTGCGGACGAAGAGCGCCAGCAACCCCGGGACGATGGAGATGGCGAACATGCCCCGCCAGCCCAGGTGCGGGTCCACGAGGTAGTAGGCCACCGCGGCGAGCAGGTAGCCGGTGGAGTAGCCCTGCTGCAGCACCCCGGAGAAGAAGCCCCGTCGGGAGGCGGGGACCTTCTCCATCGCCAGCGCGGCCCCCAGACCCCACTCCCCGCCCATCCCGATCCCGTACAGCAGGCGCAGGACGAACAGGACGGTGAAGTTCGGCGCGAAGGCGCACAGGAAACCGACGACGGAGTAGAAGAGCACGTCGACGACGAGCGGCGTCCGCCGGCCGACCCGGTCGGCCCACAGGCCGAAGAGGAGTGCGCCCACCGGGCGCATGACGAGCGTGGCGGTCGTCAGCAGGGCCATCGTCGTTAGCGGGACGCCGAGGTCCTTGCTGACCTCGGCGTACACGAGCACCACGATGAAGTAGTCGAAGGCGTCCATCGTCCAGCCCAGGAACGCGCCGGCGAACGCGTTGCGCTGGTCGGGAGTGAGGCGCTCTCGCACGGCCGCGGCGGAGGACACGTCGCACCACCTTCCTCGGGGGTCAGCGTTGACGACCGGGGACGTTACCCCGAGCAAGCACACGGTGCACCCCCGGAGGCGAGCTCCCAGGTGAGCGACGGACACTGGGCCCGTGACCGACCAGGACCTGCTGACCCCCACCACCCCCTCCCGCACCCCCGGCAGCTGGCTCGGCTGGGTGGCCGCGGTCGTGGGGATCGGCGCCGTGGGCGTCCTCGTCTACATCGCCACGCTCCTCGTCGGCTCCGCGAAGGACGCGCGCGCCATCGACGCCGCGTCCAAGAACCTGCCGGCGGTCGGGACCTACCAGCTGGAGGGCAGCGCCCCCGCGGCCCAGCTCACCCAGGAACCGTCCGAGCAGTGGTCCCTGACCGCGACGCGCGCCGAGGTCGGGCAGGACGAGGTCCGGGTGCACCTCACCTGGACCAACCTCTCCCGCCAGGCGGCGACGTGGGCCTGCCCGGGACCGGTGGACCTGACGAAGTGGCAGAGCGCCTCGATCCGCCTGTCCGGAGCCGGCGCGGGCTCGAGCAGCGCGCACTGCACGCGCGACCAGCCGAACGCGCAGGAGGTCCAGCCCGGCGGGACGGTCGAGGACTGGGAGGCCTTCCCCCGGGACAGCGCCTTCGGGGCGGGACCGGCGAAGATCACCGCGCAGGTGACCCGCTCGTCCGACGACAGCGACTACGGCACGGTCGACGACACCCCGGACGTGATGTTCACCCTCGACCTCGCGAAGGCGGCCTTCACCGCCGGCTGAGTGCGCTCAGGCGCGGGCGCGGTCGGCGAGGGCCGCCAGCCCGGCCGCCCGCATGGCCGCGACGGGCCCCTCGCGCCCGGTCATGAGCTCGACCTGGGCGACGGCCTGGTGCAGGAGCATCTCGAAGCCGCCCACGACGGGCCCGCCCCAGCGCTGGGCCAGCGGCGTCGGCCACGGGGCGTAGACGACGTCGAGCAGCAGCGGCCACCACACGGGACGGAAGGCCCCGAGCAGGTCGTCGGTCATGGCCTGCGACCCCCCGATGGGCACGGTGGACACGACGACGTCGGCCGTCAGCGCCACCGCGAGCTCGGACCAGTCCCGGATCTCGACCTCCCCGCCCAGGCGCGCGGCGACGCCGCGCAGTTCGGCGGCCCGGTCCGGGGACCGGACGACGGCGACGGGCCGGGGACACCCGGCCTGGAGCAGCGCGACGACGGCCGACCGGGCCGTCGCTCCCCCGCCCAGCACGACCCCGCGGGTGATGCGCTCGGCTCCGGCCTCGGCCAGGGCGGTGACGAGCCCCATCACGTCGGTGTTCTCGGCGCGCAGCCGCACCCCGCGCCGTCCCGGCGTGTTCCGCCGGTCCTGCCGTGGGGTGACGACGACGGTGTTGACCGACCCGACGGCGCGCGCGAAGTCGCTGACCTCGTCGACGAGCGGGACGACGGCCTGCTTCAGCGGCATCGTCAGGCTCAGCCCGGCCCAGGAGGCGTCGAGGGACCCGACGACGGCCGGCAGCCGCTCCTCGTCGACCTCCAGGAGGTCGTAGCTCCAGCCGGTCAGCCCGAGCGCCTCGTACGCGGCGCGGTGCAGCGCCGGGGAGAGCGAGTGCGCGATGGGCGACCCGCAGACCGCTGCCCTCACTGCTCCGGGTGGTCCTTCAGGTACCGCTGGAAGAGCGCCACGTTCGCGTTGTGCTCGGCGATGGTCGTCGCGAAGCGCGTCTCCCCCGTCTGCAGGTTCACCGTGACGAAGTACAGCCAGGTCCCGTCGGCGGGGCTGAGCGCGGCGCGCAGCGCGTCCGCGCCGGGGTTGCTGATGGGACCGGCCGGCAGCCCCGGGTGCAGGTAGGTGTTGTACGGCGAGTCCGTCGCGCGCTGGGCGGCCGTGGTCGTGACCTTCCCCGTCGCGCCGACGGCGTAGCTGACGGTGGAGTCGAGCTGCAGGGGCATCCCGATCGCGATCCGGTTGTCCAGGACGCGCGTCACCTTCGCCATGTCGTCGGCGCTGCGCGCCTCCTTCTGGGCGATGCTCGCCTCGACGACGACGTCGTGCATCCGCTCGGGCGGCACCCCGAGGTTCGTCAGCTCCGCGGTGGCCTGCGTGACCATCGCCTTGAGGACGTCCGCGGCGCTCTCACCGGGGTTGACCGAGTAGGTCGCCGGGAAGAGGTAGCCCTCGGCGTTGCCGTTCGCGGCGGCGGGCAGCCCCAGCGCGACCGGGTCGGCCAGCGCCTTCTCGAGGTCGGCTGCGGGGAGCCCGACGGTCTTCTCCACGAGCGCGAGGACCTGCTTGACGGTGAGGCCCTCGGGCACGGTGAGCCGGGTGGTGACCTTCGCCGCGGGGTCCAGGAGGAGCGAGACCGCGGCGGCAGCCGACATGTGCTCCTTGAGGCGGTACGTGCCGGGCTGGATGCCGGCCATCTTCGGCTGCGCCTTGGACGCGGCGACGAAGGCGCTGCTGGACTTGACCACGCCGGCCTCGGCGAGGTTGGCGCCGATCGTCCGGCCGCTGTCGCCGGAGGCGATGCGGACGTCGACGGTCCCCGTCCCGGACCCCTCGTAGTCGTCGCTCTCAGTGAACCGGGCGACCACGGGTCCGAGCGTGCCCCAGGCCGCCCAGGTGCCCCCGCCGATGACGGCGAGAGCGGCCACGATGGCGACGAGGGCACGACGCCGGCGCAGACCGCGCCGCCGGCCCGGCTCCCCGTTGTGCGTGCCGGGAAGATCCATCAGGTCCATCATCAGCCCTCGTCCTCCGTGGCGCCGGGGTCCGGCGTCCGTGCCCCACCCTGCCCGCGGTGCCGCGGTTTGCGGCGTGCCTTCGGTCCCTCCACCACCCGTCCGGGCGTGTGTCCTGCACGCTCGGCGTCGAGCGCTGCCTGCAGCAGGACCACGGCGGCCGCCTGGTCGACGACCGCCCGGAACTGCTTCTCCTTCTTCCCGGCCGCGTGCAGCGCCCGGTGCGCGTCGACGGTGCTGAGCCGCTCGTCGACGAGCCGGACCGTGACGCCCGGGACGGACCGCCTGATCTTGTCGGCGTACTCCACCGCGCGCAAGGCTGCCGGGCCCTCGGACCCGTCGAGGGACAGCGGCCACCCGACGACGACCTCGACGGCACCGCGCTCGCGCGCCTCGGCGGCGACCTCGGCCACGTCGGCGTCGTGCTCGGCGTCGCGGACGAGCGTCCGCAGCGGTGAGGCGATCACGCCTGCAGGGTCGCACGCCGCCAGGCCCACGCGGACGCTGCCGACGTCGACGGCGAGTCGTACGCCCGGTCTCACCGCGAGGTCACCACCGGCTCGTCACACGCGGCAGTGCCCCTCACACCGATCCCGTGACCCGGGCGCCGACGAAGTCGCTGATCGCGGCGAGGGCCTCGCCGACCTTGGAGACGTCCTGGCCGCCGCCCTGCGCGAGGTCGTCCTTGCCGCCGCCACCGCCGCCGAGCGTCTGGGCCGCCGTGCGGACCAGCTCGCCGGCCTTGACGCCCCAGCGGCGCGCCTCGGCGTTCGTGGCCACGACGACGACGGGCCGCTCCTTGGCCACGCCGGAGATCGCGACGACGACGGGCTTCTCGTCGCCGAGGCGCGAGCGGACGTCGAGGACGAGCGTGCGCACGTCGTCGGCCGCCGCGGCGCCGGCGTCGTGGGTGACGACCTGGACGCCGAACTTGTCGGTCGGGTTCGCGGCGATCGTCGGCGCGAGGGCGAGGACCTGCCCGCCGCGCAGCTTGGCGATCTCCTTCTCCGCGTCCGAGAGCCGGGTCAGGAGGGACCCGATCCGGTCGGGCAGCTCCTCCGGCCGCGCCTTGACGACGTCGGTGAGCTGGTTGACGAGCAGGTGCTCGCGCGTCAGGAAGTCGAACGCGTCAGCGCCCACGAGGGCCTCGATGCGGCGGGCGCCGGAGCCGATGGAGCTCTCCGAGAGGATCGAGACGAGCCCGACCTGCTGGGACGTCAGCGTGTGCGTGCCACCGCACAGCTCCTTGGACCAGTCCTCGCCGATGGAGACGACGCGCACGCGGTCGCCGTACTTCTCCCCGAACAGGGCCATCGCGCCGGAGTTCAGGGCCGCCTCGCGGTCCATGACCTCGGCCGCCACGGGCAGGTCGTCGTGGATGCGCTCGTTGACGACGCCCTCGATGTCGCGGACGACCTGCCCGGCGACCTGGGTCGTCGAGGAGTAGTCGAACCGCAGCCGGCCCGGGGCGTTCTGCGACCCGGCCTGGGTGGCGGTGTCGCCGAGGTGCTCGCGCAGGACCTGGTGCACGAGGTGGGTCGCGGTGTGGGCGCGGCTGATGGAGCGCCGGCGCGCGGCGTCGACGACGGCGTGCACGGCGTCGCCGGCGACGAGCTCACCGCTGGTCACCGACCCCTTGTGCACGTACAGGCCGCGGACGGGCTGCTGGACGTCGGTCACCGTGACGACGGCGCCGCCGGAGGTCGTCAGCGTGCCGTGGTCGGCGAGCTGCCCGCCGCCCTCGGCGTAGAACGGCGTGCGGTCCAGGACGACCTCGACGTCGGTGCCGACGGGCGCGGACGGCGTGCTCACCCCGCCCTGCAGGACGACGGCGACGCGCGCCTCCCCGGAGGCCACCTCGTACCCGGTGAACGTGACGGGCGCGGGCAGGCTCTCCAGCGTGGAGCGGTAGACCGTGAGGTCGATCCCGCCGGTCTTCTTGGCCTTCGCATCCGCCTTCGCCCGGCCCACCTGCTCGGCCATCAGCGTGCGGAAGCCGGCCTCGTCGACGGAGACGCCGGCCTCGGCCGCCATCTCCAGGGTGAGGTCGATCGGGAACCCGTAGGTGTCGTGCAGGGCGAACGCGCGCTCGCCCGACAGGGTCGCGCCGCCGGCCGACTTCGTCTGCGCCACAGCGGTCTCGAAGATCGCGGTGCCCGAGACGAGGGTGCGACGGAAGGCCTGCTCCTCGGCGTAGGCGACCCTGGAGATGCGGTCGAAGTCGGTGCGCAGCTCGGGGTAGGAGGCGCTCATGACCTCCATCGACGCCGGCAGCAGGATCGGCAGGGCCTCGTCCTCGTAGCCGAGCAGGCGCATGGCGCGCACGGCGCGGCGGATGAGGCGGCGCAGGACGTACCCGGCGCCCTCGTTGCCCGGGGTGACGCCGTCGCCGATGAGCATGAGCGCGCTGCGGACGTGGTCGGCCACGACGCGCATGCGGACGTCGTCGTCGCGGTTGGCGCCGTAGTCCTTCTCGGCCGCGAGCGCCGCGTAGTCCAGCACGGGCCGGACCTCGTCGATCTCGTACATGTTGTCGACGCCCTGCTTGAGGAACGCGACGCGCTCCAGGCCCATGCCGGTGTCGATGTTCTTGGCGGGCAGCTCACCGGCGACGTCGAAGTCCGTCTTCGAGCGCACCGCGGAGAGCTGGTACTGCATGAAGACGAGGTTCCAGATCTCGATGTAGCGGTCCTCGTCGGCCTCCGGGCCACCCTCGGAGCCGTACTCGGGGCCGCGGTCGAAGTAGATCTCCGAGCAGGGGCCGCCGGGGCCGGGCTGACCGGTGTTCCAGTAGTTGTCCTTCTTGCCGCGGCGCTGGATGCGCTCGGCCGGCATGCCGATCTCGCGCCAGAGCTGGAAGGCCTCGTCGTCGTCGAGGTAGACGGTCGTCCACAGGCGTTCGGGGTCGAAGCCGAGGCCGCCGTCGGCCTCGGGCGTCGTCAGCAGCTCCCAGGCGAAGGTGATGGCCTCGCGCTTGAAGTAGTCGCCGAAGGAGAAGTTGCCGTTCATCTGGAAGAACGTGCCGTGGCGCGTGGTCTTGCCGACCTCCTCGATGTCGAGGGTGCGCAGGCACTTCTGCACGCTGGTGGCCCGCTTGTAGGGCGCGGGCACCTGGGCCGTGAGGTAGGGGATGAAGGGCACCATCCCGGCCACGGTGAACATGAGGCTGGGGTCGGTCGAGACCAGCGAGGCGCTCGGGACGACGGTGTGGCCCTTGCGCTCGAAGAAGTCGAGCCACCGGCGACGGATCTCTGCCGTCTGCATCTCCTGATGCCTCCTGCTCTGGGTGGTGCGTGGGGGGGTGGTGCCGTGCCGTTCAGCCCTCGACCCTACCCGTCCGGCCCCCCGGGCCGGTGCGGGCGGGTTCGGAGGTGCGGTGGCGGGCCAGGGCTGTTCCGATGACCGTTCCGGCCCCTCCGGAACCCCGTCCCCGAACAGTGAGGACCCACGCGTGCCGACCGCGGACGAACGACCCGACCACTCCGGAGCGGGCCTGGCGGCTCCGCACGCCTGGGCCGTCCGCGAGGGTCCCCTGGACCTGGACCGGCTGGCCCAGGTGGAGTCGCTGTTCGCCCTGTCGAACGGGCGCTGCGGGGTGCGGGGGTCCCTGGAGGAGGGCGACCCGGCCGGGACCCGCGGGACGTACCTCAGCGGGGCCTTCGAGCTGTGGCCGCTCACCTACCCCGAGTACAGCTACGGGTACCCGACGGTCCAGGAACGCCTCGTGCCGGTGCTGGACCCGACCCGGGTCGAGCTGCTCGTCGACGGTGAGCCGCTGGACGTGCGCACCGGTGAGCTGGCGGAGCACGAGCGGGTGCTGGACCTGCGCAGCGGGACGCTGCACCGGCACCTGCGCTGGACGTCGCCCGGCGGGCACGCCGTCGTCGTGGGCTCCCAGCGGCTCGTCCCGCTGGAACGTCCGGGTCTGGTCGCCCTGGAGTACACCGTCCGCGCCGACGGGGCCCCGGTGGACGTGGAGGTGCGCTCGTCGGTCCTGGCCAGCGAGCACCTGCACGAGGCACGCGGCTGGGCCGGGCAGCGCGGGGGACGCCTGCGCCAGCGCACCGACGGCTCCGGCCTGGCCGTCGCCGCGCACGTGGAGCACGACGTGCTGGCCCCGGCAGCGGCGCAGGTGCGCAGCCTCGCCCTCACCGACCGGGTCGTCACGACGGTCCGCACGCGGCTGGGGTCCGGGGAGCTGCTGCGCCTGCGCAAGGTCGTCAGCCTCGGGTGGGCCCCCGAGTCCGAGCGGGACGACCTGGACGCCCGGCTGGCCGAGCTGCTCGCCGACGGGGTCAGGACGGGCTGGGAGGGGCTGTGCCGGGAGCAGCGGGCGGTGCTCGACGACTTCTGGGCCCACGCCGACGTGGAGGTCGAGGGGGACGACGACCTGCAGCAGGCGGTCCGGTTCGCCCTCTTCCACGTGTTCCAGGCGGCCGCCCAGGGCACCGACCGGGGCATCCCCGCCAAGGGCCTGACGGGCACGGGGTACGACGGGCACACGTTCTGGGACACGGAGGTCTTCGTCCTGCCGGTGCTCAACCACGTCTGGCCGCAGGCGGCCGCCGAGGCGCTGCGCTGGCGGCACCGCATGCTGCCGGCGGCCCGGGAGCGGGCCCGTGAGCTCGGGCTGGCCGGAGCCAGCTTCCCCTGGCGGACGATCACGGGCCGGGAGAGCTCGGGGTACTGGCCCGCCGGGACCGCGGCGGTCCACCTGGGGGCCGACATCGCCGACGCGGCCGTCCGCCACCTGCACGCGACCGGCGACGAGGACCTCGCGCGCGAGGCCCTGGTGGACCTGGTCGTCGAGACGGCCCGGACGTGGGTCGTGCTGGGCCGCGAGGACGCCGAGGGCCGGTTCCACGTCGACGGGGTGACCGGGCCCGACGAGTACAGCGCCCTGGTGGACGACAACGCCTACACCAACCTCATGGCGCAGGCGAACCTGCGGGCCGCCGTGGAGCTGACCAAGCAGTTCCCGGCGCAGGCCGAGGCCCTCGGGGTCGACGACGCCGAGCTGGCCGAGTTCGCCCGGCTCGCCGACGCCGTCCACCTGCCGCGCGACCCCGTGACCGGGGTCCCGGCCCAGGACGAGGGAGCGACCCAGCGCAAGCGGTGGGACTTCGAGGGCACCCGGCCCGACCAGTACCCGCTGGCCGACTCCTTCCCCTACTTCAGCCTCTACCGCCGGCAGGTCGTCAAGCAGGCCGACCTCGTGCTGGCCCTGTACCTGCGGCCCGAGGCCTTCACGTGGGAGGACAAGCGCGACGCCTTCGAGCACGCCGAAGGCGTCACCGTGCGCGACTCCTCGCTGTCGGCGGCCGTGCAGGCCGTCGTGGCCGCCGAGGTGGGGCACCTGGACCTGGCCGCCGAGTACGCCCACGAGGCCGCGTTCGTGGACCTGCACGACCTGCGCGGCAAGACCGCCGACGGGCTGCACATCGCCTCCCTCGGCGGGGCGTGGCTGGCGCTGGTGGCCGGGTACGGCGGGATGCGCGACGCCGGTGGCGAGCTGGCCTTCGCCCCGCGGCTGCCGGACGGGCTGCGGGGGTTGCGCTTCCGCACGCGGCACCGCGGCTCGTGCGTGGAGGTGTCGGTGCGCGACGCGCAGACGACCTACCGCCTCGTGGACGGCGGTCCCGTCCACGCGCGCCACCACGGCCGTGGGTTCACGGTGGCCCGGGACGAGCCGGTCACCCTGCCCGTCCCGGCCCTGGACCCGGAGGTCGCGGCCCGCCCGAGCCCGTCGCAGCCGGCGCACCGCGGCCCGCGGCGGCGCCGCTGAGGCGCCTCACCAGCCGTGCAGGCTCCGGGCGCGCTCGGCGACCTCCTCGAACCGGGTCCGGTCCAGGGCCGCGCCCTCGCGGCGCACGTCACGGGGGGCGACGCGCAGCACGCGGTCCAGGCGCACCTCGCTGGGCCGGCGCTGCCGGTCCCACGCCCCGGTGCCGACGTCGAGCCAGACCCTGCCGTCGCCCCGCTGGCCGCCGTCAGCCCCGTGGACGTGGTCCTTGCTCGTCATCATGAAGCCGACGAGCTGGTCCCCGTCCCGGCCGACGACGAGGACGGGCCGGTCCTTGCCGCGGCCGTCGTCCTCCTCGAAGGGCACCCACGCCCACACGACCTCGCCGGGGTCGGGCCGGCCGTCGGCCCGCGGGGCGTACTCGAGCCGGACGGGGCCGGGTCCGGTGTCGCGGGCCCCGCGTCCGCGGCGGGGCCGGGGACGGTCGGGGGCGTGCTCCGGTGTCGGCGGGACCGTGCGCGGGGCCGCGGTCTGCCGTTCCAGCTCGCGGACGAGCACCCGCAGACCCGCCCGCAGCAGTCCGGTGACGTTCACGCCGTTCCCCCTCGCCCTCGCGTGATGCGGCGCAGCCGCGCCAGTCGTTCGCGCACCGCCGCCTCGAACCCGCGGTCGGTGGGGACGTAGTAGTCCTTGCCGACGAGGGCGTCCGGTGCGTACTGCTGCTCGGCGACGCCGGCGGGCACGTCGTGCGTGTAGACGTACCCGGCGCCGTGGCCGAGCTTGCCGGCGCCGGAGTAGTGGGCGTCGCGCAGGTGCGGCGGGACGGGACCGCCGAGGCCGGCGCGGACGTCGGCGATCGCGGCGTTGACGCCGTTGTAGGCGGCGTTGGACTTCGGTGCCGTCGCGTTGTGGACGACGGCCTGGGCCAGCACGATCCGCGCCTCCGGCATCCCGATCTGGGCGACGGCGTGCAGCGCGGCCACCGCGGTCTGCAGGGCCGACGGGTCCGCCATCCCCACGTCCTCGCTGGCGGAGATGACGATGCGGCGGGCGATGAAGCGCGGGTCCTCCCCCGCCTCGATCATGCGCGCCAGGTAGTGCAGGGCGGCGTCGACGTCCGACCCGCGCATGGACTTGATGAAGGCGCTGGCCACGTCGTAGTGCTGGTCGCCCTGCCGGTCGTAGCGCACGGCCGCGCGGTCCAGGGCCCGTTCGGCGTCGGCGAGCGTCACCACCGCCTCGCCACCCTCGGGCGCACCGTCGAGGGCGGCTCCGGCGGCGGCCTCCAGCGCCGTGAGGGCGCGGCGGGCGTCCCCGTCGGCGACCCGCACGAGGTGCTCGAGGGCGTCGTCCTCGACGCGGACCTCCCCCGCGAGGCCGCGCGGGTCCTCCAGGGCCCGGCGCACGAGACCGCGCACGTCGCCGGCCGTCAGCGGTTGCAGCGTCAGCAGCAGTGAGCGGGACAGCAGGGGGGTGACGACGGAGAAGTTGGGGTTCTCGGTGGTGGCCGCGACGAGGACGACCCAGCGGTTCTCCACCCCCGGCAGCAGGGCGTCCTGCTGGGCCTTGGTGAAGCGGTGGATCTCGTCGAGGAAGAGCACGGTCTGCCGGCCGTACAGGTCGCGGTCGGTGCGCGCGGCCTCGACGACCGTGCGGACGTCCTTGACCCCCGCCGTCACGGCCGACAGTTCCGCGAACTTCCGGCCGCCGGAGGAGGCGATCACGGTCGCCAGCGTCGTCTTCCCCGTGCCCGGCGGTCCCCAGAGGATGACGGAGGCCGGACCGGCGCGACCGAGGTCGCCGTCGGAGGCCAGCCGCCGCAGCGGCGAGCCCGGGCCCAGGAGGTGCTGCTGCCCGACGACCTCGTCGACCGAGCGCGGCCGCATGCGGACGGCGAGGGGCGCACCGGCCAGGACGGAGGGTCGCCGGTCGCCGGTGCCGGGCCCGTCGGGGCTGGACTCGGCGGAGGTGAACAGGTCGGCCACGACGGCACCGTACGTGCTCCCGCCGACACGTCCCCTCCCCCGTGCCGCGGCCGGGTCCGCAGTCCCCTCACAGCTGCGTCTGCGGTCGCACCCACGGACGGCACCGACCGTGACCACGTGGACCACACGACTCCGACGACGCGCACCACCTTCCCCGGGCACCCCTCCGTGACCGTCACCCGGGTCCCCGCCTCCCCGGCCCGCGAGCGCCACGGCGCCGAGCTCCCCGGGCCCTCCTGCCCGTGGCCCGACGAGACCGAGCGTCCCGCCGCGACGGCCGGCGTCACCGTCCGGCTCCGGGCCGACCGGCTCGAGGTCGCCCTCTCCGGGGACGTCGACCTCGCGCTGGCCGCCGACCTCACCGCCGCCCTGGCGACCGTGCGGCGGGCACTCGCAGGAGGTTCGCGGGGGGCGCACCTGGACGTGCGGGCGGTGACGGCGCTGGACAGCACCGCGCTGCGCTTCGTGGAGGAGCTGCGTACGGTGTGCGTCCAGGCGGGGGTGCCGTGCTCGACCTCGACCGCTCGGCCTGCCGTCCAGCGGGTGCTGGACCTGGTGCGGCCGCTGGTCGACGGCCAGCTGACCGTGTCGTGACCGCCACGGGCTTTTCGGGACCCAGGGCCATCATCACCGCCTATGAGTCCTGGTGAGGGACCAGGTGCCACTGGGCGACCGGTGGTCCTCTCCAGCGAGGACACACAGGTTGAACTCAGGGTTTCCCAGGACATCTGGCAGGGTCAGGTCCGACGATGGAGGCATGACCGCGACCACCAACCGGCGCTCGGACCTCACCCGCCCCGACGGCACGGCCCTGCGCGTGCTCGTCGTCGACGACGAGTCGACGCTGTCCGAGCTGCTGAGCATGACCCTGCGCTACGAGGGCTGGGAGGTGCAGACGGCCGCCAACGGCCTGGACGCGGTCCGCGCCGCCCGGACGTTCCGCCCCGACGCCGTGATCCTCGACATCATGCTGCCGGACATCGACGGCCTCGAGGTCCTGCGCCGCCTGCGCGCCGACGCCACCGACGTCCCCGTCCTCTTCCTCACGGCCAAGGACGCCGTCGAGGACCGCGTGAACGGGCTGACCGCCGGCGGCGACGACTACGTCACCAAGCCCTTCAGCCTCGAGGAGGTCGTGGCCCGGCTGCGCAGCCTGCTGCGCCGCTCCGGCCTCGCGGCCGCCAAGCAGGAACCCGTCCTGTCCGTCGGCGACCTGGTTCTCGACGAGGACAGCCACGAGGTCACGCGGGCCGGCGAGGAGGTCCGCCTCACCGCGACGGAGTTCGAGCTGCTGCGCTACCTCATGCGCAACCCGCGCCGCGTGCTGTCCAAGGCCCAGATCCTGGACCGCGTGTGGAACTACGACTTCGGCGGCCAGGCGAACATCGTCGAGCTCTACATCTCCTACTTGCGCCGCAAGATCGACGCCGGCCGCAACCCCATGATCCACACCGTCCGCGGGGCGGGCTACGTCCTCAAGCCGGCCGACGGCGTCGTCGCCGCGGCCAGCTGAACCCCCAGGGAGCTGAACGACCGGTGGTCCCCTCCTCCCGCCTGCGTGGCCGATCGCTGCGCAGCCGGCTGGTCCTGACCACCAGCGCCCTCCTCGTCGCCGTCGCTCTCGTCATCGGGATCGTGACCACGGTGGCGCTCTACCTGTCGCTCATGAACCAGGCCGAGGCCCGACTGGAGCAGACGGGTCGGCTCAGCGCACGTTTCACCGGTGGCGACCGGGACGGGGACGGCTACCGACCGCCTCCCGGTTCGGAGGCGAACGCCTGCGGCGGCGGCTCGGACTTCGGTGGTCCGGGGCAGGTGGACGGTTCACTGAACGCCGTCTTCCTCGACGGGCAGCTCCAGGCCCGGTCGGGCGTGCTCGACGCGAGCCGCTCCGACCTCGGGTCGCCCTGCATCGTCACCCTCACGACCGCGCAGACGGCGGAGCTCTCGACGGTGTTCCCCGGTGGCACGCACCGTCGGGACCTGCCGGGTCTGGGTCAGTACCTCCTGTCGGCGCGCGTGACCGGGTCCGGCGAGGTGCAGGTCTCCGGCGTCCCCCTCGCCGACGTCAACCGCACGCTGCTCACGGTCGTCGGCGTCGAGGCCGCGGCCGTCCTGGGTGGCGTCGCCCTCGCCGCGGTGGTCGGGTCGTTCCTCGTCCGTCGTGACCTCGTCCCGCTGCAACGGGTCGCGACGACCGCCGCCCGCGTCTCCGAGCTCGAGCTGGACCGCGGCGAGGTCGACCTGTCGCTGCGCGTGCCGGACACGGACGAGGCCACCGAGGTCGGCAAGGTGGGGGCCGCCCTGAACCGCATGCTCGACAACGTCGGGTCGGCGCTGGAGGCGCGGCACGCCTCCGAGCAGCGGGTCCGCCAGTTCGTGGCGGACGCCTCGCACGAGCTGCGCACCCCGCTGGCCGCGATCCGCGGGTACGCCGAGCTCACCCGTCGCAGCGGCGACGAGGTGCCCGCCGACGTCCGGCACGCGCTGAACCGCGTGGAGTCCGAGGCCGTGCGCATGACCGGCCTCGTCGAGGACCTCCTGCTCCTGGCCCGCCTCGACTCCGGCCGGCCCCTGGACCGCGAGCCCGTCGACCTGACGATGACCGTCCTGGACGCCGTGAGCGACGCCCAGGTCGCCGGCCGCGACCACACCTGGCGCCTGGACCTGCCCGAGGAGGCCGTCGAGGTCGTCGGCGACCCCGGCCGGCTGCACCAGGTCCTGACGAACCTGCTCGCCAACGCCCGCACCCACACCCCGCCCGGCACGACGGTGACGGTCGGGATCGTGCCCGAGGGCGGACGCACCCACGTCGACGTCGTCGACGACGGGCCGGGCATCCCGGCCGACCTGCTGCCCGACGTCTTCGAGCGGTTCGCGCGCGGCGACTCCTCCCGCTCGCGTGCCGCGGGCAGCACCGGCCTGGGTCTGGCCATCGTCCAGGCCGTCGTGGCCTCGCACCACGGGACGGTGACCGTCGACAGCCGCCCGGGGCGCACGGCCTTCCGCGTCACCCTGCCCACCGGCTGAGTCCCGGTCTCACAGTGCCACCACAGCGTCACCTCACCCCCGGTCGAGGTCGGCCGTCGACGGTGGAGCCATGACAGCGACCACCTCCGGCTCCACGGGTGTCAGCCCGGTGCGGCCGCCGGCCCCGCGCCCGGCCGCCGACGCCTGGACGTCCTCCACCACCGCCCCCGTCCTGGACGTCGTGGTCCCGGTCCACAACGAGCAGGTCGACCTCGAACCCTGCGTGCGCCGGTTGCACGCGCACGTGGCGGGTTTCCCGTTCCGCACCCGCATCACCGTCGCCGACAACGCCAGCACCGACGCCACCCCGCAGGTCGCCGCCGCCCTGGCCGCCGAACTGCCGGACGTCCGGCACGTGCGGCTGGAGGAGAAGGGTCGCGGCCGGGCCCTGAAGCAGGTGTGGTCGGCCTCGGACGCCCAGGTCCTGGCCTACATGGACGTCGACCTGTCGACCGACCTCGCCGCCCTGCTGCCCCTCGTCGCGGGGTTGCTGTCCGGGCACTCCGACCTGGCCATCGGCTCGCGGCTGGCGCGCGGTGCGCACGTCGTGCGCGGCGCCAAGCGCGAGGTCGTCTCGCGCTGCTACAACCTCCTGCTGCACGGCACGTTGCGCGTCCGCTTCACCGACGCCCAGTGCGGGTTCAAGGCCATCCGCGCCGACGTCGCCGCCCAGCTCCTGCCCCTGGTGGAGGACACCGGCTGGTTCTTCGACACGGAGGTCCTCGTCCTGGCCGAACGCGCGGGCCTGCGGATCCAGGAGATCCCCGTCGACTGGGTCGACGACCCCGACAGCACCGTCGACATCGTCGCGACCGCGCTCGCCGACCTGCGCGGCATCCGCCGGCTGGCGGCCGCGATCGGTTCCGGACGCTTGCCGCTGAAGGAGATCCGGGCGAGCCTGGGCCGCGGCCCGCAGCCGGCCCAGGTGGCCGGAGTGCCCACCTCCCTCGCCGGCCAGCTCACCCGGTTCGTCGGCGTCGGGGTGGCCAGCACGCTGGCGTACGCGCTGCTGTACCTCGCGTTCCAGACCGTCGTCGGGGCCCAGGTCGCGAACTTCCTGGCCCTCCTCGTGACCGCCGTGGGGAACACGGCGCTGAACCGCCGCCTGACGTTCGGCGTCCGCGGGTCGCACGGGGCGGCCCGTCACCAGGCGCAGGGTCTGCTGGTGTTCCTGCTCGGCTGGGGCATCACCTCCGGCAGCCTGCTGGCCCTGCACGCCGCCCGGCCCGACGCCCACCAGGCCCTCGAACTCGGCGTGCTGACGGCGGCGAACCTCGTGGCCACCGTCGTGCGCTTCCTGCTGCTGCGGTCCTGGGTGTTCCGCACCCGCCGGCACCACCGTCCCGGGGACACCGGCACGACCGCCGGGGAGACCCAGGCGTGAGCACGACCTCCGACGCCCTCGGCTGGGCCCGCAGCGCGGGTGGCGCGACCCCGGACCGCGTCCGGCGCCTGGCCCGCACCACCTGGCGCGGACGGGAGCAGGACCCCCGGTGGGTGCGACCCACCCTGCTCGGCCTGCTCGCCGCGACCGCCGTCCTGTACCTCGTCGGACTCTCCGCCTCCGGGTGGGCGAACCCGTTCTACGCGGCGGCCGCGCAGGCCGGTTCACGGTCCTGGGAAGCGTGGTTCTTCGGTTCCTCCGACGCCTCGAACGCCATCACCGTCGACAAACCCCCGGCGGCGCTGTGGATCACCGGGTTGTCGGTCCGGCTGTTCGGGTTGTCGTCCTGGTCGGTCCTCGTGCCGCAGGCGCTCGAAGGCGTCGCGGCCGTCGGCCTGCTGTACGCGACCGTCCGGCGGCGGACGTCCCCCGCGACGGGCCTGATCGCGGGGTTCCTGCTCGCCACCACTCCCGTCGCGACCCTGATGTTCCGGTTCAACAACCCCGACGCCCTGCTGGTCCTGCTCATGGTGGCGGCGACCTGGGGCGTCCTGAAGGCCGTCGACACCGGCCGGGCGCGGTTCCTCGTCTGGGCCGGGGTGTTCGTCGGGCTGGGTTTCCTCGCCAAGCAGCTGCAGGTGTTCCTCGTCCTGCCCGGGCTCGGGCTGGCCTACCTGTGGGCCGCCCCGCACCCGCTGGGCCGCCGGGTCCTGCACCTGCTCCGGGCCGCGGCGGCGCTGCTGCTGTCGGCCGGGTGGTGGGTCGCCGTCGTCGAGCTCGTGCCCTCCTCGTGGCGACCCTACGTCGGGGGTTCCCAGGACGACTCCTTCCTGTCCCTGACGTTCGGCTACAACGGGTTCGGCCGGCTCACAGGGGACGAGACCGGCAGCGTGGGTGCCGGGAACGGCTGGGGCGAGACGGGCATCGCCCGCATGTTCGACAGCGAGTTCGGCGGGAACATCTCCTGGTTGCTGCCGGCGGCGTTCGCGCTCGCCGCGGTCGGGTTCGTCCTCACCCGCCGGTCGGCCCGCGCCGACACCCGCCGCGCCGCCTACCTGGCGTGGAGCGGGTGGCTCGTGGTCACGTTCGTCGCCTTCAGCTTCATGTCCGGGATCATCCACCCCTACTACACGGTCGCCCTGGCCCCGGCCGTCGCCGCCATCGTGGCGCTCGGCACCACGGACCTGTGGCGACGCCGGTCCTCGCGGTGGGCGCTGCCCGTGCTCGCGGTGGTCGTCGCGGCCACCGCCGGGTGGGCGTTCATCCTGCTCGGCCGCAGCGCCGAGTTCCTGCCGTGGCTGCGCTGGGTGGTCCTCGTCGCCGGCGTCGTGGGGACGGCCGCGCTGGCCGCGGCGGCGTTCGTGCGCGGGCCGGGCACCGCGCGGCGGTTGAGCGGGGCCGGAGCGGTCGCCGCGGCCGTCGCCGTGCTCGCCGGCCCGGTGTCCTACTCGGTGCAGACCGCCGCGACCCCGCACACCGGGGCCATCGTCTCGGCCGGCCCGAGTTCCTCGGGGGCCTTCGCCATGGGCGGTGGACGCGGTGGTCCCGGCGGGGGGCAGTTCTCCTCGATGTTCACGCAGGGCCGCACGCCCGGGGGTGGGACGGCACCGGGGACGGGCTTCGCGCCAGGGCCGCAGAACCCCTTCGGCACCGGTTCCCGGGCCGGCCGCACCGGCGGTTCCACGGGCGGTTTCGCGGGAGGTCGTGGTGGTGGCGGCGGCGGTCTGCTGGGCGCGACGACGCCCGGGGCCGCGCTGACCTCGCTCCTGGAGGCCGACGCCGGGCAGTTCCGCTGGGTCGCGGCCACGACCGGCTCCAACAACGCCGCCGGCTACCAGCTCGCGACGCAGGAACCGGTCATGGCCGTCGGTGGCTTCAACGGGACGGACCCCTCGCCGACGCTGGAGCAGTTCCAGGCCTACGTCGCGGCGGGCGACATCCACTACTACGTGGTCAGCCGGTCGATGGCCTCCACGCGCACCGGGGGCAGCGACACGGCCGCGCAGATCGCCGCCTGGGTCGAGGAGACCTTCACGGCCACGACCGTCGACGGCACGACGGTGTACGACCTCACCGGTGGCCAGGCGCAGGCCTCCGTCACGTCCGCCACCTGACGCGCGGACCACGCGAACGGCCCCCGACGCACGTCGTCGGGGGCCGTTCGCGTGCTCCTGCCCGCCGCACAGGGAGCCCACCGGGACCGGACAGCCGGTCGCGTCAGAGTCGGCTCATGACGACACGACGTCCCCGCCCCCTCAGCTCGCACCGACGGCACGGGCGCCTGCTCGCCGCGGGCCTGATCGCGGGCCTGGGCGCCGCGGGCACCGTCGGAGCGACCCCGGCCTCCGCAGCTCCGAGCCCGACCAGCGAGGCGCCGACGGTGCCCACGGGGGCCCGGCAGGCCGTCGTCCCAGCCGCCGTCTCCCCCGCGGCGCTACCGGCCGTGTGGGAGACCGGCTCCCCACGGCGGACGACCACCGTGACCCTGCTCCTGTGACCGACGGGCCCAGGCCGCGGCCGCCCCGACGAGGGCCCCGGCGAGCAGCCACGAGCCCAGGACGTCCGTCGGCCAGTGCGCCCCGAGCCAGATGCGGTCGACCGAGACCACGATCAGCTCGGTCGCGCCGAGCACCGCGACGACGCCCCGCCGCTCGGGCGGGGCCAGCAGCAGGACGGCCGCGAGGACGACCGTCGCCGACGCCAGGGCGTGCCCGGAGGGGAACGACCCGCCGCCGGCCGTGGTCAGCCCCGCCTCCAGGGCGGGGCGCCCGCGGTCGAGGGCGGCCTTGAGCACGGGTGAGGCCACCGCGGCCGTCGCCCCGGCGACGAGGGCCGCGAGCGCCTGCCGCCGCCGCCCGGCGCGGTGGGCGAGGACGACGCCCGCGAGCCCGGCGAGGTACACCCACACGGGCTGGGTGAGCGCCTCCACCGCCTGGGCGACCCGGGTCGTCGTCGAGCTCGCCTGCGCGGACTCCACGGCGGCGGCGGACACGGACGCGTCGCCCGGGACCGCTCCCGTCGCCACGGCCACCGCGAGGGCCGCGAAGGCGACGGCGCACAGGGCCGCGAAGCGGATCACCCCTGCGCGTTCTCCCCGGCCGCGGCGGCCTTCGGCGCCTCGGGCTTGGCGTCGACGCCGGCCTCCTTGCGCTGCTGCGCGGTGATGGGTGCCGGGGCCGCCGTCAGCGGGTCGTAGCCGCCGCCGGACTTGGGGAACGCGATGACCTCGCGGATGGAGTCGGCCCCGGCGAGCAGCGCCACGACGCGGTCCCAGCCGAACGCGATCCCGCCGTGCGGCGGGGCGCCGAAGGAGAACGCGTCGAGCAGGAACCCGAACTTCTCGCGGGCGTCCTCGGGCGAGATCCCCATGACCGCGAAGACGCGCTCCTGCACGTCCCGGCGGTGGATGCGGATGGAACCCCCGCCGATCTCGTTGCCGTTGCAGACGATGTCGTAGGCGTTGGACAGGGCCGAGCCGGGGTCGGTGTCGAACGTGTCGACGACCTCGGGCTTGGGTGCGGTGAACGCGTGGTGCACGGCGTTCCAGGCACCGGCGCCGATCGACACGTCGTCGTCTTCGGCCGCGGACTTGAACATGGGCGCGTCGACGACCCAGAGGAACGACCAGGCGTCCTCGTCGATGGCACCGGTCCGGCGGGCGATCTCGCCGCGCGCCGCGCCCAGCAGGGCGCGGGAGGGGTTCACGGCGCCGGCGGCGAAGAAGATGCAGTCGCCGGGGTTCGCCCCGACGTGGGCGGCGATGCCGGCCTTCTCGGTGTCGGACAGGTTCTTCGCGACGGGACCGGACAGTTCGCCGTCCTCGCCGACGAGGATGTAGGCCAGGCCCCGCGCACCGCGCTGCTTGGCCCACTCCTGCCACGCGTCGAGGACCTTGCGCGGCTGGGAGGCCCCGCCCGGCATGACGACGGCCCCGACGTAGGGCGACTGGAACACGCGGAAGCTCGTGTCGGCGAAGAACTCGGTGCACTCGACGAGTTCGACGCCGAACCGCAGGTCGGGCTTGTCGGACCCGTAGCGGCGCATGGCCTCCTCGTACGTCATCCGCGGCAGCGGCAGCGGGACGTCGTACCCGACGAGCTTCCAGAGCGCGGCGACGATCTGCTCGCCGAGGGCGATGACGTCGTCCTGCTCGACGAAGCTCATCTCGATGTCGAGCTGGGTGAACTCCGGCTGGCGGTCGGCGCGGAAGTCCTCGTCGCGGTAGCAGCGGGCGAGCTGGTAGTAGCGCTCGACACCGCCGACCATGAGCAGCTGCTTGAACAGCTGCGGGCTCTGCGGCAACGCGTACCAGGAACCGGGCGCCAGGCGCGCGGGGACCAGGAAGTCGCGGGCGCCCTCGGGGGTCGAACGCGTCAGGGTCGGGGTCTCGACCTCGGTGAAGGCGTGCTGCTCCAGGACCTCGCGGGCAGCGCGGTTGGCGGCCGAGCGCAGCCGGATGGCCTGGGCGGGACCGGTGCGGCGCAGGTCGAGGAAGCGGTACTTCAGGCGCGCCTCCTCGCCGACGGTGAGGTGGTCGTCGACCTGGAACGGCAGCGGCGCGGCCTCGGACAGGACCTCCAGGGCCGTGGTGTCGACCTCGACGGCGCCGGTCGGGATCGCCGCGTTCTCGTTGCCGTCCGGACGCAGCCGGACGTCGCCGGTGATGCGGACGCAGTACTCGTTGCGCAGGTCGTGCGCGCCGCCGGCGTCGAGGATCTCGTCGCGGGCGACGACCTGCACGACGCCCGAGGCGTCGCGCAGGTCGAGGAAGGCCACTCCCCCGTGGTCCCGACGACGTGCCACCCATCCGGTGAGCGACACGGTCTGTCCGGCGTGACCGGCGCGCAGGCTGCCGGCCTCGTGGGTGCGGAGCACGGGGTTGTCCTCTCGATCGTCAGTGCGCGGTGGTGCGCACGGACGATCCTACGGACTCCCGGACCGGACTCCCCCGGGCTCCGGCGGGGAGGTCGGCCGCGGGTCAGCCGATGCGGGCGGGTGTGCCGGTCTCGGCGCCCGCGAGGTCGGCGACGAGCCGCAGCGCGAGCCGGTCGAGGAGCACGAGGTTGACCGAGGGGTCGGTGACGACGGCGAGGACGTGGCCGGCGTTGATGCCGTACACGACGAGGCAGCCGTCGGTGCCCTTGACGGTGGTCTGCACGAAGGCGCCGAGCGCGTTGGACGCCGCGGCGCGCTGGGCGATGCCGAGCACCGTGGCGACGATCGCCGCCGCCGACTCGTGGTCGGAGTCGGGACCGTCGTCGTGGAAGGCGAGGCCGTCGGTGCGGGCGATGAGCACCCGTCGCAGGCCGTCGATGTCGCGCTTGAGCGCGCCGCTCACGCGCAGGGCGTGCTGTTTCACGATCATGCGTCTGCTCCCACGGGGACGACGGGGGCGCCCAGGTTCTCGAGCGCGTGGACTCCGTCGAGCAGGAGGCGCAGGACGGCGGTGCTCTGGGCGAGGTCGCGGGGGTCGCACGGGACCAGGGCCGAGGGCGTGGTGCCCAGCAGGTGGGCGAGCTGGGTGCAGGTGCCGGCGGGGTCGGCCCAGCGGCTGACCGCGACCAGGCGCGGGCTGTGCGGCGCGATCCGTGCGAAGGCGGTGACGATGTCCGCCGCCTGCGCGATGCTCACCGCGCGGCTGGCGTCGACGAGCACGAGGTAGCCGTGCATGTTCTGCGCCAGCAGTTCCCACATGAAGGCGAAGCGCTCCTGGCCGGGGGTGCCGAACAGGTTGACGCGGGTGGGCGTCCAGGCGCTGCCGGGGCCGGGCGGCACGACGAAGCTCGTGTGGTCCAGCGCGACGGTCGTCGACGACTTCAACGCGGCGGTCTCGTCGCTGACCCCCGTCTCGGTGGTCGTCAGCGTCCCGCCGCCCAGGCCCTGGGTGACGGTCGTGGCGAAGGTCGTCTTGCCCGCGCCGAAGGGTCCGGTGACGACGACTTTGCGGACTGGGGTGCTCACGGGACTCCTGGGGGTGGGGTGGACCGGCGGGCCCGCGCACGACGGCGGTCGGGCGGACGCGCGGGTGCGTCCGGCCGACCGCCGGCGGTGCTGTTCAGGTCGTGCTGGATGGAGCGGGGTCGTGCTGGGTGGTCCGGCTCAGATGGCCAGGTCGCGCTCGAGGATCGTCAGCTGGCGACGCGCCATGGCGAGGTTCGAGGAGTCCTTCTTGAGGACCAGGTAGAGGAACAGACCCTGGCCGGACTGCGACTGGATGAGGCGGATCAGGTGGATCTGGGTGCCGAGCGTGATGAGGATGTCCTCGATCTGCTCGTTGAGGCCGAGGCGCTGCATCGTGCGGAGCTTGGCGCGGACGACGTCGGTGTTGCCGGCGGCGGCGACGTCGAGGTCGATGGCGCCGCCACCGGCCTGGCCGAGCGACATGCCCGACTCGTAGTCGACCAGCGCGGCGGCGGTGGCGCCGTCGATCTCGAGGCAGGCCTTGAGGGTGGCGTCGACGTTGGTCACGTCTTTCCTTCCGGTTGTGCGGGCGCGGACCGCGGTCGATCCGCCGCCCGGTTGTTGTCCCCTACTGCATCGGCCTCCACCGCGGCGGCCTGAACGTCCCGGGGCGGGCCAGACGGGTGATTCGGGGACCCGGAACTCCCTGCGGCACAGTGCCTCGCGGAAGTCAAGCGTCGAAGAGCGCCGGTTGCTCCACGAGAGGGGACGGCGGGGCGGGAGCGGGCAGCGACCCGAGGGGGAACTCCCCCTCCTGACCGCGCACGACGGTGCCGCTGCCCGCAGGCGCGAACCCGTGCCGGCGCAGCAACGGCGCCACCCGGTCGGCGAGGAACTCCCGGTAGGCGGCCGGGACGTAGGCGCCGCGGCCGTAGAGCTCGGTGTACCGGGCGACGAGGTCGGGCCGGTGCCGGCGCAGCCACTGCGCGAACCACTCCTTGGCCCCCGGACGCAGGTGCAGCGGGAGCACCGTGACACCGGTCGCTCCGGCCTCGGCCAGCCACGCGAGCGCGTCGTCGAGCGCGGGCACGGAGTCGGTGAGCCAGGGCAGGACGGGCGCGAGCATGACCCCGCACGGCAGGTCGGCGTCCCGCACGGCCCGGACGAGCGCGAGCCGGGCGGCCGCGCTGGGCGTGCCGGGTTCGAGCGCCTGCTGGAGCTCGTCGTCGTACACCGCGAGGGAGACGCCCAACCCCAGGCGCACGCGCGAGGCCGCCTCGACGAGCAGCGGCAGGTCGCGCCGCAGCAGCGTCCCCTTCGTCAGGACGCTGAACTCCGTCCGGCTCTCGACGAGGGCGCCGATGATCCCCGGCATGAGGCGGTACCGGCCCTCGGCGCGCTGGTAGGGGTCGGTGTTCGTGCCCAGGGCGACGTGCTCACCGCGCCAGGACGGCCGGGACAGGTCGCGCCGCAACGCCTCTCCCGCGTTGACCTTGACGACGACGTCGCGGTCGAAGCCCTCGCCGGTGTCCAGGTCGAGGTAGGTGTGGGTGTTGCGGGCGTAGCAGTAGACGCACGCGTGCGTGCAGCCGCGGTACGGGTTCACGGTCCACCGGAACGGCATCGCGGAGTCCGCCGGGACGCGGTTCAGGACGGTCTTCGCGGTGACCTCGTGGAACCGCACCCCCGCGAACTCCGGACTGGTGACGGTGCGCAAGAACCCGCGCACCGAGGCCATGCCCGGCAGCGCGGGCCGCCCGGACGCCCCTGTCCCGTCGAGCTGTTGACCTGACCACCTCACACCAGCAGTCGAACACGAGTTCGAACGGCGGGTCAAGGCCGGGCGCGGCCTGCAGGGCGTGGACCCGCGGTGACGCGACGCCGCCTCCGGTGGACCGCCGCTCCCGGACGCTGCTCCGGTCGGCGATCACCCACCCGGTCGCGCCGCGACCCAGGCTCCGACCATGTCGCTGAACAGCTCCAGGACGGCGTCCCCGGGTGTCCCGTCCGGGTCGGCGAGCTCGCTGAGGGCGAGCCCGTCGAAGAAGGCCACGACGAGGGCCGACAGTGCGTCCAACCTCTCCTCGCCGGCGACCGCGTCCACCCCCTGCGGCCCGTGGGCCCGCAGCCACGGCTCGCAGAGCGACCGCGCGGCGGCCCGCATGGCGCGGTACTGGTCCCGCGCCGTGTCGGCCTGCCCCTCGGTGCGCAGCGACCAGGTCGTGAGCTCGTAGAGGGACAACCGGCGCCCGGTGTCGAGGGACTCCTCCGCCGCGAGCGCGGCACGCAGACGGGCGAGGGCCTCGTCGGCCGCCTCCCCGCCCTCGACCTCGACGTCGCGGCCGGCGGCCTGGACCTGCTCGAGGTGGCCCGCGGCGACCTCGCGGACGAGCTCGTCCTTGGTGGAGAACCAGTAGTGGACGGTGCCGAGGGGGACGCCGGCCTCCTCGGCGATGCGGCGCGTCGTCGTGGCGGTCACGCCCTCGCGGCTCATGACGCGCGCGGCGGCGGCGATGAGCTCCTCACGCTTCTCTCCGGGGTTGCGTCGGGGTCGGGGCGGGGCCATGGCGCGATCGTCGCACACCGTGGGCGTTCGGTGGACGTTTCCTGGTCAACTGACCAAGACGCTTGACCAGATGCGGGCGACGCCCCATGGTGAAGCCCAGTCGGGAACAGTCCCGCTCCACCACCTGGAGGTCACCGTGTCCGGAAACGTCACGCCCCTCAGCCCCCGCAGCGCAGCCGCCGGGCAGTCCCCCGAACCCCCGGTCGAGGACCGCCGGGACGCCGTCCTCGTCATCGGCGCCGGCCCCGCCGGCCTGGCCGCGGCCCGCGCCCTGCGCGCCCGGGACATCCCCTACGACCACGTCGAACGCCACGGCGTGGGCGGCATCTGGGACATCGACGCCCCAGGCTCCCCCATGTACGAGGCAGCCCACTTCATCTCGAGCAAGACCACGTCGGGGTTCGAGGGCTACCCCATGCCCGACGAGTTCCCCGACTACCCCAACCACCGGCAGGTGCTGTCGTTCCTGCGCGGCTTCGCCGACGCCTACGACCTGACCGACCGGATCGAGACCGGCGTCACGGTCGCGGACGTGGCCAAGGAACCCACCGGGCGCTGGCTCGTCACGACGGCCGACGGCCGACGGCGGCGGTACTCCGCCGTCGTGTGCTGCACGGGGGCCCAGTGGTTCCCGTCCATGCCCGAACTGCCCGGGGAGTTCACGGGGACGTTCGTGCACAGCAACACCTACCGCAACGCCGACGACCTGCGCGGCCAGCGGGTTCTCGTCATCGGCGGTGGGAACAGCGCCTGCGACATCGCCGTCGACGCCGCCCGCACGGCCGACCGCGTCGTCATCAGCATGCGCCGCGGGTACTGGTTCATCCCCAAGCACGTGCTCGGCCGCCCCTCGGACGTGTTCGCCGCCGGCGGCCCGCACCTGCCGATGCGCGTCCAGCAGTTCCTCTTCGGCCGGGCCCTGACGCTGCTGCACGGCAAGCCGAGCCGCTGGGGCCTGCAGGACCCCGACCACAAGCTCTTCGAGACCCACCCGGTCCTGAACAGCAACCTGTTCCTCGCCCTCCAGCACGGCGACGTGGAACCGCGGCCGGGGATCCGCGCCGTGCAGGGCCGCACCGTCACCTTCACCGACGGGCGCAGCGCCGAGGTCGACACCATCATCGCCGCCACCGGGTACCGCCACCGGGTTCCCTACGCCCAGCGCTACTTCGGCGACGAGCAGCACCCCGACCTCTACCTCACCGCGTTCTCCCGCGAGCACGAGGGGCTGTACGGGATCGGGTTCACCGAGACGAACTCCGGCGCCTACAAGCACTTCGACGCGTTCGCGCAGATGATCGCCAGCCACCTGCAGGACAAGCGGACGGACCCGCAGCGCTACGCCGAGTTCCAGCGGTTCCTGCGCACCGACCGGCCCGACCTGTCCGGCGGGATCCGCTTCGACGCCTCCCCGCGCCACCAGGGCTACGTCGACGCCGACGCCCTCGCCGCCTACCGCGCCAAGGTGGGCCGGAAGTTCGGCTGGCGCCTGCAGACGGGCACCCGCCGGGCGCTCGACAGGACCCGCCCCACCGACCGCGTCCTCACCGGGACCGCGTCGTGATCGGGCAGTTCGCCCGCGCCGTGCGGGACCTGACCCGGGGCCGGGGTTTCGACCCGGCCGGCAAGGTCGTCGTCATCACCGGAGGCGCCGGGGGCATCGGGAGCGCCCTGGCGGACCGGCTCGCCCGGGCCGGGGCCAGCATCGCCGTGGTGGACCGGGACGCCCCCCGCGCCCGCGCCGTCGCCGCCACCCTGCCGGCGCGGAACGGGGCCCGGCACCGGGCGTTCGTCGCGGACCTGACCGATCCCGCCCAGGTGAGCGAGGTGGCCGACGACATCGGCAGCACGTACGCCGTCGTCGACGTCCTGGTCAACAACGCCGCCATGACCAGCTCGGAGAGGTTCGCCTCCCGGTCGATGGCGTCGATCGACCAGGAACTCACCGTGAACCTCACGTCCCCGCTCTACGTGACACGGGCCGTCATCCCGCTCCTGCGCCGCTCGTCCGACCCGCGCATCATCACGACGGTCTCGCTGGCGGCCCTCATGCCGCAGGCGGAGACCCCGGTGTACTGCGCGTCGAAGTTCGGGCTGCGCGGGGCCATGATGTCGATCGCGCTCGACCTCGCCCCCGACATCGCGGTCTCCTCGGTGCTGCCCTCGGCCACCGACACCCGCATGCTGCGGCAGGAGGCCATCGACGGCGGGAACACGCTGCAGTTCCAGACCCCGCCGCAGACGACGGCCGACGTCGTCGACGCCGTGTTCAGCCTGCTGCACCGGCCGCGCCTGGAGGCCTACCCCAAACCCCGGGAGGCGCGGCTGGTTCGGGCGGCGACGGTGTTCCCGAACCTCCTGCCGGCCCTCATGGTGTTCTTCCGCGGCAAGGGTGAACGGGGCATGCAGGAGTACCTCGACGAGCTCGTCGAACGCGGCGACGTCGTGCGCGTCGACGGGCGTCTGGAACTCGCCCCGTGACCGCGGTGGCGGCGACCACGGAACAGACCGTGCCCCTCGTCGACCCGGCGACGGGCGCGGTGGTGGAGCACGTCCCCGTCCACGACGCGGCCGGGGTCGACGCGGCCGTGACCCGGGCCCGCCGGGTGTTCACGGCCGGGACCTGGTCGCAGCGGCCGGTGCGCGAACGCGCCACCGTGCTGCGCCGGCTCGCCGACCTCGTCGAGGACGCCGCCGACGAACTCGCCGCGCTGGACTCCCGGCAGTCCGGCCGGCCGGTGACGGAGGTGCGGGAGAACGACCTGCCGGGGGCGGTGGAGTCGCTGCGGTGGTTCGCCGACGCCGCGGACAAGCTCACCTCCGCCGTCACCGGCGGCGCCCAGGGCGGGACGGCACACGCGCTGTCCATGACCCTGCTGGAACCCGTCGGCGTCGGTGCGGCCGTCCTGCCGTGGAACTACCCGCTGGCGATGACGGCGTGGAAGGTCGGGCCGGCCCTCGCGGCGGGCAACAGCCTGCTGCTGAAACCCGCCGACGCCACGCCCGGGTCTTCGCTGCGGCTGGCCGAACTCGCGCTCCGCGCCGGGGTTCCCGACGGCGTGCTCACCGTGCTCACGGGGACCGGCCCGGTGACGGGGGCGGCGCTGGCCGCGCACCCCGACGTCGATGCGCTGTCCTTCACGGGGTCCACCGCGTCGGGACGGGCCGTCCTGCACGCCGCCACCGACAGCAACCTCAAGCGGGTCGCGCTGGAGATGGGCGGCAAGAGCCCGCAGGTGGTGTTCGCCGATGCTCTCGACGGGGCCGGCGCGGCCGAGACCGAGAGGCTGCTCGACGCGGTCACCGAGGCCGCGTTCCTGTCCGGTGGCCAGAACTGCACCGCTGGTTCCCGCGTCCTCGTCCAGGCCGACGTCGCCGAGCAGCTGCTCGACGGCCTCGCCGGACGGGCGGCCGCGCTCGTCGTCGGCGACCCCGCCGATCCGGCCACCCAGATCGGCCCGCTCGTCAGCGCCGCCGCGCGCGAGCGCGTCCGCGGCCTCGTCGACCGGGCCCGGGCCGCCGGGGCCGTCGTGCACACGGGCGGTGACGCCCTGCCCGGCCCGGGGTTCTTCTACCCGCCGACGGTGCTGGCGGGGTTGCCGGCCGACGCCGAGCTCGAGCAGGAGGAGGTGTTCGGGCCGGTCGTCAGCGTCTCGACGTTCTGCACCGAGGCGGAGGCGGTGCAGCGGGCGAACGACACCCGGTACGGCCTCGCCGCCTCGCTGTGGACGCGCGACGGCGACCGGGCGCTGCGGGTCGCTCGTGCCCTGGACGCCGGCGTCGTCTCGGTGAACTCCTACAGCGAGGGGGACATCACGACCCGGTTCGGCGGTTTCAAGCAGTCCGGCTTCGGGTCCCCCGAGAAGTCGTTGGACGCGTTCGACCTGTGGACCCGGCGGAAGGCCGTCTGGTGGCACGTCTCCCCCGGCGGGCGCTGAGCCCCGTCCCGGCGGTCCCGGCCGCCGGGACGGAGGGTCCCGCCGGCACGGCCGCCGAGCCCTGGAAGCGGTGGACCGGGGCGCTCGTCCTGGCCTGGCTGGGCCTGTGGGTCGCCCAGTTCGCCCCGCTGCAGGTCCTGCTGCCGCAGCTCACGGCGCGGCTGGACACCGGCAGCGACTGGCTCGGGGTCGTCCGCGACTTCGGGGTCGTCGCGGGGGCGGGCGGGCTGGTCTCCGCGCTCGCCCTGCCGCTCGTGGGGCGGGCCCTGGACCGGACCCCCACCGACGCCACCCACCGTGGCTGGTACGTCGGGTCGGTCGCGCTGTGCGCCCTCGGGCTCGTCGTCCTCGGCGTCCAGTCGACGCTGCTGGGCGCTGCGCTCGCCTGGAGCCTGACCCTGCTGGGGCTGTGCGCCGCCGGGACCGTGCTCACCGTGGCCGTGACGCGCCGCGTCCCGCCGGGGCAGCGCGGGACGGTCTCGACAGGCGTCGCCGCGGCGAACGCCCTCGGCATCGTGCTCGGCACCGCCCTGGCCGCGTCCGCCGCGCAGGACGCCCGGGCGGGCGGGCTGCTGCTGGCGGGCGCGGTCGTCGCGGCCTGCGTCCCCTACGCCGTCGGCAGGCCACCCCGGCCGCTGGCCCCGGCCCTCGCCCTCGCGGTCGACCCGGGAGTGGCGGAGCCGGTGGTGGAGGGGTCGGGTCGCGGGTCGTCCCGGCCCCTGCTGGCGGGGCTCGGGGTCCGGGGGCTGCTCGTGCTGGGCAACGCGCTCGGCACGACGCTGCTGCTGTTCTTCTTCACCTACCGCCTGCGGATGGCCGACGCCGAGGACTTCCTCGTCCAGGTCGTCCTCGTCTACGTCGTGGCCACCGTCCTGACGGCCGCGGTGTGCGGGCCGCTGTCGGACCGGTGGCGGGCGCGCCGGCGCTTCCTCGTCGCCTCCGTCGCGCTGCAGGGGGGCGCGGCGCTGGCCCTCGCGCTGGTCCCGGACCGTGCGACGGTCCTCCTGGCCGGGGTTGTTCTCGGCGTCGGCTGGGGCGCCTTCATGGCCGTCGACCAGGCCGTCGTGGCGACCGTGGCGTCCCGGACCGAGCGCCCGGCGGCGGCGGTCGCGGTGCTCGGGATCGCGGCGTCGCTGCCGCAGAACCTCGGTCCGCTCGCCGCGGCGCTGATCGTCACCGGGACCGGCGGGTTCGGGCCGCTCTTCGTGGCCGCGGCCGCGGTCGTCGGCACGGCCGGACTGTTCGTGGCGGCCCTGCCCGTGGAGCGGGTCACCGACAGGTGACCCGCCGCACCGGCTAGACGGCGGGCCGCCACATCGACGACGGGCTGACCCCGGCACCGAGGCCGCGGATGGCGGCGAGGTGGCGGAACCCGAAGGTCTCGTAGAGCGCGCGGCTGCGCGGGGTGGACGCCTCGAGGTAGGCCGCGTCGCCGCGCGCGTCGAGCTCGCGCAGCCGGGCGTCGAGCAGCCGGGACCCGACCCCGAGCCCGCGAGCGCCGTCACCGACCCCGATCGCGGTCAGGTACCAGTGGGCCGGGCGGGGCCGGTGCTCGGCGAGCACGGACTGGTTGCGCAGGGCGCGCCGGATGCCGAGCAGGCCCAGGCTGGCGAGGAACAGCGGGAGCCGGCGGGCCTGGGCCAGCAGGTGTCCCGAGCCGCCGGGAGCCTCCCAGGCGGCCGCTCCGAGGACACGGCCGTCGGCGTCGACGGCGACGTCGACGGCCCCGTGACGGGCGGGGCCGGACAGGAGCACGGCGCGGAAGAAGCCCTCGAGGCGGGACCGACGGTCCCCCGGCCCCTGGACGAACGTCGCCATGACGGGGTCGGCCGCGAAGGCGGTGGCGAGGACGCGGCTGACCGCGGGCAGGTCGGCGGTGCCGGCGGGGCGGACGGTGACGGCGGCGCTGCCGGTGGGGGTGGGCGTCTGGGTCACGGGGGCTCCCGGTGGGTCGGCGGGCGGGGCCCGCGGGTGACGAGGTGTCGAGGGGTACGACGCCGACGGTACCCCGGGATCTGGTCACGTGACCAGATCTGGTCACTCGACCAGACGAGTGCGGCTCCCACCGGGTTGTCACCGGACGACCAGGACGGTTCACTGCTGGGAGCGCTCAGACGCCGAACCCGGGTGGACTGCGGTCGCGACCGTGAGGAGAGGCGTCCAGCAGGAGGCGCCGACGAGGGAGGTCGGCGGTGCCGGACGCGCTCAGTCGAGAACACCACCTGCGCCGCAGGGCAGAACGGGTCCGCGAGGCCCTGGAGACGCTGTGGGGCGACGAGCTGCCCGACGCCCCGGACCCGGTCCTGACCGTCCTGGTCGACGCCGTCGCCGTGGACGACCAGCAGGGCGTCGAGGACCGCGTGGTCGTCCAGGGCGACGGACTGGCCTACGAGGCCCTGGCCCGCGTCCTGGCCGACGTCCGCTCGACCTCCACGCTGCACCTCGTCCCCCCCGCCCTGCGGGCCCGGCTGGCCGGCATGCTCCCCACCGCCGGACGCGTCGTCGACCTGCGCGTCTCCGGCGAGGCGGCCCTGCCCAGCGAGACGACGGGCGCCTGGGAGTACGACGCCGCGGAGGACTCCGTCGCGTGGGACGCACGCAGCGGGGCGCTGTACGGCCTGGGGCAGGAAGCGGGACACGCCTCGCTGCCGGAGTGGCTGCAGCGCACCGTGCACGGCGAGGACCGCTCCCTGGTCTCCTCCGCCCTGCGCTCGTCGGCCTCCACCGGGTTGCCCTACGACGTGCGCTTCCGCGTCGCGCCGCCGCGGCACGGGGTCGTCGTCGCCCGGGGCCGGGTCCTGGCGTCCGCCGACGGCCGGGTCCGCGTCCTGGGCTTCGCGGCGGAGGACCTCGCGGTGCACTGACGGTCCGACACCGACCCTCCTGAGGGCACCTGTGCCAGGCTGCCGCCGTGCCGACCCCCCGCCGGGTCCCCGCCCGGTCCGACGCCACCCGCCCCGTCCCGGCCCTGCCGAGCCCCGACCTGCCCGCGGACGAGGGCGAGCTGCGCCACCGCGCGCACCCGCCGGTCGCCGGCGGCGACCACGACGGTGAGCTGTTCCCCGCCGAGCTGGACCTGTCCGGGGTCGACGCCCGCGACGCGCGGTTCCTGGGGTGCGTCGTGCGCTCCTCCCGCGCCGACGCGCTCCAGCTGGCCGGTGCACGGTTCGTCGACTGCCGCATCGCGGGTCTGGGCGCGACCGAGGCGCCGTGGCGGGCGGGGACCTGGCGGGACACGGTCGTCCAGGGGTGCCGGATCGGGGCCCTGGACCTGTCGACCGCCTCGTGGAACCGCGTGCTGGTCCGGGGCGGGCGCGTCGACTTCGCCAACCTCCGCGGGGCCGACCTGGTCGACGTGACGTTCGACGGCGTGGACCTGCGCGACCTCGACCTGGGCTCGGCCCACCTGCGACGCGTGCGGTTCTCCGACTGCCGGATCGGCCGTCTCGACGTCACCGGCGCCCGGCTGGAGGCCGTCGACCTGCGGGGCAGCGAGATCACCGAGGGCCTCGACGGCGTGGGAGACCTGCGCGGGGCCGTCGTCAGCTCCAGCCAGCTCCTCCAGCTGGCCCCGCTGATGGCCGCCCACCTCGGCGTGGTGGTCGAGGACTGAGGCTCAGCGCAGCGCCAGCAGGTGGGGGTTGGTCACCCGCTCGCGGCCCACGGTCGTGGCGGGGCCGTGCCCGGGCAGGACGTCGACGTCGTCGGCGAGGGTCAGGACCTTCTCGACCAGGCTGCGGCGCATCGCCGACGGGTCGCCGCCCGGCAGGTCCGTCCGGCCGATGGATCCGGCGAACAGGACGTCGCCGGACAGCACGAGGTCGGGGCGACCGGGGCGGTCGACGGTGAACAGGACGGACCCCTCGGTGTGCCCCGGGGCGTGCGTCACGGTCAGCTCCAACCCCGCCCCGGACCAGCGCTGGGCGTCCTGGACGGTGACGACCTCCTCCGGGTCGGCCCAGGTGACCCGGCCCGTCGTGGCCTCCAGCGCCGCCCGCAGCGGACCGCCCAGGGTGCTCAGCGGGTCGTGCAGCCGGTACGCGTCGTCGGCGTGGATGGTGGCGGCGACGCCGTGGGCGCCGCACACCGGCGTCACCGACCACGTGTGGTCGACGTGGCCGTGCGTCAGCAGCACAGCCACGGGCTTGAGCCGGCGCCGCCGCAGCAGGTCCGCGAGCCGGTCCGCCACCCCGACGCCGGGGTCGACGACGACGCACTCGGCGCCGTCCTGGGGAGCCAGCACGTAGCAGTTCGTCCCGAAGACGGACGCCTCGATGCGGTCGACGATCACCCCGCGAGCCTAGTGACCCGCAGCGACCAGGACGCGGCGCGCGGTCACGGGCCGCGCCGTTCGGGGGGTCGGGGACCTAGAATGAGGCAGGTGACCGAGCAGCCGCAGGAGCCGGCGTCCTCCCAGGACGTGGCGGACACCCCCCAGACCACCGAGACCACCCCCGACGCGCAGGCCGAGGCGCCCACGGACGCCCCCGTCGAGGCGCCCGTCGAGGCCCCCGCCGAGGCTCAGGGCAACGCCTCCGAGGAGCCCCCGGCGACGGAGGAGACCACGCAGGAACGGCCGGCGACGCCGGCCCCGGCCCCGCGCCCGACGCCCGGTGCGGTCCGGCCCACCCCGCGTCCCGTGCAGCCCCCGGCCCCGCCGGTCGCCGCGGCTCCGGAGGCGGCCGAGGTCGGTCACACCACCACCGTGGACCGGGAGGCCGCCGCGGCGTTCGGCCGGGTCGACGAGAACGGCACCGTCTGGGTGCGGCGGGCCGACGGCGAGCACGAGGTCGGCGCCTACCCCGACGCCACGCCCGAGGAGGCCGTCGCCTACTTCGTGCGCAAGTACGAGGAGCTCGTCGCGCAGGTGGACCTGTTCGACCAGCGGCTGCGCAGCACCGAGCTCGGCGGCAAGGACATCGTCGCGGGCGTCAGCGGGCTGCGCACGGCCCTCGCCGAGACGCGCGCCGTCGGCGACCTCGACGCGCTCACGGCCCGGGTCGAGGCCCTGGCCACCGTCGCCGACGAGGCCCGCGCCGCGGCCGACCGCGCCCGCGCGGCCCACCGCGAGGAGCTGCGCACCGCGCGGCTGGCCATCGTCGAGGAGGCCGAGGGCATCGCCGGGCAGGACCCGGAGAAGGTCCAGTGGCGCGCCTCGGGCGAGCGGCTGCGGACCCTGTTCGAGGACTGGAAGACGGCGCAACGCGAGGGCCGGCTCGACAAGCGGTCCGAGGACGAGCTGTGGAAGCGGTTCAGCCACGCCCGCAGCGCGTTCGACAAGATGCGCCGCCACCACTTCGCCGCGCTCGGCGAGCAGCGCAACTCGATCCGCTCCGACAAGGAGAAGCTCGTCGCCGAGGCCGAGGCGCTCTCGACGTCGACGGACTGGCGCGGGACCACGAACGCCTACCGCGCGCTCATGGACCGCTGGAAGGCGGCCGGCCGGCTGGGGCGCAAGGACGACGACGCGCTCTGGGACCGCTTCCGCGCGGCGCAGGACGTGTTCTTCGCCGCCCGCACCGGGGCGAACGACGCGGTGGACGAGGAGTTCAAGGAGAACCTCGTCGTCAAGGAGCAGCTGCTCGTCGAGGCCGAGGCCCTGCTGCCGATCAAGGACCTCGCGGCGGCCAAGAAGGCGCTCGGCAGCATCCAGGACCGCTGGGAGGCCGCGGGCAAGGTCCCGCGCGGCGACCTCGGCCGAGTTGAGGGTCGGCTCCGCGCCGTCGAGACGGCCGTCCGCGACGCCGAGCAGGCGCGCTGGTCCCGGACCAACCCCGAGGCGCAGGCGCGCGCGGGCGGGCTCGCCAGCCAGCTCGAGAACGCCATCCGCGACCTCGAGGCCGACGTCGAGAAGGCACGCGCCTCCGGCGACGCGCGCGCCCTGTCCCGCGCCGAGGAGGCCCTGCGGGCCCGTCGTGCGTGGCTGGACGCGGCGCAGGCCACCCTGCGCGAGGTGCGCTGACCCTCAGCAGCCGCGCGTGACGTCCACGAGACCCCCGTCCACAGCCGTGGGCGGGGGTCTCGCGCGTCCGGGCCCGGACTGCTGGAGTGGCCGGTGTGCGCACCCCCTGGCTGACCGCCGTCCTCACCCGCGGTGGTCAGGTCGACGCCGGCCTGCCGTGGCGGGCCGGACCCGCCGAGTCGTGGGAGGACGAACTGCGCCACGGACAGGTGCGGCGCGTCGTCGGGGACGTGCTCGTGGCCGGTGACGTCGGCGTCGACGCCGTCGCGGACGCCCCCGTGCGGGCGCAGGCCCTGGCCCTGCTCCTGTCGCCGGGGGTGGTCCTGCTCGGCGTCGCCGCGCTGTGGGTGCACCTCGGGCACCCCCTGGCCGCCCCGTCGCGGGTGCAGGTCGCCGGGAGCCGGTCGGGGACGGCGGTCGAGGTCGGTGGCCTCACCGTGGTGTCCAGCCGGGCCCGCCCGGCCGCCGGGGAGGTCACGACGGTCGGCGGGCTGCGGGTGAGCATCCCCGCCAGGGCACTGCTGGACGCCGCCACCGCCCACCCGCAGCGCGCCGGACGCTGGCGGTCGGCGCTCACGGCGGCCGGGCTCCTCGACGAGGACGCCGTCCTGCACGCCAGTGGCGCCGCCCGCGGACGCACCGGTGTGCGGGCGGCGCGCCAGGCGTTGTCGCTGCCGCGCAACGCGCCTCCGCGCCCGGTCAGCTCTTCTGCGGACGCGACGCCATGACCCGGTAGGCGTCGAAGACGCCGTCGACCTTCCGGACCGCCCCGAGGACCTGGTTCAGGTGGCTGGGCTCGGCCATCTCGAAGGAGAACTTCGACAGGGCCACGCGGTCCCGGCTCGTGCTGACGGTCGCCGAGAGGATGTTCACGTGGGTGTCCGACAGGACCCGCGTGACGTCCGAGAGCAGCCGGGGCCGGTCCAGCGCCTCGACCTGGATCTGCACGAGGAACAGGCGCGTCTGCCCGGTGGGCATGGCCGAGGCCCACTGCACGTCGACGATGCGCTCGGGTTCCTGGCGCAGGGTCACGACGTTCTCGCAGTCCTCGCGGTGCACCGACACCCCGGCGCCGCGGGTGACGAACCCGACGATCGGGTCGTTCGGCACGGGTGTGCAGCACTTGGCGAGCTTGACCCACACGTCGTCGGCCCCGGCGACGACGACGCCGGCCTCACCGCTGCTGCGGCTGGGACGGTTGCGGCCCGGGGTGGTCGCCTCGGCGAGGTCCTCCTCGACGGCGGCCTCCCCGCCGACGGCCGCGATGAGCTTGTCGACGACGTGCTGGGCCGAGACGTGCCGCTCCCCCACCGCGGCGTACAACGCGGAGACGTCGGGGTGGTTCAGCTCGCGGGCGACGACGAGGAGGGAGTCGTGCGACAGCAGGCGCTGCAGCGGCAGGTGCTGCTTGCGCATGGCGCGCGCGATCTCGTCCTTGCCCTCCTCGATCGCCTCCTCGCGGCGCTCCTTGGAGAAGTGCTGCTTGATCTTGTTGCGCGCCCGGGGGCTCTTGACGAAGGTCAGCCAGTCCCGGCTGGGCGCCGCCCCGTCCGCCTTGGAGGTGAAGACCTCGACGAGGTCGCCGTTGTCGAGGGTGGAGTCGAGCGGGACGAGCCGGCCGTTGACCCGGGCGCCCATCGTGCGGTGCCCGACCTCGGTGTGGACGGCGTACGCGAAGTCGATCGGCGTCGAGCCGGCCGGCAACTGCTGCACGTCCCCCTTGGGCGTGAACACGAAGACCTGGTTCGCGCCGATCTCCCAGCGCAGGTCGTCGAGGAAGTCGCCCGTGGCGGACTCCCGCTGCCAGTCGACGACGGACTTCAGCCAGTCCATCTCCGTCTGCGGCCGCGTGCCGGCCGCCACCGCGTTGGGGTCGTCCTTGTACTTCCAGTGCGCGGCGACGCCGTACTCGGCGCGCTGGTGCATCGTGTACGTGCGGATCTGGATCTCGACGGGTTTGCCCTCGGGCCCGATGACCGTCGTGTGCAACGACTGGTACATGTTGAACTTGGGCATGGCGATGTAGTCCTTGAACCGGCCGGGGACCGGGTTCCAGCGCGCGTGCAGCGCACCGAGGACGGCGTAGCAGTCGCGGACCGAGTCGACCAGGACGCGGACCCCGACGAGGTCGTAGATCTCCGCGAAGTCGCGGCCGCGCACGATCATCTTCTGGTAGATCGAGTAGTAGTGCTTGGGCCGGCCCGTGACGGTGGCCTTGACCCGCGCGTCCTTGAGGTCGTCCTCGATCTGGGCCCGCACGCCCTGCAGGTACTCCTCGCGGGCCGGGGCGCGGTCGGCGACGAGGCGCACGATCTCGTCGAACACCTTGGGGTAGACCGTCGCGAAGGACAGGTCCTCCAGCTCCCACTTGATGGTGTTCATGCCGAGCCGGTGCGCCAGGGGCGCGTAGATCTCGAGCGTCTCGCGGGCCTTCTTCTCCGCCGACGTCGCCGAGACGTACCGCCAGGTGCGCGCGTTGTGCAGCCGGTCGGCCAGCTTGATGACGAGGACGCGGATGTCCTTGGCCATCGCCACGACCATCTTGCGGACGGTCTCGGCCTGGGCGGCGTCGCCGTAGGTGACCTTGTCGAGCTTGGTGACCCCGTCGACGAGCAGCGCGATCTCGTCGCCGAAGTCGGCGCGCAGCATCTGCAGCGTGTAGTCGGTGTCCTCGACGGTGTCGTGCAGGAGGGCGGCCGCCAGCGTCGAGGGCGTCATGCCGAGCTCGGCCAGGATCGTCGCCACGGCGACGGGGTGGGTGATGTACGGGTCGCCGCTCTTGCGGCGCTGACCGTCGTGGGCGCGCTCGGCGCGCTCGAACGCCTTCTCCACCACCGACAGGTCGGCCTTGGGGTGCGTCGCGCGGACGGTGCGCAGCAGCGGTTCCAGGACGGGCGAGACGCTCTGCTGCCGGTGCTGGCCGAAGCGGGCCAGCCGGGAGAGCATGCGGCCGGCCGTGACGGGGCCGGTGTACTGCTCCTGGCCGCGGCGGCGCTCCGGGCCGTTCGGCCGGGCGCCCCCTGCGGGCCGCTCGGCGGGCTGGGGCGCGGGGACCACGGCGCCCTGCGGCGCGGGGGGCCTGCTCGTCGCGTCCGGCGTGTCGTCGGGCGTGGCGGGGGCGCTCGGGGCGTGGGTGTCCGTGCCGTCTGCCATGGCGTCCTCCGTGTCGTCCGGAGGTCCAGTCTAGGTCGGGCCCGGGAGCACCGTGCGCCACCTCACCGGTCCGCGGGGGACCGGGTGCCTCAGTCCTGGGTGTGCAGGGCCACGACGGCCCGGTCGCCCAGACCCGCCCGACCGCTCAGGAAGCCCAGCTCCAGGAGCACGACGAGACCGACGACGTGCGCCCCGGCCTCCTCGAGGAGTTCGCAGGCCGCCCGCGCCGTCCCGCCCGTGGCGAGGACGTCGTCGACGACGAGGACCCTGGCCCCCGGTGTGACGGCCGAGGCCGCCAGCTCCAGGGAGGCGCTGCCGTACTCCAGCGCGTAGTCGCGCCGCAGCACGGGCGGCGGCAGCTTCCCGGCCTTGCGCACGGGCCAGAACCCGACCCCGGCCCGCTCGGCGGCCGGGGCGGCCAGCATGAAGCCCCGGGCCTCGATGCCGGCCACGGCGTCCGCTCCCACCGACGTCGCGAGGTCGGCGAGGACGCGCGTCACGGCCCCGAAGGCCGCCGGGTCGGCGAGCAGCGGCGTGATGTCCTTGAAGACGACCCCGGGCTCGGGGAAGTCCGGGACGTCGCGGAACCCGCGGACGACCAGTTCGGCGGTGCGGACGGCGGTCTCGTCGGGAAGCTGGAGGGTCACGCCTGCGGCTCCGCGGCGGCGACGGTGTCCTCGGTGCGGGCAGGACCGGTGGCCGCCGCGTCGAGTTCCTTGACGCGGGCCTCGCGGCCCCGGAGCACGACGAGCAGCGGCGTCGCCACGAAGATCGAGGAGTACGCGCCGACGAGCATCCCGACGAAGAGCGCGAGGCTGATGTCGCGCAGGGTGCCGGCGCCCAGCAGCAGGTCCCCGATGAAGAGGATCGCCGCGACGGGCAGGAGCGCGACGACCGTCGTGTTCACCGACCGGACGACGGTCTGGTTGATCGCCAGGTTGGCGGCCTGCGAGAACGTCCGGTCCCGCTTGAGGAACGCCTCCGTCGTGTTCTCGCGGACCTTGTCGAACACCACGACGGTGTCGTACAGCGAGTACCCGAGGATCGTGAGGAACCCGATGACGGACGCCGGCGTGACCTCGAACCCGACGGCCGCGTAGACACCGGCGGTGATGACGAGGTCGTGGAACAGCGCGACGAGCGAGGCCAGGGCCATCGTCCAGGCGCGGAAGTACAGCGTCATGACGATCGAGACGAGGACGAGGAACACGACCAGACCCGTCACGGCCTTGTTCGTGACGTCGGCGCCCCAGCTCGGACCGACGGTGGAGGTCGTGACGTTGGTCTCCGCCACCCGCATCCGCTGGGCCAGCTCACCGCGGATGCTGTCGAGCTGCCCGGACGTCAGCGTCTCGGTCTGGACGCGCACGCCGTTCTGACCGACGCTCGTCACCGTCGGCTCGCTGCCGGGGACCACGGCCTGGACCGCCTCGCGAGCGGCGTCCTGGTTGGCCGAGCCCGTGACGCGGAACTCCGAGCCGCCCTCGAACTCGATCCCGAACGTCAGACCCGGCTTCCACAGCAGCACCGCGGAGACCAGCACGAGGGCCGCGGCGATGAGGAACCACAGCTTCTTGCGGCCGACGAAGTCGAAGGAGGACTCACCGGTGTAGAGCCGGTTGCCCAGTTGCGCCATGCCCATCAGGAGTCGTCCCCGTTCGCGTCGTCCCGGTCGTCTCGGGGTGTGTCGCCCGCTCCCCCGCCGCTGCGGGCCTTCTCGCGCTCGGCGCGCCGCAGTTCGGCGACGGTCGGCCGGTGCTCGCCGTGGTGCAGGGCGTGCCGCGCCACGACGGACCCGAGGTGCTCGGGGTCGAAACCGGACAGCTTGTGCCCGCCGCCGAAGAACTTCGTCTTCGCCAGGACCGCGACCACGGGGTGGGTGAACAGCACGACGATGACGAGGTCGATGATCGTCGTGATGCCCAGGGTGTAGGCGAACCCGCGGACGTTGCCCACCGCGAGGATGTAGAGGACGACGGCCGACAGCAGGCTGACCGCGTCGGAGACGATGATCGTCCGCCGGGCGCGCCGCCAGCCGGCCTCGACGGCCGAGGACAGGATGCGGCCGTCGCGGATCTCGTCGCGCACGCGTTCGAAGAACAGGATGAACGAGTCCGCGGTGACGCCGATGGCCACGATGAGACCGGCCACCCCGGCCAGGCTCAGGCGGAAGCCCTGCAGCCAGCTGAGCAGCAGGATGACGCCGTAGGTCAGCGCCCCCGAGAGCACGAGGCTCGCGATCGTCACCAGGCCCAGGGCCCGGTACTGGACGAGCATGTAGGCCACGACGAGGACGAGGCCGACGACACCGGCGATGAGGCCGTTGCGCAGCTGGTCCGACCCGAGCGTGGCGGACACCTGGTCCAGCGTCTGCACCGTGAAGGACACCGGCAGCGCACCGAACTGCAGCTGCTGGGCGAGGGCGTCGGCGGAGGCCTGGGTGAAGTTGCCCTCGATGTCGACGTCGGCGCCGAAGCGCTGGTCCACCGTCGGGGCCGTGACGACCAGGCCGTCGAGGACGGCGGCGAACTGGTTGCGCGGCGACTCGAGCGTCGAGATGCGGGTGGTCAGGTCTGAGAACTTGGCGGCGCCGGCGGAGTCGAACTTGATGCGGACGACCCACGCGCCCGTCGTGAAGCCCTGATTGTTGGTCGCCTGCGCCGCGGTGGCGCTGACGAGGTCGGTGCCCTCGAGCTCGGCCGGGCCGAGCACGTACTTGTAGGTGCCGTCCTGGTCGCAGGTGACGAGCGGCTTCGTCGGGTCGTCGACGATTCCGCCCTGGCGCTGCGCCGGGTCGGAGCAGTCGAGACGGCTGAAGATCTGAGCGACCTCCGGGATGTCGCGCCAGGCGAGGTCACTGGCGTCGGACGGAGAGGGCGTCGGCGTCGTGGACGGCTGTCCCGGACCGGGCGTCGGGGTGGGCGTCGCGATCTCGGCGAGGCTCGGCGCCGTGGTCGTCGCCTGGGGCTCGGCCGGGGGCGTCGTCGCGGCCTGCAGCGCGGCCGGGGCGGCCGCACCGTCCGCACTCTGCGTCGGGGCCGGCGTCGTGGCCGGAGCGCTCGCCTCCCCCGTGGAGGTCGCCGTCCCGGTCCCGCTCGGGGTGGCCGTCCCCGAGGGCGTCGCGCTCGGCGTGGGCGTCGCAGCCGGCTGGACAGCCTCGGCGTACAGGACGACGCGCATGCGCAGCTGCGCCGACTGGGAGATGAGGTCGAGCTGCTGGCGCGTCGCCTCACCGGGGATGGAGACCGAGATGTTCTGCCCGCCCTGGACCTGCACCTCGGTCTCAGACAGCCCCGTGGCGTCGACGCGCTGACGGATGATCTCGGCGGCCCGCTGCACCTGGTCGGCCGGCACGGCCCCGCCGGTGGAGGACCGCGGCGTCAGGACGACCTGCGTCCCGCCCTCGAGGTCGAGCGCCAGACCCGGCGACCACTTCGCCGAGCTCCAGATCGAACCGGCCCCCACCGCCGCGAAGACGGCGACGACGACGAGCACCAAGGCCACCAGGGTGCGGCCGGGGTGGGGTCGACGGATCGGTGCGCCGCGGCGCACGCGTGGGGGGCCGGTGGGCCGGTCGTTGGACACTCAACACCTCGGGACAGGCGCCGTCCGGGTGGCGGGACCACCACCCGGTCAGCGCAAGCTTGTCACTGCTCGTGGACGACTGCTGTCATACCAGTAATCGCTATGCGCGAGGGGTACCGGTTCCGCTCTCGCCGGGCGTGTCCCCGTCGCGCTTGGTCAGGTCGAGCCCCTCGAGGGAGTCCGGCGCTCGGTCGGCCTCGTTCAGCGGAGCCTCCTCGACGGGAGCCACGGGAGTGACCACGCGGGCCACGGCGCGCGGCGTCCAGCGGGTCTGCAGGCCGGGAGCGATCTCGATGACCACGTGCTCGGCCGTGCGCTCGACGACCGTCCCGAACATGCCGGAGGTCGTCATGACCTCGGCACCCGGGCCGATGTCGTTCTGCATCTGCTGCTGGGCCTTCTGCTGCTTGCGCGTCCGGCTGAACATGAAGACCAGCAGCGCGGCCATGATCAACAGGAAGAACAACGAGCTGCTGCTACCACCCACGGGAAACACCTCTCCGCACCGGCGGGATCGACGACTCACCGGCACCTGTGTCGGCCCTGTGCCGACTCGGCCGACCCAACGCCACAGGCACCTGCCGGGTTCCGCGGGACGGGGGCAGGAGCACGGCGCGGGACCGACTCGCCCGGGCAGTCTAGGGGTTCACCCGGTCGGCTCCCGCGGCCCGACACCCCCGGGACCGTCCTCCAGGGGGAGCTGCCAGGCGGCGCCGACAGGGGCGTCGCGCGGCGGGGTCAACCCCAGGTGCGCCCACGTGTCGGGCAGGGCGATGCGCCCGCGTGGCGTGCGCCCCAGCAGGCCCTCGCGCACGAGGAACGGTTCGGCGACGGTCTCGACCGTCTCGGCCTCCTCCCCCACGACCACGGCCAGCGTCGACAGCCCGACGGGTCCGCCGCCGAAGCGCCGGCACAACGCGTCCAGGACGGCGCGGTCGAGACGGTCGAGCCCACGCTCGTCGACCTCGTAGACCTCCAGCGCCGCGCGCGCCGCGTTCCGGTCGACGATGCCGGAGCCGCGCACCTGCGCCCAGTCCCGCACCCGCCGCAGGAGGCGGTTGGCGATGCGGGGCGTCCCCCGGGACCGGCCGCCGATCTCGGCCGCGCCCTCGGCGGTCAGCTGCACCCCGAGCAGGGAAGCACTGCGCCGCAGCACCTGCACGAGCTCCTCGGGCGTGTAGAAGTCGAGGTACCCCGTGAAGCCGAACCGGTCCCGCAGCGGCGCCGGCAGCAGCCCGGCCCGCGTCGTGGCCCCGACGAGGGTGAACTTCGGCAGCTCGAGGGGGATCGCCGTCGCCCCGGCCCCCTTGCCGACGACGACGTCGACGCGGAAGTCCTCCATCGCGATGTAGAGCATCTCCTCGGCCGGCCGCGCCATCCGGTGGATCTCGTCGAGGAAGAGCACCTCCCCCTCGTCGAGGGAACTGAGGACGGCCGCGAGGTCCCCCGCGTGCTGGATCGCCGGACCGCTGGACTGGCGCAGGGGGGCGCCCATCTCGGAGGCGACGATCATCGCCAGCGTCGTCTTCCCCAGACCGGGCGGACCGGAGAAGAGGACGTGGTCGCTCGGCGCCTGCCGCGCCTTGGCCGCGTCGAGGACCAGCGAGAGCTGCTCGCGGACGACCTTCTGCCCGACGAACTCGTCGAGGCCGTGCGGGCGCAGGGCCGACTCGGCGGCCCGTTCCCGCTCGTCCGCGCCCGTCGTCACCAACCGCTCGCTCATCCGCGACCCGACAGGTGGCGCAGGGCCGCCCGCAGGGCACCCGGCACGTCGGCGTCGGCCGCCCCGTCCGCCAGGACCACGTCGACGGCGTCACCGGCCTGCTTGAGCGGGTACCCGAGCCCGACGAGCGCCTCGACGACCCTGTCCTTGCGCGGGTCGCCACCGCCCGTGACCGGAGCGGGGGCCGGAGCACCGGCGGGCGGGCCGAGCCGGTCCCCCAGCTCCAGGCAGATGCGCTGCGCCGTCTTCTTGCCGATGCCGGGGACGCGCACGAGGGCGGCGTGGTCGTCGGCGGCGACGGCGGCCCGGATCCCGTCCGGCCGGTGCACGGCGAGCATCGCCAGCGCCATCTTCGGCCCCACTCCGGAGGCGGTCTGGACGATCTCGAAGACCTCCTTCTCGTCGGCGTCGGCGAAGCCGAACAGCGTGAGGGAGTCCTCGCGCACCACGAGCGTCGTGTGCAGCAGGGCCTCCTCGCCGACCCGCAGCCCCGCCAGCGTCGCCGGCGCCGCCAGGACGAACATCCCGACGCCGCCCACCTCGACGACCGCCGAGTCCAGCCGCACCGCGAGCACCCGCCCGCGCACCGACGCGATCACACGACCTCCAGACCCGAGACGAACACTCCGACGCAGGGCGCCGGCTCCAGTACGAGACGCTAGACGGCCCCTCCGACACGACGGACCCGGCACGCCGGTGCAGAGTGCTCTCCGTGAGCCACGAGCAGAACGCCAACGCCCTGCAGAACGTCACCTTCGACAGCGCCACCGAGTCGGGCCACGCGCACGGCTACCTCCAGGTGCCCGAGTCCGGCAGCGGCCCCGGCGTCATCGTCATCCAGGAGTGGTGGGGCCTGACCGACCACATCGCCGCCATCGTCGACCGCTTCGCCCGCGAGGGCTTCGTCGCCCTGGCCCCCGACCTCTACGGCGGCCGCACGACCCACGACTCGGCCGAGGCCGCCCAGCTCATGACGGACCTGCCGGCCGAGCAGGCCGCCCAGGACCTCGCAGGAGCCGTGACGTACCTGCTGGACCGGCCCGAGGTGACGTCCTCGACCGTGGGCGCGGTCGGCTTCTGCATGGGCGGTGGCTTCGTGCTGCGCCTCGCGGCCCAGCAGGGCCAGCGGGTCGGGGCGGCCGTGCCGTGGTACGGCCTGCCGGGCGAGGACACCGACTTCTCGGGTCTGCGCGCGGACGTCCTCGGCCACTACGGCGAAGAGGACACCTCGGTGCCGCTGGACGCCGTCCGCGCGACGGCGGAGCGCATCCGTGAGCAGGCCGGTGTGGACGTGACGCTGCACGAGTACCCCGCGCCGCACGCGTTCTACAACGACGAGCGCCCCAACTACCGGCGCGAGTCCGCCGAGCTGGCCTGGGAGCGCACCACGACGTTCCTGCGCGAGCGCCTCGCCTGAGCCTCCGCTTCGGCGTAGGCGTTCCGCCGGCCCGTCACGAGAGCGGAGTGCGCGGCGGCCTCCAGCCGGGAGGTCGCCCCGCCCCGCCACAGGTGGCACAGGGCCAGGGCGAGCGCGTCGGCGGCGTCGGCCGGTCGCGGAGGGCTGTCGAGGCCGAGGATGCGGGTGACCATCGTCGTCACCTGCTCCTTCCCGGCGCGGCCGTCCCCCGTCACCGCCGCCTTCACCTCGCTCGGGGTGTGCATGGCGACGGGCAGACCCCGCCGGGCCGCGGCCACGAGCACGAGACCCGCCGCCTGCGCGGTCCCCATGACCGAGCGCACGTTGGCCTGGGCGAAGACGCGCTCGACGGCGACGACATCGGGACGGTGGGCGTCCAGCCAAGTCTCCAGACCCTCGCTGATGGCGAGCAGCCGCGCCTCGACGGGGTCGTCGGCGGGGGTGCGCACGACGCCGACGCCGACCATGGCGGCCCGCCGGCCCGTGCGGACCGCGTCGACCACCCCGATCCCGCACCGGGTCAGGCCGGGGTCCACCGCCAGCACGCGCACGGCCCCCACGATCGCACGGAGTGGTCGCGGGGGCCGTGAGGTGCTGCGGGGCGGAGTGTCAGGCGTCCTCGAGGGCCGCCATCACGTCGTCGGAGACGTCGTAGTTGGCGAAGACGTTCTGCACGTCGTCGCAGTCGTCGAGGACGTCGATGAGCTTGAACACCTTCGTGGCGCCGTCGGCGTCCAGGGGCACCTGGACGCTGGGGACGAAGCTGTTCTCGGCCGAGTCGTAGTCGATCCCCGCCGCCTGCAGCGCCTCGCGCACGGCGACGAGGTCGGTGGCCTCGCACACGACCTCGAACGTGTCGCCCTGGTCGGTGACCTCCTCGGCGCCGGCCTCGAGGACCGCGAGGAGGACGTCGTCCTCGCTGAGGTCGGTCCCCTCCTTGCCGATGACGACGACGCCCTTGCGGCTGAACATGTACGAGACGCTGCCCGGGTCGGCCATCGAGCCGCCGTTGCGCGTCATCGCCGTCCGGACCTCCATGGCGGCCCGGTTCTTGTTGTCCGTGAGGCACTCGACGAGCAGGGCGACGCCGTTGGGGCCGTAGCCCTCGTACATGATCGTCTGCCAGTCGGCGCCGCCGGCCTCGGCACCGGAGCCGCGCTTGACGGCGCGGTCGATGTTGTCGGCCGGGACCGAGGTCTTCTTCGCCTTCTGGATGGCGTCGTAGAGCGTGGGGTTGCCGGCGGGGTCACCGCCGCCCGTGCGGGCCGCGACCTCGATGTTCTTGATGAGCCGAGCGAAGCTCTTGGCGCGCTTGGCGTCGACGACGGCCTTCTTGTGCTTCGTCGTCGCCCACTTGGAGTGGCCGGACATGTGGTTCCCTCCGCCTCGCTGCAACTGCTCGAAAAGGTGTGCCTCAGTCCCGCTCCTGCACCATCGCCACGAAGTGGCGGTGCACCCGGTCGTCCCCGGTGATCTCCGGGTGGAAGGCCGTGGCCAGCAGAGCGCCCTGCTGCACGGCGACGATCCTACCCGCGGCCGGCCCGGAGCCCACCCGGCCCAGCACCTGCACGTCCGGCCCGGCCTCCTCCACCCACGGCGCCCGGATGAAGACCGCGTCCACGGGCGGCCCGCCGTCGGTGACGCCGGGCAGCGGCAGGTGCTCCTCCCAGGAGTCCACCTGACGTCCGAAGGCGTTGCGGCGCACGGTGACGTCGAGGCCGCCGAGCGTCTCCTGCCCCTGCGCCCCGTCGAGCAGGCGGTCGGCCAGCAGGATCATCCCGGCGCAGGAGCCGTACACGGGCAGGCCGTCGGCGATGCGCGCGCGCAGCTCGTCGCGCAGCTCGAAGACCCGCAGCAGCCGGTCGATGGTGGTGGACTCGCCGCCGGGCAGGACGAGCCCGTCCACGGCCGCGAGCTCGGTGGGACGGCGGACCGTAACGGCCCGCGCACCTCCGGCCTCGAGGGCCGCGACGTGCTCGCGGACGTCGCCCTGCAGGGCGAGGACACCGATCGTGGGACGGGCGCTGCTCACCGCAGGAGGGTAGGGGCGGGCTCGGACGACCCCGCACCCGGCCGGACACCGGTCACCAGCTGCTCCCACGCAGCAGGGCGGTCGGGACGGTCCCCACCCGGCGGCCGTCCCGCAGCAGCGCCCCCATCCGCTTGAGGCTCGACAGGATGATCGACCGGTCGACGACCTCCAGCTCCGGTTCCAGCGCGGCCAGCCGGTGCTCGATGGCCTGCAGGTGGGACATGCCGCGCAGCCAGACCGTCAGGTGCAGGTTCACGCTGCCGGCGACGACCGTGCAGGAGCGGGCCTCGGGCAGTCCCGTGCCGAACTCGGTACCGTCGTCCCAGGCCCCACCGGCCAGCTCGGTCAACCGCGCCGCCGGGAGTCGGCACCACAGGACTCCGGCCAGCGGCCAGCCGGTGTCCGGGGCGGAGACCTCGCAGCGCACCGTCACGGCCGGGGAGCGCAGGATGCGCGCGAGGTCGCGCCGCACGGTCGACAGGCTCGGCGCGTCAGCGCCCAGCCGGTCCAGCAGCTCGGGGGCCGTGATCCGCCCGTCCTGGCTCAGCGCGGAGACCAGGCGCTCGTCGAAGGTGGCCGGCCGCGACCCGGGGGCCGGCGGCGGTGCGGCGAGCTCCCGCAGACGTGTGCGCTGTCCCGGCCCCAGTGCCCCCAGCCGCCACATGCTGCCGTGCCGGACGGCTTGCAGCACCGGCAGCGCCCGCTGCCGCACGACACCGCGCAAGGACCCGATGCGCTCGCCCAGGTAGCGCTCCAGGGAGGCGGCGCCGTCGGTGCGCAGCAGCAGCAGGACGTCGTAGTCACCGGTGATCGAGTGCACCGTCAGCACCTCGGGGTCCCGGGCGAGGTCGCGGGCCACCTCCTGCACCAGCCCGGGTCGGCAGCGCACCTGCACGTGGGTGAGGGCCATCGCATCCAGGGCCCGGGTCGAGGGCACGAGCGCCGTCCACGCCCGTCCCGAGGAGGACACCTGCTGCCAGCGCCGCGCCAGCGAGGCCGGTGAGCGCCCCAGGACGTCTCCCAGCTGCACCCAGCTGGCGCGTGGCGCGACCTGCAGCGCCTCGACGAGTTCGAGGTCCGCCTCCCCCAGCACGACGCGATCCGCCTCCAAAGCCCTCGTTCCTGACACTTCCTGCCGTCTCCACCCCAGAGCGTGCCACGCGCCGCACAGTGGTCGCACCCGACGGCGTGCACGGTCCCGGCCCCGCCGGGCACCCGCGCGCCCACCCGGCGCTGTCCCAGCGCCCCGACCTCGAGGAGAACCGTGACGGCTTCGCAGACGTCGACCCGCCCCTCGGCCGCCTCGCGCGCCTTCGACCGCGTCCTGCTCGGCATCGAGCGGGCCGGCAACGCGCTGCCGCACCCCTTCTTCCTCTTCCTGCACCTGTTCGCCGCCATCGCGGTGGTCTCCAGCGTCATGGCCTGGTCCGGGGCCACCGTCACCGTGCCCGGCAGCGACGAGGTCCTGCCCGTGCGGGGTCTCCTGTCCACCGACGGGGTCCTGTGGTTCCTGGAGACGTTCGCGAAGAACTTCTCCTCCTTCCCGCCGTTCGGCACCGTGCTGATGATGCTCATGGCCGTCGGCGTCGCCGAGCGGTCCGGGCTGCTGAACGCCGCGGTGACCGCCGTGTTCGGCCGCGCCCCGCGCAGGCTCGTCCCGTACGCCGTGGCGCTGGTCGCCTGCCAGGGCCACGTCATGAGCGACGTGGCGACGATCGTGCTGCCGCCGCTGGCGGCGCTGGTGTTCCTCAAGGCCGGCCGGCACCCCGTCGCCGGGATGATCGGCACCTTCGCCTGCGTCATCGCCGGCTACTCCGGCGGCGTCCTCGTCGGCGTCCTGGACACGCTGCTGTTCGGCATCACGACGCAGGCCGCCGCCGTGCTGCCCGGCGCGGACGTGTCCGACCTCAACGTGCTGATGAACATCGCCTTCACCGCGACCTCGGGCGTCGTCCTGGGTCTGCTGGGCGGTCTCCTCATCGACCGCGTGCTCGAACCGCGCCTGGGGACCTTCGACGCCGCGGCCTCGACCGCGGCCACCGACGACCTCGGGAGCCTGCACCTCGAACCCGCCCAGCGCCGCGGCCTGCTGGTCACCGTCGCCGCGCTCGTCGTGTACGTCACGGCGCTGGCGACGGCGTGGCTGTGGCCGGGCAGCCCGCTGCAGGGCGAGGGCGGCACACTGGTCCCCTCCCCGCTGCTGAGCGGCGTCGTACCGGTGATCTTCGGGGCGTTCCTGATCGCCGGCGTCGTCTACGGGTTCGTCGCGCGGACGTTCGCGAACCGCGACGCGCTGCCGGCGGTGATGGCCGAGTCGGTGAAGACCATGGCCGGCTACGTCGTCCTGATCTTCGTCATCGCCCAGGCCATCGCGCTGTTCAGCTGGTCGAACCTCGGGTCCTGGCTGGCCGTGGAGGGCGCGGACCTGCTGCGGTCGGTGGGCCTGACGGGTTTCACGGCCGTCGTCCTCTTCGTCCTGCTGGTGTTCGTGCTGAACCTGGTCATCACCTCGGGTTCGGCGCTGTGGTCCCTCGTCGCCCCGGTGTTCGTGCCGGCGTTCATGCTGCTGGGGTACGACCCGGCGCTGACGCAGGCCGCGTTCCGCATCGGCGACTCGGCGTCCTCGCCGCTGAGCCCGCTCAACCCCTACCTCGTCATCCTGCTGACGCTCGTGCAGCGCTGGGAACCCGACGCGAAGCTCGGCACGGTGATGAGCCGCATGTCGGTGTTCGTGGGGCCCTTCCTGGTGGTCTGGCTCGCGATCCTCGGCGTGTTCTTCGCCTTCGACCTGCCCCTGGGCCCCGGTGGCTCGATCCGGCTCTGACCCCCTACCGAGAGGAACACCTGTGGACCACGGACGACTCGTCGCCCTGCGCCGCGACCTGCACCGTCACGCCGAACCCGGGTTCTGCGAGATCCGGACGGCGTGGCGGGTCGAGACGGAACTGGCCGGCCTGCCGCTGACCCTGCGCACGGGCGCGCAGGCCATGGACCTCGCTCACGTGTCGGGGTACCCCGACGACGCCGAGCGCGCCCGCTGGGCCGACCTGGCCGTCGCCGCCGGGACCCCCGCGGACCGTGCGGCCTTCTTCAGGGACCACGGCACCGCAGTGGTCGCCGAGATGACCGGGAACCGGCCAGGCCCCGTCTGGGGGCTCCGCTGCGACATGGACGCCCTCGGTGTCGTCGAGTCGACCGGCGGCCAGCACACGCCGCACCGCGAGGGCTTCCGGTCCACGACCGGTCAGATGCACGCGTGCGCCCACGACGGGCACACGGCGATCGGGGTGGGGCTGCTGCACCGCCTCGCCGACCGGGACTTCCCCGGCACCCTGCGGCTGGTGTTCCAGCCCGCCGAGGAGGGGGTGCGGGGGGCCCGGCCCATGGTGGCGGCGGGTGTCGTCTCGGGGGTGGACCGGATGCTGGCCGTCCACCTCGGCCTGGACCTGCCGGTCGGCACGGTCGTCGGCGGGGCGACCGGCGCGCTGGCCACGACGAAGTTCGCGGTGACGTTCACGGGCGAGGCCGCGCACGCGGCGGCGGCCCCCGAACGCGGCCGCAACGCGCTGGCGGCGGCTGCGTCCGCGACGCTGACGCTGCTCGGGTTGCCCCGGCACAGCGCCGGGGAGACGCGCGTCAACGTCGGGACGCTCCACGCCGGCGGCGGCGCGAACATCGTCCCGGCGCAGGCGCGGTTGACCTTCGAGGTCCGGGGCAGCACCGACCGGGCGCACGAGGACCTGCGGGACATGGCCTTGCGCGCCGTCCGCGGCGTCGCCGCCACCTACGGCGTGGAGGCCACCGTGGAGGTGTCGGGCGCCGCCGCGGGGACCACCCCCGACGAGTCCGTCATCGACCTCGTCGAGCTCGCCGCAAAGGAGACGGAGGGGGTGCGGGACTTCCGGCGCACCCATGCGATGTCCGGCAGCGACGACGCGACCCTGTTCATGCACGAGGTGCAGCGAGCGGGCGGGACGGCCGCCTACGTCCTGGTGGGCGGGGCGAACCCCGGACCGCACCACCACGCCGAGTTCGACGTCGACGAGGACTGCCTGGCGGTCGCCGTGGACGTCCTGGAGCGCGTCGTCCGCCGCGGGTGAGCGGGCTCGTCCTAGGGTCTGCTCACCCGCAGGTCCCGGTGTCGTGCTCGGCGGGCCGACGACACGACCCACCGGAAGGCGACCCGATGCCCGACACCCCGCCCCTCGCCCACTCCTTCACGATCGCCCTGCCCGCCTGGGTGGACGAGGAGCTGTCGGGCACGCCGGCCGTCCTGCCGACCCGGGAGGACCGGATGGCCCTGGTCCACTGCCTCGCCGCGCGCAACTTCCGCGAGGGCAACGGCGGCCCGTTCGCCGCGGTCGTCGTCGACACCGACAGCGGCGAGCTGGTCTCGGTCGGGGTCAACGTCGTCCTGTCCACGGGCATCTCCTCGGGCCACGCCGAGGTCACCGCGCTCGGCCTGGCGCAGGTCGCCACCGGGTCGTGGGACCTCGGCGCGGGCGGCGCCCGTCGTGAGCTCGTCGTGAACTGGCGCCCGTGCGCCCAGTGCTACGGCGCGACGCTGTGGTCGGGGGTGCGCACGCTCGTGGTGGCCGGGTCCGGACCGGAGCTGGAGGAGATCACCGGCTTCGACGAGGGGCCGGTGCGCGACGACTGGGCCGAGCAGTTCGAGGCCCGCGGGATCGCGGTGGTCACCGACGTCCTGCGGCAGGAGGCGCTGGACGTCTACCGCGCCTACGCCGCCCACGTGGCCGCGACGGGTGCGGTCGTCTACAACGCCCGCACCGACGGCTGACCCGTCAGGCGACCGTGATCGCTCCCCCCGACCAGTGCGGCGGGAGCTCGGCGAGGAGCCGCGGGAGGTCGACCGGGTAGAAGACGGCACCGGACCCGGCGAGGTCGGCCGGGACCCACCACCGCGACTCGCTGACGGACGCGCGCTCGAGGTCGGTCCAGCCGGCCCGGTCGACCTCGAAGCCCTCGGCGACGCGGTGCACGAAGAACTCCTCGGTCTGACGGCACTGAGCGCCGAGGAACGGGAAGTGCGCCGTGCGCGACCAGACGGGCCCGTCGAGCACGGCCGGGTCGACGTCGAGCCCGGTCTCCTCGCGCAGCTCCCGCGCGGCCGCCGTGCGGGGGTCCTCCCCCGGCGCCCGACCACCGCCGACGGTGAACCACCAGTCGGTGCCCGGCCGGGTGGGGTCGCACCCCCTCAGCAGCAGGACGCGTCCCGCGTCGTCGAGGACGACGACGCGGGACGCGCTGCGGGTGCGGACCCCGTCGGGGGCGTGTCCCCACTCCGGGCCGAGGAGGTCCGCCTCCGGGGTGGTCACCAGCCGCGCTGGGCCAGGCGGTGCGGCTCGGGGATGGCCTCGACGTTCAGGCCGACCATGGCCTCGCCCAACCCGCGCGACACCTTGGCGACCACGTCGGGGTCGTCGAAGAACGTCGTGGCCTTGACGATGGCCTCGGCGCGCTGGGCAGGGTTGCCGGACTTGAAGATGCCCGAGCCCACGAAGACGCCGTCGGCGCCGAGCTGCATCATCATCGCCGCGTCCGCGGGGGTGGCGATGCCGCCGGCGGTGAACAGCACGACGGGCAGCTTGCCGGTCTCGGCGACCTCCTTGACGACGTCGTAGGGGGCGGCCATCTCCTTGGCGGCGACGTAGACCTCGTCGGGGGACATCGACCGCAGCCGGTTCACCTCGGCGCGGATGGTCCGCATGTGGGTCACGGCGTTGGACACGTCGCCCGTGCCGGCCTCGCCCTTGGAGCGGATCATCGCCGCGCCCTCGGTGATGCGCCGCAGCGCCTCCCCGAGGTTCGTCGCCCCGCAGACGAAGGGGACGGTGAAGGAGTGCTTGTCGATGTGGTGCGCGTAGTCGGCCGGGGTGAGGACCTCGGACTCGTCGATGTAGTCGACGCCGAGTGACTGCAGCACCTGGGCCTCGACGAAGTGCCCGATGCGGGCCTTGGCCATGACGGGGATCGAGACCGCGGAGACGATCGAGTCGATCATGTCCGGGTCGGACATCCGGGAGACGCCGCCCTCGGCGCGGATGTCCGCGGGCACCCGCTCGAGCGCCATGACGGCGACTGCGCCGGCGTCGGCGGCGATGCGCGCCTGGTCGGCGGTGACGACGTCCATGATGACGCCGCCCTTGAGCATCTCGGCCATCCCGCGCTTGACGCGGCTGGTCCCCACGGCCGGTCCGCTGGTGGCCCCGGTGCTGACTTCACTGCTCACGTGCGCGTGCCTCACGATCGGTCGGGCGGAGTTCAGGCGGGCGCAATCCTACGACCCGGTCCCGTCGTCGTCCCCGTCGAGGAAGTCCGCCGTTTCCGGGACCCTGGCCCGTCCGGCGAGGTGCGCCCAGCGCACGATCCGCTTGCACCGCAACCGCCGCGTCTGCACGACGGCGTCGTTGTGGAAGCGCCGCGCGAGCTGGACCCGACGGGCCGCGTCGGCCACCCGCGCCAGCCCCTCGCCGTCGCCCGGCGGCAGCGCCGCGGCGAGCGCGCGGGTGAGGTCGGACTCCACGCGCCAGCGGTGCGCGTCGTCGGCGTCGTTGGCCTCGCGCAGGGCGGCCGGGGTGCGGGGCGCGTCCAGGCTGGTCGTCGCCGCGTCGGCGAGGAGCAGCGCCGACGCGGGGTCGAGGTGGTCCGAGCTCTCCAGGGCGAACTCCAGGGCCGCGCTGGCCCGCCGCGTGAGTTCGGCGTCGAGGGCGGCGCGGCTCGTCTCCACCCGCCGGTGCAGCCGGTCGACACGCTGCGCCGTGGCGGACAGCCAGCCCGCGAGCGCCGCGAGGGCCAGCAGGGCGGCGAGCACCCAGGTCACGGCGGTCACCCGGGGCTCCCCCGGTGCCCGGCGACCGTCTCGTAGACGCGCAGGACCTCCTGCGCGACGACGGACCAGTCGTAGCGCGCGGACGCCGCCTGCCCGGCGGCCGCGAGACCGGCGCGCCGGGCGGGGTCGGCGAGCAGGGCCAGCACCTCGCGCGCGGCGGCCGCGGCGTCCCCGACGGCGAAGAGCGCACCGTGGGCACCGTCGCCGAGCACCCGGCGGAACGCCCCGAGGTCGGCCGCCACGACGGCGACCCCGGCGGCCATCGCCTCGACGAGGACGATGCCGAAGCTCTCCCCGCCGGTGTGCGGGGCGAGGTAGACGTCGGCGCTAGCCAGCAGCGACTCCTTGGTGCGGTCGTCGACGGCGCCGAGGAACTCCACGGCGTCCCGGTCGGCGGGCGCGAGCAGCTCGCGGGCGGCGGCGACGTCCCCGCGACCGGCGACGAGGAACCGCGCGCCGGGGACGACGGCGCGCACGAGCGGGACGGCCTGGCACAGCAGCGGCAGCCCCTTGCGGGGTTCGTCGAGGCGGCCGACGAAGGCCACGACGGGCCGCTGCGCGGTGCCCGTCCACTCCGGACGCCGGGGTGCCTGCGCGAAGGCGCGGGTCACGACGCCGTTGGGCACGACGACGGCGTCCCCACCGACGTGCTCGACGACCGTCCGGCGCGCGTCCTCGCTGACGGCGATGCGCGCGGAGATCTTCTCCAGGCTCGGGCGCAGCAGCGGGAAGGCGGCCTGCATCGCCCGCGAGCGCAGGTTGGCCGTGTGGAAGGTCGCGACGAGCGGACCCGTCGTGGCCGAGGTGGCGGCCCACAGCGCGAGCAGCGACGTGCTGGGCGACAGGGGTTCGTGCACGTGCAGGACGTCGAACGCGCCCTCCACCAGCCAGCGCCGGACGCGACCGGCGGTGACGGGCCCGAAGGACAGCCGGGCGACGGACCCGTTGTACGGCACGGCGACGACGTTGCCGCCGGGGTCGGCGAACGGCGGCAGCGTCGACTCGTCGTCGGCGGGGGCCAGGACGCGGACGTGGTGGCCGAGGCCCAGCAGGTGCTCGGCGAGGTCGCGCACGTGGAACTGCACGCCCCCCGGCACGTCGAAGGAGTAGGGGCAGACGATGCCGATCCGCACGCCTCAGTCCTGTCCGAACACGCGCTGCAGGACGTGCCACTCGTCGGGGTGCGCCACGACGACCGCGGCGAGGGCGTCGGCGCAGGCCTGCGTCATCTGGGCCACGGCGCGCCGGCGGTGCTCGCGCGCGCTCTCGCCGGCGTGCCGGTCGGGCACGGGCACCCGCGGGCCGACGTCGATGACCAGGACGCGCCGGCCGCCGGCGACCTCGTGGAAGAGGCCGAAGGGGAACAGCGGGGCGCCCGTCGCGAGGGCCAGGGCGGCCGGGCCCTGCGCCATCCGCACCCGCTGCCCCAGGAAGTCGACCTCGACGCCGGCGGCCGACAGGTCCCGGTCGGCCAGCAGCGGGACGAAGGCGCCGGCGCGCAGCCGCCGCAGGAGGGTGCCGAAGGTGGCGGGGTCCCCCAGCGGGAGCACCTCGACGCCGAGGGAGCGGCGGAAGGTGAGGAACTCCTCGTAGACCTCCTCGGGCCGCAGGCGTTCGGCGACGGTGACGACGGGGGCGAGCTCGGTGGCCGACCAGGCCGCCGCGTGGTCCCAGTTGCCCAGGTGCCCGAGGAAGCCGATGGCGCCGCGACCGTCCGCCAGCGCCGCGCGCAGCTGCGCACCGTGGTCCATGCGGACGGTGCCGACGGTCCGCTCCCGGGTCCACCCCGGCAGCCGGAACGCGTCGAGCCAGTACCGGGCGTAGCTGCGCAGGCCGTCGCGGACGAGGGCGTCCAGCTCGGCGGGTCCGGCGTCCGGGCGGGCGTGCGCGACGTTGCGCCGCAGCTGGTCGACCCGGGGGCCGCCGCGGCGCGCGAGCAGGTCCGCCACCCTACGGCTCGCGCTCACGGCGACGTCCTCGGGCACGACGCGGGCGAACCGCCAGGCCGCCCGGAAGGCGCCGACGAGCAGCGGTTCGCGCAGGCTCACGCGTCGGCCGGCGGCACCGCGAGGGCCTGGCGCCGCACCACCGCCATGCGCTGGACGACCGTCACGGCGCTGGCGAGCGCGAGCAGCGCCAGCACGACCTGCAGGAAGACGAGCGGGACGCCGAGGCCGACGAACCCGGCCCCGACGAGGACCGCGACGATGCGTTCGCCCCGTTCGGCGAGGCCGACGTTGGCGGTGAAGCCCAGCCCCTCGGCCCGCGCCTTGACGTAGGAGACGGTGCTGCCGAGGACGAGGCACACGAGCGCCAGCCCGGCCGTCACGTCGGACTGCCCGCCGCGGGCGAACCAGACGACGAGCCCCCCGAAGAGCGCGGCGTCGGCGAACCGGTCGAGGGAGGAGTCCAGGTAGGCGCCCCACTTGCCGGAACTGCCCCGGATCCGGGCCATCGTCCCGTCGATGGTGTCCGACAGGACGAAGACCGTGGCCCCGAGAGACCCCCAGAACAGGTGGCCCGTGGGGTACAGGGCGAGCGCGCAGACCATGACCCCGACGGTCCCGGCGATCGTGACCATGTCGGGGGTGACCCCGCAGCGCAGCAGGAAGCGCGCGACGGGGGTGAAGATCCTCGTGGCGAAGGCGCGGCCGTAGGTGTTGAGCATCGTGTCGAAGGGTAGGGCGCTCAGCCGGTCGCGTCGGTGACCCACGCGGCGGCCAGGCGCGCTCGCGTGTCTTCGAGCAGTTCGGGCATCGCCTTCGTCCGGCCCACGACGGGCAGGAAGTTCGCGTCACCCTGCCACCGCGGCACGACGTGCTGGTGCAGGTGCGCCGCGATGCCCGCCCCCGCGACCTCGCCCTGGTTCATGCCGAGGTTGAACCCGGCGGGTGCGGACGCGGCGCTCAGCGTCCGGACGGCCGCCCGGGTGAACGCGGTGAACTCGGCCAGCTCGTCGGCCTCGAGGTCGACGTACGCCGAGACGTGCCGGTACGGGCAGACCATGAGGTGCCCCGGGTTGTACGGGAACAGGTTGAGCACGGCGAACACGTGCTCACCCCGTCGCACGACGAGGCCCTCGGCGTCGCTGCGCCCGGGGGCCCGGCAGAACGGGCAGCTGCCGGACTCGGCGTCGGCGGGTTTGTGCTCGCCCTGGATGTACGCCATCCGGTGCGGCGTCCACAGTCGGCCGAACCCGTCGGGCTCGCCCGCGAACCCCTCCGCCGGTTCGACGGCGGGGTCCGCGGGGACCTCCGGGGAGGACTCGCTCACACCTGCACCCGGTCGCGGACGGCCGCCGCGATGCGTTCCACGGCGTCGGCCACGGGGACGCCGTTCTCCTGGCTGCCGTCCCGGAACCGGAAGGACACGGCGCCGTTCTCGACGTCCTCGGCCCCGGCGATGAGCAGGAAGGGGATCTTCTGCTTCGTCCAGGTGCGGATCTTCTTCGGCATCCGGTCGTCGGTGTCGTCGACCTCGACGCGCACACCCGCGGCGCGCAGCCGCTCGGCGACCTCCACCAGGTGCGGCACGTGGGCGTCGGCGACGGGGATGCCGACGACCTGGACCGGCGCGAGCCACGGGGGGAACGCACCGGCGTAGTGCTCGACGAGGACGCCGAAGAACCGCTCGAGGGAGCCGAACTTCGCGGAGTGGATCATCACGGGCTGCTGCTTGGACCCGTCGGCGGAGGTGTACTCCAGACCGAACCGCGCGGGCTGGTTGAAGTCGTACTGGATGGTCGACATCTGCCAGGTGCGGCCGATGGCGTCGCGGGCCTGCACCGAGATCTTCGGGCCGTAGAACGCTGCCCCGCCCGGGTCGGGCACGAGCTCCAGGCCGGTGGCGACGGCCGCGTCCTCGAGCACCTTCGTGGCGGCGGCCCACTGCTCGTCGGAGCCGATGAACTTCTCGGAGTCCCCGCGGGTGGACAGTTCGAGGTAGTAGTCGTCGAGGCCGAAGTCCTTCAGCAGCCCCAGGACGAAGTCGAGCAGGTGGGTGATCTCCCCCGGCGCCTGCTCGGCGGTGACGTAGCTGTGGGAGTCGTCCTGGGTCAGCCCGCGCACGCGCGTGAGCCCGTGCACCACACCGGACTTCTCGTACCGGTAGACCGACCCGAACTCGAAGAACCGCAGCGGCAGTTCCCGGTAGGACCGCCCCCGCGAACGGAAGATCAGGTTGTGCATCGGGCAGTTCATGGCCTTGAGGTAATAGGTCGAGTTCTCCAGGTCCATGCCGGGGAACATCGTGTCCTCGTAGTACGGCAGGTGCCCGGACGTCTCGAACAGGCCGCCCTTGGAGATGTGCGGGGTGCCGACGTAGGAGAACCCCTCCTCGATGTGCCGGCGGCGGACGTAGTCCTCCATCTCCCGCTTCACGACCCCGCCCTTGGGGTGGAACACGACGAGACCGGAGCCGATCTCGTCGGGGAAGGAGAACAGGTCCAGCTCGGCCCCGAGTCGGCGGTGGTCGCGCCGCTCGGCCTCGGCGACGCGTTCCTGGTAGGCCTTCAGCTCGTCCTTGGACGGCCAGGCCGTGCCGTAGATGCGCTGCAGCTGCGGGTTCTTCTCGCTGCCGCGCCAGTAGGCCGCCGCGCTGCGCAGCAGGCTGAACCCGTTGCCCACGAGGCGGGTGGTCGGGATGTGCGGCCCGCGGCACAGGTCGCGGAACGCGACGGAGTCGTCCCGGCGGACGTTGTCGTAGATCGACAGACCGCCCTCGCCGACCTCGGCCGAGGCCCCCTCGGCCGCCTGGTCGGCGCTGGACTTCAGGCCGATGAGCTCGAGCTTGTACGGCTCGGCGGCCATCGCCTCGCGGGCGTCGTCGTCGGAGACCTCACGGCGGACGAACCGCTGCCCCTCCTTGACGATGCGCTGCATCGTCTTCTCGACGGTCTTGAGGTCCTCCGGGGTGAACGGACGCTCGACGTCGAAGTCGAAGTAGAACCCGTCGCGGATCGGCGGTCCGATGCCGAGCTTGGCCTCGGGGAAGTGCTGCTGCACCGCCTGGGCCATGACGTGCGCCGTGGAGTGGCGCAGCACCGCCAGCCCGTCCTCGGAGGAGACGAGCACGCCCTCGACGAAGTCCCCGTCGGCCAGCACGTGGGACAGGTCGCGCAGCTCACCGTTGACGCGGGCGACGACGACGTCGCGCTCCTCGGTGAACAGCTCGGCCGCCGTCGTGCCGGCGGTGACCTGCTGCGTCTCCTGGCCCCCGGCGCCGGATCGGGTGATGGACAGCTGGGCGGACACCGTGGGCCTCCGAGGTTGGCGTGGATGGACTCCCGGACTCTATCCGGGCGGGCCCGAGCCCTCCTCGACCACCACGTCCACCACGTCCCCGACCCGCAGCGCGCCCGGCGTCGCGACCCGGGCGAAGACCCCGCCGCAGTGCCGCGGCAGCCCCACGACCTCCAGCACCGCCGTGCCGATGCGCAGCACGGTCCCGGGCGCGAGCAGCGCGTCGACGTCGAGGACGAGGTTCGCGCGCGAGGTGTCCCCCGCCGCCGGGTCGGCCCGCTGGGCCAGGGTGACGACGTGGACGGCCTCGACCTGCCGGGCGCCGCCGGCGACGGGGACCACGTGGGCGGAGGTGACCCCGAGGAAGGCGGCGAGGTCCTGACCTCCGGGGACGAGGACGCGGGGCGCGTCGAGGGACTCCCCGAGCTGCAGCTCGCGGAGCCGGGGGGTGCGCTTGGCGGCGAGCACCTCACCGCCCGCGTCCACGACGGCGTGGGACCGGTCGCCGACCAGGCCGTCGGGACCGACGGCGGCCGACTGCGGGGAGAGTCCCCCGGCGGACTTCACGGGGAAGAGGTGGATCTCGCGCAGGGCGCCGGTGACGGACACCCCACGAGTGTGCTGGGTGGGCGATACTGGGTTCGAACCAGTGACCCCTTCGGTGTGAACGAAGTGCTCTACCACTGAGCTAATCGCCCGGTCGTCGCGCTGAACGCGACCGGCCTGAGAACCATACCGGACCTGCGGGGCTCGTCACGACAGCCCCGCGCTCTCCCCGGCTCTCAGCCCCGCGCCAGGCCCGGGACCCACTGCAGCTGGGCCGAGACGACCTCCGGGGTCCAGGCGGGCAACCCCTGCCAGGCGAGGTAGCCCCAGGCGACCGCCGCCACGGCGGCCGCCGTCCCCGCGCCCAGCGCCGCACGCGTGGCCAGGGACCGGGCGGCGATCCAGCGGACCCAGCGGTGCATTTGGCGCTCGCCGAAGTGCTTGACCCGCTGCGCCGAGGAGAACTCGCTGCCCAGGACCGCGAGCCCCATGAAGACCACGAGCCAGCCGGGGCCGGGCAGGGGCACGAGGGCCAGCCCCACGACGACCACGACCGTTCCGACGGCCCCGACGACCGCGCGGTAGGCCGCGTTGCGCCGGGCGTCGGCGCGGATCTGCTCGCGCCGGGCGTGCAGGGCTGCGCGCACCCGGCGGACCCGGTGCTGGTGGGCGGTGCGCGCCGCCGGGCCTCCCGCGGCCGGCGTGTCGCCCGCCGACCCCGTCCGTGCCACGTCGGCGTCGACCTGCCGCCCGACGCTCTGCCGGGCGCGGGGCGGGTCGGGCAACCGGGGGCCCGGCAGGTCGTCACCGTCGCGCGACTGCGCGCCCGGCCCGTCCCCGTCCGCGCCGGCTCCCGTGCCGTGGCCCTGCGTGTGCACCGCTCCCACCACGCCTCCCTGCTGCTCGCCTCGCGTCCGGGTCCGGTCGGTCCCCGGCCCCACGCCCCTCCAACGCCCGGGGGTGGCGCCGCGCTCCCGCCGGCCGGGGACGTTCTGCGCGGGTGCTTCGTGAGCCGCGTCACACCCCGACCCCCAGGGGCCCGGTGACCCCCGGTGGACGGGCCGGGGAACCGCCGGCGACACGCGGGCGTCCGAGTTGCGTCGTTCGAGTGTTTCGACGGCGCATTTGGTGGGAAACTCGTCAGCACGGTCGCTGGAGCCCGTCAGCGGCCAAGAGCACACGGAGGTCGACGTGCCTGCACTGCCGCACCGCAAGACCGAGGTCGACGTCGACGTCTCCTTGCGGCTCCGGACGACCAGCGGCCCCGGGCTGCCGGTCCCCGCCAGCCTTCACTACGGCGCCGACGACCCGTACGCGATCCACGCCGTCTTCCGCGGCGGCGACGCCGACGTCGAGTGGGTCTTCGCCCGCGACCTGCTGCGCGAGGGCCTGAGCGAGCCGAGCGGCGCGGGCGACGTGCAGGTGCGTCCCTGCACCGAGTCCGCCGACGGTCGCCCGCGGATCGTCCTGCGCCTGTCCTCCCCCGACGGCAACGCCGAGCTCGAGGCCGACGAGGCCGACGTGCGGCGCTTCCTCCGGCGGGCCGACGCCCTCGTCCCGCCCGGCCGCGAGAGCCGGCACCTCGACCTGGACGACCTGATCGCGCGCCTCGTCTCCTGAGAGCGCCTGCAGCGCAACGCCTCCCCCCGCCCGGACCACGCCGTGGCGGGGGTGATTTGGCCGAGCCCGGGATGTCGGCTAATGTTTTCAACGCCACGGGGAACCGGCCGGGAACGGCGGGGAAACCGGAAGCACGCGGACGTAGCGCAGTTGGTAGCGCATAACCTTGCCAAGGTTAGGGTCGCCGGTTCGAGTCCGGTCGTCCGCTCGGGGTTCGGCTTGCGGGGCGCGAGCCTCACGGTGGAGTGGCCGAGAGGTTAGGCAGCGGCCTGCAAAGCCGTCCACACGGGTTCGAATCCCGTCTCCACCTCCACTCAGCACCGGGTAGCTCCCGGCGCGGAGGACGAGGGCGATTGGCGCAGCGGTAGCGCGCTTCCCTGACACGGAAGAGGTCACTGGTTCGATCCCAGTATCGCCCACCACCCGAGAGGGCCCGGGACCAGCGATGGTCCCGGGCCCTTCGTGCGTCTCCGGAGCCTCCACCCCGCTCCGGCACGTCGTCGTCGCTGAGCGTCACGGGGCGTCACCCAAACGGATGGATCGGCTGCAGCGGAACGGGTTAACAAATCTGCAACACGCCCACACGCGGTCGTCGCTGTCCGTACCGTGGTCGTCATGCCTCTCGTCCCGCGCTCCGTGCCCCGGCGCCGGGGCGACCTGCGCGTCCTCTTCGTGCAAGGGCACCTGCGCGAGAACGGCGGCCTGCGCGTCGTCAACGCCCTGGCCGACCGCTTCGTGGCCGACGGCGTCCACACCTCGCTCTTCGCCCTCGAAGACGTCGGCCCGGACGAGCAGGTCGGGCTGCCCGGTCCCGGCGTGCCCGTCCACCTCGGGGCGTCGGCGTCCCTGCCCGCCGCCCGCCGGCTCCCCGTCGCGCTCGCGAGGCTGGTCGGCCTCGCCCGCGACCACGACGTCGTCGTGTCCGGGTCGGAGATCGGCCACGGCCTGCTGGCCGCGTCGCTCGCCGCCCGCACGCTGGGCAAGCCCTTCGTCGTGCTCGCCCAGGGCGACCTCGACGCGGCCCTGGAGGCGTGGGTACCGCCCAAGCTGCGGGCCGCGACGCGGTGGGTGCACCGCCACGCCGACGCCGCGGTCGCCGTCTCCCCCGGCCTGGTCCCCGGCCTGGTCGCCAACGGCATCCCCGCCGACCGCGTGCACGTCGTCCTCAACGGTGTCGACGTCGACGCCCTGACCGAGCGGGCCACCGAGCCGAGCCCGGTGACGCTCGACGCGGCCCGGCCCTCGGTGCTCGCGGTCGGGCGCCTCACGGCGCACAAGGGCTTCGACCTGCTCCTGCGGGCCTCGACCCGCGTCCGCGCGGCCGGTCTCGACCACGAGCTGGTCGTCGTCGGGGAGGGCCCGGACCGCAGTGCCCTGGAGGCGCTGCGCACCGAGCTCGGCGCGGACCACGTCCGGCTGCCCGGGTTCGTCGAGAACCCGGCGCCCCTGCTGGCCCGCGCGGACCTGCTCGTGTCGTCCTCCCGCACCGAGGCCATGCCGTTGACGTTGCTGGAGGCCCTCGCCCTGGCCGTCCCCGTCGTGGCCACCGACTGCTGCGAGGGGTCGCGACTGCTCCTGGACGACGGCCGCCACGGGGCGCTCGTCGCACCGGAGTCGGTCGACGCCCTCGCCGACGCGCTCGCCGCGCACCTCACCGACCAGCGCCCGCTGCGGCACGCCGCCGCCGGCGGGCCGTCCTTCGCCCGCGGTCTCGACCCCCGGCGGCTGGCCCGCCGGCACCTCGAGCTGCTCTCGGCGGTGGCCCGCAGGCCGCTGCCCTCCTTCGCGCCGCTGCCGCTGGGGACGGCCGACCCGCGCACGCGGTCCGGCCAGGACCCGACGCTCGGCACGAACGCCTGACCGACCTGCACCACCCCCGATCCGAGGAGTCTCCTGCTGTGCGCGCGCTCGACCTGCTCCGCCTGTCCACCACGAGCTCGACGCAGCGTGCCCGACCGGCCGGGGCCCCCGGGGTCTCCCTGGTCCGGCGCGCCCGTGGCGCCCTGAGCACCGCCGCGACGACGGTGCGCACCGACGTTCCCCGCCGCCTCGAGGAGCGGACGACGGAGGCGGCGCTGGCGGGCTTCCTGACCGACTACGTCTCCGACCGCGAGGAGAAGGCCGCGGACGGCAGCGGGCACGCGCTCCGCTTCGCCGCCCGCAACCCGCTGTCGACGGCCGCCGCGGTCGTCGCGGTCCTGCGGCTCCCGGTGCTGCCCGCGCACCTGGGGACCGGTCCCGCGGCCGACGTCCTGCGCCGCACGCTGCTCACCCGCCACCTCGGCGGGATGCCGGTCGCCTCCACCGGCGTCGCCGTCCTCGATGTCCCGGTGGACCCGGCGGAGTACGTCGTCGGGGCGAACCGGCAGACGCTGCGGCGCAAGGTCCGCGCCGCGCAGAAGAAGGGCGTCGGCTGGCGCACCGTGGACGACCCCGCCGAGCGGCGGGCCCTCGTCGAGCGCGCCAACGCCGCCGAGCAGGTCCACGCGGACACCCAGTACCGCAACGCGGCGCCGGACAACGCCGACCTGCTCGAGCACGACCTGTGGCTGGTGGCGACGGACTCCGGCGGCGAGCCGATCATGCTGTCGGTGACCCCGGTCGACGGGGAGTGGGGTCTGCTGCGCTACTTCCGCACCCTCGGCGCCTCCCCCGCGCACAGCGACGCCCGGTACCTGCTCATGCCCGCCCTCGTCGACGCGCTCGCGGCGCGCGGCGTCCGGTACCTCACGGACTCCACCCCGCCGCCGCAGCTGTCCAACGGCCTGCGCCACTTCCAGCGCATGGTGGGGTACCGCTACGCGCGCGTGAAGGTCAGCGACCGGACCTGACCGGGGCGTCCCTCAGGGGACCCAGCGCCGCCGCTCGGCCGCCTGCACGCGGGCGTCCTCCCGGGCGGCGGCCTTGGTCGGGTCCGGCCAGACCCGGTCGACGGCGGAGTTCAGCGCGGCGCCGATGAGCACGGTGATGGCCAGGAAGTAGAACCAGATGAGCACGACGATCGGCGCGGCCAGCGGCCCGTAGATCGACGTCGAGGCGCCCGCGACGGAGAACGACAGCGCGCGGCGCAGCACCCACGAGATCGCCAGCCACCCCAGCAGGGCCAGCAGCGCCCCCGGCACGTCCCGCCACCAGCGCGACCGCACCGGTGTGGCGAGGTGGTAGAGCGTCGCGAGGCAGAAGACGGACAGCACCAGCACCACCGGCCAGTACAGCGTCGTCAGCCAGCGCAGGTGCAGCGGCAGCCACTCCCCGAGCAGCTGCGGGCCGATGAGGACCAGCGGCACGACGACGACGCCCACGAGCAGCGCCACGAGGTACGTCGACAGCGACAGCAGCCGGGTCCGCACGATGCCGCGGTGGCCCCCGAGGCCGTACATGATCGCGATGGTGTCGACGTAGACGTTGAGGGCGCGCGAACCCGACCAGACGCTGACCGCGAACGCCAGGACGGTCAGGTCCGCCCGGCCGCCCGTCGTCACCGAGTCGAAGGTGGGCAGGATGACGTCGGAGATGGCCTGGGAGGTGAAGAAGGCCTCGGTGACGCGTGTCAGCTGCCCGCGGGCGGCGTCGACGTCGTCGGCCCCGAGCCAGCGCCCCAGGTAGCCCAGGCTCGCCACGAGCCCGAAGACGAGCGGCGGCAGCGACAGCAGGGCGAAGAACCCGCCCTCGGCGGCCAGCCCCGTGACGCGGAAGCGCATGCAGGCCTCGACGGTGCCGACCGTCAGCGCCCGCAGGTCGCGCCACGGCTGGCGCAGCGCGCGCCACACCCGCGGGAGGCGCGACCGCCGGGTGCGCCGCACCTGGACGGTCACCTCGGGAGCCGGCTCCCCAGCGGTGCCTGCGCTCGTGTCTGCGTCGGTGGTCAGGGCGCCGGGGCTCGCGGTCGCGTCCTCCGAGCGGGCCACGTCCATGGTCTCCTCGTCGCTCTCCTCGTGCCGGGGGCGCCCACCCGGACGGGAGGGGTCCTCGGGCACCCGTCCACCGTAACGGGCCACCCCGGCCACGACGGACCGCCACTCCGGGGTCTCCCAGGAGGTGGCGGGGGGCGTCTACCGACATGATGACCACGCACCACCGCAGGACCCGCCCACCGACACGACGACCTTCGAGACCGCTGGAGGGACTCCCCCGATGCAGATCTGGCCCGGACGGCCCTACCCCCTGGGCGCCACGTACGACGGCGCCGGGACGAACTTCGCCCTCTTCTCCGAGGTCGCCGAACGGGTCGAGCTGTGCCTCATCGACGCGGACGGGACGGAGCACCGTCTCGACCTCCCCGAGGTCGACGGCTTCGTCTGGCACGCCTACCTGCCGGGCGTGCAGCCCGGCCAGCGGTACGGCTACCGCGTGCACGGCCCGTTCCACCCCGAGAGCGGCGCGCGCTGCCAGCCCGAAAAGCTCCTGCTCGACCCGTACGCCAAGGCCGTCGAGGGCCAGGTCGACGGGGACGAGTCCCTGTTCAGCTACCACTTCGACCGGCCCGGTGAGGTCAACGACGACGACTCGCTCGGGCACACCATGCTCTCGGTCGTCATCAACCCCTACTTCGACTGGGGCAACGACCGTCGGCCGGGTCACGAGTACCACGAGTCGGTCATCTACGAGGCCCACGTCAAGGGTCTGACGATGCAGCACCCCGACGTGCCCGAGGAGATCCGCGGGACGTACGCGGCGATGGCGCACCCCGCCGTCATCGAGCACCTCACGTCGCTGGGCATCACGGCCGTCGAGCTCATGCCCGTGCACCAGTTCGTCCAGGACACCCACCTCGTGGACAAGGGCCTGACGAACTACTGGGGCTACAACACGATCGGCTTCTTCGCCCCGCACAACGCCTACTCCTCCACCGGCCAGCAGGGCCAGCAGGTGCAGGAGTTCAAGTCGATGGTGCGCGCGCTGCACGAGGCGAACATCGAGGTCATCCTCGACGTCGTCTACAACCACACGGCCGAGGGCAACCACATGGGCCCGACGCTGTGCTTCCGCGGGATCGACAACCAGGCGTACTACCGCCTCGTCGACGAGGACAAGAAGCACTACTTCGACACCACGGGCACGGGCAACTCGCTGCTCATGCGCTCGCCGCACGTCCTGCAGCTCATCATGGACTCGCTGCGGTACTGGGTGACCGAGATGCACGTGGACGGCTTCCGCTTCGACCTCGCCTCGACCCTGGCCCGTCAGTTCCACGAGGTCGACCGCCTCAGCGCGTTCTTCGACCTCGTCCAGCAGGACCCGGTCGTGAGCCAGGTCAAGCTGATCGCCGAGCCCTGGGACGTCGGCGACGGCGGCTACCAGGTCGGCGGCTTCCCCCCGCTGTGGACGGAGTGGAACGGCCGCTACCGCGACACCGTCCGCGACTTCTGGCGCGGGGAGCCCAAGACCCTGGGCGAATTCGCCAGCCGCGTCAGCGGTTCCTCGGACCTGTACGAGCACTCGGGGCGCAAGCCCATCGCCAGCATCAACTTCGTGACCGCCCACGACGGCTTCACCATGCGCGACCTCGTCTCCTACAACGACAAGCACAACGACGCCAACGGCGAGGGCGGGGCGGACGGCGAGAGCCACAACCGGTCCTGGAACTGCGGCGTCGAGGGCGAGACGCAGGACGAGGAGATCATCGCGCTGCGGGCCCGTCAGCACCGGAACCTGCTGACGACGCTGCTGCTGTCCCAGGGCGTGCCGATGCTCCTGCACGGCGACGAGCTCGGCCGGACTCAGAACGGCAACAACAACGTCTACTGCCAGGACAACGAGACCTCCTGGATCGACTGGAAGCTCGACGCCCCCCAGCGCGAGCTGCTGGAGTTCAGCCGACGCGTCGTCGCGCTGCGCCGGCAGGAGCCCGTGTTCCAGCGCCGCCGGTTCTTCGCGGGGGACGCCGAGCACGGCGGCGAGTCCGAGGTCGGCGACATCGAGTGGTTCTCCAACGAGGGCACCCCGATGACCGACGCGGACTGGGGCGACGCCTCCAACCGCACGGTCATGGTCTTCCTCAACGGGGAGGCCATCCCCGAACCCGACCGCCGCGGCGAGCGGATCGTCGGCGACTCCTTCCTCGTCCTGTACAACCCGTGGCACGAGACGGTGGAGTTCACCCTCCCCGAGGAGGCCTACGGCGACGACTGGCGGCCGCGCCTGGACACGGCCGACGACCAGGTCGGCATCATCTCGATCTTCACCGAGGAGTCGGCGTTCTCGCCGGGGGCCAAGCTGCCCGTCGCCGCCCGCTCCGTGCTCGTCCTGGCCCGAGAACCTCTGGGAGACAAGTGACCTACCGTCCCGCGGTGGTGCCCACCGGCACCTACCGCCTGCAGATCCAGCCCGCGTTCACCTTCGACGACGCGGCCGAGCAGGCGGAGCACCTCGCCGCGCTCGGGGTCTCGCACGCCTACCTCTCCCCCGTGCTGGCCCCCGCGACGGGGTCCACGCACGGGTACGACGTCGTGGACCACTCCCACCTCAACCCCGAGGCCGGTGGACGCCCCGCGTTCGACCGGCTGACGCAGGCGCTGCGCGCAGCCGGCCTCGGCGCGGTCGCGGACGTCGTGCCCAACCACGTCGCCGTCCCGACGCCCGCCAGCGACAACGCCCAGCTGTGGTCGGTCCTGCGCGAGGGTCCCGGGTCCCCGTTCGCCTCGTGGTTCGACGTCGACTGGTCGGTCCCGGACCGGGCGATCCTCATGGCCGTCCTGGGCCAGCGGATCGGTCAGGTGCTGGCGGCCGGGGAGCTGTCCCTGGACCGCTCCGGCGACGAGCCCGTCCTGCGCTACTACGACCACGTCTTCCCGGTCCGGCCGGGCACGGAGGACCTGCCCCTGGAGCAGCTGGTCGACCGCCAGTGGTACCGCCTGGCGCACTGGCGGGTCGCCGACGAGGAGCTGAACTACCGGCGGTTCTTCGACGTCGACACCCTCGCCGCCGTGCGGGTCGAGGACCCCGAGGTCTTCGACGCGACCCACCGGCTGCTGCTGGAGCTCGTGCACGACGGGTCCCTGCAGGGCCTGCGCATCGACCACCCGGACGGCCTGGCCGACCCGCGCGGGTACCTCGAGCGCCTCGCGGCCGCCACCCGCCAGGGTGACGCCAGCGCCTGGGTCGTCGTGGAGAAGATCCTCGAGGGCGACGAGCTGCTGCCGGTCGACTGGCAGTGCGCGGGCACCACCGGGTACGACGCCCTGCAGCGCATCGGCGGCGTCTTCCTCGACCCCACCGGCGCCGAACCCCTCTCCACCGCCTACGCGGCGGTGACGGGGACAGGGACCCCGTTCGCGGCCGTCGTGGAGGAGGCCAAGCGCGAGGTCGTCGAGAACGGCCTGTACGCCGAGGTCCACCGCCTGGTGGAACTGCTGGCGGGCATCTGCCACGACGACGTCAACCTGCGCGACCACACCCGCCGCGGGCTGCACGAAGCCGTCGTCGAACTCCTCGTCGCCGTCGAGCAGTACCGCGCCTACGTCGTGCCGGGCGAGACGGCGCCCCGGGACGCCGTCGCCGTCCTCGACCACGCGGCGGCCACCGCCCGCACCCGGCTGCCCGCCGAACGCCACGACACCCTCTCCGTCGTCGTGGACCTCGCGCTCGGCCGGGCCGGTGCGGGTGACCCCCGCGCCGCGGAGTTCGTGGTCCGCTTCCAGCAGACCTGCGGTCCGGTGATGGCCAAGGGCATCGAGGACACCGCGTTCTACCGCTGGTTCCGGCTCAGCTCCCTCAACGAGGTCGGTGGCGACCCGACGCGGTTCGGCACCTCCCCCGAGGAGTTCCACGCGTTCGCGGCGCGCCTCGCGCACGACTGGCCCGCCACGATGACGACGCTGTCCACGCACGACACGAAGCGCAGCGAGGACGTCCGCGCCCGGTTGTCGGTCCTGTCGGAGTTCGCCGACGAGTGGGCCGCCGCGCTCACCACGTGGCGCGACCTGGCCGCCGGGCACCGGGCCGCCGAGCTCGACGCCCGCACCGAGCTCCTGGTGTGGCAGACGGTCTTCGGCACCTGGGGCACCGCGGGGCCGATCGCCGCCGACCGGTTGCTGGCGTACCTGCAGAAGGCCACGCGGGAGGCGAAGGACCACACGACGTGGACGTCGCCCGACGAGGCCTACGAGGCGGCGGTGGAGGCGTTCGCGACGGGTGTGCTGGCCGACGAGGCCGTGCTGACCGCGGTCGGCGAGTTCGTCGCCCACACCGGCCAGGCCGCCCGGGTCGCGGTCCTCGGGCAGAAGTTCGTGCAGCTGCTCATGCCGGGTGTCCCCGACGTCTACCAGGGCACCGAGGTCGTCGACCTGTCCCTCGTGGACCC